>NZ_JCADBQ010000027.1:0-31351 GCF_059359355.1 Micromonospora sp. ZG13
GCCACGTGCGCGGCGGTCACCTCACCGATCGAGTGACCGGCCAGCATGTCCGGCACGACCCCGAACGACTCCACCAGCCGGAACAGCGCCACCTCGACCGCGAACAACCCGGCCTGGGTGAAGACGGTCTGGTCCAGCAGCTCCGCCTCGGCACTGCCCGCCTCGGCGAACAGCACCTCCCGCAACGGGCGCGGCAGCAGCGGATCGAGCTGCGCACACACCTCGTCGAGCGCGACGGCGAACACCGGGAAACCGGCGTACAGGTCCCGACCCATGCCCGCACGCTGCGCACCCTGACCCGAGAACAGCAGGGCGAGCTGGCCGCGCTGACCGCCCGGGCCGCTGACCACGCCGGCCGAGGACTCGCCCGCCGCCACGGCTGCGAGGCCCGCCAGCAGCTCTTCGCGGCTCGTCCCGGACACGACCGCCCGGTGCTCCAGTACGGAGCGCGACGCCACCGACGACCACGCCACATCCAGCGGACGCGGGGTCTCGCCCCCGCTCAGCCACGCCGCCCAGCGGTCGGCCTGCGCCGACAGCCCGGCCGCGTCGCGGGCCGACAGCAGCACCGGCAGCACCGACGGCGCCCGGGACGGCTCGTCGCCGGTGTCCGGCTCGTCCGCGTCGGCCGGCGCGGGCGGCTGCTCCAGGATCAGGTGGACGTTCGTACCGCTGATGCCGAACGACGACACGGCGGCCCGGCGCGGCCGGTCCACCGCCGGCCAGGGGCGCGCCTCGGCCAGCAGGGACACCGCGCCGGCGGACCAGTCCACGTGGGGGGTCGGCTCGTCGAGGTGCAGGGTCTGCGGGAGCAGGCCGTACCGCATCGCCTGCACCATCTTGATCATGCCGGCGACGCCGGCCGCGGCCTGGCTGTGGCCGATGTTCGACTTGATCGAGCCGAGCAGCAGCGGCCGGTCGGCGGGGCGGCCCTGGCCGTAGGTGGCCAGCAGGGCCTGCGCCTCGATGGGGTCGCCGAGCGTCGTTCCCGTGCCGTGCGCCTCGACGGCGTCCACGTCGGCCGTGGTCAGCCGGGCGTTCGCCAGGGCCTGGCGGATCACCCGCTGCTGGGCCGGCCCGTTGGGGGCGGTGAGGCCGTTGGACGCGCCGTCCTGGTTGACGGCGCTGCCGGCGATCACGGCGAGCACCTGACGGCCCTGCCGCCGGGCGTCGGAGAGCCGCTGGACCAGCAGCACGCCGACGCCCTCCGACCAGCCGGTGCCGTCGGCGTCGGCGGCGAAGGACTTGCAGCGCCCGTCCGGGGCGAGGCCGCCCTGGCGGGAGAACTCGACGAAGGCGCCCGGGGTCACCATGACGGTGACGCCGCCGGCCAGCGCCATGTCGCACTCGCCGCCGCGCAGCGCCTGGGCGGCGAGGTGCACCGCCACCAGGGACGACGAGCAGGCGGTGTCGACGGTCACCGCCGGGCCCTCCAGCCCGAAGGTGTACGACACCCGGCCGGAGATGACGCTGTGCGCGCCGCCGGTGAGCTGATAGCCCGCCAGCTCGGCCGGGGTGTCGGTGGTGCCGTAGCCCGACGGGGAGGCGCCCACGAAGACGCCGGTACGGCTGCCGCGCAGCTCGTCCGGGTCGATGCCGGCCTGCTCCATGGCCTCCCAGGACGCCTCCAGCAGCAGGCGCTGCTGCGGGTCCATGGCGACCGCCTCGCGCGGCGAGATGCCGAAGAAGCCCGGGTCGAACGTGGTGGCGCCGTCGACGAAGCCGCCCTCGCGGGTGTGCGAGACGGGTTGCCCGTCGGCGTCGACGGCCAGCAGCCGACCCATGTCCCAGTGCCGGTCCTCGGGGAAGCCGCTGATCCCGTCGCGCCCGGTGGCGACGAGGTTCCACAGGTCGTCCGGGTTGGCCACGCCGCCCGGGTAGCGGCAGCTCATGCCGACGATGACGATCGGGTCGTCGTCCACCGGCCCGGCGGGGCCCCAGGCGGTGACGGTCTCGACCTCGTGCAGGCGCAGCGTCGCCGCCAGGTGGTCGGCGAGGGCGGCCGGGTTCGGGTAGTCGAAGACCAGGGTGGTGGGCAGGGTGAGGCCGGTGGCGGCGCCGAGCCGGTTGCGCAGCTCGACGGCGGTCAGTGAGTCGAAGCCCAGCTCCTTGAAGGCCCGGTTGGCCTTGACCAGTTCGGTGCCGGAGTGGCCGAGCACGGCGGCGGTGTGCGTGCGTACGAGGTCGGTCAGGTGGCGGTCCTGCTCGGCGCGGGGCAGCGTCAGCAGGTGCTGGCGCAGCCCGCCGCCGGCGGTGTCCTCCGGTTGCCCGTCGACGACGCGCAGGGCGTCGCGCGCCTCGGCGATGTCGTCGAGCAGGGGGCGGGCGCGGGCGGCGGCGAACGCCGGGGTGAACAGGGACCAGTCGACGTCCGCCACGGTCACCGACGGCACGGCGCGGCCGACGGCGCTGCGCAGCGCGTACACGGCCTGGGCCGGGGACATCGGGCTGAGGCCGCGGCGGGCCAGCAGTTCCTGCCCCTCGCCGCTGGCCATGCCGCCGTCGGCCCAGGGTCCCCAGGCCACGGCGGTGGCGGCCAGGCCGCGGGCGCGGCGCCGCTCGGCGAGGGCGTCGAGGAAGGCGTTGCCGGCGGCGTACGCGGCCTGTCCGCCGCTGCCCCAGATGCCGGCGATGGAGGAGAAGAGCACGAACGCGTCGAGCGGCCGGTCGCCCAGCAGCTCGTCCAGGTGCACGGCCCCGGCGATCTTGCCGTCCAGCACCTCGGCCAGCCCGACGAGGTCGGTGTCGGCCAGCATGGTCAGCTGCCCCACCCCGGCGGCGTGCACCACCGCCGTCAGCGGCGCCGGGTCGGCGTCGACGTCGCGCAGCAGCGCCTCGACGCGGGCGCGGTCGGCCATGTCGGCGGCGACCAGGGTCACCCGGGCGCCGAGCCCGGTCAGTTCGTCGCGCAGCTCCGCCGCCCCGGGGGCGTGCTCGCCCCGGCGGCTGGTCAGCACGACGTGCTCCGCGCCGTTGGCCGCCACCCAGCGGGCCACGTGGGCGCCGAGCGCCCCGGTGCCACCGGTGATCAGCACCGTGCCCGACGGCTGCCAGCGCTCGACCGTGCCCACGGCCGCCGGCGTGGCGCGCACGAGTCGCCGCACGAAGACGCCCGAGGGCCGTACGGCGACCTGGTCCTCGGGACCGCCCCCGGTCAGGACGCCCACCAGGTGGTCCCAGTCACCACGCCCGGGGCCGTCCGGCAGGTCGACCAGGCCGCCCCAGAGCTGCGGGTGTTCCAGCCCGGCGACCCGGGCCAGGCCCCACAGGCCGCCCTGGGCGACGCTGCGCACCGGGTCGGTGTCCCCGGTGCCGACCGCGCCCCGGGTGAGCATCCACAGTGGCGCCGCGACGTCGGCGGCGTGCAGGGCCTGCACCAGCGTCATCGTGGCGGCCGTGCCGAGCGGCACCGCCGGCTGGCCGGGGTGCGGCTGTTCCAGCAGGCCCAGCAGGGAGACGATCCCGGTACACGGGGTGTCCCCCACGGCCTCGGCCACCCGCGACGTCACCTGGTCGCGCTCGGCGAGCGGGTCCACCGCCAGCCGGGACACCTCGCCGCCGGCGGCGGTCAGTGCCCCCGCGAGCGCCTCGGCCCAGTCGGTCGTGGCGGCGTCGTCGGCCGGTGCCACGAGCAGCCAGCGGCCCGACGGGGTGACCGGCGCGGGGGCGGCGGTCCGCTTCCACACCACCCGGTACGACCAGCCGTCGACGACCGCGTCCCGCAGCCGCGCCCTGCGCCAGGACGACAGGACCGGCAGGGCCGGGGCCAGGACGTCCAGGGCCGCGCCGTCGGCGCCGAGCTGCGCGGCGAGGGCCGCCACGTCGGAGCGCTCCACGGCGGACCAGAACTCGACGTCCACCACGTCCGGGCTGACCGGGCCGGTGACCGAGACCGGCATCTGCTCGGGCCAGTAGCGCTGCCGCTGGAAGGCGTACGTGGGCAGGGCGACCGGGGTCGCTCCCGCGCCGGAGTAGAGGGCCGGCCAGTCGACGGGCACCCCGTTGACGTGCAGCTCGGCGAGGGCGGCGAGCAGGGCCCGCGCCTCGGGACGGTCGGCGCGCAGGACGGGCACGGCGATCACCGGGGTGTCGTCGTCGGCCGGTTCCTGCCCGCTGAGCGCGTCCCGGGTCATGGCGGTCAGCACGCTGCGCGGACCGATCTCCAGGAACGCGTCGACGCCTGCGGCCCGCAGCGCGGTGATTCCGTCGGCGTAGCGGACGGCGTCGCGGACGTGGCGCACCCAGTAGTCGGCCGTACGGATCTCGTCGGCGTCGGCCAGCGCCCCGGTCACGTTCGACACGAGCGGCAGCGCCGGCGCCGCGAACGTCAACCCGTCGAGGACGGCGCGGAACTCCGCGAGCATCGGCTCCATCAACGGGCTGTGGAACGCGTGACTCACCGTCAACCGACGCGTGCGTACGCCCCGCTCCCGCCAGACCCGCTCCACCTCGTCGAGCGCGTCGACGGCACCGGAGACCACCACCGCCGTCGGCCCGTTGACCGCCGCGATCCCCACGTCGGCCAGCCCGTCCAGCGTGACCAGCACGTCCGCCTCGGCAGCCGCGACGGCCAGCATCCCGCCGCCCGAGGGCAGCGCCTGCATCAGCCGCCCCCGCGCCGCCACCAGCGCACACGCGTCGGCCAGCGACAGCACCCCGGCCACATACGCGGCCGTCACCTCACCGATCGAATGACCACCCACGAACTCCGGCGCGACCCCGAACGACTCCACCAGCCGGAACAACGCCACCTCGACCGCGAACAGGCCGGCCTGCGTGAACACCGTCCGGTCCAGCAACGCCGCCTCGGCGGAGCCCTCCGGAGCGAACAGCACCTCCCGCAGCGCACGCGGCAGCAGCGGGTCGAGCTGCGCGCACACCTCGTCGAGGGCGGCGGCGAAGACCGGGAACTCCCCGTACAGCTCGCGGCCCATGCCGGCGCGCTGCGCGCCCTGACCGGAGAAGAGCACGGCGAGCGGGCCCCGGTCGGCCGACCGACCGGCGACGACCGCGCCGGACGGCTGGCCGGCGGCGAGGGCGCGCAGCGAGGCCAGCAGGTCCTCGCGGTCGGTGGCGGTGAGCACCGCGCGGTGTTCCAGCGCGGAGCGCGACACCACCGACGACCAGCCGACGTCCACCGTGCGGAGGGTCTCGTCGGCGTCCAGCCACCGGGCCCAGCGGCCCGCCTGCGCGCTGAGGGCGGCCCCGGAGCGGGCCGACAGCAGCACGGGCACCGCCGGCAGGGCGGGGGCCGGGCCGGAGTCGGCGTCGGCGGGCTGGTCGGCGTCGGGGGCGGGCGGTTCCTCCAGGATGGTGTGCGCGTTCGTGCCGGAGATGCCGAACGACGACACCGCCGCCCGGCGGGGACGGTCGGTGACCGGCCACGGCCGGGCCTCGGTCACCAGCGACACCTCGCCGGCCGACCAGTCCACCTTCGGCGTCGGCTCGTCCACGTGCAGGGTGGACGGCACGAGCCCGTGCCGCATCGCCATCACCATCTTGATCACGCCGGCCACGCCCGCGGCGGACTGGCTGTGACCGATGTTCGACTTGATCGAACCGAGCAGCAGCGGCCGGTCGGCGGGCCGGTCCCGCCCGTACGTGGCCAGCAGCGCCTGCGCCTCGATGGGGTCGCCGAGGACGGTGCCGGTACCGTGCGCCTCGACGGCGTCCACGTCGGCGGTGGTCAGCCGGGCGTTCGCGAGGGCCTGGCGGATCACCCGCTGCTGGGCCGGCCCGTTGGGCGCGGTGAGGCCGTTGGACGCGCCGTCCTGGTTGACGGCGCTGCCGGCGATCACGGCGAGGACGGGGTGCCCCTTGCGCTGGGCGTCCGACAGCCGCTCCACCAGCAGGATGCCGACGCCCTCGGACCAGCCCGTGCCGTCGGCGGCGGCGGCGAACGACTTGCACCGGCCGTCGGGGGCGAGCCCCCGCTGCCGGGAGAAGCCCACGAAGGGGCCGGGGGTGGCCATGACACACACGCCGCCGGCCAGGGCCAGGTCGAAGTCGCCCTGCCGCAGCGCCTGGCAGGCCAGGTGCAGGGCGACCAGCGACGACGAGCAGGCCGTGTCGACCGTGACCGCGGGGCCCTCCAGGCCGAGGGCGTACGCGATCCGCCCGGACACGACGCTGGTGGCCGTACCCGTCAGCAGGTAGCCCTCGTCGGTGCCCTCGGCCTCGCTCTGCGGTCCCATCCCGTAGCCGTTGGCGGCGGTGCCGACGAAGACGCCGACCTTCTGCCCACGCATGGACGCGGGCGCGATCCCGGCGTACTCGAACGCCTCCCACGACGTCTCCAGCAGCAGCCGCTGCTGGGGGTCCATCGCCATCGCCTCGCGGGGCGAGATGCCGAAGAACTCGGCGTCGAAGTCGGCCGCGTCGTAGAGGAAGCCGCCCTCCCGGGTGGTGGACCGGCCGGCCCGGTCGGCGTCCGGGTCGTACAGGTTGTCCAGGTCCCAGCCCCGGTCGGTCGGGAAGCCGCCGATGGCGTCGCCGCCGGAGGCCACCAGGTCCCAGAGCTGCTCGGGGCTGGCGACGCCGCCCGGGTAGCGGCAGGACATCGCGACGATCGCGATGGGCTCCCGGGCGGCAGCGGTCAGCTGCTGGTTGAGCTGACGGAGGCGGCCCGTCTCCTTGAGCGAGGCGCGAAGCGCCTCGACGACCTTGTCTGCGGACGTAGACATCATGAGCTCCGTACTGGGGACAACGGTCAGGAATCGGTTCCATCAAGCGCCAGCCTGACGAGGGCGTCGGTGTCGAGCTCGTCGAGGTCCAGGGCCTCGTCGGTGGACTCGTCGCCATCGCCGCCGTCGGCGTCGGCGAGGTTGAGCAGCAGGTCCAGCAGCCCGGCCTCCCGCAGGCGGGTCAGCGGGATCGCCGCGAGCGCCTGCCGGACGGCCACCTCCGCCGGGTCGCCGTCGTCCGCCTGCGCCCCCTCGGGCAGCAGGCCGTCGAGCAGGTTCTCGGCGAGCACGGCCGGGTTCGGGTAGTCGAAGACGAGGGTCGCGGGCAGCGACAGGCCGGTGGCCCCGGTCAGTCGGTTACGCAGCTCGACCGCCGTCAGCGAGTCGAACCCGAGTTCCTTGAAGGCGCGCTGCGGCTTGACCCGGTCCGTGCCCGAGTGGCCGAGCACGGCGGAGGCGTGGGTACGGACGAGGTCGACCAGGTGCCGGACCCGCTCGGGCCGGGGCAGGGTGAGCAGGTGCTCCCGCAGGGCGTCGGCGACCCCGCCCGGCTGCTGCTCCCCGGCCTGGGCGTGCAGCGCCTCGCGGGCCTCGGCGACGTCGTCGAGCAGCGGCCGGGGGCGGGCCGAGGCGTACGCCGGGGCGAAGACCGCCCAGTCGACGTCCACCACGGTCAGCGCCGCCCGGGGCAGGCCGACGGCGTACCGCATGGCGTGCACGGCGTCGGCCGGTGCCATCGCGGTCAGGCCGCGCCGGGCCAGCAGCTGCTGGGCCTCGCCGGTGGCCATGCCGCCGTCGGCCCACGGCCCCCAGGCCACGGACGTCGCCGGCAGGCCCCGTCCGCGACGCTGCTCCGCCAGCGCGTCCAGGAAGGCGTTGCCGGCGGCGTACGCGGACTGCCCGCCGCTGCCCCACACCCCGGCGATGGAGGCGAACAGCACGAAGGCGTCCAACGGCCGGTCGCCGAGCAGCGCGTCCAGGTGCACCGCGCCGGCCACCTTGCCGTCGAGCACGCCGGCGAACGCAGCCAGGTCGGTGTCGGCGATCAGGCCGGGCTCGCCGGCACCCGCCGCGTGGACCACGGCCGTCAACGGCGCGGGGTCCTCGTCCAGCCGGGCCAGCAGTGCCGCCACCTGGTCGCGGTCGGCCACGTCGCAGGCCACGACCGACGCCCGTACGCCCTGCGCGGTCAGATCCTCGCGCAGCTCCGCCGCCCCGGGGGCGCGCTCGCCCCGACGGCTGGTCAGCACGACGTGCGCGGCCCCGTTGGCCGCCGCCCACCGGGCGACGTGGGCGCCCAGAGCGCCGGTACCACCGGTGATCAGCACCGTGCCGGACGGCCGCCACCGCTCCGCCGTGTCGGGGGCGGCGGGTGCCGCACGGACCAGTCGGCGGACGAACACCCCGGAGGGACGTACGGCCAGCTGGTCCTCGTCGCCGGCGCCGGTCACCACCCGCGCCACCCGGTCCCAGGCCGTCGCGTCGACCTGCTCGGGCAGGTCCACGAGTCCGCCCCAGAGCTGGGGGTGTTCCAGGCCCGCCACGAGCCCCAGGCCCCACAACCCGCTCTGGGCGACGCCGTGCACGGCGTCCCCGTCGCCGGTGCTGACCGCGCCCTGGGTCAGGCACCACAGCCGGGCCGTCGTCCCGGTGTCGTGCAGGGCCTGGAGCAGCAGCAGCGTGGCGGCCGTCCCGACCGGTACGGCCGGGTGGGCGGGGTGCGGCTGGTCGCGGAGGCCGAGCAGGGACAGCACGCCGGTGACGGGTCCGTCGGCCAGCGCGTCGGCCAGCCGGCGGGCGAGTCCCGCCCGGTCGGTGCCGACCGGGTCGACGGTCAGCCGGACCACGTCGGCGCCGACCTCGGCGAGGGCCTTGGTGGCCGCCTCCGCGCGGGTGCCGTCCGTCAGGTCGTCCTCCGCCGTCACGAGCAGCCACACGCCCGGGCGCGCCGGATCGGCGGTGATGTCGGTCCGCTTCCATCCGACCCGGTACGACCACGCGTCCACGACCGCCCGCCGCGTACGCGCCCGGTGCCAGGTCGACAGGACCGGCAGGGCCGGGGTGAGGGCGTCCAGGGCCGCGCCGTCGTCGCCGAACTGCGCGGCGAGGGCGGTCAGGTCGGCGCGTTCCACCGCGTCCCAGAAGTCGGCGTCGACGCCGTGGGTGGCCGTCTGTCGTGGCCGCCCCGACGGCGCGGGCCAGTAGCGTTCCCGCTGGAAGGCGTACGTGGGCAGGTCGACCCGCCGCGCGCCGGAATCGGCGAACCACGGCCGCCAGGTCACCGGCACCCCGTGCACGTGCAACTCGGCCAGGGCGTGCAGCAGCGCCTGCGCTTCCGGCCGGTCCCGACGCTGCACGGCCACGGCCAGCACGTCCTCGTCGTCGGGCAGCACGTCCGCCGCCATCGCGGTCAACACGCTCTGCGGCCCGACCTCCAGGAACGTGTCCACCCCGGCGTCGCGCAGGGCCGCGATCCCGTCGGCGAAGCGCACCGCCTCACGCACGTGCCGCACCCAGTACCCGGCCGTACGGATCTCGTCGCCGGCCAGCACACCGGTCACGTTCGACACGATCGGCAGCATCGGCGCGGCAAAGGTCAACCCGTCCAGGACCGCACGGAACTCGTCGAGCATCGGCTCCATCAACGGGCTGTGGAACGCGTGACTCACCGTCAACCGGCGCGTCCGCACACCCCGCTCCCGCCAGACCCGCTCCACCTCGTCGAGGGCCTCGACGGCGCCGGAAACCACCACGGCCGCCGGCCCGTTGACGGCGGCGATGCCGACCCACGCACCCAGGCCCGCGATCGACTCGACCACCGCCGCCTCGTCGGCCGCCACCGCGAGCATCCCGCCGCCGGCGGGTAGCGCCTGCATCAACCGACCCCGCGCGGCCACGAGCTGACACGCGTCCGCCAGGGACAACACGCCCGCGACATGCGCGGCCGTGATCTCGCCGATCGAGTGACCGGCCAGCATGTCCGGCACGATCCCGAACGACTCCACCAGCCGGAACAGCGCCACCTCGACCGCGAACAGCCCCGCCTGCGTGAAGACGGTCTGATCCAGCAACCCCGCCTCGGCGGAACCCGCCGACGCGAACAGCACCTCCCGCAACGGACGCGGCAGCAACGGATCCAGGTGCGCGCACACCTCCTTGAGGGCGGAGGCGAACACCGGGAACCCGGCCGACAACTCCCGACCCATCCCCGCGCGCTGCGCGCCCTGACCCGAGAAGAGCAGCGCGAGCTGTCCGCGCGCGGCGGCGGAACCGGTCACGACGGTCCCGGAGGGCTCGCCCGACGCCACCGCCGTGAGGCCCGCCAGCAGCTCGTCCCGGCTCGTACCGGACACGACCGCCCGGTACTCCAACGCCGACCGCGACACCACGGACGACCACGCCACGTCCACCGCGCGCAGTTGCCCGTCCGCCGACAGCCAGCGCGCCCACCGGCCGGCCTGCGCCGACAGCCCGGCCGCGTCGCGGGCGGACAGCAGCACCGGCGCCACCGGCGGCACATCGTCGGCGACGATCTCGCCCTCGACCACCTCGGCGGGCGGCTGTTCGATGATCACGTGGGCGTTGGTGCCGGAGATGCCGAACGACGACACCGCCGCCCGACGCGGCCGGTCCACCTGCGGCCACGGCGTGGGCTCGGTGGCGAGGGCGACCGCCCCGGCCGTCCAGTCGATGTGCGGAGACGGCTCGTCCACGTGCAGGGTCGGCGGCACGAGACCGTGCCGCATCGCCATGACCATCTTGATCACACCCGCGACGCCGGCCGCGGCCTGGGCATGGCCGATGTTCGACTTGATGGAGCCGAGCCACAGCGGCTCCCGGCCCTGCCGGTCCTGCCCGTAGGTGGCCAGCACGGCCTGCGCCTCGATCGGGTCGCCCAGCGTCGTGCCCGTGCCGTGCGCCTCGACCACGTCCACGTCGGCGGCGGAGAGCCGCGCCGACGCGAGCGCCTGGCGGATCACCCGCTGCTGCGACGGGCCGTTCGGCGCCGTCAGACCGTTCGACGCGCCGTCCTGGTTCACGGCGCTGCCGCGTACGACCGCCAGGATCCGCCGGCCCTCGCGGCGCGCGTCGGAGAGGCGCTGCACCAGCAGCACACCGACGCCCTCGGACCAGCCCGTGCCGTCGGCCGACGCGGCGAACGACCTGCACCGGCCGTCGGCAGACAGACCCCGCTGCCGCGAGAACTCCACGAACGTCCCCGGCGTCGCCATCACCGTCACGCCGCCGGCCAGCGCGAGGTCGCACTCACCGCTGCGCAACGCCTGCACGGCCAGGTGCAGGGCCACCAGCGACGACGAGCACGCCGTGTCGACGGTGACCGCCGGGCCCTCCAGGCCGAAGGTGTACGCCACCCGGCCCGACAGCACGCTGCCCGAGTTGCCCGTGCCGATGTAGCCCTCGACCTCGGGTGTCTCCATCAGCCGCGTCGAGTAGTCGTGGTAGATGACGCCCGCGAACACGCCGGTCCGGCTGCCCCGCAGGCCCGACGGGTCCAGGCCCGCCGACTCGAACGTCTCCCACGACGCCTCCAGCAGCAGGCGGTGCTGCGGATCCATCGCCAGGGCCTCGCGCGGCGAGATCCCGAAGAAGCCGGGGTCGAACTCCGCCGCGCCGTACAGGAAGCCGCCGTGCCGGGTGTACGAGGTGCCGGCGTGGTCGGGGTCCGGGTCGTACAGCGACTCCAGGTCCCAGCCCCGGTCGGCCGGGAACTCCCCGATGCCCTCCCCGCCGGTGCTGACCAGCTTCCACAGCTCGTCGGGAGACTCCACCCCGCCGGGGTAGCGGCAGGCCATGCCGACGATCGCGATCGGCTCGTCGGCGTCGCCGGCCGTCGCCTCGTCGGGCGCGACGGTGCCGGGCCGGGTGCCGGCGAGTTCCGCGTACACGTGGGCCGCCAGGACCTGCGGGGACGGGTAGTCGAACACCAGGGTCGAGGTGAGGCGCAGGCCGGTCGCGCCGTTCACCCGGTTGCGCAGCTCAACGGCGGTCAGCGAGTCGAAGCCCAGGTCCTTGAACGCGCGGTCGGCCGGCACCGCCTCGGCGCCGCCGTGCCCGAGCACCTGCGCGACCAGGCCCCGGATCAGCTGGTCGACCTGCGCGAGGCCGTCCTCGGCGCCGAGGCCGGCGAGCCGGTCGGCCCAGCCGCCGGTGCCCTGCCCGGCGCGGCGGCGGGTCGTCGCCACGTCGACCAGGTTGCGCAGCATCGGCGGTACGACCGCGCCGGAGGCCGCCGCCCGCAGCGCGGGTACGTCGATCGCGGCCGGCACGAGCACCGCCCGCTCCGCGCCCACCGCGGCGTCGAACAGCTCCAACCCGGTGCGGGCGTTCATCGGCCGGAGTCCGGCACGCGCCGTCCGGGCCCGGTCGTTGCCGCCGATCGACGCGGCCATGCCGGCGGTGTCCCACATGCCCCACGCGAGGCTCACCGCCGGCAGACCCAGCTGCCGCCGGTACCCCGCCAACCCGTCCAGGAACGCGTTACCCGCCGCGTACGCCGACTGCCCCGGCGAACCCAACACCCCCGCCACCGACGAGAACACCACGAACAAGTCCAGGTCCAGCGACGCCGTCGCCTCGTGCAGGAACCAACCCGCCGACACCTTCGGCGCCAACACCCCCGCAAGACGCTCATCGGTGACCCGCTCGATCACCCCGTCGTCCAGGACACCGGCCGTGTGCACCACACCCGCCAACCGGCCGTCGGCAACGACCTCACCGACCAGAGCGGACACCTGCTCCCGGTCCGTCACGTCGCACGCGACGATCCGCACGGCGGCGCCAAGCGCCGTCAGCCGCTCCGACAGCTCGCCCGCACCGGCGGCCTCCGGGCCACGCCGCGACACCAGCACGAGAGAGCGCACGCCGTGGACCGACACCAGGTGCTCCGCCACCAACGCGCCCAACGCACCCGTACCACCGGTCACCAGCACCGCGCCGTCACCCACGACCGGCGCCTGCGCCGATGCCGGGGCAACCGCGCGCACCAGGCGCGGCACGAACACCTCGCCGGAGCGGACGGCCAGCTGGCCGCCGGCCGGGTCCGCGGCGAAGTGCGCCAGGATGCCCAGCACGCCGGGGTTCATCGCGTCGGCGACGTCGGCCAGCACGATGCGGCCCGGGTGCTCCGACTGCGCCGCGCGCAGCAGACCCCACACGGCCGCACCCGCGAGGTCCGTCACCCGGTCCTCGTCGCGGACGGCCACCGCGCCCCGGGTCACCACCACGAGCTTCGAGTCCGCCAGCGCGTCGACGGCCAGCCAGGCCTGCACCAGGCCCAGCACGTCGGAGGTCACCGCGCGTACGGCCTGCGCCGGGTCGGCGTCGTCGTGCGCGGCCGGCGGCGTGAACAGCAGCAGGCGCGGTGGCGCGATGCCGGCGTCGATCGCGGCCCGCAACTGGCTGATCGTCTCGGCGGAGGGACCGCCGGGGACGCCCGGCAGGGCCGGCCCGCCCAGCACCGCCCAGCCCGACGCGTCGTCGACCGGTTCGGCCTCCTCGGCCTGCCAGGCCACCTCGAACAGCGAGCGGGACGCCGCGCTCGCGGCGGCCACGCCGGTCAGCTCCCGCAGGACGAGGGAGTCCACCGACACCACCGGCGCGCCCGCCTCGTCGAAGGCGGTCAGCCGCACCCCGGAACCGTTCCGCGTCAACCGCACCCGCAACAGCCCCGCGCCCGAGGCGTGCACCTGCACGCCCTCGAACGCGAACGGCACGCGCGGCCCGCCCGACTCCTCCGTGCCGGGCAGCAGCCCGATCGGGTGCAGAGCGGCGTCCAGCAGCGCCGGGTGCACGCCGAAGCGTGCCGCCTCCGTCGCCGCCTCGTCCGGCAGCACCACCTCGGCGTACACGTCGTCACCGCCGGTCCACACCCGGCGCAGCCCCTGGAACACCGGGCCGTACGCCAGGCCGTGCCCGAGCAGCGCCGGGTACCAGCCGGCCAGGTCCACCTCGGCGGCGTCGGCGGGCGGCCAGGCGGCGGCCGTCCGCGGCTCGTCGGCCGTCGCCGGTTCGAGCACGCCCTCCGCGTGCCGGGTCCAGCCGGCCTCGGGGTCGTCGTCGGGGCGGGAGTAGACGGCGACGGGGCGCTGCGGCGACTCCGACGCGGACACCCGCACCTGGATCCGTACGGCGCCGGACTCGGGGAGCAGCAGCGGCACCAGGACCGTCAGGTCGCGCAGCCGGGGCAGGTCCACCTCGTCGCCGGCGCGTACGGCCAACTCCACCAGCGCCGTACCCGGGACCAGCGTGACGCCGGAGACCACGTGGTCGGCCAGCCAGGAGTGCGTGGTCAGGGAGATCCGACCGGTCAGCACGACCTCGTCGTCGCCGGCCAGGTCCACCGCCGCGCCGAGCAGCCCGTGCTCCGCAACGCCGAGGCCGGCGCCGCTGACGTCACCGGCGCGCAGCCGCCCCACGGCCGGCCAGAAGCGCTGCCGCTGGAACGGGTACGTCGGCAGGTCGACCGGGCGGGTCCCGGCCGGCAGGAGGGCGGTCCAGGTGGCCGGCACGCCGTGCGCGTACAGCTGCGCCAGCGCGGTGACCAGCGACGCCGGTTCGGGCCGGCCGGGGCGCAGCGTCGCCACGACCGTCGCCGGCGGGGCGGTCCCGTCGTCCGGCAGGCAGGCGCCCACCATGCCGGCGAGCACCGCGTCGGGGCCCAGTTCCAGGAACGTACGGACGTTGCGCTCGCGCAGGCTTGCGACCCCGTCGGCGAACCGGACGGTCTCCCGGACGTGCCGGACCCAGTAGTCGGGGGTGCCGATCTCGTCGGGGTCCGCGACCTGACCGGTCAGGTTCGACACGATCGGCAGGACGGGCCAGTGGAACGTCAGCCCGTCGAGCACCTGCCGGAACTCGGCCAGCATCGGCTCCATCAGCGGGCTGTGGAACGCGTGGCTGACGGTCAGCCGGCGGGTACGGACGCCCCGCTCCTGCCAGACCCGCTCCACCTCGTCCAGGGCCTCGACGGCACCGGAGACCACCACGGCCGCCGGGGCGTTCACCGCCGCGACGCCGACCCGGTCGGTCAGGCCCGCGAGCGACCCGGCCACCGCGGCCTCGTCGGCGGCCACGGCCAGCATGCCCCCGCCGGCGGGCAGCGCCTGCATCAGCCGGCCACGCGCCGCGACCAGCGCGCACGCGTCGGCGAGGCTGAACAGGCCGGCGACGTGGGCGGCGGCCACCTCGCCGATGGAGTGCCCGGCCACCAGATCCGGTACGACCCCGAGCGACTCGACCAGCCGGAACAGCGCCACCTCGACGGCGAACAGCCCCGCCTGGGTGAACACCGTCTGGTCCAGCAGTCCCGCCTCGGCGGAGCCCTCGGCGGCGAACAGCACCTCCCGCAAGGGGCGCGGCAGCAGCGGGTCCAGGTGGCCGCACACCTCGTCCAGGGCGGCGGCGAAGACCGGGAAGGCCGCGTACAACTCGCGACCCATGCCGGCGCGCTGCGCCCCCTGCCCCGAGAAGAGGACGGCGGTCCGGCCGCTGCGGGCGACCCCCCGCACGACGGCGGCCGAGGGCTCGTCGTCGGCCAGCGCGCCGAGGGCGGCGAGCAGTCCGTCGCGGTCGCAAGGCAGCAGCACCGCGCGGTGCTCGAACGCGGTCCGGGCGGTGGCGAGCGCCCGGCCCACGTCGGCGACGGTCAGGTCCGGCTCGTCGTCGACCAGGATCCGCAGCCGGCGTGCCTGCTCGCGCAGGGCGGCGTCGTCGCGGGCCGAGAGGACGCAGGCGACGAGGTCGCCGGGGACGCCCGTGGCGGGCGGTGCGGCCTGCGCCGGGACGGGCTCCGGGGCCTGCTCGATGATGGTGTGCGCGTTGGTGCCGCTGATGCCGAACGACGACACCGCGGCACGGCGGGGCCGGTCGGCGGCCGGCCACGGCCGCGCCTCGGTGAGCAGGGCGACCGAACCGGCCGTCCAGTCGATGTGCGGGGACGGCTTCTCGGCGTGCAGGGTCGGCGGCAGCATGCCGTGCCGCATCGCCAACACCATCTTGATCACGCCGGCGACCCCGGCCGCAGCCTGGGCGTGGCCGATGTTCGACTTGACCGAACCCAGCCACAGCGGCCGGTCCTGCGGCCGGCCCTGCCCGTACGTGGCCAGCAGCGCCTGCGCCTCGATCGGGTCGCCGAGTGCGGTGCCGGTGCCGTGCGCCTCGACGGCGTCCACGTCGGTGGTGGCGAGCCGGGCGTTGGCCAGCGCCTGCCGGATCACCCGCTGCTGGGCGGGGCCGTTCGGCGCGGTCAGGCCGCTGCTGGCGCCGTCCTGGTTCACCGCGCTGCCGCGTACGACGGCGAGGACGCGGTGGCCGTTGCGCTGCGCGTCGGAGAGGCGCTCCAGCAGGAGCATGCCGACGCCCTCGGCGAAGCCGGTGCCGTCCGCGCCCGCGCCGAACGCCTTGCACCGCCCGTCGGGCGACAGGCCGCGTTGCCGGGAGAACTCGGTGAGCATGCCGGGGGTGGACATGACGCTCACCCCGCCGGCGAGCGCGAGCCGGCACTCGTCCTGGCGCAGCGCCTGGGTGGCCAGGTGCAGCGCCACCAGCGACGACGAGCAGGCGGTGTCGACGGTGACGGCAGGGCCCTCCAGGCCGAACAGGTACGAGATCCGGCCCGAGGCGACACTGCCGGCGCTGCCGTTGCCGACGTGGCCGCCCAGTTCGTCGTCGGTGCCGGCGGCCTGGGAGGCGTAGTCGTGGTAGATGAGGCCGACGTAGACGCCGGTGCTGCTGCCCCGCGCCGTGTGGGGGTCGATCCCGGCGCGTTCGAAGGCCTCCCAGGACGTCTCCAGCAGCAGCCGCTGCTGCGGGTCCATCGCGAGGGCCTCGCGGGGGGAGATCCCGAAGAAGGCGGCGTCGAACTGCGCGGCGTCGTGGAGGAAGCCGCCCTGGCGCGGTACGGCGCCGCCGTCCTCGCCGCCGACGCGCAGGTCGTCGAGGTTCCAGCCCCGGTCGGTCGGGAAGGGTGAGATGACGTCGGCGCCGGCGGTGACCACGTCCCAGAGCTGCTCGGGGGTCTGCACGTCGCCGGGGAACCGGCAGGCCATGCCGATGATGGCGATCGGCTCGTCGAGGGCGGCGGCGGTGCCGACCGCGGCGGGGCGGTCCACGGCCGCCGCGCCGCCGAGTTCCCGGTCGAGGAACTCGGCGAGCACGACCGGGGTCGGGTAGTCGAACGCCACGGTCGCGGGCAGCCGCAACCCGGTCGCGGCCGACAGTCGGTTGCGCAGTTCCACCGAGGTGAGCGAGTCGAAGCCCAGCTCCTTGAAGGCGCGCTGGGCGTCGACGGTCTCCGCCGAGCGGTGCCCGAGCACGGCGGCCACGCTGGCGGCCACCAGGTCGAGCAGGTGGGAGCGCCGCTCCGCCGGGCTGAGCATCGCCAGCCGGTCCCGCACCGAGGCGGTGTCCGCCGGGCCACGGCCCACCGCGCGCCGGGCCGGCCCGCTGGCCCGGACCACGTCGCGCAGCAGGCTGGGCACGGTCTGGCCGGTCGGTCGCGACGCTGCCGGCGGCAGGTTCATGAGGACGAGGTGCGCGTTGCCGCGCTGCCGCGCCAGGTCGAAGAGCGCCACGCCCTGCTGGTCGGTCAGCGGGGCGCTGGTGGCGCGGATCGCCTTACGGTGTTCGGTGCCGCCCAGGTGGGCGGTCATGGCGCTGCTGGTGGCCCAGAGTCCCCAGGCGAGGCTGGTGGCGGGCAGGCCCTGCTCGTGGCGGTGCCGGGCGAGGGCGTCGAGGAACGCGTTGGCGGCCGCGTAGTTGCCCTGCCCCGGCGAGCCGAGGGTGGCCGCCACCGAGGAGAACAGCACGAACGCGGCCAGGTCCAGGTGCCGGGTCGCCTCGTGCAGCGCCCAGCCGGCGTCCACCTTCGGCGTCAGCACGGTGTGCAGGGCCGGCGCGTCGAGCGAGCCGATGGTCGCGTCGGCGATCACCCCGGCGGTGTGGATCACCGCGGTCAGCGGGTGCGCCGGCTCGACCAGCTCCAGCAGCCGGGTCACCTGCGCGGGGTCGGCCACGTCGGCGGTGCCGACGGTGACCCGGGCGCCGGCGCGGGTCAGCTCCTCGACCAGGTCCCGGTACTGCTCGGGGCCACGCCGGGAGGCCAGCAGGAGGTGCCGGGCCTGACCGGTGGTGACGAGGTGCCGGGCGAACACGCCGGCGAGGGCGCCGCCGGCGCCGGTGATGAGCACGGTGCCGTCCGGGTCGGCGGGGGCGGGCACCCGCAGGACGACCTTGCCGATGTGCCGGGCCTGGCTCATGTGCCGCAGCGCCTGCCGGGCCTGGCGCACGTCCCACGCCCGTACGGGCAGCGGCCGCAGCGCGCCCTGCGCGAAGAGGGTGAGCAGCTCGGTGAGCATCTCGCCGATGCGCCGGTGCCCGGCCTCGTTGAGATCGAACGCGCGGTAGGTCACGCCCGGGTGCCGTTCGGCGACCACGTCCGGGTCGCGCAGGTCGGCCTTGCCCATCTCCACGAACCGGCCGCCGCGCGGCAGCAGCCGCAGCGACGCGTCGACGAACTCACCGGCCAACGCGTCGAGCACCACGTCCACGCCGGCACCGCCGGTGACCACACCGAAGACCTGCTCGAACTCCGTGGTCCGCGACGACGCGATCCGCTCCTCGGCCACCCCCAGGCCCCGCAGCACCCCCCACTTGCCGGGGCTGGCGGTGGCGTACACCGTCGCGCCCCAGTGCCGGGCGAGCTGGATGGCGGCCATGCCCACGCCACCCGCGCCGTTGTGGATGAGCACCGACTCACCGGCCCGCAGATCGGCCAGGTCGCGCAGCGCGTAGTACGCGGTCAGGAACACCACCGGCACGGACGCGGCCTGGGCGAAGGACCAGCCGTCGGGGATCTTCGCGACGAGGTCGCGGGTGGCGATCACCTCGGGGGCGAAGGCGGGCTCGAACATGCCGAGCACCCGGTCGCCGGGCGCCAGGTCGGTCACGCCGGGACCGACCTCGACCACGACGCCCGCGCCCTCGCTGCCCATCACCGCGGCCGGATCCGGGTACATCCCCAGGCCGATCAGCACGTCACGGAAGTTCATCCCGGCGGCCCGCACGGCGATGCGTACCTGACCGGCGTCCAGGGCGACGGCCGTGGCGGGCACCATGCCGACGCCGTCCAGGGTGCCGGGGCTCACCGCTCCGACCCGCCACAGCCCGGCCGGCGGGACGAGTTCGTCGGCGGCCGGACCGGCGGGCCGGCCCAGGCGAGGGGTACGGACCTCGTCGCCGCGCACGGCCACCTGGCCGCCGGTGGTCGACGGGTCCTCGGCCACGGCGGCCAGCACGGCGAGGGTGGCGGAGGTGAGCTCGCCGTCGACGTCGGCGAGGACGATCCGCCCCGGGTGCTCCGACTGCGCGGAACGCAGCAGACCCCAGACCGCCGCGCCGGGCAGGTCCCGCACCGAGTCGGCCGGGGTGGCCACCACGGCGCCACGGGTCAGCACCACCAGCGTCGTGTCGGCCAGGGCGTCGCTCTCCAGCCAGGAGCGCACCACGGCCAGGACCCGGGCGGTGGCCGTACGGACGAGGTCGGGCAGGTCGCCCTCCGGCGTACCGGCGTGGACCGGGAGGACCAGCGCGCGGGGCGCCTCGACCGATCCGGCCGAGACCGCCGCGGTCAGTTCGTCGACGCCCGGGAACACCGGCGTGGCCAGGCCCGCCGGGGCGTCCCCGTCGCCGAGCAGCGCCCAGCCGGCGACGTCCCGCGCCGGGGTGACCGGCTCGGGCTGCCACGTCACCTCGAACAGCGACCGCTCCGCGGTCTCCGCGCCGGTGGTGGCGGTCATCTCCCGCAGGGCGAGTGACTCGACGGACACCACCGGCGCGCCGGACTCGTCGCCGGCCACCAGCCGCACGCGCGAGCCCGCCCGGGTCAGCCGTACCCGCAGCGCCCTGGCGCCGGACGCGTGCACCTGCACGCCCTCGAACGCGAACGGCACGCGCGGTCCGCCGGTCCGCTCGGTCAGCAGCAGCCCGACGGGGTGCAGTGCGGCGTCCAGCAGCGCCGGGTGCACGGCGAAGGCGGCGGCGTCGCCGGCCGCCTCGTCCGGCAGGGCGACCTCGGCGTACGCCTCGTCGCTGGCGGTCCACAGCCGCCGCAGGCCCCGGAACGCCGGCCCGTAGGCCAGGCCGTGCTCCGCGAGCGCCGGGTACCAGCCGGCGAGGTCCACCTCGGTGCCCCCGGTGGGCGGCCAGGGGCCCACGGTCGGCTCGTCGGCGGCCTGCTCCAGCAGGCCGTCGGCGTGCCGCGTCCACGCGTCCTCGGGGTCGCCGTCGGGCTGCGAGTGCACCGTCACGGGCCGGGCGCCGGAGCCGTCGGCCGCGCCGACGCGCACCTGCACGCGGACCGCGCCCGAGTTCGGCAGCACCAGCGGCGCGGCGACGGTCAGCTCCCGGACCCGGGAGGCGCCGACCTCGTCGCCGGCGCGTACCGCGAGTTCGACCAGGGCGGTGCCCGGCAGCACCAGCGCGCCGCCGACCACGTGGTCCGCCAGCCAGGGGTGCGTCGACGCCGACAGCCGGCCGGTCAGCACGACCTCGTCGTCGCCGGCGAGGCGCACCGCCGCGCCGAGCAGTCCGTGTCCGGCCGCGCCCAGCCCCGCGCCCGACACGTCGCCGGCCGCGGAGCGGTCGACCGCCGGCCAGAACCGGTCCCGCTGGAAGGCGTACGTGGGCAGGTCGACCGGGGCGGCGCCGGAGCCGGCGAACACCCGCGCCCAGTCGACGGGCACACCGGCGACGTGCAGGTCGCCGAGGTTGGCCAGCAGCTGGTGCGGCCCGTTCTCGTCGCGGCGCAACGAGCCCACCACCACGCCCACGCCGGTGGCCCGGTCGAGGGAGTCCTGGACGGCCACCTTGAGCACGGGGTGCGGGCTGACCTCGACGAAGGCCCGGAAGCCCTGGTCGATCAGCTGGTCCACGACCGGCGCGAGCCGGACGGTCTCACGCAGGTTGCGGTACCAGTAGTCCGCGTCGAGTTCGGCGGTGTCGATCAGCCCGCCGGTGACGGTGGAGTGGAAGGCCACGGTGGTGGACCGCGGGTCGACGGTGCCGAACCCGGTGATCACGTCGTCGCGGATCGCGTCGACGTGGCCGCTGTGGGCCGCGAAGTCGACGGCGACCCGCCGGGCGCGGATGCCGCGCTCGGCGCAGTGCGCGAGCAGCTCGGCGACCGACGACGAGTCGCCGGCCACCACGGTCACGGCGGCGCCGTTGAGGGCGCCGACGGAGAGGCTCCCCCGCCACGGCGCGATGAGCTGCTCGGTGTCGGCGGCCGGGAGCGGGACGGAGACCATGCCGCCCCGGCCGGCGATCGCCAGCAGGCCGCGGCTGCGCGCCACGACGAGCCGCGCCGCGTCGGCGAGGGTCAGCGCGCCGGCGACGCAGGCGGCGGCGAGCTCCCCCTGCGAGTGCCCGACGACGGCGGCCGGTTCGATGCCGCACGAGCGCCAGAGCTGCGCGAGGGACACCATGACGGAGAAGAGCACGGGCTGGACCACGTCCACCCGGTCCAGGGGCGGCGCACCGGGCGCCTCCCGCAGCACGTCCTCGAGGGACCAGTCCACCAGCCGGGAAAGTTCCTCGGCGCACTCCCCCATCCGCTGCCGGAAGACCGGCGAGGTCTCCAGCAGGTCCAGCGCCATCCCCTTCCACTGGGAGCCCTGGCCGGGGAAGACGAAGACGACCTTCGGCGCGGCGTCAACGCCGGCCGGCGAGCTGTCGGCGGAGGCCAGGGCGGCCAGTCGGGTGACCGCGTCGTCGCGGTCGGCGGCCACGACGACCGCGCGGTACGGGTGGTGGGCCCGCTGGGTGGCCAGGGAGAACCCGAGGTCGAGCGGCTCCGGCGCGGCGTCGCCGGCGAGCAGCTCGCCGAGGCGGGCGGCCTGCGCCCGGAGCGCGAGAGGGCTCCTGCCGGACACCGGCAGGGGCACGGCGGCAGGCCCGACCAGGCCGGGAAGGTCCCCGGCCGGCGGGGGCGCCGCCGGGGCCGCCTCGTCGGGCGCCTGCTCGATGATGGTGTGCGCGTTGGTGCCGCTGATGCCGAACGACGACACCGCCGCCCGGCGCGGCCGCTCCACCGCCGGCCACGGCCGCGCGTCGGTGAGCAGGGCGACCGCCCCGGTGCTCCAGTCGACGTGGGGGGACGGCTCGTCCACGTGCAGGGTCGGCGGCAGCATGCCGTGCCGCATCGCCAGCACCATCTTGATCACGCCGGCCACACCCGCCGCGGCCTGCGAGTGACCGATGTTGGACTTGATGGAGCCGAGCCAGAGCGGCTCCCCGCCGGCGCGGTCCTGCCCGTAGGTGGCCAGCACCGCCTGCGCCTCGATGGGGTCGCCGAGGGTGGTGCCGGTGCCGTGCGCCTCGACGGCGTCCACGTCGGCCGGGGTCAGCCGCGCGTTCTCCAGGGCCTGCCGGATCACCCGCTGTTGCGACGGGCCGTTCGGGGCGGTCAGCCCGTTGGACGCGCCGTCCTGGTTGATCGCGGAGCCGCGCACCACGGCGAGCACCCGGTGCCCGTTGCGCCGGGCGTCGGACAGGCGCTCCACCAGCAGCATTCCCACGCCCTCGGACCAGCCGGTGCCGTCCGCGCCGGCGGCGAACGCCTTGCACCGCCCGTCCGGGGCGAGCCCGCCCTGCCGGGAGAACTCGGAGAACATGCCGGGCTGCGCCATCAGCGCCACCCCGCCGGCCAGCGCCATGTCGCACTCGCCGCCACGCAGCGCCTGGGCGGCGAGGTGCAGCGCCACGAGGGACGAGGAGCAGGCGGTGTCGACGGTGACCGCCGGGCCTTCGAGGCCGAACGTGTAGGCGACCCGCCCGGAGGCGACGCTGCCCGCCGTTCCGGTCAGCAGGTGCCCCTCGAGGCCGTCCAGGTCGTCGCGTCCGCTGGTGGCGTAGCCGGAGGAGGCGGCCCCGATGAAGACACCGGTGGCGGTGCCGCTGAGCGTGGCGGGGTCGATGCGGGCGTACTCGAAGCTCTCCCAGGCGGTCTCCAGCAGCAGCCGCTGCTGCGGGTCCATGGCGAGGGCCTCGCGGGGGCTGATGTTGAAGAAGCCGGCGTCGAAGTCGGCCGCGTCGTAGAGGAAGCCGCCCTGGTGGGTGACGGTGCCGCCCGCCTGGTCGCCGTCCGTGCCGTACAGCCGGTCGAGGTCCCAGCCGCGGTCGGTGGGGAACTCGCCGATCGCGTCGGCCCCGGAGGTGACGAGCTGCCACAGCTGCTCGGGGGTGGCGACGCCGCCGGGGTAGCGGCAGGCCATGCCGATGATGGCGATGGGCTCGTCGGCGTCGGCGGTGACGACGGTGCGGACCGTGGGGCCGGCCCCGGTGGACTGGCCGAGCTGTTGGAACAGGTGGTCGGCCAGCCGGGCGGGGGTGGGGTGGTCGAAGGCCAGCGTGGCGGTCAGCCGCAGCCCGGTGGCGGCGCCGAGCCGGTTGCGCAGCTCCACCGAGGTCAGCGAGTCGAACCCGAGGTCCTTGAAGGCCCGCACGGCGGGGACCGCCTGCGCCGAGGCGTGCCCCAGCACCGTGGCGGCCTGGCCGCAGACCAGGTCGACCAGGGCCTGCCGGGCGTCCGCCTCGGACAGGCCGCCGAGCCGGTCCCGCCACGACGTACCGGCGGTCGGCTGGTCGGTGGCCGTGCGGCGCCGGCCGCCGCCGCGCAGCAGGTGCCGCATCAGCGGCGGTACGTGGCTCGCCTCGCCGGTGACGTGGAGCCGGGCCGCGACGACGACCGGTTGGACCGCCGGCAGGGCGGCGTCGAAGAGTTCGGCGCCCTCGGCCGGGGAGAGCCGGCTCATCCCGACCCGCCGCAGCCGCTGCTGGTCGTCGCCGTCGAGGTGCGCGGTCATCGTGCTGTCGGTGGCCCACATGCCCCAGGCGAGGCTGGTGGCGGGCAGCCCCTGCTGCCGGCGGTGCTGCGCGAGGGCGTCGAGGAACGCGTTGGCCGCCGCGTAGTTGCCCTGCCCCGGCGAGCCGAGGGTGGCCGCCACCGAGGAGAACAGCACGAACGCCGACAGGTCCAGGTGCGCGGTCGCCTCGTGCAGCGCCCACCCGGCGTCCACCTTCGGCACCAGCACCGTACGTAGGGCGGACTCGTCCAACGAACCGATGGTCGCGTCGGCGATCACGCCGGCGGTGTGCACCACCGCCGTCAGCGGGTACGCGGGGTCGATCCCGGCGATCAGTTCACTGACCTGCGCGGGGTCGCTGACGTCGACGGCAACGGCGGTGACGTCGGCGCCTGCGTCGGTCAACTCCCGGACCAGGGTGGCGTAGTCGTCGTCGCCGTCGCGGCCGGGTGCGCGGCGGGAGGCCAGCAGCAGGCGGCGGGCCTGGCCGGTGGTGACGAGGTGCCGCGCGAGTACGCCGGCCAGGGTTCCGGCCGCGCCGGTGACCAGCACGGTGCCGTCGGGGTCCACGGGCGCGGGGATGCGCAGGACGACCTTGCCGACGTGGCGGGCCTGGCTGACGTGCCGCAGCGCCTGCCGGGCCTGGCGCACGTCCCAGGCCCGTACGGGCAGCGGCCGCAGCGCGCCCCGCGCGAACAGGTCGAGGATCTCGGTCAGCATCTCGCCGATGCGGGTGCTGCCCGCCTCGTTGAGGTCGAACGCGCGGTAGGCCACGCCGGGGTGCTCGGCGGCGACCGTCTCCGCATCGCGCACGTCGGCCTTGCCCATCTCCACGAACCGGCCGCCGCGCGGCAGCAGCCGCAGCGACGCGTCGACGAACTCACCGGCCAACGCGTCGAGCACCACGTCCACGCCGGCACCGCCGGTGACCACACCGAAGACCTGCTCGAACTCCGTGGTCCGCGACGACGCGATCCGCTCCTCGGCCACCCCCAGGCCCCGCAGCACCCCCCACTTGCCGGGGCTGGCGGTGGCGTGGACGGTGGCGCCGAGGTGGTGGGCGAGCTGGATGGCGGCCATGCCCACGCCACCCGCGCCGTTGTGGATCAGCACCGACTCACCGGCCCGCAGGCCGGCCAGGTCGCGCAGCGCGTAGTACGCGGTCAGGAAGACCAGGGGGACGGAGGCCGCCTGGGTGAAGCTCCAGCCGGCGGGCATTTTGGCGACGCGCTCCCGGTGGGCGACCGCCTGCGGGCTGAACCCGAGTTCGAACATGCCCATCACCCGGTCGCCGGGCGCCAGGTCGGTCACGCCGGGACCGACCTCGACCACGACGCCCGCGCCCTCGCTGCCCATCACGGCCGCCGGATCCGGGTACATGCCCAGGCCGATCAGCACGTCGCGGAAGTTCACGCCGGCCGCGCGCACCGCGATGCGCACCTGGCCCGCGCCCAACTCCACGGGCGTGGCCCGAACCGGCCCGATCCCGTCCAGGGTGCCGGGAGTGACGGGGGCGAGGTGCCACGGTCCGGGCGGCGGCGTCAGCTCGTCGCCCACGGGCCGTGCCAGCCTCGGCACGAGGGTCCGCTCGCCCCGCACCGCGAGCTGCCCGCCGGAGGCCGACGGGTCGACCGCCGCCCCGGCCAGCACGGCGAGGGTCGCGGGGGTCAGTTCGCCGTCGACGTCGGCGAGGACGATCCGCCCCGGGTGCTCCGACTGCGCCGAGCGCAGCAGGCCCCAGACCGCGGCGGCCGCCAGGTCGGTGACCTGGTCGTCGTCTGCGGCGGCCACCGCGCAGCGGGTCACCACCACGAGCTTCGTGTCCGCCAGCGCCTCGGCGGCGAGCCAGGAGCGCAGCGCGTCCAGGACGGAGCCGGTGACCGCCCGTACGGCCTGCGGCACGGCGGCGTCGGGTTCGCCGGCCGGCACCGTCAGCAGCACCCGCCGGGCCGTCGCCCCGCCCGCCGCCAGCGCCGCCACGTCGGCGAAGACCGGCAGCTGCGGCAGCGCGTCCGTGGCCGGTCGGCCCAGCGCCGTCCACCCCGCGAGGTCGTCGACGCCCTCGATCTGCTCGGCCTGCCAGGTCACCTCGTACAGCGACCGGGCGGCGGCGCCGCGGCTCGACGTCGGGGTCATCTCCCGCAGCACCAGGGAGTCCACCGACACCACCGGCGCGCCCGAGCCGTCGCAGGCCACCAGCCGCACCCCGGAGCCGTCCCGGGTCAGCCGCACCCGCAGCGTCCTGGCGCCCGAGGCGTGCACCTGCACGCCCTCGAACGCGAACGGCACGCGGGGCCCGCCCGCCGGCTCCGACGCCAGCAGCAGGGCCACCGGGTGCAGCGCGGCGTCCAGCAGCGCCGGGTGCACCCCGAACGCGCTCGCGTCCCCGGCCACGCCGTCCGGCAGCGCCACCTCGGCGTACGCCTCGTCGCCGGCCGTCCAGGCGCGCCGCACGCCCTGGAACACCGGGCCGTACGACAGGCCGTGCTCCGCCAGCGCCGGGTACCACCCGCTCAGGTCCACCTCGGCGGCGCCCGGAGGCGGCCACGCGCCGACGCCCGGCTCGTCGACCGACACCGGTTCGAGCAGGCCCTCGGTGTGCCGCGTCCACTCGGTGTCGTCGTCGTCCTCCTGCTGGGAGTAGACGGACACCGAGCGGACCGCGGCGTCGTCGGCCGCGCCCACGCGCACCTGGACGCGGACCGCGCCGGACTCGGGCAGCACCAGCGGCGCCGCCACGGTCAGCTCCCGTACCCGCGACGCGCCCACCTCGTCGCCGGCGCGCACCGCCAGCTCCACCAGCGCCGTGCCCGGCACCACCACGGCGTCGCCGACGACGTGGTCCGCCAGCCACGGGTGCGTCGACACCGACAACCGGCCGGTCAGCACCACCTCGTCGTCGCCGGCGAGACGCACCGCCGCGCCGAGCAGCGGATGCCCCGCCACGCCGAGGCCGGCGCCCGACACGTCGCCGACCCGCCACGGCAGCACCTCGGGCCAGAACCGCTCCCGCTGGAAGGCGTACGTGGGCAGGTCCACCCGGGCGGCGCCGGTGTCGGCGAACCACTCCTGCCAGGCGACCGGCACGCTGTGCACGTGCAGCTCGGCCAGCGCCGCCAGCAGCGCCTGCGCCTCCGGCCGGTCCCGACGCTGGGCGGCGACGGCCAGCACGTCGTCGTCGGGCAGGACGTCCGCCACCATCGCGGTCAGTACGCTCTGCGGGCCGATCTCCAGGAACGTGTCGACCCCGGCGTCGCGCAGGGCGGCGACCCCGTCGGCGTGGCGGACGGCCTCGCGGACGTGCCGCACCCAGTACTCGGGGGTACGGATCTCGTCGGCGTCGGCGAGCGCCCCGGTCAGGTTCGACACGATCGGCAGCGTGGGGGCGGCGAAAGCCAGCCGCTCGACGATGCCGCGGAAGCGCTCCAGCACCGGCTCCATCAGCGGGCTGTGGAACGCGTGGCTCACCGTCAGCCGGCGGGTACGCACGCCCCGGTCGCGCCAGACCCGCTCGACCTCGTCGAGGGCGTCGACGGCGCCGGAGACCACGACCGACGTCGGGCCGTTCACGGCCGCGACGCCGACCCGGTCGGTCAGCCCGGCGATCGACTCCGCCACCGCCGCCTCGTCGGCGGCCACGGCGAGCATCCCGCCGCCGTCGGGCAGCGACTGCATCAGCCGGCCCCGCGCGGCCACGAGCAGGCAGGCGTCCTGGAGGGACAGCACCCCGGCCACGTGCGCGGCGGCGATCTCGCCGATCGAGTGCCCGCCCACGAAGTCCGGCGCGACGCCGAGCGACTCGACCAGCCGGAACAGCGCCACCTCGACGGCGAAGAGACCGGCCTGGGTGAACACGGTCTGGTCCAGCAGCTCCGCCTCGGCGGAGCCCTCGGGCGCGAACAGCACCTCCTTGAGCGGGCGCGGCAGCACCCGGTCCAGGTGCCCGCACGCCTCGTCGAGGGCGGCGGCGAAGACGGGGAACTCGCCGTACAGCTCCCGGCCCATGCCGGCGCGCTGCGCGCCCTGGCCGGAGAAGAGCACCGCCAGCGGACCCCGGTCCCCGGCCTGGCCCGTGACGACCGTGCCCGACGACTCCCCCGCCGCCAGGGACTCCAGGCCCGCCAGCAGGCCCGCCCGGTCGTCGGCGAGCACCACCGCGCGCCGGTCGAGCGCCGAGCGGGACACCACCGACGACCACGCCACGTCGAGCGGGCGCGGCTCCTCGTCGTCGGCGAGCCAGCGGGCCCACCGGTCGGCCTGGGCGGAGAGCGCGGCCGGCTGCGCGGCGGAGAGCAGCACCGGCGCGACGGCGCGAGGGCGGTACGGGGCGGCCTCCTCGTCGGCCGGGTCGGGGGCCGGCGCCTGCTCCAGGATCAGGTGGGCGTTCGTGCCGCTCATGCCGAAGGACGACACGCCGGCCCTGCGGACGTGGTCGCCGCCCGCCCACGGGCGCGCCTCGTCGAGCAGGGACACGGCCCCGGTCGACCAGTCGACGTGCGGGGACGGCCGGTCCACGTGCAGGGTGGGCGGCAGCACGCCGTGCCGCATCGCCATCACCATCTTGATGACGCCGCCGGCGCCGGCCGCGGCCTGCGGGTGACCGATGTTCGACTTCAGCGACCCCAGCCACAGCGGCCGGTCGGCGGGCCGTCCCTGGCCGTACGTGGCGAGCAGCGCCTGCGCCTCGATCGGGTCGCCGAGCCGGGTGCCCGTGCCGTGGGCCTCGACGGCGTCCACGTCGGCCGGGGTGAGGCGGGCGTTCTCCAGCGCCTGCCGGATGACCCGCTGCTGCGAGGGACCGTTGGGGGCGGTCAGGCCGCTGCTGGCGCCGTCCTGGTTCACGGCGCTGCCCCGGATCACCGCCAGGACGGGGTGACCGTTGCGTCGGGCGTCGGAGAGCTTCTCGACGAGCAGCATCGCGACGCCCTCGGACCAGCCGGTCCCGTCGGCGTCGGCGGAGAACGCCTTGCACCGCCCGTCGGAGGCGAGCCCCCGCTGGCGGGAGAACTCGACGAAGGCGCCGGGGGTGGCCAGCACGGTGACGCCGCCGGCCACGGCGAGGGAGCACTCGCCGTCGCGCAGGGCCTGACCGGCCAGGTGCAGGGCGACCAGCGAGGAGGAGCAGGCGGTGTCGATCGTGACGGCCGGCCCCTCCAGCCCGAAGGAGTACGCCAGCCGGCCGGACATGACGCTCGCGGCCGTGCCGGTGAGGACGTAGCCCTCCGTGCCCTCGGGCAGTTGCCGCAGCACGGACGTGTAGTCCTGCCCGGCGGTGCCGACGAACACCCCGGTACGGCTGCCCCGCACCGACGTGGCGTCGATGCCGGCCCGCTCGAAGACCTCCCAGGTCACCTCGAGCAGGAGCCGCTGCTGCGGGTCCATGGCCAGCGCCTCGCGCGGCGAGATGCCGAACAGGGCCGGGTCGAACAGGCCGGCGTCGCGCAGGAAGCCGCCGCGGTTGCTGTAGGTGGTGCCGGGGTGGTCCGGGTCGGGGTCGTAGAGTCCGTCGAGGTCCCAGCCCCGGTCGTCGGGGAAGGTGCCGGTGGCGTCCACGCCGCCCGCGACGAGGTCCCAGAGGTCCTCCGGCGAGGCGACCCCGCCGGGGAACCGGCAGGCCATGCCGACGATCGCGATCGGCTCGGCGTCCTCGTTCTCCAGCTCGGTCAGGCGCCGGCGCGCCAGGCGGAGCTCGGAGGTCACCCACTTCAGGTGTTCGAGGAGCTTGTCTTCGTCCGCCATGACCCACCCGCCCAGAGCTTGCTATCGATCGGAATCTGCCGATTCGTTGACCACACCACCGCCGACGGACCGGCCTCGTGCACAGGTGGGTGGGAGACACGGCCGCTCGGCCACGAACCCGACACCTGTTCCTGATTCCGGTTGTCGTGCCTGCTCAGGCGCCCGCCACGCCGGGCCGTCCCGCCGACACATGCCCGCCACCGTGACTGGACGGTACTGAGCGCCCATCACGCGCCCAACCCCTAGAGAACCCCTGATCGACTGGCCCGTGAGGGCCGTCGCGGCTGGTCCCGGACGAAGCGGGGACCAGCATCGCGACGGCCGTTCAGGCGGGCTGTCCGGTGACCGCCGGCAGGATGCGGCGCAGCCGTCCGGGCGGCGTCGAGCGGCGGCGCCACTCCCGTGGGTAGCCGACCGAGACCTCCTCGAACCGGACCCCGTCGTACCAGGTGGTGCGCGGGATGTGCAGGTGGCCGTAGACGGCGACGCGGGCGTCGAAACGGACGTGCCAGTCCGCCGTGGCCTCGGTGCCGCACCACTGGGCGAACTCCGGGTACCGCAGGATCCGGGTGGGTTCCCGCACGAGCGGGAAGTGGTTGACCAGGACGGTGGGCAGCCCGTCGCGTTCCGCGGTCAGCCGGCGCTCGGTCAGGGCCAGCCGCGCCCGGCACCAGGCGTCCCGCGTCGGGTACGGGTCCGGATGCAGCAGGATCTCGTCGGTGCAGACCACGCCGACCTCGTGGGCCCGCGCCAGGGCCTGCTCCTTCGTGTACGTCCCCGCCGGCCGGAAGCTGTAGTCGTAGAGCAGGAACAGCGGCGCGATGAGGACCGGGTCGTCGCCCTGCGGGTCCCACACGGGGTACGGGTCCTCCGGGGTGACCACCCCGAGCCCTCGGCAGAGCTGCACCAGGTGCTGGTAGCGCGCGTCCCCGCGCAGCTGCACCGGGTCCTCGCGGGGCGTCCACAGCTCGTGGTTGCCGGGGGCCCAGATCACCTTGGCGAACCGGCGGCTGAGCAGTCCCAGCGCCCACTCGACGTCGGCGACGAACTCGCCGACGTCCCCGGCGACGATGAGCCAGTCGCCGTCCCGCTCCGGCCGCAGCCGCTCGACGATGGCCTTGTTCTCCGCGTGGACCACGTGCAGGTCACTGATGGCGAGCAACTGAGGCAGGCCGGATCCGGCCATGCGGACCTCCCGTCCATCCGGGGTACCGCACGCACCCACATCCGCACCGCTCGCTGCCGGTGGGCATGGCGAGACGGCCTGACGGGCTCCGACCCTACGGAGCCGGGTCCACGCAGGCACACCCCTAGACGGGCCGCGCGGACCCCTAGGCGGCCGTGACCTGGCCGACGCCGGTCAGGTCACGGCTTTCCGTGCCGTCGGGGACTCCTCGCGTCCGGTCAGGACTTGCCGAACTCGCGCTGGATGATGTCGAACAACTCCTCCCGGCTCGCCGACTCCAACTCCTGCCCGGCGGCCGGCGCCGGCGCGACGGCGGCGGGTCGCCCCCGCCACCTGGCCACCAGGTCCTCCAGCCGGCCGATGACCGCGTCGTCGACCTGGTCGCCGGGCAGGCCGCCGAGGAGCTGGTCGAGGCGCTCGATCTCCGCCACGATCGGCAACGCCGGCTGCTCGGGCGCCAGCTCGGCCCGCAGGTGCCCGGCGAGCGCGTTCGGGGTGGGGTGGTCGAAGACGAGGGTGGCGGGCAGCCCGATGCCCGTCTCGGCGGTCAGCCGGTTGCGCAGCTCGACCGCCGTGAGCGAGTCGAAGCCCAGTTCGAGGAAGCCACGGCTGGGCCTGATCCCGCTCGGTGTGGCGTGGCCGAGCACCGCCGCGGCGGTGCCGCGGACCAGGTCGAGCAGGATCCGGTCGCGCTCCGGCCCGGAGGCGGCGGCCAGCCGCTCGCGCAGCACCGTCGCCGCGCCCCGGTCCTCGCGGGTCGGGGCGTCCTCGCCCTGCCCGGGCTGCGCTTCGGGGATTTCGGTGAACAGTCGAGACGGCCGCAACGCCGTAAACGACGGCACAAACCGATCCCACCGCACATC
>NZ_JCADBQ010000028.1:0-31029 GCF_059359355.1 Micromonospora sp. ZG13
TGCTCGGACTCCCTGCCCAACCAGGCGATACGGTCACCAGGACGCAACCCCGCCGCCTGGAGACCACGCGCCACCTGGTTGCTGACACGATGCAGGGTGGCGTAGTCGACGCGCCGGCCCTCGCAGATCATGGCGACGGCGTCCGGCTGCTGGGCGGCGTGCCTGCGCGCCACGTCGACGAGCGTGCGCAACTGAACAGTCACCGGGTCCTCCTCAGTGGGCGTACGGATGGGGGCGACTCACGCCGCGTCAGCCGCGAGACGCATACCGGGCGGGTTGACCAGAGCCATCCGCACCTCGCCCTCGGCGATGCCGCCGTTGTCGTCCCAGAAGCGCCAGGGCATGTCGATGATCTGGACCGGCTTGCTGCGGTTGCGCTCGCTGAACTCCGCGAAGACCACCTCGCCCCGGAACGACGACGAGTCGATCGGCCGCCGGAACTTGCTGGAGAAGTGCGTGATGAGCATGTCCGGGAGCTGTTTGGCCCAGTAGTCGTCCATCGTCCACGCCGACAGCGCGGGGACGGCCTGCTCCTGGACACTCTTGGCGACCAGGTAGTAGTAGAGCTGGTTGAAGCAGATGTTCACCTCGACGGAGTTGAGGTGACCGGTGTCGTCGATGTAGCACGGGTACGGGATGGCGAACTCGCCCTGCGCGCTCGCCAGCCCGTTGGCCGCGGTGAGAGTCGCGGACTTCAGGTACTGGGTCTTCGCACCGGCGTACGGACGCAGGACGTCCGCCAGCAGTACCGGGTCGTTGGCAAATGTCGCCCGCCCGATCGGCGCGCTGTTCTTGACCGGCGATGTTGTCATCGCTATTCCTCCTTTGCGCACGAGTGCGAAATTGAACGTAATCGGCGCGTGTCCATCACCCGGTAACAGTGGAAGAACTGGCCGCGCGGGCCCGGCCGACCAATCGGTCCAGCAGCATGTCGGAGGTGAGCGACAGGTCGGTGAGCAGTGGTTCGGTCGACAGCAGGGCCAGGTGCATCGCCTGGATCCGTTCCGAGGGCTCGATGCCGAGTTCGCCCAGCATCCGTCGCCGGAACCGCCGGTAGACCTCCAGCGCCGCCGGCGTACGGCCGGAGCGGTGCAGCGCGAGCATCAGCATCGCGTGCGCCGACTCGTGCAGCGGGTGCTCGACGACCAGCGACGCGAGTTCGGAGGTCGTCTCCCGGTGCCGGCCCAGGCACAGGTCGGCGTCGATCCTGGTCATGTACGCGTAGAACCGGCGCTCCTCCAGCCGCGCCGCCTGGGCGCGCAGCTGCGGGCCCCACTGGCCCTGGTGCACGACGTTGCCGCGCCACAGCGCCAGCGACCGGCGCAGGTGCGCTCCCGCCTGCTCGTAGTCTCCCGCGCGCATCGCCGCGGTGCCCGCCGTGACCAGGTCGTCGAACTCGAAGATGTCGAGCTGCTTCGGGTCCACCCGCAGGGTGTAGCCCCCGGAGCAGGTGAGCAGGACCTCCCGCGCGACGTCCTCGACGGACCCGCCGAGCACCCCCCGGAAGAGCTTGCGCACCTTGAACATGTACGTCTGGAGGGTGGCGTGCGCGGTGCGCGGCGCCCCCGAGCTCCACAGCTCCCGGACGAGCACCGACGCGCCGACCGGCTGGTTCGCGTTGAACAGCAACGCGGACAGGACCAGCCGCAGCTTCGGCGCGCTGGGCGCGATGTCCACCCCGTCGTACCGGATGACGAGCGGGCCGAGCAGCTCGAACCGCACGCCGGCGAGCGGATTCTCCGCCGGCCGACGCGCCGGCGGTGCGGCCGGTGGCAGGTCGGGGCTACGCCCGGTCCCCGGTGCGGGGCCGGTCGCCGACTCCAGCAACGCGGCGAGGAGTGTCAGTTTCTCCTCGTGCGACATCGAACCCAGTTCCGCAAACTTGGTAACCATTTCGCCGACCTCGCTATCAATCGGATCCACCGCACTTTCCACCGCCGACGAGTGGCGTCGGCGTACTGGATCCGCGACGGGAGCGACGATTCCGACCAGGGGGAGTCAGGACAGGCTTCCACGCTATTCCCAGCGAGGGTCGAGCCGATAGTGACCGCGTCATGGACCGACGTGACCAAACGAGGGGCCACCCTGTGACGGCGGCACTTGCCCGCAGCCCGCGCCGCCGGGAGGCTGACTGGAGGCACGCTGGAGCGCCGCTGGAGTGGTGCTGGTCGAGCAGGGGGCAGCCATGTCGGATGGGGACGCGCAGCTTCGGGTCGGGTTCAGACGACACCTGAGGACCCACGTCGTACGCGGAGACGCCGTCTACGTGCTCTCCGAGCGCGGTGCCACCTCGGTCAGCGGCGCACACGTGGAGGCCCTGGCGCCGCTGCTCGACGGCACCCGTGGTCTCGCCGAACTCGTCCGGGACAGTCCACCCGGGATCTCGTCGGCCGAGATCGGCACGGTCGTCCGGCGGCTCGTCGACGCCGGCCTGGTCACGTTGCGGCCCGCGGCGCAGGCGACCGCCGGGGAGCCCGCGCTCGCGTACTGGGAGGCGGCGGGCCTGGACGCCACCGCGGCCGTACGGGCCACGGCCGCCGCCCGGGTGGAGCTCGTCCACGTCGGCGGCGACCCGGTGGGCGCCGGGGCGGCAGAAACCGCGCTGCGGGCGGCAGGATTGACGGTGACCCAGGTTTCCGGGAACTATTCGGGCTCCCCCGCCGACTTATCGATTGTGCTCTGTGCGGACTATCTCGACGAGGGGCTGGCGGCCGTCGACGCCGCGCATCGCGCCGCGCGCCGGCCCTGGCTCCTCGCGAAGCCCGGCGGCGCACAGGTGTGGGTGGGGCCGGTGTTCGACCCCGCCGCCGCGACCGCGTGCTGGCACTGCCTGGCGCACCGGCTACGCGGGCACCGTCAGGCCGAGACGCGCCTGCGCGCCGTCGCCGGGCCCGGCACGGAGGTCACCGCTCCCCCCGTGTCGCTGCCCCCGCTCGGCGCCGCCGCCCTGCACCTGGTGGCGCTGGAGGCCACCAAGTGGACGGCCGGTCTCCGCCACGACGGGCAGCGCGCGGTGTGGACGCTCGACAGCCTCACGATGCACGGCACCCACCACGAGGTGCGCGCGCGGCCGCAGTGCCCGGAGTGCGGCGATCCCGGCATCGAGCGCGACCGGGCCTTCCGCCCGGTGCCGCTGCGCAGCCGGCCGAAGGCGTCGCGCTCCGGCGGCAGCCACCGCGCCCTGCCCCCGGAGCGGGTGCTGCAGGACTACGGGCACCTGGTGAGCCCGGTCAGCGGCGTGGTCAAGGAGATCAGCCGCGACGGGCGGGGCCCGGCCTTCCTCAACTCGTTCCGCTCCGGACCGAACCTGGCGATGACGACGCGCAGGAACGCCGAGCAGATGCGCTTCGCGCTGCGTGCCGAGAACGGTGGCAAGGGCGTCACCCCCCTGCACGCCGAGGTGAGCGCGCTCTGCGAGGCCGTCGAGCGGCACAGCGCCTACTTCCACGGCGACGAGGCCCGCGTCACGGGCAGCTACGCCGAGCTGGCCGGCACCGCCATCCACCCCGACGAGTGCCTGCTGTTCGACGAGCGCCAGTACGCCGACCGGGCCCGCTGGAACGCCACCTGCTCGCCGTTCCAGTACGTCTGCGCGCCGTTCGACGACGCCGCCGTGACGAGCTGGACGCCGGTGTGGTCGCTCACCGGGCAGCGGCACCGGCTGCTGCCCACCTCGATGCTCTACTTCAACGTGCCGGAGGAGCACGGCGGCGCGTCGCTGTGCGCGGACTCCAACGGCAACGCCGCCGGCAGCAGCCTGGAGGACGCCCTCCTCCAGGGCCTGCTGGAGCTGGTGGAACGCGACGCGGTGGCCCTGTGGTGGTACAACCGCACCCAGGCTCCCGCGGTCGACCTGGACAGCTTCGGCGACCGCTGGATCGACGAGCTGCGCGAGGTCTACGCGGGCCTGCACCGCGAGGTCTGGGTCCTCGACGTGTCGTCGGACGTGGGCATACCCACCATGGCCGCGCTGTCCCGGCGCACCGACAAGCGGTGCGAGGACATCATGTTCGGATTCGGGGCGCACCCGGATCCGCGTGCGGCCTTGGTCCGCGCGCTCACCGAGATGAACCAGTTGATGCCGACCGTGGCGGAGGTCGGCGGCGACGACGACGGCGGGTACGGCTGGTCCGATCCCGACGCCGTACGGTGGTGGCGCACCGCCACCTGGGCCGGGGACGCCTACCTGCGGCCCGATCCGGCGGTGCCGGCGCGCCGGCTCACCGACTACCGCCACGCCCCGACGGACGACCTGCTGTCGGACGTCCGCTCGGTGCAGCACAGGCTGGAGGCGCTGGGGCTCGACGTGCTCGTGCTCGACCAGACCCGTCCGGACGTCGGGCTCCCCGTGGTGAAGGCCATCGTGCCGGGGATGCGCGGCTTCTGGGCGAGGTTCGCGCCGGGCCGGCTCTTCGACGTCCCGGTGCAGCTCGGCAGGCTCGACCGTCCCACGGAGTACGAGAACCTCAACCCGATACCACTTTTCGTGTAGAGCGGGCGCACGCGGCGTCACCGCCACGCCCGTCGAGGAGCCAGGTTGCCATCCGACGCCGACACCTCCCGCCCCGGACCGAGCCTGTCGCTGTGGTCCTTCCGGGACGACGTGACCATCGAGACGGCTGAGGACGGCGGTCTGACGGTCCTCAGCCGCTGGGGCGACGTCCCGGTGGGCCGTCCCGCGCCCTCGGTCGAGGAGGTCCTGCACCGGATGACGTACGGGCCGGTCGCGCTCGGCAACGTCGCCGGGTTGGACGCGCGTGCCCTCAGGTCGGTCTTCGACCGGCTGCCGGGCCGGATAGTCCGCTCCCTCGGCTCGCGGGACTCGCCGGTGCCGCTGCTGTCCGTGCAGCCGGTGTCCCCGCTGGGGGTGCTGGAGCTGCCGGAGGTGGCCGGGGACCGGCCGTTGCGGCTGTCCCGGTTCGCGTTCGCGCACCAGCGCGACGGCGAGCTGGTGATCGAGTCCCCGCTGTCGCACCACCGGGTGGTGCTGCACCGGCCGCAGGCGGCGCTGGTGCTGGGCGCGCTTCCCCGCGCGACCACCATCGTGGAGGTCGCGCGGAGGGTCGACCTGGCGCTGCCGGTCGTGGCCGACGTCGTCGCCCACCTCGCCGGCGCGGGCATGGTCGTCCTCGGCGAGGACGGCACGTCGGTGTTCCGCGAGGACACCGATCCCACGCTGCTGCTCTGGTCGCCGTACGACCTGTTGTTCCATTCGCGCAGCCGGCTCGGCACCCACGACGAGCCCGCCGGCGCGACGTTCCGGCACGTCGCGACCCTGCCGCCGCCGGCCGCCGCGAAGCCGGCGCCCGACGGGCCGCGGATCCCGATGTACCGCCCGCCCGCGTCGGTCCCGCACGGGATGACCCTCACCGAGGCCATCGACGGCCGCCGCTCCGTGCGGACGTTCGCGGACGCGGCTCCGTCCGCCCGGGAGCTCGGGGAGCTGCTGTTCCACGCGGCGCGGGTCCGGATGCAGGCCACGGCCACCGCGCCCGACAACGTGCGGTACACGGTGACGCGGCGTCCGTACCCCAGCGCGGGTTCGCTGTACGAGCTGGAGCTGTACCTGACGGTGGACCGCTCGCCGGACCTGCGGCGCGGCATCTACCACTACAGCCCGGCCGAGCACGCGCTGACGCTCGTCAACGCCACCCCGGCCGACGTCGACGAGCTGCTCGACAACGCGCGCGTGTCGATCGGCGGCCGGCGGCCTCCACCGGTGCTGATCACCATGACGGCGCGCGTGGGACGACTCTCCTGGGTGTACGACAGCATCTCCTACGCCACCACCCTGAAGCACGTCGGCATGCTCCAGCAGACGCTCTGCCTCGTGGCGACGATGCTCGGCCTCGCCACGAGCGCCCTCACCATGGGCGACGCCAGGGTTTCCGCGTCGGCGTTCGGGCTCGACTGGCCGGCGGAGGTCGGAGTCGGCGAATTCGCCATCGGACTACCCGAAAACGACATTTCCTGTAACGAGGAGTATCTGGGCGTACACGGAATGTAAATGAGCCGATCGGCCTATGGTAAATGGCTTTGCAGCAGTTCACGCGAAGGCGCGGAAAAAGAGCATTCATGATACGTGCGGACGCGTGATAGAACGGGGTTAATTGCGCCGGCCCGACAGGGGATGCCAAGTTGATCAAGGTGTTGTTGGCCGAGGACATGCACATGGTCCGCGATGCGCTGGTCGCGTTGCTCAACCTCGAGCCGGACATCGAGGTCGTCGCCGCGGTCGCCTCGGGCACGGAGATCCTGCCCATGGCGCAGCGGTTCCGGCCCGACGTCGCGGTCATCGACATCGACCTGCCGGGCAAGGACGGGCTCTCCGCGATCGGCGACATCCAGGCCCACCTGCCGGAGATCCGCACCCTGGTCCTGACCGCGCTCGGCCGGCCCGGCACCCTGCGCCGGGCGCTGTCGGCCAAGGCGACCGGCTTCCTGCTGAAGGACGCCCCGACCGAGCAGCTGGTCGACGCGATCCGCAGCGTCGCCGCCGGCCGCCGGGTCGTCGACAGTCAGCTCGCGATGTCGGCCTGGGACAGCGCCGAGTGCCCGCTCACGGCGCGCGAGACCGAGGTCCTGCGCCTCACCGCGGAAGGGCTCCAGGCCGTCGACATCGCGGCCCAGATGTTCCTGTCAGTCGGGACCGTCCGCAACTACCTCACGACGATCGTCAACAAGCTCGCCGCGCGCAACCGCGTCGACGCCATCCGCCTCGCCCGGGAGGCCGGCTGGCTGTGACCGGGACGGCTGGTGACGCTCCTGGCGCAGCGGCACCTCGGCGTGCAGCCGGAACCGGTCCGGCTGCTGCTCGACCGTCAGCGATCCGCCGATCTCCTGGGCGCGTACGGACAGGTTGCGCAGGCCGTTGCGGCCGCTGCTCGGATCCCTGGGCGGCCCGACGGCCAGGTCGTCGTTGACGATCTCGATCCAGGCGTCGTCCTGCGTCTGGCGGATGGTGATGTCACAGCGCCTGGCCTTGCTGTGCCGCAGGATGTTGGTGACCCCCTCCCGCAGCACCGTGGCGAGCACCGTGCTCACCTGGACCGGCAGGTCGAGGTGGTCGCTGTCCAGCCGCACCTGGATGTCCGCGGCGCTGAGCACCGACACGGCGGAGCGGCACTCCTCCTCCAGCGACAGTTCGCGGTAGCCGCTGGCGACGGTCCGCGCGTCGGAGAGGGCGACCCGCGATATCTCCAGGATCTCCAGCAGGTGGTCGCTCGCCTCCTGCGGGGACTTCTCCATCAGCCGGTGCACCAGCTCGATCTTGAGCGAGATCGCGGAGAGGCTGTAGCCCAGCAGGTCGTGCAGGTCGCGGGCGAAGCGCAGCCGCTCGCGCAGCACCGCCATGCGCGCGATCTCCGCGCGGCTCTCCTGCACCTCGACGACGAGCGCGGTCAGCCGGGACAGCCCGTACACCACGAGCCCCGTCGTGACGGTGGAGATCGCGGTGTAGAGCATGTCGATCGGCGCGCGGGTGAACAGCCACTGGGCGAGGGCCATCGACAGCACGATGAAGGAGAAGGCCGTCCAGGCCGGGATGGCCCGCAGCACGAGCAGCACGCTGCCGGCCAGGAAGCCCGGCATGCCGACCCACGCCTGGCCGAAGATCAGGATCGGCAGGTAGACCAGCGCCGCCTGGGCCGCCAGGAGGCCGAAGCCCAACGGCGACCGGAGGCGCCCGTGGTCCCGGCCGTACCACAGCAGCTGCATGGCCATCAGGGCGGCGATGCACGTGAACGACAGCGCGATGGCGACCGGGCCGACCGGCAGGAACATGACGTGGAGGAAGCCGATGAGACTGATGCTGGCGAAGACGGCGGTGACGACGCCCATCGCGAGACGCGGCGCCGGTAGCGGCGCGGCCCCTCGCGATAATGAGCGCCCTGATGTGACGGTGAGGTTCACGGCAGCAGCGCTCTCGTGTGCTCTAGCGCAGCCGGTGTACGTCCCGAGGCCAACTCGCCCCGTACCTCGTTCGGCCGGCCCCCCGCCGACCGCGATGCCCGCTGGCGGGCGTCGGTCCAACAACCACGGCACACTCTCCCCAGTGATCGACCCGACGGCGGGAATGGTCCTCGTCAGCCCGCGCGAGCCCGTGCGGGCGAGCGGACGCCCACCCGGCGCCCAAAGCCCACAGAGTTGTTACGCAACGCAAACGTTTTTGAACAGATTCCCGACCGCGAATTGCGATGTGCCCCTACGGACACCTTCCCCCTTGAGGGTCGACCCTTCCACAAAAAAATGACGATCGTCAAGCACTCACCCCTACCCACGGCAGCGCGAAAGGGTCCTAATCGATGCTAGGGAACATTTGCCACCGTCACGTCATATCCTCTAGTCGGGACATTTGACGCGGTGACCACCGCGGGCCGCCGGGGCAGCGCCGGACGCGGTCGCGGAGCCGGTGCCAGCACCGACGCGAGGTCGCGGCGGGCCCGCGCGACGCGGGAGCGGATCGTGCCCACGGGGCAGCCGCACAACTCGGCCGCCTCCGCGTATCCGAGGCCGACCACCTGGGTCAGTACGAACGCGGCGCGGCGGGCCGCGGGCAGCGTACGCACCGCGAGGTTGAGCGCGACCGTGTCGTCCGGGCCGGGCAGGTGGTGGGCCCGCGACCGCTCCGCGCTGGCCTGCCAGTCCGGGACGGACACGGTCCGGGGCCGGCACGCGGCAGCGCGGAAGTGGTCGGCGGCCACGTGCCGCGCGATGGCCAGCAGCCAGGCCCGCGCGTGGTGGCGCCCGGTGAACTGGTGCGCGCTGCTCAGCGCGCGTACGAACGTCTCCTGCGTCAGGTCCTCGGCGTCGGCGTGCCCCACCAGGTAGACCAGGAAGCGCCAGATGTCACGCTGCGTGCTGCGGACGAGCGGGTCCCCCGCGGAACGGTCGCCCCGCCCGACGGCCAGGACCAGAGCCGTTACCGCGCTTTCTCCCAGTGACTCCGACATGTATTCACGTTATCGGTCCCGAATGCGGGGAAGAACGGCTTCCAGTGGTAGTCCAGCCGACCTCATCGCCGGGAACCAGAATTCGTTGGAACCATCTGACCAGGGTGCTTCGCATGGCGGGGATCGCGCGGGCGGGACGGCTGCGCACGGGCGCGGGCAGACACGGCGACGGGGCCGCCGTCGGACGTACGCCCGACGACGACCCCACCTGCGCGCCGCCGCACACCGCGGCGCGGACGCGTCCGCCGACCCCTCGACTCAGCCGGCCCGGGCCAGCGGCCGGGCACCGTACGTGACGCGGACGACCCCGTCGTCGTGACGTTCCGTCTCGGCGGTGACCCCGAAGACCCCGGAGAGCACCTGGGGCGTGAGCGCCTCCAGCACCGGCCCGGACGCGACCACCTGCCCGCGGTCCAGCACGACGAGGCGGTCGCAGCTGCGCACCGCGAGGTCCAGGTCGTGCAGCACCGCCAGCGTGGTGACCGCCAGCGTGTGCACCAGTTCCAACAGCTCGAAACGGGCCCGGATGTCCAGGTGGTTGGTCGGCTCGTCGAGCACCAGCAGCTGCGGCTGCTGGGCGAGCGCCCGGGCGAGCAGCACGCGCTGCCGCTCGCCGCCCGACAGCGAGCCGTAGATCCGCTCCGCGTGCCCCAGCATGCCGGTGCGCTCCAGCGCGTCGGCGACGATGTCGTGGTCATCGGTCGTCTCGCGGGCGAACACCCCCTTGTGCGGCGTACGGCCCAGCGCGGCGACCTCCCGCACGGTCAGCCCCGGCGGGGTGGGGCTGTTCTGCAACACGGCGGCGGTGCGCCGCGCGGCCGCCCGCGCCGACAACGACCAGACGTCCTCCTCGCCGAGCAGCACCTGCCCGCCGGCGGGCCGGACCGACCGGTAGATGGTCCGCAGGAGCGTGGACTTGCCGCTCCCGTTGGGACCGATCAGGCCGACGACCTCGCCGGGCGCGACCTCCATGCTGACGTCGCGGAGGATCGGCGTGGCGCCGATGGAGACACACACCTGCTGCACCTGAAGCTTCATGAGTGGGACAGGCTCCTATCCCGGCGCATCAGCCAGATGAAGAACGGTGCGCCGAAGAGGGCGGTCAGGATGTTGAGGGGCAGCTCGTTCGGCGGATCGACCGTCCGGCACAGCAGGTCGACGATCACGAGGTAGACCGCGCCGACGAGCGCGGCGAGGGGCAGGACCCGGCGGTGGTCCACGCCGAACGCGAGCCGCACCAGGTGCGGCACCATCAACCCGACGAAGCCGATGCCCCCGGCCACGGCGATGAGCACGCCCGCGAGCAGCGACGTCAGGACGATCGCCACGATCCGCAGCCGCTTGACGTCGATCCCCAGGGCGGTCGCCGACTCGTCGCCGGTGACGAGCGCGTTGAACTGCCGGGCGTACAGGGTCAGCAGCAGGGTCACCGCGAGGACGACCACGCCCGCGACCTGGAGTTGCTCCCAGCGGGCGCCCGCGACGCTGCCGAGCAGCCAGAACATGATCTGGCGCATGTTGTTGGGCGTCGTCTGCAACTGGAGCAGGCTCGTGATCGAGGTGAACACGTAGCTGATCGCGACCCCCGCGAGCACGAGCCGGACCGGGTTGAGCCGGCCCTGCTGCTGCCCGAGGGTGAAGACCAGCGCCACCGCCAGCATCGCGCCGACGAACGCCGCGCCCGACACCCCGAGGCCGCCGGCCGCGCCCGCGCCCAGCGCCATGACGGTGACGGCGCCGACCGAGCCGCCCGCCGACACCCCGAGGATGAAGGGGTCGGCGAGCGGGTTGGCCACGAGGGCCTGCAACACGACGCCCGCCACCGCGAGCCCAGCGCCGCAGAGCGCCGCCAGCAGCACCCGGGGGATCCGGAAGGTCCAGACGATCTGGTCGTGGGCCGGGTCCACGTCGGCGGTCGAACCGGTCAGGTGCGCCCAGACGATCCGGCCGGTGTCACCGACGGAGACCTGCACCGACCCGACGGCCGCCGCGACGAGGACCAGCACGACCAGCAGTACGCCGAGCACGAGCAGACACAGCGGAAGGGGCGCGCCGTGCAGTGGGGCCGGGCGGGCGGCGGTGCCTTTCGGCGCGGCCGTCGCCCGGCCCTTCACGGAACGTGACATCGTGGTCATGGCGCTCAGAACGCCTCGGGGTGGGCGGCCTGGGCGATCTTCTCGACCGCGAGGTGGTTGCTCGGGCCGAGGAAGACCGAGTCGGAGAGCACCACGTAGCGCTTGTTCTTCGCGGCGTCCCACTGCGGGAACTGGGCGAGCAGCTTCTGCGCGTCCGCGTCCGGGTCCTTGGACATGTAGTTGACCACGAGCAGGGTGTCCACGTCGGCCTTGGCGACCTGTTCGCGGGAGAGGTTGGCGAACGTCTGGTCCGTGGCGCCCTCGAAGGCGTTCACCGCCCCGGCCTTGGCCATGACGTCGTTCCAGAGCCCGTTGCCCCCGACGGAGCTGAACTCGCCGCCCATCGCCATGCCCGGGATGATCATCATGACGTTCTGCTTCGGCAGGTTCGCGGTCTTCGCCCCGACGGCCGCGATCCGCGCCTGGGAGTCGGCGATGACCTTCTCGGCGCGCTCCGACACCCCGAAGATCGCCCCGAGGTCGCGCAGCATCGCGTAGCTGTCCTCGATGGTCGGCTTGCCCGTGACCGTGCCGACTTCGCCGCACGAGCTCTTCGGGGCGTACGTGTTGGCCCCCACCGCCGCGAGGTCGTCGCGGGTGGCGAAGCCCGCCTCGGCGCGGAAGCCCCCGTCGTACGTGGAGATCACGAAGTCGGGCGTCAGCCCGATCATGGCCTCGCGCGGGATGTCCGACATGTCGTTGAGCTTGATGTTCCCCGACGGCAGTTGCTTGATCGCGTCGACCCGGCCGTCCACCTCGGAGGCGCCGTAGGACTGCGCGTTCGCCACGATCCGGTCGGCGACGCCGAGTTCCAGCAGCGCGGAGACCTCCGCCACCGACCCGCCGTTCATCACGACCACCCGGCTCGGCGCCTGCTTGTAGGTGTACGACTTGCCGCAGTTGGTGATCGTCACCGGGTAGCCCGCCTTCGGCGGCTCGTTCGACAGTTCGGCCTCGCTCCTGGCCGCCGTGCAGGCCGTCGAGAACAGCAGGGCGGCGACCGCCGCCGCGAGGGGGAATCGCTTGAGTTTCATCCGGTCCTCCGAGCAGTTGACGTGGCGACGGGCGTCGGCGCCGCCGCCCCTTCCGGTTCCGCTGCCGCGGCAGTGGGCTTGGGCAGGTGGTGCAGACGGACACTGACCAGGCCGGCGCAGGTCGCGGAGGCCGCGAGCAGGAGCGCGGTGGCCGCGAAGGCCGTCGCGTGGTCGGCGAAGGGCACGCCGGGGTCGCCGGGCGTCGCGCCGAGCACGGTGCGGTACCAGACGCCGGCGACCGCGACCCCGAGGGCGAGGCCGAACTGGGTCACGGTGGTCGCCATGCCGGACGCCGCGCCCGCCTCGGCGGGCCGGACCCGGCCGAGGATCCCGGCCACCAGCGGCGAGACGACCAGCCCCTGCCCGAAGCCGGCCAGCGTGACCACCGCGACGAGCATGGGTGCCTGCGCGGACTCGGGCGCCTGGACGACGGCCGCGCTGGCCAGCAGGACGGCGGCGAGCAGGCCGCAGCCCACGGCCGGGGTCGGTGCCGGGACCAGGCGTCCCACCCGGCGGCTCGCCGCGGAGCCCAGCGAGAAGCCGATGCCGAGCGGCACGAACATCAGCGCCGCCGTGAGCGGCGTGAACCGCAGCCCGGTCTGGAGGTAGTAGGTGAACACGAGGAAGAGCCCCGAGTTCGTGGCGAACAGCGCCAGCACCGTCAGCAGGGAGAGCCGCATCCCCGGGGCGGTGACGACCCGCGGCGGGAACAGCGGCTCGCCGCCCTCGCGGTGCAGGCGCCGCTGCTGGTTGACGAGCACGACGGCCACGACGAGCGCGATGGGCACCCCGAGCCAGAGCCACGCCGGGCCGCCCGGCCCGAAGACCAGGGGCACGAGCAGGGCGGGAGCCGCCACGATGGTGAGCGCCGCGCCCGCGAGGTCGAGGCGGTGCGGCGCCTTCGGCACGGTACGCGGCAGGACGCCGCCCAGCGCCAGGATGACGATCCCGACGGGCACGTTGACCAGCAGCGCCGGCCGCCAGCCGAGGCCGAAGATGTCGGCCTCGACGATGAGCCCGCCGCCCGCGATGCCGCTGATCACGCCCAGGCCGATGACGACGCCGTAGACGCTGATGGCCCTCGCCAGCCGATCCGGGTCCTGCATCGTGGCCCGGATGATCGCGAGCACCTGGGGTGCCATGAACGCCGCCGTGGCGCCCTGTAGGAAGCGGGCCACGATGAGCAGGTCGGCGTCCGGCGCGATCCCGCACAGCAGCGAGGTGACGGTGAAGCCGGCGACGCCCCAGAGGAACACGGTGCGGTGCCCCAGCCGGTCGCCGAGCCGGGCGCCGGTGACCATCAGGGCCCCGAACGCGATCACGTACGCCGCGCCGACGAACTGGATCTGGTCGAAGCCCGCGTCGAGGTCGCGCTGGATGGACGGGCTGGCCACGTTGACCACGAACCCGTCCACCTGGGTCATGAACGTCGCGGCGAGGACCGCGCCGAGTCCGAGCCACTCGCGTCGTTCGCTCATGCTGCCCTCCGAAGGTCGTCGACAGGTGCGAGGACGGCGCCGATCCGCGCCAGGGGGCCGGCGGCGAGCATCCCGTCGTGGGTGCAGTCCAGCCGGTGCACGTCGATCCGCCCGTCGACGTGTGGCTCCCAGCTCGCCGGTCCGGGCCAGTCCGGTGTCTTGCTGTCGGTCGCCTCGACGACCAGCACGTCGCCGGTGAGGCGGCGGGGCGTCCAGTCGGCGATGAGCCGCGAGTTGCGGGCGAAGGCGTCGTACGCGAGGCGACGCCGCGGCTCGTCGAGGCCGCCCAGCGCGGCCTGCCCGAGCACGGCGGCGGCCGCGTCGTGCTCGCCGGGCGGCGGCAGCTCCCGCCAGGCGGCCGGCACCGGGTACGAGTCGAGCAGCGCCAGCAGGGCCACCGACCCGCCCGACTCCGTGAGCTGCGTGGCCATCTCGTGGGCCACCAGCCCGCCGAACGACGCGCCGAGCAGGTGGTACGGCCCGTCGGGCTGGACCTCCCGGATGCGCCGTACGTGGTCGGCGGCCAGCTCGGCGACGCTCGCGCACCCACCGGCGGCGACCGACTGGAGCCCGTACACCGGGCGGTCGGGCAGGCTCGCCAGCAGCGCGGCGTACGACCACGCCAGCCCGGTGGCCGGCGCGACGCAGAACAGCGGCGGCCCGCTCCCCCGCGTACGCAACGGGAGCAGCACCTCCGTCGAGCCGTCGCCGGTGTCCGTGGCGAGCGCCGGCGCGAGCCTCGCGACGGTCGGCGCCTCGAACACCGTCCGGATGCTGATCTCCACGCCGAACTCCGCGCGCACCCGGCCCATGAGCCGGGCGACGAGCAGGGAGTGCCCGCCGAGCGAGAAGAAGTCGTCGTCGATGCCCACCTCCGGCAGGCCGAGCAGGTCGGCGAAGAGGCCGCACAGCACCGTCTCGCGTTGGTCGCGCGGCGCGCGGCCGCCGACCGTCGCGGTCAGGTCCGGCGCGGGCAGCGCCGCGCGGTCGAGCTTGCCGTTCGTGGTCCGGGGGATCGCCGCCAGCGCGACGAACGCGGGCGGCACCATGTAGTCGGGCAGCCGCTGCGCCACGAACTGCCGCAGCGCGGCGGGCTCCGGCGCGGCGTCGCCCGCCGGCACGACGTAGCCGACGAGCCGCAGCTGGCCCGGCGCGTCCTCGCGGGGCACCACCGCCGCCTGGGCGACGTCGGGGTGGGCGAGCAGCACCGCCTCGATCTCCCCCGGCTCGATGCGGAAGCCCCGGATCTTGACCTGGTCGTCCGCGCGCCCGAGGAACTCCAGCGTGCCGTCGGGCCGCCAGCGGGCGAGGTCGCCGGTGCGGTACATGCGGCCACCCGGGGCCCCGAACGGGTCCTCGACGAACCGCTGCGCGGTCTGCTCCGGACGCTCGTGGTAGCCACGGGCGACCGGGGCGCCGGCGAAGTACAGCTCGCCGACCGTGCCGGGCGGCACCAGCCCGCGCGCCGGGTCCAGCACGTACGCCCTGGTGTTGGTGAGCGGCCTGCCCACGATCGGCTCGGCGCTCTCGGCGAGCCGGCACCAGAGGGTGTCGACCGTGCACTCGGTGGGGCCGTACAGGTTGTAGACGCTCATGCCGGCGTCGCGCAGCGCCGTCCAGAGCGCGGGGCCGGTGGCCTCGCCGCCGAGCGCGAGCACGGCGGGCCGGTGCCGGCCGGCGTCGAGGAACCCGTTGGCCACCAGCTCCTCGGCGTACGTGGGGGTGATGTCCATGAAGTCGATCCCGTGCCGGTCGATGTAGTCGAGCATCGCGGCCGGGTCGCGGCGCCGGTCGTCGTCGACGAAGTGCAGCTCGTGGCCGTCGAGCAGCCACAGCAGCCCCTCCCACGAGGTGTCGAAGGACAGCGACGCGGAGAGCGCGGCCCGCCGCACCCGGCCGGCGGACTCCGGGCGGATCATCGTGTCGCGGTGGTGGTGGAAGAGGTTGACCAGGCCGCCGTGCTCGACCACGACGCCCTTGGGCACGCCGGTGGAGCCGGACGTGTAGATGAGGCAGGCCGCGTGCCGCGGCGCGAGACCGGTGTCCGGGACGGGCGCGTCGGCCGTACCGGCCAGCTCCGCGGCGGTCGCGGGGGCGTCCAGCAGCAGGACCGGTACGTCGGTGTCGCGGTGCCCGGCCCAGAGCGCCACGGTGCTGACCACCGCGACGGGCGCGCTGTCCGCGAGCATCGCCGCGACGCGCCGGGCGGGCAGGTCCGGGTCGACGGGCACGTAGGCCGCGCCCGCCTTGAGCACGGCCAGCAGCGCCACGATCGACTCCGAGGTGCGCGGCAGCAGCAGCGCGACGTACCGGTCGGGGCCGGCCCCCCGGGCGACGAGCAGGGCGGCGAGGCGGTCGGCGAGGCGGTCCAGTTCGGCGAAGGTCAGCGTGGCATCGCCGGCCACCAGCGCCGTCCGGTCCGGCGTCGCGGCGGCCTGCGCGGCGAACAGCGCGGGTACGGTGACCGCCGGCAGGGGCTTCGCCGTGTCGTTCCACTCCTCCAGCAGCAGCCGGCGCTCGCCGTCGAGGAGCAGGTCCACGTCCCCGACCGGCGTGTCGGGGGCGTGCGTGGCGCGGCGCAGGAAGGCCAGGAATCGGTTCAGGTGGCCGGCGAGTTCGTCTTCGTCGTAGCAGTTGGGGTTGGCGTCGAGGACGATCCGCAGGCCGCTGCCGTCGGCGTGGTCGTAGACGTGCACGACGAGGTCCTCGACGAGCCCGGCGCTGACGTTGCGCACGAGCCCGCGAAGTCCGGCGAAGCGCAGGCCGTAGTCGAACGGCATGATGTTGACCGAGGGCCCGAAGAGCTTGCGCTCGCTGGCGACCAGCCGCAGATCGCGGCGCAGCTGCTCGTAGCGGTAGCGCAGGTGCGGGCGCGCCGACCGCACCTCGTCGCCGACCTGTGCGGCGAGGTCCGCCAGCGTGGCGGTGGGCTCGACGCGGACCCAGAGCGGCACGACGTTGGTCACCATGCACGGCACCCGCAGCGACACCGAGCCGAGGCGGGACATGACGGGCAGCGCGAGGGTGAGTTCGTCGGCGCCGGTCATCCGGTGCAGGTACGCCGCGAAGGCCGCGATGACCGTCTCGCTCCAGGTGGTCCCGGTGGCCTTCGCGACCGCCTTCAACGCGCCGATGCCGGCGGCGTCGAGGTCCTCGCCGACGCGGTGCACGCTGCGGGCCAGCTTGCCGGAGCGGCGGGCGAGTACGACCGGCGCCGGCCTGCCCCGCGCCCGGGACGTCCAGTGCTCACGCGCGGCGGCGTACGCGTCCGAGTCCGCGTAGGCCCGGTCCTCGTCGACGACGGCGGCCAGGGAACCGAACGTGCGGGGCGGCGGTTCGCGTCCCTCGACGAGCGCGGTGTAGCGCTGCGCCACCCTGCGGGCGACGAGGGACAGCCCGTACCCGTCCAGCGCGATGTGGTGGGCGCGCTGGTACCACAGCACGTGCTCGGGGCCGAGCCGGAAGATCGCGTGACAGAACAGCAGGTCCTTGCGGAGGTCGACGGCGACCGCGAGGTCCGCGCGCATCCAGGCCAGCGCGGCGGCGAGCGGGTCGGCCTCGCCGCTGGTGTCGACCTGGTGCACCGGCCACGGCTCGTCGTCGCGGGGGCGTTGCCACGGGCGACCGTCGGCGTCCTCCTCGAACACCATGGTCAGCGCCTCGGCCTCGCCGGTGGTCCCGCGCACCGCCTCCTCCAGCAGCCGCAGGTCGACCGGGCCACGGATCTCGACGTACTCGGCGGTGTTGTAGGCGGAGCTGTCCGGGTCGAACTGCTGGCCCGTCCAGATCCCCTCCTGCGCGGCGCCCAGCCGCAGCGCCCCGTCAGCCATCGCGGCCCGCCACCAGGTCCACCCAGTGCCCCAGCGTCGGCTGCTCGGCCAGCTCGACGAAGCTGACCTCGGCGCCGGCGTCGCGCCACCGCTCCATCAGCATCATCAGCCGCATCGAGTCCAGGCCGGAGTCGAACAGGTTCTCCTCGTCGGTGGTCTCGTCCGGGAGGCGGTAGAGCATCTCCGCGACGTCCGCCCTGATCGTCGTTGCCGTCAACTGATCTGCCACGTCATGCCTTCCCGTGTGTGTGAGGTGGACACGGGTGGAATCCGGCGATCGGCGCCGCCGGATCCCACCCGGGAACGAACGTCCATGAAGGACTAGGCCGCCGCGTCGACGTCGTCGTAGACGGTGACCCGGTACGACACCGCCGGCTCCGGCGTCGCGGTGTGCAGCGCGCGGTGGACCAGGGTGCGGTTGTCCCAGAGGAGCATGTCGCCCTTCTCGAACGTCTGGAGGTGGATGTTCTCGTGCTCGTAGGTGCGGTCGAGCTGGCCCGTGGCGGTCAGCAGCTCCGTCAGCAGCTCCGGCTGCTCGTTGCCGTCCGCGTCCCGCACCGATGAGGTGAAGCCCTCGCTGATGTAGAGCACCGTCTCCCCGGTGTGCGGGTGGGTGAAGGTGGTCTGGCTCGTCACCGGCGGGGTCTTCGCGTTGACCTCCTCGATGAGCTCGGAGATCGGCCGGTAGACGTCGGTGGGCCGGATCTTGAAGTACCGCAGCACGCTGTGCGTCGCCGTGGTGTCCTTCACCGCCAGCTTCAGCTCCTCGGTCAGCTTCTCGTACGCCGTCGCGAGGTTGATGAAGTACGTGCCACGGTTCTTCGTCGGCACGACCTGCGGGTAGATCAGGGTGATGTCGAAGGGACGCTGCATGAACTGGTAGTCCGAGTGCCAGAACTTGCCGGTCTTCGGCACCCCGACCTGGCGGCCGTCCTCCTCCTTGACGTTGGAGGAGACGAACACCTCCTTGACCTCGGGGTGGTGGTAGACCGGCTCGTAGTACTCGGCGACCCGACCGAGCCGCTCACCGAGCGCCAGGAACTGTCGCGGCGACAGGTCCTGGTTCTTCAGCACCACGATCTTGTTGGTGTAGATGGCCTTCTTGAGTTCGACGATGTCCTGCGCCGGGGCGGTTTCCGCGTCGAAACCCTCCACGATGACGCCGAACTTCTTTCCAGCCTGCGGGGTGATTTTCATTCGCACTCCTCTGAGCGGTGGCGCCGCGAATCCGACACCTCAGTAGTCGCGTCCGATCGGACAACAGTTCCCGCCCCGACAGGTGCCCGGGGCCGAAATTCCAGGTCAATTACCAGGTCGTGGGTTCACATTTCCGCGGGCTCCTTCGCGAATGTCGGCCTGCCGTTCCCACAGCTGGGCATGGCAGGCGTAGATGACGGCCGCCGCGCCTTCCGGGTCGTCGCGGACGACGAAGTGACCGCTGCCGGGAATGACGAAGTGCTGTGCCCTCGGCAGCATCCGCCGGGCCCGGACCGCGTCGCGCAGCGGCACGACGCGGTCCTGGTCGGCCCAGACGAGGTTCACCGGAGTCGTGTCGTCGACCTCGGCGGCCCGGAACGCGTAGCGGCCGGCGTACCGGCACAGCGTCGAGACGTCGCTGGCGATCATCGACGTCACGTCGGCGGCGACCGCCTCCGCCCGCAGGGCGACGGGCCGGGCCGACACGTTGCCCATGACGAACCTGCGGACGCAGCTCCTGGCGAGCAGCCGCCCGCGCGTCCGGGGCCCCACCGCGGCGGTGATCCGGAGGATCGCGTGGGTCCGCACCACGCACACGCAGGCGTGGCAGGCCGCCCGGAACCCGATGCTGCACAGGGCGGTCACCGCCGCGACGGGCACCCGCCGCGCCAGTTCGAGCGCGATCACCCCGCCGAGCGAGTGCCCGACCACGTGCGGCCGGCGCAGCCCCAGCGCGGCGATGCGCTCCGCCACGTACTCGGCGAGGCGCGGCACGACGTCGCGGCCCGACGCGAGCCCCGGCACGCCGCCGTGACCGGGCAGGTCGATCGCGAGGGTCCGGGCGAACCCCGGAATGCGTTCGACGACGGCGTCCCAGCTCGCCCGGCCGAGACCGGCCGCGTGCAGCAGAAGGAGCTGCGGGTCCTCCGCGAGCCGGCTCTGCTCGGCCATGGTGCGGCTCCGTTCTTTCCGTCCGGACGTGGCCGTCGCGGCACGTGGACGTGTCAGGAGGCGCTGACCATCGGCGCGCGCGACGCCTCGGTCGTGTCGGCCCGCTCCGGCAGGTCGGCGCCCGCGTGTGCCTTGAACCGCCGCAGGCGCAGGCTGTTCGTCACCACGAACACCGAGCTACCGGCCATGATCAGGCCCGCCAGCATCGGATTGAGCAGCCCGCTCGCCGCGAGCGGGATGGCCCCGACGTTGTAGGCGAAGGCCCAGAACAGGTTGCCCTTGATCGTGCCGAGGGTGCGGCGCGACAGCCGGATGGCGTCCGCGACCACGCGCAGGTCACCGCGGACGACCGTCAGGTCGCCCGACTCGATCGCCACGTCGCTGCCGGTGCCCATCGCGATGCCCAGGTCGGCCTGCGCGAGCGCCGCGGCGTCGTTGACGCCGTCGCCGACCATCGCGACGACCTTGCCGTCGGCCTGGAGCCGCTTGACCAGGTCGACCTTGCCGGCGGGGAGGACGTCGGCGACGACGTCGTCGATCCCCACCTCCGCCGCGATCGCCGCCGCTACCGCGGCGTTGTCGCCGGTCAGCAGGATCGGGTGCAGCCCGAGCCGCTTGAACTGCGCCACCGCCGTCCTGCTGGTGGGCTTGACCCGGTCGGACACGACGAGGATGCCGCGCACGGCGCCGTCCCAGCCCACCATCACCGAGGTACGGCCCGCCGCGTCGGCCGTCGCCTTGGCGGCGGCGAGCTCCGGGGGCAGGTCGGCGGCCCACGAGCCGAGCAGCGAGGCCCGGCCGACGATCACCTCGTGCCCGTCCACCGTGCCACGCACACCCACCCCGGTCTCGCTGGTAAAGTCCGCGACCGCGGGCAGTTCGCCGCAGCGTTCCCGCGCCCCCGCCACCACGGCGCGGGCGATGGGGTGCTCCGACGCGTTCTCCAACGCGCCCGCGAGTCGCAGCAGCTGGGCGTCGGTCACCCCGTCGACGGGCACGACGTCCACCACGGACATCTCGCCGGTGGTGACCGTGCCGGTCTTGTCGAGCACGACGGTGTCGACGGTCCTCGTCGACTCCAGCACCTGCGGGCCCTTGATGAGGATGCCGAGCTGCGCGCCCCGGCCGGTGCCGACCAGCAGCGCGGTCGGCGTCGCCAGCCCCAGCGCGCACGGGCAGGCGATGATCAGGACGGCCACCGCCGCGGTGAACGCGGCCGCCGCGGGTTGGCCGGAGCCCAGCCAGTAGCCCAGCGTGGCGAGCGACAAGGCGATCACCCCGGGCACGAACACCGCCGACACCTGGTCCGCGAGCCGCTGCACGTCGGCCTTGCCGGTCTGCGCTTCCTCGACGAGCCGGGCCATCTGCGCGAGCTGCGTCTCGCCGCCCACCTTCGTGGCGCGGACGACGAGCCGCCCGCCGGCGTTCACCGTGGCGCCGACGACCTCGTCGCCGGGCCCCACCTCGACGGGTACGGACTCGCCGGTGAGCATGCTCGCGTCGACCGCGGAGGAGCCCTCCTCCACGACGCCGTCGGTCGCCACCTTCTCCCCCGGCCGTACGAGGAACCGGTCGCCGACCGCGAGCGCCGAGATCGGCACCAGCACCTCGACGCCGTCGCGCAGCACCGTCACGTCCTTTGCGCCCAGCGACAGCAGCGCCCGCAGCGCGGCGCCGGAGCGGCGCTTCGCGCGTGCCTCGAAGTATCGGCCGCAGAGGATGAACAGCGTCACGCCTGCGGCGACCTCCAGGTACATGTTGCCCTCGCCGGGCGTCCGTTCCAGCGTGATGCGGAACGGGTGACGCATGCCGGGCTCGCCGGCGGTGCCGAGGAAGAGCGTGTACAGCGACCACACGAACGCGGCGATGGTGCCCACCGAGACCAGCGTGTCCATCGACGCGGCGGCGTGCCGGAGGTTGGCGAAGGCGGCCCGGTGGAAGGGCCACGCCCCCCACACCACGACCGGCGCGGCCAGCGTCAGGCAGGCCCACTGCCAGTACTCGAACTGGAGCTGGGAGAACATCGACATCGCGATGACCGGCACGGCCAGCACGGCGACGACCCAGAGTCGGTGCCGGGCCGCCCGCAGCTCACGCTCGTGCTCGGCCGCCTCCGCGGCGGCCGGGTCCGGGGCGTCCGCCGCCGGGGCCGAGGGCGGCTGCACCGGCCGGGCCGTGAAGCCGATCTCCTCGACGGCGGCGATCACCCTCTCCTGCGAGACCTGCGGCGCGACGAGCACCTTCGCCTTCTCGGTGGCGTAGTTAACCGTCGCCTCCACGCCGTCGATCGCGTTGAGCTGCTTCTCGATGCGCGCCGCGCAGGCCGCGCACGTCATGCCGCCGATCAGCAGTTCCAGTTGGTTGTCAGTCCTGGCCGTGCGCGGTGTCACCAGCCGGGCCGTGAAGCCGATCTCCTCGACGGCGGCGATCACCGCGGCCTGCGAGACCTGCGGCGCGGCCAGGACCTTCGCCTTCTCGGTGGCGTAGTTGACCGTCGCCTCCACGCCGTCGATCGCGTTGAGGCGCTTCTCGATGCGCGCCGCGCAGGCCGCGCACGTCATACCGCCGATCAGCAGTTCCAGTCGGTTCTCAGCCGTGGCCATGCGGGGTGCCTCCCTCCGTGGCGCCGCCGGACGTGTCGGCGGGGACAGCGGCTCCGCCGTTGCGCACGGCCTCCTCGTTGCGTGCCTTGGCCGCCGCGAAGGCCTCCTCGCTCAGGCCGTGCGGCGGCGGGTTGGGGCCGTTCACGCGCAGGGTGAACGCCGCCGTGCGTACGACGCCCTGGTGCTGGAAGTCCAGGAACAGCCGGTAGTCGCCGAAGCTGGGCGCGGTGGCGTGGAACAGGATGTCCGGGCCGGGGGCGGTCTGTCCGTCGCCCGGCGTGCCGTCCGGATGCACGTGCAGGTACGCCATGTCGCCGTCGCGGAGCGCGACCAGGTGGCCGAAGGCGCCGAGGTACGGCTCCAGGTCGGTGACCGGCTTGCCGCCCTTCGCGACGCTGAGGGTCAGCTTGCCGCTCTTGCCGGGCGTCAGCTCGCCGCCGAGCGTCACGGTGTAGCCGTCCACCGTCGCGGTGGTCGAGGGCGCGGGCAGCGCCTCCGGCCGGAAGTCGCCCGACACGGACACGTCCGCCCCGAGCGTCTCGCCGTGGATGCCCCACAGCGGCATGTAGTCGGCGAAGATCCGGTACTCGCCCGCCGCCGCGAAGGTCAGCGGCACCCGCCACACGCCGTCGGAGCCGAGGTTCGGGTGGACGTGCTGGAAGTTCGTCAGGTCGCGCCGCGCCACGATGAGGTGCATCAGCTTCTCGTGCTGCGGCTTGTACTTCATCAGCGGCGTACCGTCGTGTTGCAGGATCTGGAAGGCGAAGGTCTGCTTCGTGCCCGCCCGGACGTTGTCCGTGATCACCTTCAGGTTCATGCTCTCGTGGGTGATGGCCAGGCCGTACGAGGACTCCTCGGCAGCGGCGGCCGGCTTGGCGGCGGGTGCGGGCGCCGGTGCCGCCGTCGGCGGGGGCCCCACCACACGGCCGACGGTGTAGGCGCTTCCCAGCACCAGCACCAGGGCCAGTGCGAACGCACCGAGTTTCGTCACTATCTTCATGATCATCCGTCCTGAGTCGACGCGATTGGCGTGGAGGCCGCCCCGCTCCACCGCAGCAGGCAGGCCCCGAACGACATGCCGCCGCCGAACGCCAGCAGGAGGACGAGGTCGCCGTCGGAGAGCCGTCCGGCCCGGTTGGCGTGGTCGAGGGTGAGCGGCACCGAGGCGCTGCCGGTGTTCGCGTACTCCTCCACCGTGCGGTGGGTCTGCGCGGCGGTCAGCCCGCACGCGCGTACCAGTTCGTCCAGCAGCATGCCGTTGGGCTGGTGGGGCACGACGTGCGCGATGTCGGCCGGGTCGACGCCCGCCCTGGCCAGCAACTTGTCCACGAACGGCGGGACCTCCTGCAGGACCAGTTCCGTGACTCCCCGGCCCTGCATCCGGAAGAAGTGGCCGCCCTCGGCGAGCGTCGCCGCCGACGCCGGCAGCCTGCTGCCGCCCGCCGACACCCGGATCAGGTCACCGGCGTCGCCCCGGCTGGCCATCTCGTACTCGATGACGCCGCGCCCCGCGGGCACCGCCCCCACGACGGCCGCGCCGGCGCCGTCGCCCAGCAGCACGGCCGTGCGCCGGTCCTCGAAGTCCAGGATGCGTGAGTAGACGTCGGCGCCGACCACCAGCGCGTGGGTGCCCGGCCGGTCGGCCACCAGCGACCGCGCCAGCACCAGGGCGTGCACGAATCCCGCGCACACGGCGTTGACGTCGAAGCAGGCGGCCCCGTACGCGCCGAGGCGTTCCTGCACCAGGCAGGCCGTCGGCGGCTGGGGCTGGTCCGGGGTCGACGTGGACACGATGAGGTAGTCGACGCGTTCGACGCCGAGGCCCGCGTCCCGCAGCGCGCGGGTCGCGGCGTGCACGGCGAGGTCCGAGGTGGCCTCCTCCGCCGCCGCGAACCGGCGCGAACGAATGGCGGTCTTACGCACGATCCATTCCGGGCTCGCGCCCGGCACGCGACGTGCGATTTCCTCGTTCGACAATGCTCGCGTGGGCACCCAGGATCCGGTGCCCAGAATTCCGACGGATGAGGACACAACAGCCTCCACAGAGAAAAGGCGTTCCTTGCCTGCAAATTAGCCGAGCGGAAGCATCGACCGCAATCACGAACGCCACCACCCCACACCGGCCGTCGGGCAAATTACCGAACGATGGCGGAAACAATTTCGCAGCGATGGAACGTGCAATTTCCCGGCCCTTCGGCACACGGTTCACCCGTGCAGTTCCTCCCGGGCCGGACATGACACGGCACGGGTGGGACATGCCGATGACCACCGCCATGCTGGCGGGACGACCGATCGCGTGGCGGGGGCCCCGCGGCCCGTCCGGCGCCCCCGTACGGGCGGGCCGGCCGACGTCGGCGCCATTCCTCGTCGGGCAGGACCACGACCGGACGGAGAGCATCCGATGACAGCGCACACCGCCGAAGGGAGCCGCCCCTCGGCCGGCTCCGGGGAGGGCCGCCGGCCGGCCGCGACGCTGCGGACGGATCAGCAGATGCCCCGACCCAAAGTGACGGATACGATCCCTTCCGTGTCGGACGAGAGCATGACGACGTCCACGCCGACCCTGCCGCGGGCGGCCTCGGTGCGTCCGACTGTGGTGGGCGCACCGGGGCGAGCCGCCCCGGGCCGCGTGCGCCCGGAGTCCCTGCGTTGACGGTCACCGGGGAGCAGCCCGCCGACCTGACGCGGTGCGCCGCCCTGCCGGCGCGGCCCCCGTCGACCCCGGGCATGCGTCAGGCGAGGCTGTGCACGTTGGTGAGCGCCGCGAGCGGGGTTGCCGCGTGCCTGGCGCTCACGGTCCTGCAGTTGCTCCGCAGCCCCGACGGGCGGTGGCTCGCGCTCGGCGCCACCGGCTGCCTCCTCCTGGCCGTGGCACTGGCCGGCGCGCTGTACCGGACGGTCACCCCGGGAACGGCTCCGACGACCAACGGCTGGACGCTCGCCGCTCCCGCGCTGGCCGCGGCGCTGTCCGTGCCGCTCGTCGGGCCTGCGGGCGACACCCCGGGTCTGGCGTGGTCCTTCGTGGGCGCCGCGCTCGTCGGGGTCGCGCCGCTGCTGCTGCCGGCCCGGTACGCGGTGACCCCCATGGCCGCTACGGTCCTGGTGTCCGCGGCGACGGCCTGGTGGCTCGGCGGCCCCGTGCGCGACGCGGTGACCGTCACGGTGGTGCTCGGGCTGTCGGTGGCGGTGTGGAACGTGCTGAACCTGTGGTTCTGGACGTTCCTCGGGCAGGCCTGGGAGGGGCGCGACGCGCTGGCCCGCCTGGCCGCGACCGAGGAGCGGCTACGCTTCGCCCGCGACGTCTACGACCTGCTCGGCAACCACCTGGCGGCGATCGCGTTCAAGGCCGAGCTGGCGTCGCGGCTGGCCCCGGTCGACGGGGAGCGGACGAAGAAGGAGGTCGCCGAGATCCGGGCGCTCGCGGCGGCCGCGCTGGCCCGGATGCGGGAGGCCGTGCACGGCTACCGCGGTGTCGACCTGCACGAGCAGGTGCTCGCGGTGGCCCGGGTGCTGCGGGCCGCCGACGTGCGGTGCACCGTGACCCAGCCGAGGAAGGACCTGCCACCCGCGCTCACCGGGCCGCTGATGTCCGTACTGCGCGACGCGGGGGCCCACGTGCTGCGCGACGGCGAGGCACGGTGGTGCACGATCGAGGTGGCCCGCGAGGCGGACGGAGCACGGTTGACGGTCGTCAGCGACGGCGCCGGCGCCGCGGACGCCGACGACGCCGTGCTGCCGGGACTCGCCGACCGGCTGCGGGACGCGGGCGGCGCGCTGCGTACCTGGCGGGAGGACGGGACGTTCACCGTGGAGGCCACCGTCCGCACGAAGCGGTGACCGGACGGCGTACGCCGACGGCGGGTCGCCACCCCGTCGGCGCATGGTCGCCGAACGCGACGCGGCACCGCGCCCCACCTGTCGGTGGACACGGTGCCGCGTGGTCAGCGGGTCGCCGGCAGGGGCCCGCCGGGCAGGAGGCACTCGTCGGCCGTGGGCCAGCGCGTCGGATCCTCACCCAACGTGACGAGCTCGGCGACCTGGAGGCGGCACCACGGCGACAGGGAGATGTCCCCCGTGTTCACCGCGTAGACGAAGTCCGCCCAGTCGGCCCACTCGAAGTCGGCGATGGCGGCCGGGTCCGGGGTGGGACGCTCGTCGGTCACCACCCGGAACACCGGCGCGACGGCGTTCTCCGCCACCCCGTTGTCCATGACCGCGCGGTAGCGGAACGCCGGCAGCACCAGCTCGGGCACGGGCGCCGTCAGGCCGAGTTCGGCGCGGACGGTGCGCGTCACGGCCGCGGACACCGGTTCCCCCGGCGCGGGATGCCCGTAGCAGGAGTTCGTCCAGATCCCCGGCCAGGTCCGCGTCCGGTCGCCGCGCAGCGTCAGGAGCAGCTTCGCGTCGCTGGTGAAGACGTAACAGGAGAAGGCCAGGTGCAGGGGCGTACGCGAGTGGTGCACCGTCGCGCCCTCGGTGGCGCCCACGGGCTGCCCCTGTTCGTCGAGTAGCACGACCTGCGGCATGGTCATCGGGTCCCTTCCCGTACGGGATTCAGTTCGCCTGCGCGGAGGCGACCGCGATCACGGTTCCCCAGCCGGTTCCGCCGGCGCGACGTCACGCCGACGTCGCCTGCCGCGCGCACCCTTCGGTGGATCGATGTGCACCAACTCCGTACGCGTGCTGATCTTCAGCTTCCGGTAGGCCCGCGTCAGGTGCTGCTCGACCGTGCTGACGGTGATGAACAGCCTGTCGCCGATCTCCCGGTTGGTGTGCCCACGGGCGGCCAGGTTCACGACGCGGCGCTCGGCGTCGGTCAGGGTGGCGAGTCCCTCCTTGGCGCCGGCCACCGGAGGGTCGAGGGTGTCGTGGGCCGGCCTGAGCTTGCGCCGCAACAACTCGGCGTGGCAGCCCTCAGCGAGTTGGAGGGCGTGGGCGCTCATCATCTTGGCGCGCCCGAACTCGCCGAGCGCGTGCCCGGTCTGGCTGAGGTCCGCGAAGACGTGCGCGAGTTCGTGCCGGTCCCCGCTGGCGTGCAGCAGGTCCATCGCCTCGCGCAGCATCACCTGGCGTTGCTTCGGCGCGTACGCCGCCGCCAGGGCCCGCAGCCCCATGCCCTTGGCGCGCGGGGCGTCCCCACCCGGCAGCGCGAGGTGCTCGGTGACCAGCTTGCGGGCCCGGTCCGGCCGGCCCATCCGCACGTGCAGCCGGGCGAGGTCGACCCGCCACGGCAGCGCGCAGGGGTCGTCGACGCCCCAGGTCACGGCGAGCTGGCCGGTGGTCTGGAAGTCCGCGAGCGCGGCGTGCCGCCGGTCCACGGCGTCGTAGTAGACGCCCCGGGCCCGCAGGTACTGCGGCCAGAACAGGCTCTGGCGCATCGCGGCCGGTGTCGACTCGCGCAGGGCCGTCTCCGCCAGCGGCAGCTGCCCGGTCATCGTGCGGGCGAGCACCAGGTGCGCGAGCGGCGAGCCGACGGCGACGCCCCAGGCCGCGGGCGGCATCGTGGCCAGCGCGTCGCGCGCGTGCCGCTCGGCGACGCCCAGGTCGCCCCGGCACAGGGCGATGGCGGCCCGCACGTCCGACAGGACGGCCCGCCAGCTCGTGATCTCGTACGCCTCGGCCTCCTCGGCCAGCTTCTCGCACCAGTCGGCGGCGCGGTCGAGGTGGTCGGCGTGGACCAGCACCCGCAGCGCGTCCCACACCGACACGAGGAGGGAGTCGCCCGCGCGGGCGCGTTGCAGCACCTCCTCGGCGCGGTCGACCGGGCTGCCCCGGTCGTCGCCGAGGGATCCGGCGGCGGGATCGCCGCCGTGCGGACGGCAGTATCGCAGCCACCGCCGGGTGGCGAGGTAGTCGGCGCCGAGGTCGGGGTCCGGGTGCGCGGCGAGGTCGCCCAGGCCGCCGAGCGCCTCCTCGGCGTCGACGTGCCTGCCGTGCCAGGCGAGCGACCGGGCGAGCAGCAACGTGTCGGCCTCGTCGAGCAGGCCGGCGCGACCCGCCTCCAGCAGCGACGACAGGTGACGCGGGACCGCCTCGGGGTCGGCGCGCCAGTACGCCCGCACGAGGGCCGCCTCCGCGACGGCCCGCACCCGCCCGTCCCGGGTGGACCGCAGCGCCAGGTCCAGGCAGTCCACCGCGTACCGCACGGCGCCGCCGGCGACGGCCTCCCCCGCGGCCGTGACCAGCACCGGTGCGGCCCATGCCTCGGCCGGCTCACCGATGCCCACCAGGTGCGCGGCAACCTCGGCGGCGGACGCGCCGTCCTCGTGCAGCAGCCGCGCGGCGCGCGACCGCAGCGCCGACTGGGTCTGCGCCGGGCAGTCCTCCAGCACGGCGGCGCGCACCGACGGATGGTGGTAGACGTGTCCCTGGGTGAGGCCCGCCTCGGTGAGCGCGCCGAGCACCTGCCGCACGGCTGCCGCGCTCAGGCCCACCAGCCCGGCGACGAGCCCGACGGACACGGACGGACCGACGATCGCGAGGACCCGGGCGACGTCGAGCAGCCGGGGGTCGCTGCGGTGCAGGCACGCGAGCGCGGCCTGCACGAACGACTCGCCGACCGTCGGCGCGGCGTCCATGCCCCCGGCGAGCGAGTCGTCGGCCAGCGCGTGGACGAGCATCGGGTTCCCGCCGCTGATGAGGTGCGCGGACGCGGCGAGCCGCCGGGCGGCGTCCGGCCGGATCCGCTCGGCGAGCAGGCGTCCCACCCCGTCGGGCGACAGCGGCAGCAGTCGCAGGTGGCGGCAGTGGGGTTGCCGCGTGAGCTCCGCCCGGAACGCGGCGGCCTCGGGCCGCGCGCCGACGCATCCGCTGACCACGAGCAGCATCCGCGCGAAGCGGATCCGCCGTTGCAGGTACAGCAGCGCCTGCAACGACAGGGGGTCCGCGAACTGCACGTCGTCGACGACGACCACCAGCGTCCGGTCGGTGGCGACGTCCAGGAGGGCCTGACAGACGTCTTCGAGCAGTTGCGCCTCACCGTGCCGCAGGGCGGGAGTGTCCGACTCACCCGAGGGGGCGTCGTGGCGCCGGAGCAGCGGCAGGTGGTCGGCCGTCGCGGTCTGGGCACGCAGGCTGTGGAACAGCTGCCCGACGACGCCGAGGCGGATGCCGCTCTCGGCGACCGAGCAGGCGGCCGTCAGCACGAGCGCGCCGTCCCCGGCGGCCACCTCGGCGGCGGCGTTCACCAGTCTGGTCTTCCCGCTGGCGACACCCCCGTCGACCAGGGCCACCCGGCCCTGACCGGCGGCGGCCGTCGCGTACGTCTCCGCGAGGTCGGACAGCAGGTGTTCTCTCTCGATCAGTGCCATGTGGGACACCTCCGGACACTCCTGAGGCTCGGTCGGCCGGCGACTCACCCCGGTTGTACGGCGTGGGCGAAAGCGGCGCCGCCGGGCGGCGCCGGGTTGAGCGCCCGGGTGTGCGTCCGGATCCGGCGCAGCACGTCGGGCATCTTGTCGTTGAGGTAGAAGTGACCGCCGGGATGCACGACCAGCTCGAACTCGCCGCCGGTGTGTTCCTGCCACGCCTGCGCCTCGTCGACCGTGACCCGGGGGTCGCAGTCGCCGATGAGGGCGACGATCGGGCAGTCCAGGCGTGGTCCGGGCCGGTACTCGTAGGTCTCGGCGGCCGTGTAGTCGGAACGGATGGCGGGCAGCACCATCCGCACCACGTCCTCGTCGTCGAGCAGCGCGTCGTCGGTGCCCGCCAACGCGCGCACCTCGGCGATGAGGCCGGCGTCGTCGCGCAGGTGGACCCGCTCGACCTTGCGCCGGTGCGGTGCCCGCCGGCCGGAGGCGAACAGGGCGGTCGGAACGACGCCCTGCAGGCCCAGCCGCCGCGCGACCTCGAACCCGATCGTCGCGCCGAGGCTGTGGCCGAAGATGGTGACCGGCCGGTCGAGCAGGGGCGGCAGCGCCGCCACCAACTGGTCCGCGATCTCGTGGACCGAGGTGAGGCCCGGCTCCCGCCAGCGGTCCTGGCGGCCGGGGTACTGGACGGCGAGCACGTCGACCTCGGGTGCGAGGGCCTTGGCCGCCGCGAGGAAGTAGCTCGCCGAGCCGCCGGCGTGCGGCAGGCAGAGCAGCCTGGTCGCCGCCTCGTCGGCGGGGTGGAACCGTCGTATCCAGAGCTCGATGTCTGTCATCTCGTCCACCCCGCGAATCCGCTCGTGCTCGTCAGTGCCGGTTGCGCCCGGGGGGCGGTCAGCGGACCGCGTCCACCCGCGCCTCGCTCCAGCTGATGGTGGTGGGCCGGACCGCCGCCAGGTCGCTGGTGGTCCAGCTGTCCACGACGTCGATCCGCACGTCGCCGTCCGCCGGAGCGTCGGCACCGTCGAAGAAGAAGGCGTTCAGAATCTCGACTGCATTGACCGACATGGAGGGGTCCTCTCTCGCGCTGCAACGGCCTCGTTGGTGAGGAACGCCACTTAAACCTCCTCGATGGGTGCGTGTTTCAACAAGGTCTGCACTCACCGTCTCGGTGCAGGTTCATCACAGCGCAATCGTGAAACGCTCATACCCGCGCCACACGGCAGGCTCGGCGAGCCTTGTCAATACTCCGAACTGCCAGAACAGCGTCACAGGTGTTTCGACGACGCGGTTCTCCCTGGCCGGACGGTCCCGGGAAACATCGGACCGACACCGGCTGCTCCCGGCGGCACGTGAGGCGCGGCAGCCCGGGTGAATCGCGTTCCCACCCGGACCAGGAACAACTTCAGGGAATCGCAGGGCGCCGTTCCCCGCCCCGTGGTGCGCAGGTCACCTGGCCGGTATGACGGTCTCATGCCCCACCGCCGGCCCACGACACCTGACCAGCACCAGCGCACTTCCACACCAATGACCACCACCA
>NZ_JCADBQ010000029.1:0-30554 GCF_059359355.1 Micromonospora sp. ZG13
GGAGACCTCTTCAGTTATCGATCACCGCCACGCCGTGACCCCACCCGACCAACACCCACTTACGAAACGCGCCCTAGAGGCAGATCCAGCAGTAGATGCTTTCCCCGCTCGTGCGTGCTCTGCGGGCCAGCCCAACGAACTCCCGCAAGCGCGACAGCATGACCTCCGGCTGCATGTCGCTGTAGTGGGACAGCTCCCCGATGTGTGACCACCGATCGGCTAGGCCCGGCATGCGGTCGTCCGGGATTTCGGCAAGCGCGTCCCGGGCGCGTTCGCTGAGTACGACGACCCAGGGTCCTTCGAACTCAGGGTCCTCACCGGCGCCGTCCGGCCAGATAAGTCGTTCCCCGATTAGGTGGGCGTCCCACGGCGCGTCGAGGGCGAACGAGACGACCTTGCCGAGGACGACGCGCGGATCGATCCCCTTGCCGTCTACGGCATCCACGACGGCAGAATCTCCCTCTCGCACCACCGGGCCGCCATCGGTAGCGGTCATCAGCTTTGCGACAGCCTCGTCGTCCGAAGCGCGGAAGTAGTCGTAAAGAACCCCCACAGGAGCCTCCCGGTTGGTTGCCATGCCGCCCACTTGTAGGGCGATCGAGAGAACATATAACCCGGCCGCCAGGGGAAGCGGATCTCCTCGTCGGGCAGTCGTCAGACCTTCCAGCCTCCCCCGGACGGGGACAAGGTGGAGCGCCTCACCAGCCGAACGACCTTGGCCCCGTCCGGGGCCGCTGGTAGCCCTTGTGGTGCTCGACGAGGGGAGCCGCGGCGGCATCTCTGAGGAGGGCCGGGGTTCGGGGCGGAGCCCCGAGGTCTTCATGCTCTTGTCGCCATCAGCGTGGCCGGCCAGCCCGGCCGATGCCGGCCGAAGGTCGCCAGCAGGCCGGGGCCGGGCCGGCGCGGCCCGCTTGCGGGCCGCCTTGATGCAGATAGCGAACGATTCGGCAGGCATCCCGCATTAACGCTTCAAGACTTGACCAGCGGTCAAGATGCGCTACCGGCCCGACGCACTTGACCGACGTGGTCCCCAGGAAGCCAGAAAGGCCGGCCCGACGTCTCGGACCAGCCATCTGACCTGCGATAACACCTTGTCGGGACGGCCGGATTCGAACCGACGACCCCTTGACCCCCAGTCAAGTGCGCTACCAAGCTGCGCCACGTCCCGATGCTCCCGCGCGGATCTCCCCGCGACAGCCGGTACAGCTTAGCGCAGGATCTTCGCACCGTCCGCACTGCCCCCTCCCGTGCCGGAACGCGTCATCCCGCGCACGCCCTCTAAAGCGTCCTAGGAGGATGGGAAGTGGGGGGTAGCGAAAAGCCGGGTGGGAGGGCGCTCCCACCCGGCTTTACATCGAGCGGGTCAGCCGTGCGCCTTGCCCCGGCCGCCGGGGCCGAGCTTCTTGCGAGGACGTACGGAGATCTCGATCGGGCTGCCCTCGAAGCCGAACTCCTCGCGCAGCTTGCGCTCGACGAACCGCTGGTAGCCCGCGTCCAGCGGGGCGGTGGTGAACAGCACGAAGCGCGGCGGCGCCACGCCCGCCTGGGTGGCGAAGAGGATCTTCGGCGCCCGTCCGCCCCGCACCGGGTGCGGGGTGGCCTGCACCAGCGCGGTCAGCCACGCGTTGAGCTGCGCGGTCGGTACGCGGGTCTCCCAGCTCGCCAGGGCCTTGCGCAGCGCCGGGGCGAGCTTGTCGACCGCCCGGCCGGTCTGCGCCGACAGGTTGAGCCGGATCGCCCATGGGATGCGGCGCAGCTCGCGCTCGATCTCCTTGTCCAGGTAGTACCGGCGGTCGGCGTCGACCAGGTCCCACTTGTTGAAGGCGATCACCAGCGCCCGGCCGGACTCGGTGACCATGGACAGGATCCGCTGGTCCTGCTCGCTGATCGGCTCGCTGGAGTCCAGCAGCACCACGGCGACCTCGGCGGCCTCGATCGCCCCGGCGGTCCGCAGGCTGGCGTAGTACTCGGTGCCGCTGGCCTTGCCGACCCGCTTGCGCAGGCCCGCCGTGTCGACCAGCTGCCAGGTCTCCCCGCCGATCTCGACCAGGCTGTCGACCGGGTCGACGGTGGTGCCGGCGACGGAGTCGACGACCGCCCGCTCCTCGCCCGAGAAGCGGTTGAGCAGGCTGGACTTGCCGACGTTCGGCCGGCCGACTAGGGCCACCCGACGCGGGCCGCGCGGGCGGTTCTCGACGATCTTCGGCGCCTCCGGCAGCGCGTCCATGATGGCGTCGAGCAGTTCGCCCGAACCGCGCCCGTGCAGCGCCGACACCGGGTACGGCTCACCGAGGCCCAGCGACCACAGCGAGGTCGCCTCCATCTCGATGGCGGTGTTGTCGGCCTTGTTCGCGACCAGGATCACCGGCTTGGCGCTGCGGCGCAGCATGCGTACGGCGGCCTCGTCCACGTCGGTCGAGCCGACCATCGCGTCGACCACGAACAGCACCACGTCGGCGGTGGCGACCGCCGTCTCGGCCTGCGCCGCGATCGCGGCCGCCCGGTCCTTGGCGTCGGGCTCCCAGCCGCCGGTGTCCACCACGGTGAACTGCCGGCCGGCCCACTGCGCGTCGTACGGGACGCGGTCACGGGTGACCCCGGGGACGTCCTCGACGACCGCCTGGCGGCGGCCGATGAGGCGGTTGACCAGGGTCGACTTGCCCACGTTGGGGCGGCCGACCACGGCCACGACCGGCTGCGGGCCGGTGGGCTCCTCGGTGTCGGCGTCCGGCTCCCGCAGCTCGATCCACCCGTCGGTGTCGGTCATGCCACTCCCCGATCGGTCAGCAGGTCACGCAGCCGCCCGACGACCTGGTCGATGCCCAGCTCGGTGGTGTCCAGCACCACGGCGTCGGCGGCCTGGGTCAGCGGGTCGGCCTTGCGGGTCGAGTCGAGCCGGTCCCGCCGGGCCAGGTCGGCCGCGGTCGCCGCCACGTCGGTGGCGTCCTCGGCGCTGCGCCGGGCGGCCCGGGCCGCCTCGGAGGCGGTCAGGTAGACCTTCAGGTCGGCGTCCGGCGCCACCACGGAGCCGATGTCGCGGCCCTCGACCACGATCCGGCCGGCGTTGGCGATCATCTCGCGCTGCCGGTTGACCAGCAGCGCGCGCACCGCCGGCACGGCGGCCACCGCGGAGACCGCCCCGGTCACCTCCGGGCCGCGGATCTGTGCGTCGACGTTCACGCCGTCGGCGGTCACGCCGTACCCCTGGGGGTCGGTGCCGATGCGCAGGTCCACCTCGCCGGCGACCTTGGCCACCGACTCGGCGTCGGTCAGGTCGACCCCGGAGCGCAGCACCGCCCAGGTGATGGCGCGGTACATGGCGCCGGTGTCGAGATAGCGGGCACCGATGCCGACGGCGAGCCGCCGCGAGACGGTGGACTTACCCGAACCGGACGGCCCGTCCACAGCGACCACGCATCGCCCGGCCCGTTCGTTTTCCTCCACCGTCGTCCTCCTCAGCCCGTACCTCACGAAACACCGGATGTGTCGCGAGCGGTTGTCCAAACGTTCTCAATGATGCCCGGCGTCGCGGTCGCCCGGTGGGCGCCGCCGGCACCGGGCCGCCAGGGAGCCTACCGGCAGCCGTACCCCGAACCCGGGGGTCAGTCACCCACGGCCTTGAACAGGGCGGCGACCTCCGCGTTGGTCAGCCGCCGCGTCCGCCCCGCGCGCAGGTCGCCCAGCCGGATCGGCCCGATCGCGGTACGCACCAGCCGGCTCACCGGGTGGCCCACCTCGCCGAGCAGCCGGCGGACGATGTGCTTGCGCCCCTCGTGCAGGCTCAGCTCGACCTGGGCGCTGCGTCCCAGCGTGTCCACCACCCGGAAGGAGTCGACCTTCGCCGGCCCGTCCTCCAGCTCCACGCCGGCCATCAGCCGCTTGCCGAGGTTGCGCGGGATCGGTCCGGAAACCTCGCACAGGTACGTCTTCTGCACCCCGTACGACGGGTGCATCAGCTTGTGCGCGAGGGTGCCGTCGTTGGTGAGCAGCAGCAGGCCCTCGCTGTCGGCGTCGAGGCGCCCCACGTGGTAGACCCGCTGCTCCACCCGGTTGCCGAGGAAGTCGGCGAGCGCGGTGCGCCCCTTCTCGTCGGCCATGGTCGAGACGACCCCGCGGGGCTTGTTCATGGCCAGGTAGACCAGTCGGGTGTCGGCGACGAGGCGCTCGCCGTCGACGTGGATCACGGCGGTGGCGGGGTCGACCTTGTCGCCGAGCTGGGCGACCCGGCCGTCGACGGTGACCCGGCGGCGGAAGATCAGGTCCTCGCAGGCGCGCCGGGAGCCGACGCCGGCGGCGGCCAGCACCTTCTGCAGGCGCTCGGCCCCCTCGAAGGCGGGCGCGTCGGGGCGGGGCGTGCGGTCATCGCGTGGCATCGGCAAGCTCTTCTACGTCGTCGGGAAGGAACGGGGCCAGCGGCGGGAGGTCGTCGACGCTGTTCAGCCCGAGCTTCTCCAGGAACATCGTGGTGGTCCGGTAGAGGAACGCCCCGCTGTCCGGTTCGGTGCCGCACTCCTCGACCAACCCGCGGGAGACCAGGGTACGGATCACCCCGTCGCAGTTGACACCCCGGATGGCGGAGATCCGCGAGCGGGTGACGGGCTGCTTGTACGCGATCACGGCCAGTGTCTCCAGCGCAGCCTGGGTCAGCCGCACGGACTGCCCGTCCAGTACGAACCGTTCCACGTAGGTGGCGTATTCCGGCCGGGTGTAGAGACGCCAGCCACCCGCGGCCCGGCGCAGCTCGAAGCCGTGCCCGGCGGCCGTGTAGCCGGCGGCGATCTCGTCCAGCGTCGGCCCGATCCGCTCGGCGGGCTGCTCCAGCACCTGGGCGAGGATCAGCTCGCTGACCGGCTCGTCCACCACCAGCAGGATCGCCTCCAGGGCCCCGCGCAGCTCCGCGTCGTCGAGTTCCGGAGGCGGCTCGGGCGCCGCCGCCCCCCTCCGCCGCCCCGCAGCACCCTTCGCCGATGAGCCCCGACCGCCCTTACACTCCCCGCCGCCAGTCTCCACAGGCGGCGCGTCCGCCGCCGCGGACTCCGCCGCGCGCTCAGGATCTCCGGAGATCTTGGTAGGTTCAGGCCCCTCTGGGGGCGCGGAGCTACCAAGATCTCCGGTTTCGGGAGCTGGGGAGGGGGCCGTGGGGCGCTGCCAGGGCGGCACCCAGGCGGCGGCCTGGTCGGCCAGGGAGTCCCGACGCTCGTCGCTGCTCATCCCGCTCGCTCCTCCGTCGTCGCCGTCCCGTTCCCGTCCGCCGCCACACCCGGCGCCGTCCCGCTGCCCTCCGCCGCCACATCTGCCACCGCAGCTGAGTCGGTCTCGTCCGGCACCGGCCGCCGCTCGGCCGATGCCGCCGGCAGCGGGCCGGAGCCCGCCGGCTCGGGCACCGTCGGGACCGGCTCGGCCGGGGTGCCCGCGTACTCGTCGACGTGCAGGTCGGGGCCACCCTCGGCGGGGCCGGTCCAGCGTACGGTCAGCTCCTCCAGCGCCTGCTCCTGGACGAACGCGACCAGGCCCTCCCGGTAGAGCTCCAGCAGGGCCAGGAACCGGGCCACCACCTCCAGGGTGGCCTCGCAGTCGGCGCAGAGCAGCGAGAAGGTGGCCGTGCCGGCCCGGCGCAGCCGCTCGGTGAGGATCCCCGCGTGCTCCCGGACACTGACCCGCACCATGTGCACGTGGGCGACGGACACCTCCGGCACCGGCTTCGGCGTCATCGCCCTGACCGCCAGCTTCAGCAGCCGCTGCGGGCCGATGCCGAGGACCAGGTCGGGCAGCGCCTCGGCGTAGCGGGGCTCCAGGGTCACCGCGCGGGGGTAGCGCCGGCCGCCGACCTCCTCCAGCGCGGCGATGTGCGCCGCCGCCTCCTTGTACGCCTTGTACTGCAACAGCCGGGCGAAGAGCAGGTCCCGGGCCTCCAGCAGCGCGAGGTCCTCCTCGTCCTCGACCTCGGCGGCGGGCAGCAGCCGGGCCGCCTTCAGGTCGAGCAGCGTGGCGGCGATGAGCAGGAACTCGCTGGCCTCGTCCAGGTCCCACTGGTCGCCCATCGCGCGGATGTAGGCGATGAACTCGTCGGTGACCCGGTGCAGGGCCACCTCGGTCACGTCGAGCTTGTGCTTGCCGATCAGCTGGAGCAGCAGGTCGAACGGGCCGGTGAAGTTCGCCAGCCGGACGGTGAACCCGCCGCTCTCCGTCGCCGTCCCGGGCGCGCCGGCCGGGTCCGTCGGCACCTCGGCGAGGGCCTCGGCGGCCCGTACCGGGGGCTGCTCCGGCGTCGTCGGAGGGTCGAGGGGCGGCGCGGTCACCGGAAGACCGTAGTCCACGCCCCGGGCGACCCGGCGCGAAGGTGCATCCCGGCCTACCGCTCGGCCTGGGCGGCGATCACCTCGCGGGCCAGCTGGCGGTAGTTGCGGGCACCGGACGAGGCCGGGTCGAGCGTGGTGATCGGGGCACCGGCGACGGTGGACTCGGGGAACTTGACGGTTTTGGTGATCACCGTCTGGTAGACCTTGTCGCCGAACGCCTCCACCACCCGCTGGAGCACCTGGCGGCAGTGGGTGGTGCGGCTGTCGTACATGGTCGCGAGGATGCCCTCGAGTTCCAGGTCGAAGTTGAGCCGCTCGCGCACCTTGTCGATGGTGTCCAGCAGCAGCGCCACGCCGCGCAGGCTGAAGAACTCGCACTCCAGCGGGATGAGCACGCCGTGCGCCACGGTCAGCGCGTTGATCGCCAGCAGGCCCAGCGAGGGCTGGCAGTCGATCAGGATGTAGTCGTACTCCTTGCGGATCGTGCGGAGCACCCGGGCCAGGGCCATCTCCCGGGCGACCTCGTTGACGAGCTGGATCTCGGCCGCGGAGAGGTCGATGTTGGCCGGCAGCAGGTGCAGCCCCGCCACGTCGGTCTTGATCAGGACGTCCTCGGCGGTGACGTCGTCCTGCATGAGCAGGTTGTAGACCGACAGGTCGAGGTTGTGCGGGTTGACCCCCAGCCCGACCGAGAGGGCGCCCTGCGGGTCGAAGTCGACGAGCAGCACCTTGCGGCCGTACTCGGCCAGCGCGGCGCCCAGGTTGATGGTCGTGGTGGTCTTGCCCACGCCACCCTTCTGGTTGGCCATCGCGATGATCCGGGCCGGGCCGTGCCGGTCGGTCGGCATCGGCTCGGGAATCGGCTTGCGCATCGTGTACGCCGCCGGATCCGCCGGACCCAGATCCGCCCCGAGCGTGGCCTGCTGCTCGCGGAGCTCCGACGTCCAGGTCTCGGCACGGTCACCGTTGCCAGCCATGTGCTCGTTGCCCCCTCCCGACGACCACCCGGCGTCGGAGCCGTCCGACGTCCTTCGCGGCGCCGCTGCGCACCCCGGTCTGCATCACCATCGCCCCAGGAGGTCCGCGCCGATGCCGACTGTACGCCACCGCCCGGCGGGCCGGTCGCACCCGCTCGGCGTGTCGCCGCCCCGCCGACCAGGCCAGCCACCGGCGACGTCCTCCGCGCACCGCCCCGTACACCGTCGCGCCACCCGTGCCGGCCGGCGGCGGCCACCCCTGGTGGGCCGCCCGGCGGTCGGTCCCGCGCCCGGGCCGGGGCCGGGCGGGGTCAACCCCGCGCCCGGGGGTGGGCGGTGGCGTACACCTCGCGCAGCCGCTCGACGGTGACCAGGGTGTAGACCTGGGTGGTGGTGACCGAGGCGTGACCGAGCAGTTCCTGCACCACCCGCACGTCCGCGCCACCGTCGAGCAGGTGGGTGGCGTAGGAGTGGCGCAGGGTGTGCGGGGAGACCGCCTCCGGGCCGTCCACCGGCAGCCCGGCCCGCTCGGCGGAGCGGCGAAGGATGGTCCAGGCGCCCTGCCGGGTCAGCGCGCCGCCGCGGGCGTTGAGGAAGACCGCCGGGGTGCCCCGGCCCGTGGCGGCCAGAGCGGGCCGGGCCCGCACCAGCCAGGCCCGCACCGCCTCGACCGCGTACCCGCCGATCGGGACGAGCCGGGTGCGGCCGCCCTTGCCGCGCAGCAGCACGGTGCCCTCGTCGACGTCCAGGTCGTCCACGGCGGCGCCGACCGCCTCGGAGATCCGCGCCCCGGTGCCGTACAGGAACTCCAGCAGCGCCCGGTCGCGCAGCGCGACCGGCGCACCGTCGCCGGCGGCGGTCACCGGGCCGGCGGTCTCCAGCAGCCGCACCACGGCGTCGACCGGCAGCGCGCGGGGCAACCGGCGCGGCGGCGTGGGCGGGCGGACGTCCCGGCTCGGGTCGGCGCCGGCCAGCCCCTCGCGCAGCGCGAACCGGTGCAGGCCGCGCACCGCGCTGGCCGCCCGCGCGGCGGAGGAGACCGCGAGCGGCGGATGCTCCTCGTCGCCGGCGCGCAGCCGGGCCAGGTGCGCCTCGACCTGCCCCGGGCCGACGGCGGCCAGGTCCGGCACGCCGGCCGCCGCCAGGGTGCCCAGGTAGCGCTCCAGGTCACGCCGGTACGACGAGAGGGTGTTCGCCGACAGTCCCCGCTCGACGGTGAGGTGGTCGAGGTAGCCGCGCACGGCACGGCGCAGGGCCGGCGCTGGCTCCCCGCCCGCGCCGGCCCCGTCCGCTGTGCCGGTCAGTCCGCCACCCCTCAGGCCAGCGCGTCGGCCAGCGCGAGGCTCGGCATGCCGTGCGCCTCGGCGACGGGGCCGTAGGTGACCTGGCCGTCGTGGGTGTTCAGGCCCAGCGCCAGCGCCGGGTCGCGGCGCAGCGCCTCACGCCAGCCGTGGTTGGCCAACTCCAGGGCGTACGGCAGGGTGACGTTGGTCAGCGCGTAGGTGCTGGTGTGCGGCACCGCGCCCGGCATGTTCGCCACGCAGTAGAAGATCGAGTCGTGCACCTGGTAGGTCGGCTCGGCGTGCGTGGTGGGACGCGAGTCCTCGAAGCAGCCGCCCTGGTCGATGGAGATGTCGACCAGCACGCTGCCCGGCTTCATCCGGGAGACCAGCTCGTTGGAGATCAGGGTCGGGGCCTTCGCGCCGGGCACCAGCACCGCGCCGATGACCAGGTCCGCGTCCAGCACGGCCCGCTCGATCTCGTACGCGTTGGAGGCCACCGTCTGGAGGTGGCCCCGGTAGATGGCGTCGGCCTGGCGCAGGCGGGCCACGTTCTTGTCCAGCAGCAGCACCTCGGCCTGGAGGCCCAGCGCGATCGCGGCGGCGTTCATGCCGGAGACGCCGGCGCCGATGACCACGGTCTTCGCGGCGTAGACGCCGGAGACGCCACCCATCAGGATGCCGCGCCCGCCGCCCTGCCGCTGGAGGTGGTAGGCGCCCACCTGCGGGGCGAGCCGGCCGGCCACCTCGGACATCGGGGCGAGCAGCGGCAGCGACCGGTCGGGCAGCTCGACGGTCTCGTACGCGATGCCGGTGACCTTGCGGTCGACGAGCGCGTCGGTGCACGCCTTCGAGGCGGCCAGGTGCAGGTAGGTGAAGAGCACCTGCCCCTCGCGCATCCGGTGGTACTCCTCGGCGATGGGCTCCTTGACCTTGAGCACCAGCTCGGCGGTCTCCCACACCTCGTCGGCGGTGGCCAGGATCTTGGCCCCGGCGGCGGCGAACTCGTCGTCGCCGATGCTGGATCCGACGCCGGCGCCGGACTCGACGAAGACCTGGTGGCCGCTGCGGACGAACTCGTTCACGCCCGCCGGCGTGATCGCCACGCGGTACTCGTGGTTCTTGACCTCGCGGGGGATTCCGACCTTCACGATGCAGACACCTCTCTTCGGGGCTGCGCTCCCCCGACTGCGCGGTGCCACGGCGGCCCCTTTGCCGCCGCGGTCCACCGGTCCCGCCGGCGGCAGTCTAGGCGCGTCGGCACCGCCGCCGAGGCAGCACAGTGACATCCGGTGCCGGCACACGCTGACGATGTGTCAGGCGTGAACGGGGCCGGCGGTGCGACCCGCACCTCAGCCGTCAGGACAGTGTTCATCCATTATCGTCCCACTCTTCGGGTGCCGCTGCGGACAGGAGACCAGTGGATCACTAGGGTGTCGCCTCATGACCACACCTCCTTACCAGCCCGGCTACCCCAACCAGCCCGGGTACCCGTCGGGTGTCTCCGACAAGAGCAAGGTCGTCGCGGGCGTCCTGCAGATCGTGCTCGGCACCTTCGGCATCGGCCGCTTCTACATGGGCGACACCAAGACCGGCGTCATCCAGCTCATCGTGTCCCTCGTGACGTGCGGCATCGGCGGCATCTGGGGCTTCGTCGACGGCATCCTGATCCTGATCAACGGTGGCGTCGACGGGCAGGGCCGGCCGCTGCGCGACTGACCGACCCGGAACGACGAAAGGGGCCGTGCGGCGTACCGCACGGCCCCTTCACGTTCTCCGCCCCCGGCTCAGCCCGGTAGGGGCGCGTCGGCCCGGCGCAGCGCCGACCAGCCGGTGTCGCGGGCCCGGGCGGCGGCGAGCAGCCCGGCCACGCAGGAGGCGTTGGTGATCTCGCCCGCGAGGACCATGCCGACGGCCTCGTCCAGGTCGACGCGGACGACCTGGAGGTCGGCCTCCTCGTCGTGGCGCTCGTGCCGCTGCGGCGCCGGCACGTCGGCCAGGTCCCGGGCCAGGAAGACCCGGACCAACTCGTTGGTGAAGCCCGGCGAGCTGTGCAGGTCCACCAGGACGTCGATCCGCCCGGCGGTCAGGTCCACCTCCTCGGCCAGCTCCCGGACCGCGGCGGCGGCCAGGTCCTCGCCGGAGACGTCGGTCAGCCCGGCCGGCAGCTCCCACAGATGCCGCCCGACCGGGTGCCGGTACTGGCGGATCAGCACCACCTGACCGGCCGCGTCGAGCGCCACCACGGCGACCGCGCCGACGTGCCGGACGAAGTCGCGCACGCCCGTCCCGCCGCCGGGCATCGCCACCTCCTCGCTGACCACGTCGAAGATCCGGCCCCGGTAGCGCTCGGTGCGCGAGCGCACCTCGTAGCGGTGCCCGACGGCGCTCGTGTCGCCGTCGGAGCCGACGGTGCGCCCGCTCACGAGGCCGACGTCGCCTTCGCGGCGGCGCCCCCGTTGCGGGCGGCGTTGGTCGCCGCCGCGTCCGGGTTCGTCGCGCTGTCGGCCGCGTCGAGGTCGACCGGGAGCTGGTCGGCCTCCGAATACGCCACCGCCGCCTTGACGAAGGAGGCGAACAGCGGGTGCGGGCGGGTCGGCCGGCTCTTCAGCTCCGGGTGCGCCTGGGTGGCGACGAAGAACGGGTGCAGGCCCCGGTCCAGCTCGATGAACTCGACCAGCCGCCCGTCGGGCGAGGTGCCGGAGACGTGCAGGCCCGCCTTGGTCAGCGCGTCGCGGTAGGCGTTGTTCACCTCGTAGCGGTGCCGGTGCCGCTCGCTGACCTCGGTGCTGCCGTACGCCTCGGCGACGAGCGAGCCCTCGGCGAGCGCCGCCGGGTACGCGCCCAGCCGCATGGTGCCGCCCAGGTCGCCCCTGCCGGCGACGATGTCCTCCTGGTCGGCCATCGTGGCGATGACCGGGTGCGCCGCCTCCTCGTCGAACTCCAGCGAGTTGGCGCCCTCCAGGCCCGCCAGGTGCCGGGCCACCTCGATGGTCATGCACTGCAGACCGAGGCAGAGGCCGAGCAGCGGGATGCCGTTCTCCCGGGCGTAGCGGGCGGTGCCGATCTTGCCCTCGATGCCGCGTACCCCGAAGCCGCCCGGGATGACGATGCCGTCCACGCCGGCCAGGGCGGCCGCGGCGCCGGACGGGGTGACGCACTCGTCGCTGGGCACCCAGCGCAGCTGCACCCGGGCCCGGTGGCCGAAGCCGGCGGCCCGGATCGCCTCGCTGACCGACAGGTACGCGTCGGGCAGGTCGACGTACTTGCCGACCACGGCGACGGTGACGGTGTGCCGGGGCTGGTGCACCCGGTCCAGCAGGTCGTCCCAGCTGGCCCAGTCGACGTCGCGGAAGGAGAGGCCGAGCCGGCGCACCACGTACGCGTCGAGACCCTCGCGGTGCAGCACCTTGGGGATGTCGTAGATGCTCGGCGCGTCCGGGGCGGCGGTGACGGCCTCGCGGTCGACGTCGCAGTAGAGCGACAGCTTCTGCTTGACCTTGTCGGGGATCTCCCGGTCGCAGCGCAGCACCAGCGCGTCGGGCTGGATGCCGATGCTGCGCAGCTGGGCCACCGAGTGCTGGGTCGGCTTCGTCTTCAGCTCGCCCGACGGCGCCAGGTAGGGCACCAGGGAGACGTGCAGGTAGAAGCAGTTGTCCCGGCCCAGGTCGTGGCGGACCTGGCGGATCGCCTCCAGGAACGGCAGCGACTCGATGTCGCCGACGGTGCCGCCGACCTCGGTGATCACCACGTCCGGCACCTGGCCGTCGTCGTCGGGGTCGGCCATCGCCAGGATCCGCGACTTGATCTCGTTGGTGATGTGCGGGATGACCTGGACGGTGTCGCCCAGGTACTCGCCGCGCCGCTCCTTGGCGATCACCTCGGAGTAGATCTGGCCGGTGGTGACGTTCGCCTTGCCGGACAGCGCCCGGTCCAGGAACCGCTCGTAGTGCCCGACGTCGAGGTCGGTCTCGGCGCCGTCCTCGGTGACGAAGACCTCGCCGTGCTGGAACGGGTTCATCGTCCCCGGGTCGACGTTGAGGTAGGGGTCGAGCTTCTGCATCACCACGCGCAGGCCGCGCGCGGTGAGCAGGTTGCCGAGGCTGGAGGCGGTGAGGCCCTTACCCAGCGAGGAGGCGACTCCCCCGGTGACGAAAATGTGCCTGGTCGTCCGTGCTGATGGGGCCAAGGCCTGCTCCCGTGTCGTCCGTCGCGGTCGTGCAGACCGCCGTGCCGATCAGCCAAGTGATCACGCGATCCACGGGATTCCACGGTAACACCTCTCCCGGCCCGCCCGCCGGGCGCACCCGCAGCGGGCCGTGGCACGTCCCCATCCGGGTCAGGAGGCGGTGACCTCGGTCGATGACCGTCCGGCCGGCGCGCGTTGCCCGGCGGCGGCGCCGGCCGTCGGCTCCTGCGCCCCGGTGTCCGGGCCCGGCGACCGCGGGGCCGGGGGCGTCGGCGCCGCGGCCGGTTCCGCGCCCCGATCCGGGGTACGGGCGGTGCCCGCCCCCGCGCCGGTCGGGGTCGGGCGGTCCGGGCCGTCGCCGTCCGGTCCCCCGCCGGTGTCGCCGCCCGTCCCGCCGGGCCCCTCGTCGCGCTGCCGGCCCGCGTCGGGCAGCGTGCGGTCGGTGGAGTGGTCGAGCACCCGCAACGCGGCCAGCGCCGCCATCGGCACCACCACGGCCGCGGCCGCGCCGGCGACGTCCAGGGCGTCGCCGCCCAGCACCCCGCCGGTCACCGCGGCGACGGCGGTGCCGGCCATCGCCGCCCGTATCGCCGGGTAGATGCCGAACAGCCGCATCAGCCCGCCCCACGGCTGGAGCAGGGCGAACCAGACCAGCAGGGCGCCGGCCAGGGCCAGTACGGTCAGCGGGCTGTTGACCAGCGTCTCGAAGTTCGCCGTGCTGGAACGGTGCACGGTGAGCCCGCCGGTGCCGTCGCCCACGGCGGCCAGGAAACGGCCGAGGCTGCCCCGCTCGGCGGCGGGCCGGCGCAGGTCGAGCACCGCGAAGCCGATGGTCAACGCCAGCCCCGCCATGGTGGCCCAGGCCAGCCGGCTGATGGTCAACCACCCGCCGGCGCTGATCGCGGCGGCGACGCTCAGCCCGGCGGTCAGCGCGATCGCGCCGATCGGATCGGCCCCCAGGTACGGGCTGCCGACGACCAGTACGGCGGCCCCGCCGACGGCCACCATCACGGGCGGCCGCCACGACCGGCGGACCCGCTGGGCCAGCCACCCCGCGCTGAGCAGGGCGCCGGCCAGGAACACGCCGAGCCCGACGGTGCCCAGCCCGGCGTACCGGCCGCCCTCCAGGGCCGAGTAGCCGACCACCCCGTTGAGCTGGAGGCGGGCGCCGGTGAGCACGTCCATGCCGACGGTCAGCGTGGTCAGGCCGGCCACCGCACCAAGCGGGCCGAGGGTCGCCGCGTGCCCCGGCGCGAGCCGGACCACGGCGGTCGCGGCGACCAGCAGCAGCACGGTCACCCCGGCGAAGTACACGCCCGCGTGGTCCCCGCGCCACCAGGGCACGGCGTCGGCGAGCAGGGCGGCCGGCACGGCGAGGGCCGCCGCGATCAGCAGCAGCTCCACGACCGCCACCACGCGTGGCGACACCGGCTCCGGGCCGTACGGGCCGGCGTGCCGGCGGGCCCGGCGCAGCAGCGGCAGCACCGCCACGGCCAGCAGCACCTGGGCGCCGGCGAGCAGGGTGAAGAACCAGTCCGCCACCCGACGCTGGGCGGCGGCCTCCCGGTCGGCGTCGGCGGGCGCGGCGATCGCGGCGGCGAGGTCCGCCGGTCGCCCGCCGACCGACTCTGCCGGCCGGCCGAGGAAGAGCCGCTCCGGCATCGGCCGGCCCAGCGCGGTGAGCGCGGTCGGCGCGAGGTCGACCAGTTGCAGGTAGCCCTCGCGGCCGGTGCTGGCGGAGGTGAGCCACCCGCGTTCCCAGCCCGGCCCGTCGGCGACGGCCACGTGCAGCCGGGACGGCGCCTCGGTGTCGGACACCCCGGCGACGAGCACCAGCGAGCGGGGCGGCCGGGCGGCCAGCACCCGGGCCAGGCGGGCGTCGGCCGCGCGCGCTGCCGTGGCCCGGGCCACCGGGTCCTCGCCGGCCACCGTGCCCAGGTCGACGATGCTCAGCACGCAGGAGCCGAGCAGGCCCGCCGGGTCGGCGGGCAGCGCCGGCACGTACCGGTCGACGCGGCCGAACGGCCGGGCCGCCGCGACGGCCGCGCCGGGCCCGACCGCCACCGAGCAGCGCACCGACTCCGACAACGCGCCGGGCACCGTGCCCCAGGGCAGTCGCTCCTGGTTGTGCAGGACGACGCTCTCCTGGTCGGGCAGGTTCGCGCCGATGCCGTCGGGTTGCTCGATCGCCACCTGCGCCGGCGGGCAGCCGCCCGACTGGCGGCTGCCGTTCCAGGCGGCGTAGCTGCCCGCGCCGAGCGTCAGCCAGCCGTCCACGGGGCAGGTCGGCCGGTGCGCTGAGCGGACCGACAGGGAGCCGATCGAGCCGTCCTGGGCCATCCGCCACAGCGTCGGCGTGGTCTGCGGGTCGACGTCCTCCCAGCGCAGTCCCGCCACCCCGGCGAGCACGACGAAGTCGGCGGTGCGCCCCGGTGCCTCCCGGTCGGGGCGGACGGTCAGCGCGGTGATGCCCAGCGCCACGACCACGAGGGTCAGCAGGATCGGGGCGATTCTGCGCCGCATCAGCGGCGTCCCGTCGACGGGGCGTCGGCGCCCGGGGCCGCCGGTCCGGCGCCGTCCGGGGCCAGTTCGGCGTAGAGCGCCGCCAGTTGGGCGAGGGTGTCGGCCTCGGTGGGCCAGGTGGCGGCCCGCTCGGCGCCGCGCCGCCCCAGCCCGGCCCGCGCGGCCTCGTCGTCGAGCAGGTCGCGCACGGCCGCGTCGACGGCGTCCACGTCCCCGGGCGGCACCAGCACCGCGGCGTCGCCGACCAGCTCCGGCAGGCCGCCGACGCCGGTCGCCACCAGCGGTACGCCGGCCCGCATCGCCTCCTGTGCGAAGAGCTGACGGGCCTCCCAGTCGCTGGTCACCACCGCCAGGTCGGCCCCGGCGAGCAGGTCGCCCACGTCGGTGCGGTGCCCGAGCAGGGTCACCGGGGCCCGGGCGGCGGAGATCCGGGCGGCCAGCGGCAGGTAGGCGGGGCCGCTGCCGGCGATCACCACCACCGGCGCCGGTGTGCGCGTACGCCATCTCGCGGCGGCGTCGATGAGCACGTCGTAGCGCTTCTGGGGGTGCAGCCGCCCGACGGACAGGATCAGCGGCTGTTCCGCCGCGACGCCGAACTCTGCGCGGACGGCGGCTCGGCGGCGGCGCGGTGCGGGCAGTGCCGGCGCGGCGACGGGGGCGAGCCGGGCGTCCGTCGCGCCCAGCGCGGCGGCCCGCTCGACCAGGTCCGTGGAGGCGCCGAGCGCCACCCGGGCGCCCCGGGCCACGACCCGCTCGACGAGACGGGACACGCCGCCGCGCAGGCCACCGGCGAGCACCGCGTTGTGCCAGGTCACCACGAGCGGGGCGGCCGGGCGGGCGAGTACGGCGACGAGCCCGGCCCGCAGCCCGTGGGCGTGCAGCACGTCGACCTCCTCGGCGGCGAGCGCCCGGCGCAGCGCGCCGACCGCCCGGGCGTCGGCCGGGGTCGGGCTGGCCGGGATCTCCACCGGCAGGAAGCGGGCACCGACGCCCGTGAAAACGAACTGCTCCTGCGTCGCGGCGGGCCCGCAGACCAGCACGCGGGCGCCCCCGGCGGTCAGGCCCCCGGCCAGCGAGCGGACGTGCTGCCCGACACCGCCGGTGCTGGAGGCGAGCAGCAGGGCCACGGTGCCGTGCCAGCCGGGAACCGGTGCCGTCACCACGACCACCCCCGCCCGTCGGTCGCCGTCGGCCGGTCACCCGTCCTGCACCCGCTCACCGGGACACCGTCTCCTTCCCGTCACCCCGTTCCGGGGGGATGTCGCGCTCGCCCGTTCCCTCGGCGGGGGCCGCCGGCCCGCGCCGGCCCGCCCTGCCCAGTCGCCGGAGCACCCCGGCGAGCAGCGGCGTCACGTCCCGCCGGTCGGCCAGCCAGACGACGGCGAGGAACACGACACCGACCAGGACTCCGGACAGCATGCCCTGCGCGAGTGCGCCCGGTGTCGTCGGGGTGCCGCCGCCGGCCGTGTCGAGCCAGCGCGCCAGGGCCGTCCCGGCGAGCGCGGCCAGGGTGCCGGCGAGCAGTCCGGCGGCGCCGGCACGGGCGGCGCCGGCGAGCGCGGGAGGCCCGGCAGCGCGGCGTACCGCGACGAGGAGCAGCCCGCCGAGAAGCACCATCCCGACCGAGTTGGCCAGGGCGACCGCGAGCACCCGGTCCCGCAGCGGCAGCACCGCGCCCAGCAGCAGGGCGGTGGCGGGTACCGCCAGGAAGCCGGCGGCGATGGCGACGGTCGCAGCCCGGGTCTCCCCCCGGGCGTAGAGGGCCCGGCTCAGCAGCGCGTAGAGCCCGTAGCCGAGCAGGCCCGGCGCGAACCCGGCGATCGCCGCGGCGGCCGAGGCCGCCGGGCCCGGCGCGAAGAAGAGGTGGCCGACGGGGCCGGCCGTCCCGACCAGCGCGGCGGCGCCCAGGCAGCTGAACAGCAGCACGCCACGCACGGCCGGCGCCAGGGTCGCCCGGTAGCCGTCCTCGTCGCCTGCCGCGCGGGCCGCCGCCAGCGTCGGGTACGCGGCGACCGCCAGCGGCACCGCGAGCACCGCCCAGGGCAGCAGGTACAGCGTCTGGGCCAGTTGGTAGACGCCCGGGTTGGCCGCCGCCCCGTAGGTGACCTGGTTGAGGCTCACCATCAGGGCGACCTGCTGGGCGGTGACGGCCACCGCGCCGGCCGCCACCAGCCCGCCCACCCGGGCGCGGGCGTCGGCCGGGAAGCCGAACCCGGGTCGAACCCGCAGCCTCAGCCGGCGGACGGGAACCAGCAGCGACAGGGAGAGCACGACGACGCCCAGCGTGGTGCCGGCGGAGAGCAGCAGTTCCCCGCCCGGGCTCACGCCGGCGACCGTGGCCAGCGGCCCTTCGGCGGCGGTGAAGCCCAGGTAGACCACGATGACGGTGAGGCTGGACAGCAGCGGCGCCACCACCGGCCAGGCGAACCGCCGGTGCGCCTGGAGCACCCCGGTCAGCACGATGCCCACCCCGTACAGCGGCAGTTGGGGGGCGAAGACCCGCAGCATCCGCTCGCCGCTGGCCTGCTGGGCGGCGGTCAGTCCATCGCCCAGCAGCGCGACCGCCGGCCCGGCGAGCAGCGCCACCAGCACGGCGAGGGGCACCAGGAGGCTCACCGTCCAGGTGAGCAGCGCGCCGGTGGTGCGGGCCACCGCCGCCCGGTCGCCCGCCGCGACGGGCCCGGCGAGCAGTGGTACGACCAGGCTCGCCAGCGCCCCGCCGGCGACGATCTCGAAGATGAAGTTCGGCACCGCGTTCGCCACCACGTAGGTGCCGCCGAGGTCGGTCGGCGCCAACGTCCAGGTGAAGACGGCGGTACGGCCGAAGCCGGCGAGCCGGCTGAGGACGGTGAGGACGGCGATGAGCGCGGCCGCTCCGGCGACGCGGCCGGCGCCGGCGAGGGGTGCCGGGGTCGTCACGTCAGTCGGCGCGTCGACCCAGTGCGTCGAGCTCGCGCAGCCCCGGGGTGCGCTGGATGACCTGGGTGAAGCTCACCTTCTCGCTGGCCGCGGTGAGGCCGGCCAGCACGGCCAGCAACCCGGCCCGCCCGACGGGCCCGGTACGCGCGGCCAGCGCCACGCCGAGCAGCGCGCCGAGGGCGTTCGCGCCGCTGTCTCCGAGCATCACGTCCTCGCCGAGGTCGGCGGGGAGCAGCCCGGCGGCGGCGCCGACGGCACCGGCGGCGATCCCGCCGTGCGGGCCCCCGGCCAGCGGGGCGCCGAGCAGGAGACCGGACTTCAGCGCCCGGCCGGGACGCAGGTCGAGCAGGTTGAGCAGGTTCGCGGTGCCGGCGACGACACCGGCGCCCAGCAGCACGTCGACGCCCCGGCCCAGCACGCCCTGCCGCTGGCGGCGCCGGTGCCCGGCGACCCGGGGATCGGCGGCGAGCAGCGCCGCGGCGCCGAGGCCGGCGGCCCCCACCCCGACGACCTTGACCATTCCCGCGGTGACCCGGCCCTCGCGCAGCGCGGCCAGGTGCCCGGCGAAGCCCTTGGCCGCCTTCTGTTCGGGCCGCGCCCCGACCACGTCGTCGTAGAGCCCGACCGCCCCGGCGCCCACCCCGGCGACCAGGGCGGCGGCACCCGAGGGGCCGCTGGAGGCGCCGAACGCGCCCGCCGCGGCGGCACCTGCGGCGAGCGCGGGGCCGGCGGCCAGGCTCACCGTGCGGCCACGGAAGTTGGTGCGATCCAGCGCTGGCCCGGCCGGCGAGGTGCGCACCTCGCGCAGCGCGTACCGGGCGGCGGCGGCGCCCGCGCCGGCGATCAGCAGTCGACCGAGCAGACTCACGCCTCTCCCTCCCGCCGTACGTCGGCGAGGCTGGATCCGGACAACGGGGTACGTCGTTGCGTCACTGGGGCAGTCTAGGCAGCAGGGACGGCGCGTTGTCGCCGACGCCGTACTGCCCGGCCTTCTTCTCGGTGACCTGCTGCACCAGCGCGAGTGCGGTGACCAGCTGGCCCTGGACGGTGTTGGCGTTGTCGACGGTGGAGATGGTCTGCACCAGCACGGGATCGTTGCGCACGGCGGCCACCAGGTTTCCGCCGGCCGAGCCGTTGCCGCCCACGACGAGCGTCCCGGCCTGGTCGAACTGCTCGGCGACCTTCAGCACCGACTCGTCCTTCTTCGCCGAGTCCTTGTCCACGTACGGCTGCCCGCTGACCAGGACGACGGCCTCCGCCGGCGCGGTGACCGGCTTCTCGGTGGTCAGGTAGTTGGCGTTGATGTAGGCGGCGAGCACCGCCCGCCGGTCGGCCTCGGTGACGGGGGTGGCGCCGGCCGCCCGGTCGAGCAGGACGCTGGCCAGCAGGGCCGTCGAGGTCTCCACCCCGTGCCCGTTGCCCGGCAGCCCGGCCGTCGGCGCGCTGGTGGGGCGCGCGGCGGTGACCGCCAGCTCCAGCAGGTTGTTGTTGTTGTCCGGGTTGATGAACTTGTCCTGAAGGTCGATGCGGCCGGTGACCTGGGCCCCGGCGAGCTGGAGCATCTTGAGCACGCCCTCGGTGTGGTCGCGCCCGGTGGGCAGGCCGACCACCACGACCCGCTTGCCGGTCAGCGTGCCCGGCAGGACGACCTCCGCGATCTGGGCCGCGAAGTCCTCCTCGAGCTCGAGCTCCTTCTCCATGCTCTGGACCGCCTGGCGCATCTGCTGGTTGTCCTTGCGCAGCGCGTTGACGTTCTCCTTGAGCGAGTCGGCCACCGGGCCGTTCAGGGCGGCGGTGCCGACCACCAGACCGATCGCCAACGCGAGGAAGACGGCGGTCAGTGACACCACGTGGTACCGGAAGTTGATCACACCTGTCGCCTCTTGATCGGTGGGACGCTAGAAAAGCTGTTCGAGCTGGAACACGAAATTGTTCCACCACTCGGAGACCACGCCCAAATACGCCTTGCCGACGGTCGAGACCGCCACCGCCGACGCCATCGCCGCGATCGCGGAGAGCACCAGCAGCAGCAGCGACGACCCGGAGATGCTCTGCCGGTAGAGCCGGCTCACCCCCTTGGCGTCGACCAGCTTGCCGCCGACCTTGAGCCGGGTCAGGAACGTGGAGGCCATCCCGCCGCGACCCTTGTCGAGGAACTCGACAAGCGTGGCGTGGGTGCCGACGGCGACCAGCAGCGAGGCGCCCTTCTCGTCGGCCAGCAGCATGGCCAGGTCCTCGCTCGTCGCCGCCGCGGGGAAGGTCACCGCGGGGACGCCGAGGCCGTTGACCCGGGCCAGACCGGGCGCCCGGCCGTCCGGGTAGGCGTGCACGATCACCTCGGCGCCGCAGCGCAGCACGTCGTCGGTGACCGAGTCCATGTCGCCAATGATCATGTCCGGCGTGTAGCCGGCCTCCACCAGTGCGTCGGCGCCGCCGTCGACACCGATCAGGACCGGCTTGAACTCGCGGATGTAGGGGCGCAGCACGTCCAGGTCGGCCTTGTAGTCGTAGCCGCGCACCACGATCAGGCAGTGCCGCCCCTGCATCTCCGTCTGGATCTCGGGCACGCCGACGCCGTCGAGGAGCAGGTCGCGCTCCTGGCGGAGGTAGTCCATCGTGTTGGCGGCGAACGCCTCCAACTGCACCGAGAGCCCCTCGCGGGCGTCGGCCATCGACTTGGCCACCGTCTCGGCGTCCTGGAGGCTGCCGTGCGCCACCGGCTCGTCGCCGACGAAGACGGTGTTGCCCTCGATCCGGACGGTGTCGCCCTCGCGGATCCGCTCGAAGACCCCCTCGCCCAGGTCGTCCAGGAGGGGGATGCCGGCGGCGACGAGCACCTCCGGCCCCAGGTTGGGGTAGCGGCCGGAGACCGACGGCTTCGCGTTGAGCACCGCGCCGACACCGACGGCGACGAGCGAGTCGGCGGCGACCCGGTCGAGGTCGACGTGGTCGATGACCGCGATGTCACCGGGGCGGAGCCGGCCGACCAGGCGTTTTGTCCGGCGGTCGAGGCGCGCGGTGCCGAGGATCCTGCCCGGTTCCGCGTTCCGGGTCCGGCGCAACGTGGGTAGACGCATCGTGACCATCCTGGCATGTGAGGCAGGCAAATCTGTCGCGACATGCCTGAGCAGGGCCGCCTACCCAGGGAAGCACACTAACGCCCAGGCCGGTGTGCCTGTGCTCACAATCGCCGGCTCACGGGCGCCTTTCGCGGGCCGCCACGGCGAGAAGTTCCTCGGCGTGCGCGATACCCAGGTCGGAGTCGGGCAAACCCGCGAGCATGCGGGCGAGTTCCCGGGCGCGCTCGGTGTCCTCCACCACCCGGACCCCGCTCGTGGTCACCGCCCCGCCCGTGTCCTTCGCCACCACCAGGTGCCGGTCGGCGAAGGCGGCCACCTGCGGCAGGTGGGTGACGACGAGGACCTGGTGGCTGCGGGCCAGCCGGGCCAGCCGCCGGCCGATCTCCACGGCGGCCTGGCCGCCGACCCCGGCGTCGACCTCGTCGAAGACCAGCGTGGGCGGCCCGCCCGAGCCGGCGAAGACCACCTCGATGGCGAGCATCACCCGGGACAGCTCACCGCCGGAGGCGCCGCGCTGCAACGGCAGCGAGGGCGCGCCCGGGTGGGCCAGCAGGCGCAGCTCGACCTCGTCGCCGCCGTCCGGGCCGACGCCGACCTCGGTGCCGTTGACCGCGAGGGTCGGCTCGGTGCGGCCGGCCGCGCGGGGCAGCACCGCCACCTCGATCCTCGCGTGCGGCATGGCCAGCCCGGCCAGCTCGACGGTGACCTGCTCGGCGAAACGGGTCGCCGCCTCCTGCCGCGACGTCGACACCCGGCCGGCCAGGTCGGCCACCTCGCCGGCCAGCCGGGAGGCCTCCCGGTCCAGCTCCTCCAGCAGGTCGTCGGAGGTGTCCAGGTCGGACAGCCGGGTGCGGGCGTGCTCGGCCCAGGCGATCACCCCGTCGACGTCGTCGGCGTACTTGCGGGTGAGCGCGCGCAGCGCCGCCCGCCGCTCGTAGACGGTCTGCAACCGGGCCGGGTCGGCGTCGAGCGCCGCGAGGTAGGTCGACAGCTCGGCGGAGACGTCCGTGACGAGCGTCGCCGCCTCCTCCAGCCGCGCCGCCAGCTCGCCCAGGGCCGGGTCCGTGCCGGCCTGCGCCTCGAGGGTGCGGCGGGCGGTGCCGAGCAGCGCCGCCGCGTCCGGGGTCTCGTCGGTCGCCTCCACGCCGCCGGCCACGCACTGGTGGGCCACCTGCGCCGCGGTGCGCAGCCCCTCGGCGTGCTCCAGCCGCTGCGCCTCCGCCTTCAGTTCGTCGTCCTCGCCCGGCTGCGGGTCGACCCGGGTGATCTCGTCGAGGCCGAGCCGCAGCAGGTCGGCCTCCTGGTTGCGCTCGCGGGCGTTGCGCCGCCGGTCGGTCAGGTCGTCGACCACCGCGCGCCAGCGGGCGTACGCCTCGCGCAGCGCGTCGAGCAGCTTCTCGTGCTCCGGGCCGGCGAAGCGGTCCAGCGCGGCGCGCTGCTCGGCCGGCCGCAGCAGCCGCAGCTGGTCGGACTGGCCGTGCACGGCCACCGCCTGCTCGCCCACCTCGCCGAGCATCGACACCGGCATGCTCCGCCCGCCCAGGTGCGCCCGGGAGCGGCCCTCCACGGTGACGGTGCGGCTCAGCAGCACCGAGCCGTCCTCGTCGGGCTCGCCGCCCGCGTCGGTGATCCGCGCGTGCACGGTGGCGGCGACGCGACCCTCGAGCCGCAGTCGGCCCTCCACCACCGCCCGGCCCGGCTGGGCGCGCACCCGGCCGGCGTCGGCGCGCCCGCCGAAGAGCAGGCCGAGGCCGGTGACCACCATGGTCTTGCCCGCCCCGGTCTCGCCGGTGATGACGTTCATGCCGCCGGTCAGCGGCAGCGTGGTGTCCTCGATGACGCCCAGTCCGGTGATGCGCAGCTCTTCCAGCACAGCAACCGACAGTAGACGCGGCCCCCGACACTTGACCAGCCGGCGTGGGCGCGCCGGTGCGTCCGCCCGCCGACACCACGCGCAGCCGGCCCGAGGGCTGCCGACGTGGCACCGGCCCGACCCGCGCGGGCGACCCGGGCGCGTCGGGGCGGCACCCGTCCGGGCGGCGGCGAGGGCGATCCGACCAGCCGCCTCACCGCGCCAGCCCTGCCCGGCCCACGGTCAGCGACGGTTGCCGCGCCAGCCCTGCACGGGCAGGTCGAACTTCGCCACCAACCGGTCGGTGAACGGACGGTCCCGCAGCCGCACGACGCGCACCGGCAACGCGCCGCGGCGCACCGTGACCCGCGCCCCCGGCGGCAGGTCGTAGACCCGCCGGCCGTCGCAGGACAGCACCGCGAGGGTGGTGAACGGGTCGACGGTGATGGCGAACGTGGACGTGGGCGCGGTGACCAGCGGGCGGCTGAACAGCGCGTGCGCGCTGATCGGCACCAGCAGCAGGGCCTCCACCTCCGGCCAGACCACCGGCCCGCCGCCGGAGAACGCGTACGCCGTCGACCCGGTGGGGGTCGCGCAGACCACCCCGTCGCAGCCGTACCGGGACAGGGGGCGGCCGTCGACGTCGACGAGCAGCTCCAGCATCTGGGCGCGCTCGCCCTTCTCGACGCTGATCTCGTTGAGCGCCCAGGACTCGATGGTCGGGCCGCCGTCGAACTCGGCGGTCACGTCGAGGGTGAGCCGCTCGTCGACGGTGTAGTTGCGCTCGACGACGTCGCGTACCGCGCTGTCCAGGTCGTCGATCTCGGCCTCGGCGAGGAAGCCGACCTTGCCCAGGTTGATGCCGATCAGCGGCACCTTCGCCGGGCGGGCCAGCTCCGCCGCGCGCAGGAAGGTGCCGTCCCCGCCGAGCGCGAAGACGATCTCGGCGCCCTCGGCCGCCTCCGGGCCGGTCACCGGGACCACGCCTGGCAGGTCGAGGTCGTCGGCCTCCTCGGCCACGACCCGCACCTCGAAGCCGGCCGAGATCAGGTCGGCGGCCACGGCACGGGCGTGCTCGGTGCTGCGCCGGCGACCGGTGTGCGTCACCAGCAGCGCCGTGCGGCTCACCGGGACGGCCGTCCCGTCGCGCCCGCGCTGCGCCCGCGCGGCCCGCCCGCGGGGCTCGCCAGCTCACTCACCCGGCCACCTCCTCCGTCGCCGCGTCCGGCCGGTCGCCGGAGCGCACCGGGCCACCCGGCCCGGCGGTCACCACCGCGCGCACCCGCTCCGGGTCGGCCGGCGGTGCGTCCCGGCGTAACCATACGAAGAACTCGACGTTGCCGCTCGGCCCCGGCAGCGGGCTCGCGGCCACGTCGGCCAGGCCCAGGTCGAGCCGGGCCGCCGCGGCGGCCACGTCGAGCACGGCCTCCGCCCGCAGCAGCGGGTCACGGACCACCCCGCCGGCGCCCACCCGCTCCTTGCCGACCTCGAACTGCGGCTTGACCATCAGCGCCAGGTCGCCCTCGGGCCGGGTGCAGCCGGCCAGCGCCGGCAGCACCAGCCGCAGCGAGATGAACGACAGGTCGGCGACCGTGAGGTCGACCGGCCCGTCGATGGCCTCCGGCGTCAGCGTACGGACGTTGGTGCGCTCGAAGACCCGCACGCGGGGGTCGTTGCGCAGCGGCCAGGCAAGCTGCCCGTAGCCGACGTCGACCGCGACCACCTCCGCCGCGTCGGCGCGCAGCAGCACGTCGGTGAAGCCGCCGGTGGAGGCGCCCGCGTCCAGGCACCGCCGGCCGGCCACCGTCATCCCGCCCGGCGCGAACGCGGCCAGGGCGCCGGCCAGCTTGTGCCCGCCCCGGGAGACGTACTCCGAGCCGGGGTCCTCGCCGGTGACCAGGAGCGCGTCGGCGGGGTCGACCATCGCGGCGGGCTTGCGGGCCGGCACGCCGCGCAGTTGGACCCGGCCGGCCTCCACCAGAGCCGCGGCCTGTTCCCGGGACCGGGCCAGGCCGCGGCGGACGAGTTCGGCGTCCAGCCGGTTACGACGTGCCATGCGTGGTTCTTCTCCGGTCGGTCAGGACTGGTCGATGGTGGCGAGGGTTTCCCGCAGCGTCTCGTACGCCGCCTCGTACTGCGCGATCTGGTCGGCCGGGGCGAGCGTCGCGGCGTTGGCCATCGCCCGGACGGCGGCGTCCACGGCGGGGTGGCGGTCGTCGCCGGGGTCCTCGACGGGCTCCGGCGGCGGGCCGGGGCGCGGGCCCGGCCGGGTGCCGGGCGGCGGCCCGGGACGGAAGGAGCCGGGCCCGGGGCCGGCACCCGGCGGACCGGGGCGGGCACCGGGCGGCGGACCGGGCCGGAAGGGGCCGCTCACGACCCGCTCCCGACCGGGGCCGGGCGCGTCACGCCTCGTCCTGCGGCGGTCGTTTGCGGGCCGGCGCCTTCTTCGCCGGGCGGACCGGCTCCGCGGCGTCCTCGGTGGGGGCGAGGGCCGACGGCGCCCGCTTGGCCAGCGCCTTCTTGGCGACGGCCTTCTTGGCCAGCGCCTTCTTCGCCACGGTCGGCCTGGCGACCGGGGCGGGGGTCGCCGAGGTGGGTACGGCCGGCTCGGCGGCCCCCGGGGCCGCCGACGACGTGGCGACGGACCCCGGACCCGCCGGCTCCGGGACGCCGACGGGGAGCGGCGTCGGGGCGCCGGGGGTCGCCTTGGCGTCGCGGAGCTGACGCTCCAGCTCGTGCACCCGGCGGGTCAGCTCGGCGACCTCGTCGGCGGTGGCGAGCCCCACCGCGCCGAGGGCCCGGTCCACCTCGAAGCGGACCAGCTTGGTCAGCGCCTCACGGTTGGCCGCGCCGGTGGAGACCAGCTCCTCGGCGAGGGTCTGCAACTGGGCGGCGGTCGCCCCGCCCGAGCCGACGACCCGGCGAACCGCGTCCTGGGCCTTCTTCCGGGGCGCCTCCGTGAGGCCCATGGCCAGCTCGAGGTAGGCGCGCCACGCGTCCTGCATGCCTGATTCCTTCCCGGGGCGGGGGTGTGCAGGTGCCACGCTACCGGGCACCCCGCGACGGCCCGTGCGGTACGGTGCCGGGGACGGCGTGGCGAGCGGTGAGGGGGCGGTCGTGGCCAGCGTGGACGAATGCCGGCAGGCGTTGCGGGATCTGGCGGCGCGGCTGGACCGCAACGCGGAGACGGTGCGGGAGAAGGTCGACTTCGACCGGACGCTGGCCTGCCGCGTCACCGACCTGGAGACCGCCTTTCACGGCCGGCTCTCCGGCGGTCGCCTGGTCGACCTGGCCGACGGCGACGATCCGAAGGCCAAGATCGCGCTGAGCACCGGCAGCGACGACCTGCTCGCGCTGGTCCGCGGCGAGCTCGACATCACCCGCGCGGTCACGTCCCGACGGGTGTCGATCAAGGCGAACCCGCTCGACCTGATGAAGCTGCGCAAGCTGCTCTGACCGGTCGCCGGACCGGAAGCGGCCGACGGACGGTCAGTCGGCCAGACCGAGTTCGGCCAGCGCCTTCTCCGCCTCGGCCGACCCGGGACGGACCCGCGCCGCCCGTCCCGACCAGGCGGCCCCGCAGAGCGCCGCCAGGGCGTCCAGCGGGCGGCCCGCCCCGGACAGCTCCAGCGTGTCGTCGCGCGGCGCCACCGACCAGCCACCGGCGTCCGCCCGGCCCGGGACCCGCACGACGGCGGCCGGGTCGAAGAGCCCCGCCAGGTCCATCGAGACGTACGTGGGCCTGCGGTGCGACGGGGCGGCGAGCAGCTCGGCCGCGTCGCTCACGCCGGTGAGCACGAGCAGGCTGTCCAGGCCGGCCCGCCGGGCGCCCTCGATGTCGGTGTCCAGCCGGTCGCCGACCAGCAGCGTCCGGCCCTGCCCGGCGCGGCGGGCCGCCGTGGTGAACAGGGCCGGCTCGGGCTTGCCGACGATCACGTCGGGGTCCCGGCCGAGCGCCGTACGCAGCACGGCGACCAGGGAACCGTTGCCCGGCAGTGGCCCCCGGCCGCTGGGCAGCGTCGGGTCGGCGTTGGTGGCGACCCAGGTCGCACCGCCGCGTACGGCCACCGAAGCCTCGGCCAGATCAGCCCAGCAGACCTGCGGGCCGAACCCCTGCACCACCGCGAGCGGTGACTCGTCGGCCCGGGACACCGGGGTGAGCCCCACCGCGCGCAGCTCCGCCCGCAGCGCCTCGGTGCCGACGACCAGCACGGCGGCGCCGGCCGGCAGCCGGTCACGGAGCAGCTCGGCGGCGGCCGCCGCGGAGGTGAGCACCTCCTCGGGCCGGGCGGGCACGCCCATCCCGGTGAGCAGGTCGGCCACCTCGCTGGAGCGGCGCGAGGCGTTGTTGGTCGCGTACGCCACCGACCGGCCCTCGGCGTGCAGCCGGCCGACCGCCTCGACCGCGCCGGGGACCGGCCGGTCGATCAGGTAGATCACGCCATCCAGGTCGAAGACAACCAGGGCGTACCCGTCAACCAGCCGTTCCCCGGCACCCGTCGTCATCGCTGCGCGGCGTCCGACCCGCCGGAGGCGGTGGCCTCGCCGCCACCGGCGCGGGCACCGCTGTCGTCGCCGGTCGACCCGGCGGCGACGGAGCCCGCCTCGTCGTCGGTCAACTCGTCGTCGGACAGGTCGTCCGCCGGCACCGTCGCGACCGCGGCCTCGGCCTGCTCGTCGTCCTCGTCGTCGCGGTCGTCGTCCTCGTCGTCGCGGTCGTCGTCCTCGTCGTCGCGGTCGTCGTCCTCGTCGTCGCGGTCGTCGTCCTCGTCGTCGCGGTCGTCGTCCTCGTCGTCGCGGTCGTCGTCCTCGTCGTCGCGGTCGTCGTCCTCGTCGTCCGTCGGCTCCGCGTCACCGGTGAGGTCGGCGTCCGGTCGGGCCGGCACCGCACCCGGGGCACCGGGGCCGGCGGCGACCTCCTCGGCGGGCTCCTCGTCCTCCTCGTCGCCCTCGATCACCACGCCGTCGAGTTCCAGCAGCCGCTCGGCGGCGTCGGTCTCGCCCTCGGCGTCGACGTCGGCCGCCCGGGAGAACCACTCGCGGGCCTCCTCGCGACGGCCCACCGCGAGCAGGGCGTCGGCGTACGCGTACCGCAGGCGCGCCGTCCACGGCTCGGCCGTCTCGCTCGTCAGCTCGGGAACCTGGAGCATGGCCACGGCGGCGTCCTTCTGACCCAGGTCACCGCGCGCCCCGGCCGCCACGATCAGCAGCTCGGTCGCCACGGCCTGGTCCAGCTTCTCCCGGTCCGCGCCACGGAACAGGTCGATCGCCCGCTCCGGCCGGCCCAGCGCCCGCTCGCAGTCCGCGAGCACCGCCAGGTGGCTCTGCAACCCGCTCATCCGGTGGTACGTGCGCAGCTCCGCGATCGCGGTCTGCCACTCCCCCGCGTGGTACGCGGCCAGGCCGACCGCCTCACGCACGGCGGCGATCCGGGACGCCAGCCGACGGGCCGCCAGCGCGTGCGCCAGCGCCTCGGCGGGGTCCTCGTCGATCAACTGGCCCGTCGCCACCAGGTGCCGGGCGACCGTCTCGGCGACCGGCTTCGCCAGCGAGAGCAGCTCGGCCCGGACGTCCTTGTCGAGGTCGGTCGCGACGATCTCGTCGGGCAGCGCGGGGGCCGCCGTACGCTCCCCCTCCGCCTCCGGACGCTCCCGGCGCTCGTCGCGACGGTCTCCGCCCCGGAAGCCGCCCTCACGGTCGCCACCACGGAAGCCGCCCTCACGACGGTCACCCTGGCGATCGCCGCCCCGGTAGCCGCCTTCACGGTCACCGCCACGGTAGCCGCCCTGCCTGTCGCCGCTCCGGTAGCCGCCCGGACGGTCACCGCCCTCACGACGGTCACCGCCACGGAAACCACCATCACGGTCACCACCGCGGAAGCCACCCTCGCGACGCTCGCCGCCCCGGAACCCGCCCTCACGGTCGCCACCACGGAAACCGCCCGGACGGTCGCCGCCCTCACGACGATCACCCTGGCGATCGCCGCCCCGGTAGCCGCCTTCGCGGTCACCGCCACGGAAGCCGCCCTCACGCGGCGGACCCGAACGGAAGCCACCCTCACGACGGTCACCACCGCGGAAGCCACCCGGACGATCGCCGCCCTCACGACGATCGCCGTCGCGGTCTCCACCGCGGTAGCCGCCCTCACGACGATCGCCGCCACGGAAGCCACCATCGCGGTCACCGCCACGGAAGCCGCCCTCACGCGGCGGACCCGAACGGAAGCCACCCTCACGGTCGCCGCCACGGAAGCCTCCCGGACGGTCACCGCCCTCACGACGGTCACCACCGCGGAAACCACCATCACGATCGCCGCCACGGAACCCGCTCGGACGGTCGCCGCCCTCACGACGGTCACCGCCACGGAAACCACCCTCACGCGGCGGACCCGAACGGAAACCACCCTCACGACGGTCACCACCGCGGAAGCCACCATCACGGTCACCACCACGGAAACCACCCGGACGATCGCCGCCCTCACGACGATCGCCGCCACGGAAACCGCCGTCGCGGTCACCACCGCGGAAACCGCCCTCACGACGGTCCCCACCACGGAAGCCGCCCTCACGCGGCGGACCCGAACGGAAGCCACCCTCACGGTCACCGCCACGGGAACCACCCTCGCGACGGTCACCGCCACGGAAACCGCCGTCGCGGTCACCACCACGGAAACCACCCTGGCGGTCGCCGCCCTCACGACGGTCACCGCCACGGAAACCACCCTCACGCGGCGGACCCGAACGGAAACCACCCTCACGACGGTCACCACCGCGGAAGCCACCATCACGGTCACCACCACGGAAACCACCCGGACGATCGCCGCCCTCACGACGGTCACCGCCACGGAAACCGCCGTCGCGGTCACCACCACGGAATCCACCCTGGCGGTCGCCGCCCTCACGACGGTCACCACCACGGAAGCCGCCGGAGCGCTCGTCACCCTCACGACGGAAGCCGCCTTCGCGGCGGTCACCGCCACGGAAACCTTCGCGGTCACCACCGCGGAACCCGCCCTGGCGATCGTCGGCGTCGCGACGAGGGGCGCCACCACCGCGGGAGTCGCCGTCACGCGGACCGGACCGGAAGCCGCCCTCGCGGCGGTCGCCACCACGGGAGTCGCCGTCACGACGGTTGCCGCCGGCGTACCCGCCGCGCTGGCCACCCCGGTCCTCCCGGTACGGGGGCCGGTCGTCGCGGCGCGGTGCTCCGTCGCGCCCACCCGAACGGTCTTCGTAGCGACGGGGACGATCTCCGCCCTGCGGTCCTGAACTCACAGGTACATCCTTCCTCATTGCGTCACCCACGACGCTAACGCAGTCGAGGGCCGACCCGGATGGGGCGGCCCTCGACTGGAAAAGTTGTCCGGCGGTGTCCTACTCTCCCACACCCTCCCGAGTGCAGTACCATCGGCGCTGGAGGGCTTAGCTTCCGGGTT
>NZ_JCADBQ010000003.1:0-638100 GCF_059359355.1 Micromonospora sp. ZG13
ACGGCCTCGGCCTCGAACCCGGCCGCAGCCTCCAAGAACTCCAACACCGCATCCTCGAACACGACACCAAAATCCAGGTACCGGCGTTGGTGGGGTGAGCGACACCCACGCGAGGGCCGTGGCCGCCTCCGCCACGCGGACGCGTCGACCCGGCCTTCTCCCCCGCGCCGCCGCGACGACAGCCGGGCACGGTCAGGCGCGGCAGTTCCCGGCGGTCGGTCGACCGTCGCGTGCTGCCGCGCCTGACCGTGCCCACGCCACCGCCCCGGCCCGGGTCCCCGGGCCGGGGCGGCGCGGTGGTCGCCTAACCGTGTCGCAGCAGCACCGGCAGCGACGCCACGTCGTTCGCCATGAACGAGCGCAGCGGCTCGATCTCGTCCGGCGGCACGGCCAGCGCGAGGTTCGGGAAGCGCGCGAACAGCGCCGGCACCGCGACGGCCGCCTCCAGTCGCGCCAGGCGGGCGCCGGGGCAGAAGTGCGGGCCCGCCCCGAACGCGAGGTGCTCCTTGTTCTCCCGGTCGATGTCGAACACCCCCGGGTTCTCGTGGACGGCCGGGTCGCGCCCGTGCGCCAGGTAGCTGATGAGGATGGCGTCGCCCGCCCGGATGACGATCCCCTCGCCGAGGTCGATGTCCTCCTTCGCCCAGCGCATCGGCAGCGCCGCCACCGGGCAGTGCGCCCGCAGCGCCTCCTCGATCGCGTCCGGCCAGCGGGCCGGGTCGGCCAGCAGGGTGGCCAGCTGGTCCGGGTGGGCGAGCAGCTCGCGGACCGTGTGGTCGATCAGCGTCACGGTCGTCTGGCTGCCGCCGCCGATGAGCAGCAGCAGCATGTCGACCAGCTCCTGCTCGCTGAGCGGCTCCTCGCCCTCCACCCGGGCCGCCATCAGGAAGCTCGTCAGGTCGTCGGAGGGCTCGCGGCGCTTCAGGTCGATCAGCGTACGCATGGCGACGTTCATGTCGACGTAGACGGCGGCCGACTCCTCCTCCGGCACGTTGTCGGTGTTCAGCACCACGCGCAGGATGCGCAGCACCTCGGACCGCAGATCGTCCGGCACCCCGAAGAGGTCGCAGATCACCCTGGTCGGCAACTGCTGCGAGTAGATGGTGTGCAGGTCGACCGGCTCGTCCGACGGGCGCGTGGCCAGGTCGTCGAGCAGCCGTTCGGCGACGAGCTCCACGTGCGGGCGCATCGCGTCGATCCGCTTCGGTGTCAATGCCGGCGCCACGAGCTGCCGCAGGCGCTGGTGCTCGCGGCCCTCCGCCGTGGACATGGACTCGACGTCCACCCACGGCGACAGCCACTTGATCTCGCCGGGGGTGTAGCTGGGCACGTTCTTCGTGACGTTGCGGGAGACCCCGGGGTGGGTCAGCAGGCGCCGGACCACGTCGCCGCGGGTGATCGACCAGGCCAACATGCCTTCCGGCAACTCGACGGCCACCGCGGGGCCGGCGGCGCGAAACTCGTCGATCTGCGCGTACAGGCACTTGCCGCCGCGGCTGTCGATCTGGGTGGTGGGGGCAGCGCTGAAGTCGACCATAGTGCGCCTCCTAGCTGATGAGTTAACGCAAAAAAAGGTAACTGTCGATCGGGAACTGCCGGGTAACGACCTTCTCGCGCCCGCCACGAATTCGACTGGACAAAGGCGCAGATCATTGCGTCGGCACAGCGGCCCAACCTATCGTCCTTCCACGACACTTGTCAGGGAGCGGCGATCCCGCCCTACTCACCGAAATCCGCGGCAAACCATTTGTTAACGCGTGTGCGGAGGCAGAAACATGGACAGGATTCGCCGGATCGGCGTCGTCGGGTGCGGGGTCATGGGCGCCGGGATCGCCGAGACGTGCGCGAGGGCCGGGCTGGACGTGCTCGTCGCGGTGTCGCGACCAGCCTCCGTCGCGCCGGGTCGGGCGCGGCTGACCGCGTCGCTGGACCGCGCCGTGAGCCGGGGCAAGCTGAGCGAGGCGGACCGGGACGCGGCACTGGCCCGGATCGCCTTCACCGCCGACCTGACCGACTTCGCCGACCGCCAGTTGGTGATCGAGGCGGCGTCGGAGCAGGAGTCGATCAAGCTCGACGTGTTCGCCACGCTCGACAAGGTCGTCGAGGACGAGGAGGCGATCCTCGGCTCGTGCACGTCGTCCTTCCCGATCGTGCAGCTCGGTGGCGTCACCAACAGGCCCGAGAAGGTGGTGGGCATCCACTTCTTCAACCCCGCGCCGGTGCTCGCGCTCGTGGAGGTCGTCGGCTCGGTCCGCACCGACCCACGGACGGTCGACACGGTGGACGCCTTCGTCACCGACGTGCTCGGCAAGCAGGTCGTCCGCGCCAAGGACCGGGCGGGCTTCGTGGTGAACGCGCTGCTGATCCCGTACCTGATCGCCGCCGTCCGGATGGTGGAGTCCGGCATGGCCTCGGTCGCCGACATCGACAAGGCGATGACGCTCGGCTGCGCGCACCCGATGGGCCCGCTGCGCCTCGTCGACCTGATCGGGCTCGACATCGTGGCCGCGGCCGGCGAGTCGCTGTACAAGGAGTTCCGGGAGCCGCTCTACTCGCCGCCGCCGCTGCTCGCCCGCATGGTGGCCGGCGGTCTGCTCGGCAAGAAGTCCGGGCGGGGCTTCTACGAGTACGGGCGATGAACACCTACCAGCGGCTGACCGGTCTGCTGGAGTCGCACGACGCGCGGTTCCGGCTCATCCCGCACGAGCCGCAGGGCGTCACCTCGCCGGCCAGCCGGCTGCGCGGCCACCCGCTGTGCCAGGCGGCGAAGTGCATCGTCGCCCGGGTCAAGCTCGGCAAGAAGGTGAACCGCTTCGTGCTGGCCGTCGTCCCCGGTGACCGGCTGGTCGCGCTCGACGCCGTACGGCAGATGTGGGACGGCACGTACGTGTCGTTCGCGACCAGGGAGACGGCGGAGGAGTTGTCCGGCTGCGTCAGCGGCACGATCATCCCGTTCAGCTTCCGCGACGACCTGGAACTCGTGGTGGATCCCCGACTGCTCGACGAGCCCGAGATCTACTTCAACGCCGCCCGGCTCGACATGTCGATCGCCCTGGACACGCGGGACTACGTACGCCTGGCCGGGCCGCGGATCGCGTACATCGCCGGGACGTCCCTCGCGGAGGTGGGCTGAACCATGGACCTCGCCGACCGGCTGCACCGCGTCCTCACCGGCGCGAAGTACCTGTCCCTGTCCACGCTGTCCGCCGACCGCCGGCCGTGGACGTCCGTGCTCCAGTACGCGTGGCTGCCCGACCCGCTGCGCTTCCTGTTCGGCTCCGCGACGCGGTCGCGGCACAGCAGGCACGTGGCGGCCCGGCCGAGGGTCAGCGGGGCGCTCTTCGTCACCGGCGGCGGGCTCACCGAGGTCGACGGCGCCCAGTTCACCGGCACCTGCCGGGAGCTGACCCCCGACGAGGTGCGCACCCACCACGCCACCTTCTACGACGCCCTGCTGCCCGACGAGGCGAGCAGGGCGGAGTACACGCTGCCGGTGTCGGCCCTGCTGCCGCCGGCCGAGCACCGCATCTACCAGGTCACGCCGGACCGCGTGTGGCTCGTCGACACCAGCACCTGGATCGAGGACCGGATCGACCGCCGGATCGAGGTGGACCTGCCCTGATGGCGGGTCCACCCCGGTCCCGGCCTCACCCGGTCATCGTCGCCCAGAACACCGCCTCGTAGGCGTGCACCATCCGCGCCGCGCGCAGGGCCTCCACCGGGTCGTCGCCCGCCGCCAGCCCCGCCGACACCACGCCGGCCGCCTGCTCCAGCACCTCGGCCGGCGTCTCGGCGAAGTAGCGGAAGTGGGCGACCGCCGCGTCCGAGAAGCCGTACCGCGCCTGGAGGGCGTCGGCCACCCGGGCGTAGAAGCCGCCCGACTCCTCGACGTTGACCAGCAGGGCCAGCGGGATCGCCGAGCGCGGCCCGAACACGGCGGTCCGGACGATGAAGGAGGGGTACGCCTGGGCCAGCGGCCGCGGCTCGTACGCCCGCAGCTCCTTCTCCCCCACTCCCACGGCGGCGGCGAAGTCCGGCAGCAGCCCCAGCGCCTCCTCCTCCGCGCCGGCCATGGCCAGGAACAGCGGCTCGGGGAAGCGGGCCGCCAGGAACGCGAAACTGCTCCGGTCGCTGGACACCAGGTGGTGCAGCTCGCCGGCCAGGGCGGCCAACCGGTCCACCGGCACCTCGCCGCGTTCCAGCTGCTCCAGGAACCGGTTGGGCGCCATCTCCAGCGACCGTCGGCCCTGCGCCACCAGCTCTGCCACGTGTTCGTCCACGGGTCACCTCCGAATCGTGCGGTGCAGGTTCGGGCGGGTCGCCGGTCCCGGTGCGGGCTCGGCGATCCACGGCCCCTCGATGGACGCGTCGAGCACGCCCTCTTCCAGCCAGGTGAAGTCCCCGCCCAGCACCCGCCGGGCGAGCGCGACGTCGTCGCCGTCGGTGTCGTCCCGCAGCCGCCGGCGAAGCTCCGCCACCCGCTGCCGGGACTGCCGGCAGAACGCGTCGGCCAGCTCGGGCGCGGTGCCGCCGAGCGCCCTGGCGTACACGCAGGCGGCGGTCATCGCGTACAGCTCGGCGGCCACGTCCACGACGCGGCCGAGGAACAGCTGCCGCTCGGCCACCGCCTCGCCCCACCGCTGCCGGCCGTCGGCGAGGTGCCGGGCCAGCTCGGCGCTTGTCGCGTCGACGAACGACAGGTGCCCGGCCAGGTCGCCGAAGCCGGGCGGCGGCGTGACCGGCGCGCTCCGCTCGCCGGGGGTCTCCTCCTCGTCGGCCAGCGCGTCGGTGGCGACGAACACCCGCAGCGCCTCGCTGGAGCCGTCGAAGATGCGGCCGACGCGCAGGTCCCGGAAAAGCTGCTCGACGGGGACGCCGCGCTCACCGCGCGCAGCGGCGGACTCCGCGGTCTCGTACCCACGGCCGCCCCGGATCTGCAGGAGCTCGTCGGCGACGCGCCACGCCTGCTCCGAGGCGAACAGCTTCGCCAGCTCGGCCTCCGTGTGCGTGTCCAGCAGGCCGGCGTCGGCGTGCCGGCCGGACACCTCGACCATGGCCTCCAGGGCGAAGGCGGTCGCCGCGATGTACGCGATCTTGCCCGCCACCGCCTCGTGCTCGCCGATGGGCCGGTCCCACTGCACGCGTACGCCCGACCACTCGCGGGCGATCTTCAGGCTCCACTTGGCGGCGGCGGCGCAGACGGCGGGCATCGACAGCCGGCCGGTGTCCTGCGCGGCGAGCGCCACCTGGAGTCCCTGCCCCTCCGGCCCGATCCGGCGGCCCTGCGGCACCCGGACCCCGTGCAGCCGGACGACCCCGTTCTCCAGGCCGCGCAGGCCCAGGAAGGAGCTGCGGTGCTCCACCGTGACCCCCGGCGCGTCGGCCTCGACCACGAACGCGGACATGCCTCCCGGGCCGCTCTCCGACGGCGGGACCAGTGCCATCACCACGATCAGGTGGGCGATGGTGCCGTTGGTCGTCCACAGCTTCACCCCGTCGAGGCGGTAGCCGCCGTCGTCCGTGGGGGTGGCGGTGGTCCGCATCCGGAAGGGGTCGTTGCCGATGTCGGGCTCGGTGAGGGCGAAGGCGGAGATCTCGCGTACGCACCTCGGCAGCAGCTCGCGCTTCTGCGCGTCGGTGCCGAACAGCCGCAGCGGCTGGATGAGGCCGATCGCCTGGTGCGCGCCGAGCAGCTCACCGAGCGAGGAGTGCGCGCTGCTGACGATCATCAGGGCGCGGTGGTAGCAGACCCCGGACAGGCCGAGCCCGCCGTACTCCCGGGGGAGCTTGATGGCGAACGCGCCGAGGTCGCGCAGGCCCTCGACCACCTCGTCGGGGATCCGGTCGTCGCGCTCGATGAGCCGGCCGTCCACCTTATCCGTGCAGAACGCGCGCAGCCGCGCGAGGAACGCCTCGGCGTCGGCGTCGATCCCGGCGTCGGGCAGCGGGTCGAGCAGGTCGATCCGCAGCCTGCCGCGCAGCAGTTCCTTGCCGAAACTCGGTCTGGACATCGTTGCCTCCCCGTCGGCGGGTGCTCTGGTGCGGGACGCGCACGGGCCACGTCCGCCCGCCGGGGCGGTGCGGACGTGGTCCGTCGTCGACGCGTCAGCTGGCCGGCACGGCCTTGATCAGCGAGAGGGGGCCGGCGGCGCCGTGGCCGCACCACTCGACGGTGAAGCCGGTCTCGGCGAGCAGGGACCGGAACTCGCTCTCGGTCCGCTCCCGGCCGCCGGCGGTCACCAGCATGTTGATGTCCGTGTAGAACATCACCGGGTTGTCGGTGTTCGCGGTGTCCGGCAGCACGGATCCGACGATCAGCAGGGTCGCGCCGGCGGGCAGGTGCGCGCGCACCGTGGCCAGCAGCTTGCGGGCGTTCTCGTCGTCCCAGTCCTGGAAGACGCTCTTGATGATGTACAGGTCGCCGTCGCCCGGCACCGACGAGAAGAAGTCGCCCGCGACGATCTCGCAGCGCTCGGAGACCCCGGCGGCGGCGAGCACGCCGGCGGCCTCGGCCACGCCCGCGGCGCTGTCGAAGCACACCCCCCGCAGGTGCGGGTGGGTGCCGAGGATCGCGGCGAGCAGCGTCCCGTCGCCGCCGCCGACATCCACCACCGTACGGACGCCGGAGAAGTCGTACCCGTCGGCGACGAGCTGGGCGGACGCCCTGGACTCCTGGCCCATCGCCACGTTGAACAGCGCGGACAGCTCGGGGTGCTCGGCGAGGTGCACGTAGGCGTTCCTGCCGTGCACGTGGTCGAAGGCGCACTCACCGGTCTCGATGGAGTGCCGCACCTGCTGCCAGGACGAGAACAGCGTCGGGTTGGTGAAGAACCGGGTGAACGCCCACAGCGAGTTCGGCGAGTCGGTGCGCAACTGCTCGCCCACCTCGGTCAGCCGGAACTCCCCCGGCGTCGGCTCGGTCAGCACGCCGACGGCCACGAGGGTCCGCAGCAGCCGGTGCAGCGACGGCGCGTGGGTGCCCGTCGCCTCGGCGAGCTGCGCGCTCGTGACGCGGCCGTCGTGGATGTGGTCGGCGAGCTTCAGCTCGGCGGCGAGCGCGAGCGACTGCGAGGCCATGTACCCGCCGATGATCTCGATCAGCGCGGCACGGTTACGGATCTTGGAGGCCAGGGTGGCCGGAACGGTGCTGGTCATCGGTCATGCCTTTCCGCGAGAGGGTGTCGAACCCACACGTTGGGCTCGACGTAGACGGCGTGGTCGTGCTCGACGTTCACCGCGACCGGGGTCAGGGCACCCGGCACGACGACCGGTCCGCTGGTGTCGAACGGCAGCCCCGTCCAGGCGCGCCACTGCGCGAGGCTGCCGGAGATCGTCATGGAGGCCGGGCAGACCTGGAGCACCCGCCCGCCCGCCCGGACGTGCACGCGCAGCCACGGGTCGACCGGCAGCCCGTCGTCGCGGGTCCGGGCGGCGTACCCCGTCATCGGCTCGTGCGGCTCGGCGTGCTTGCCGCTGGGCCGGACCGGGCCCACGACGTCGCGCAGGCCGTGCCGGCGGGCGTTGTCCTTGACCGCCGCCAGGACGCGTCCCGACATGTTCCGCGCCTGCATCCCCGGCACCACGGCTATCTCCAGCGCGCACAGCGCGGTGAGCTCGCGGCCGGCGGCGGTGTCGAGCATGCTCAACCCCAGCACCGCGTCCCAGCCGGTGTCGGGCAGGCTCGCCGGGTCGCCGTCCCAGGCGAACGGCACGCTGGCCGCGCGGGCGATCACCGTGTCGTCGGCGTCGAGCACGACGAGCTGGTGTTCCGGGTACCGGTCGAGGGCCCAGCCGACCACCATCGGCTCGGGCGGGATGTAGTCGGGCCAGGACGCCTCCATGTGGAGCATCCCGTCGCGCAGGTCCGGTCGCTCGGCGAGCGTCAGCACGCGCATGCGGGTCACCTCCCGTCGGTCAGGCGGCCAGGCTGCGCGCGGGCAGCGGGTCCGCGGGCATGGCGCAGTTGTCGTCGGCGTGCTTGCGCAGCAGCGCCAGGTATTCGGCCCGGGGCACCGCGACGGCGCCGATGAGCTTCGCGTGGTCGCCGTCGTGCTGGACGTCGACCGCAGCGCCGCCGCTGTCCGCGACGCGCCGCACCAGGCACGCGACCGCGACCTTCGCGGCGCCGCTGCGCAGGGCGAACTGGGAGTCGGCGCTGAACAGGCCGCCCACGCGTACGCCGAAGGTGCCGCCGACCAGCTCGTCGCCCTCCCACACCTCGACGCTGTGGGCGTGCCCGGCCGCGTGCAGCTCGCGCAGCGTCGAGACGAGCCGGTCGGTGAGCCACCGGGGCTCGCGGCCGGCGCGGCAGTGCTGCACGACCCGGTCGAAGCAGGCGTCGAGCGTCGTCGTCCACTCGACCTTGTTGCGCAGCTGCCGCCGCAGGCTGCGCTGGATGCGGGCCTGGTCGACGTGGATGACCGGACGCGGGTCGGGCGAGCACCAGGCGACGGCGTACGGGTCGGCGCTGCCGGCGAGGACGGCGATCCGACCGGCGGCGACGTCCGCCTCGTAGGTGAACTCGCTGACGATCTTCCGTTCCTCGGTGTCGGCCGGGAACGGGAACAGCCCGTGCCGGTACGCGTCCAGCAGCGTCGTCGCGGACAGGTCGTCGCCGAACGCGACCGGCCCGTCGGCGGGGGCCTCGGTGAGGTCGAGCGTCTCCCAGCCCATCACGCGGCCCGCAGGAACTCGGTGCGGGTCAGGTAGCCGATGTAGCGGTCGAGCATCCCGGCGTCCACGGTCGGGATCTCGATGCCGCTGCCGTGCAGCGCCCGCTCCACGTTGGTACGCGAGAAGACCGGGAACGTCGTCTCCAGGTACATCTCGGCGACGCTCATCTGGCCGGTCGCGCAGCGGTCGATGAACAGCGGCGCGAAGGGGGTCATCGGGTGGTCGGGCTGCTCCACCGCGACCCGCACCATCTCGTCGAGCCACTCGGCCCACGGCACCTCGCGGATGTCGTGCCCGTGCGCCCGCAGGCGCTCGACCAGCACCGAGATGTTGACCTTCCCCGGGTTGGTGAGGTGGTAGACCTCGCCGGCGGGGCGGGACGCCCGGGCGATGTGCGCGACCGCGGCGGCGAAGACGTCGACCGGCGTGTAGTCCAGCGGCAGTTCCGCGACCGGGGCGGTGCCCGTGTCCACCACGAACTTCTTCATGGCGCACATCTCGGTGGCGATGTTCCACGCGCCGTTGACCCGGTCGCCGGAGATGTCGGCGGCCCGGTAGATCGCCACCGGCAGCCCCTGCTCGGCCGCCCGGTGCAGCAGCGCCTCGGCCACCCACTTGCTCTCCACGTACCCGACGGAGAGGTGGTCGGCGTACGCCAGCGGGGTGTCCTCGTCGACGTGCCGGACGCCGCCGGTGCCGAAGCCCGCGACGACCGCCATGGTCGACGTGTAGTGGATCGGGACGTTGCGGTGCCGGGCGGCCATCCGGATGATCTCGCGGGTGCCGTCGACGTTCGCCGGCCGCATGTGCGAGTACGGGTAGATGAAGTTGACGGTCCCGCCGGGGTGGTGGATGACGTCGACGGTGCGCGCCAGCTCGTCGAAGGCCGCCTCGGACAGGCCGAGCCCGGGCGTCGCGAGGTCGCCGGGGACGGCGACGATCCGGCCCGCCGCCCGGTGACCGGCGAGGTCCTCGCCGAAGTAGTGCCGCGCGTTGGCCTGGATGCGGGCCAGGCCCTGCTCCGGGCCGCCGGCGCGGACGAGGCAGTGCACGACGGCGTCCGTGGTGTCCAGCAGCTCCCGCAGCAGGTAGATGCCCAGGAAGCCGGTGGCGCCGGTGAGGAACACGTGGCGGGGGTCCTGCCAGCGCGGCTCGTCGGACACGTCGCGCCGGATCTCCACGTCCAGCCGCGTCTCGGCGGCGAAGTCGACCCGCTTGCGGGTGTCGTCGCCGGCGAGCGTGCCGGCCCGCGCCTCGCGTACCGCCCGGGCCAGGCCGCGCGGCGTCGCGTCCTCCAGCAGCAGCCGGATCAGCGGGCGCACCTGGGTGATGAGCACGCCGAAGGAGCCACGGATCTTCGCGAGCAGCTCGGCGGCGAGGATAGAGTTGCCGCCCTGGGCGAAGAAGTTGTCGTCCGGCAGCACCCGGGGCACGCCCAGCACCTGCCCCCACAGCCGGGCCACGCCGCGCTCCACCAGGTCGACGGGGGTGTCGTCCACGCTCTCCGCCGCGACCGCCGTGGCCTGCGGCGCGGGCAGCGCGGCCAGGTCGACCTTGCCGTTCGCCTTCAGCGGCAGCTCGTCGAGGGCGACGAACGCCGTCGGCACCATGTAGTCGGGCAGGTAGCGGCCGACGAACCCGCGCAGCTCCGCGACGTCCAGCGGCCGTGGGCCGGTGTGGTACGCGACCAGGCGCCGCTGGCCGTCGTGCTCGTACGTGGTGACCGCGACCGTGTCGACGCCGTCGTGCGCCGCCAGCGTCGCCTCGATCTCGCCGGGCTCCACCCGGAAGCCACGGATCTTGACCTGCCGGTCGATGCGCCCGACCACCTCGAGGTTGCCCTCGGCGGTCCAGGCGCCCAGGTCGCCGGTGCGGTACATCCGCGCCCCGGGCTCGGGGGCGAACGGGTCCGGCCGGAAGCGGCCGGCGTCGTCCTCGGTCAGGTAGCCGCGCGCCACGCCCCGGCCGCCGATGTGGATCTCGCCGCGCTCGCCGGGGGCGACCGGTCGGTCGTCGGCGTCGAGGACGTACACGGCGGTGCCGGGCAGCGGCCTGCCGACGGGGGCGGCGCCCCGGTCGGGCAGCACGTCGGCGGTCAGCTCCATCAGGCAGGAGGTGATGGTGGTCTCCGTCAGCCCGTAGGCGTTGACCAGCCGCACCCCGGGCATCAGCGCCAGCGCCGTACGGCAGTCCTCCGCGTTGACCGCCTCGCCGCCCACGATGACCATGCGCACCGGCAGGTCACGGGCCTCCGCGCCGGCCTCGGCGAGGAAGCGTCGCCAGTACGCGGGGGTCAGGTCCATCACGGTGACGCCGTGGTGCCGCAGCCGCTCCGGCAGTTCGCTGGGCGCCCAGCTCAGCTCCGGCAGCACGAGCGTCGCGCCGCCGAGCAGCGCGACCGTGATCTGCTCGATGGAGGTGTCGAACGAGAGCGCGCCGAACTGCAACACCCGGTCGTCGGGCGTGACGCCGTAGCGGCCGGCCAGCTCCCCGCACAGGTGGCTCAGCGAGTGGTGCTCGACCACGACGCCCTTCGGCGTACCCGTGGAGCCGGAGGTGTAGATGACGTAGGCGGCGTCCCCGCCGCCCACCGCCACGGCCGGGGCCGTCGCGACGCCGGCCGCGACGGTCGCGGTCAGCGCCGTGACCGGCAGATCCGCGAAACGCGCCACGTCCCGCTCGTGGGTGATGACGATGGTGCAGTCGGTCTCCTTCACGAACGCCTCGACCCGGCTGTCCGGCAGCCCCGGGTCCACCGGCAGGTAGGCCGCGCCCGCCTTCCAGGTGGCGAGCAGGCCGACGACGGCGTCGATGGACCGTTCCAGGTGGACCATGACCACGGAGTCCGCGCCGGCGCCCCGGTCGACGAGGTGCCGGGCCAGGCCGTTCGCCCGGCGCTCCAGGTCCGCGTAGCTGATGCGCGCGTCGCCCTGCACGACCGCGATCCGGTCGGGCTGCGATGCCGCGCGGACGGCGATAAGTTCGTGGACACGCGGTTGCGTACGGATGTTCATGTTTTCCCTCGGGTGTGAGCACGGTCGTACCCGTGGATTTACCTGCCGCTGACCCAACGAATTTCGATACGGGCGACACTACTGCCTGGCGGCGGTTCCCCCGACTACCAGAATGAGCACCCGACCGATTCGGCACTACTCATCAGGGTAGTCATTCCGGCACGGTCGAACCCAGGTCGAATTCGGCTTGAACGGCGCCGGAAAACGCGATGTGGCGGTGGCGCCCGGAGGGTCGGACCGCCGCTACGCGGCGGAGGAGAGCGGCACGTGACGCACGAGTTCCGCCCGCGAGGAGATGCCCAGCCGGCGGAACAGGCCACGCAGGTGGTAGTTGACGGTGTGCGGCGACAGCCGTACCCGGGTCGCGATCTGCCGGTTGGTCATGCCCTCGGCGACCAGGCGCGCGATGGCCCGCTCGACGCCGCTGAACGACTCCCACGCGCCGCCGGCGTCCGGGCGGCGCTCCCGGGCGGCGGACGCGGAGCGCAGCCCGATCCTGCGTCGCAGGTCGGCGGGGGCCACGGGCTCCGCCGACGGCTCGGCGACGCGGGGCGCACCGGCCACGGCCCGGCGTCGGCGCAGGCGTTCGCGGTCGGCGCGCAGCGCCTGCCGTACGGCGGGCGGCAGGGCGTCGAGCACCGCCCACCACACCAGCTCGTACCGGAAGGCGAGGTCGTCACCCGCCCAGTCGAGCAGGCCGGCGTCGAGCAGCGCGTCCAGGTCGGGCAGCATCTGGGCGGTGTTCCGGCCGGTCATCGCCGCCAGCTCCGCGAGCTGGCAGCGGCGGCCGAGCACGGCGGCCACCCGCAGCAGCTGCCAGGAGCCGGTGGGCGTGCCGCGCAGCATGGCCCGGACCACCTCCTGGACCCGTCTCGGCGTCCGCGCCCGCCCGGGCCCGTCGGTGACGCCCTCGGCGCGGATCCCTTCGAGCAGCGCCGTCAGCAGCAACCGGTTCCCCGCCGCGGCGGCGACGAGCACGTCCACGGTCGGCTCCACCGCGATCCCCGACGCGTCGGCGACGAGCCGACCCACGGCCGCCGCGGGCAGCGGGCGGCCCGCCTCGGCGAGCGTCCCGACCATCTGCGACACCTGCTCGTCCTCGTACGCCACAACGCAATGGTGCATGTGAATGTCTGTCGCTCTCAACATTGCCTTACCGCCAGGTGCGTCGAGCAATTACCCACACATGGGGGAGGCGGGGTCGCGGCGAATTCCCGGCCGGTGACCGGGGATTGCTTCGATCAATGTATTGACATCGCTAGAGAGGCGGGCAGCTGTGGAACCCGTTGTGGTCCAGGATTTCGTACCGGCGATCGACCTGTCGGGCCGCGCCACCGCTGAGGGGCGCGCCGCCATCGCGGCGGCCATCGGCAAGGCGTGCGAGAGTTCGGGGTTCTTCACCGTCGTGGGGCACGGCGTGCCCGACGACCTGGTGAACCGCATGTACACCACCACGAAGGGCTTCTTCACCCGCCCGGAGGAGGAGAAGGACCGGAGCGCGAACCGCGGCTCCGGGGTGTCGGGGCTGCGCCGCCCCGGCGGCCCGTACGAGGCGTTCGCCGCGCACGTGACGGGCGACCTGAGCGACGAGGAGCGCGCGGCCCTCGGCACGCACCCGGCCACCTGGAAGGTGGCGAACATCTGGCCGGACGACGACTTCAAGGCGGTCTGGCACGAGTACATCGCCGCCATGACCGAACTGTCGGCGGACATCATGCGGCTGTTCGCGCTCGCCCTCGGGCTGCCGGAGGACTTCTTCGACAGCAAGTTCGACGAGCACGTGTCGCTGATCATCGCCAACTACTACTACCCGGCACCCGACGACGGCGTGCTGCGGCGGGAGATGCACACCGACTGGGGCAGCCTGACGGTGCTCTACGTGGAGGACGAACTGGGCGGGCTCCAGGTGCGGCGGGACGACGACGACTGGCTGGACGTGCCCGCCATCCCCGGCAGCTTCGTGGTGAACATCGGCGACCTGATGGCGTTCTGGACCGGCGGCCGGTGGGCGTCGACCGTGCACCGGGTGGTCAACCCGGAGGGGACCGACGCGCCCTCGCGCGTCTCCATCCCCTTCTTCTACCTGCCCAACCACGACACCACCATCGAGCCGATGCGCCCGCTGGCGCAGGAGAGCGCCGAGGCCGGGCTCGACCGGGTGACCGTCGGCGAGTGGTTCTCGCACAAGATGCAGTCGACGTACCAGGCGTCCGCGTAGCCGTACCGGCCGGAGCGCCCTCCCGCGCTCCGGCCGGTGGCGGGCCGGGTCGCCGGTGGGCCCGGGCCGTCGCCGACCCGCGCCACGCGGTCGGCACACCCGCCGGGCGTACGCGTTCGCGCTATCCGTCGACGCGGTAGGCGGCGAGGACCGTCTCGGAGATCAGGCGCGGGGCGTCCGCCCGGTCCACCTGCCCGCTGGCCACGTCGACGGCGGCGCCCTTCATGATGTGGTGCAGGACGCTGGTCAGCCAGCTGGCCGGCAGGTCGACCCGGAACACCCCCTCGTCCTGGCCCCGACGGATCAGCTGGTCGACGCGCCGCGCCGGCTCGGCGTGCAGCTCGTGCACGCGCTCGGGCGGCAGCGACGCCTGCGCCGCCTCCAGGACGGCGCTCGACTGGGCGATCAGCAGCCAGCTCGACCGGATCAGGACGCGCAGCGCGTCCCGCGGGTCGCCGGTCAGGTCGAGGCCCGCCAGGAGCTCCTCCCCCTCGGCCAGCACCCGGGTCAGCGCGGCCTCGACCAGGGCGTCCCGCGACGGGAAGTGGCCGTAGAGGGTCACCCGCCCCACCCGCGCCGCCTGCGCGATCTCGCTGACGCTGGCGTCGGGGTCACGGCTCAGGCAGCTCACCGCCGCCTCCAGGATTCTCTCGACGTTGTGCTGGGCGTCGGCCCGACGGGCCGGCTTGGCGAGTGGGCGTGTCATGGAACTTCCCCTAAGTCGAACAGGCGTGCATGAGTTAACGTGTCTCCGTAACTTGAACACTACCGTTCAACTTGGCGGAGGAGCCTGGCAGCCATGGCGGAACCTGTGACCGCAACCGAAACCACCACACCCGCGAGCCCGCACCCGCAGCGCTGGCGGATCCTGGGCCTCGTCGGCATCGCCCAGCTGATGCTGATCCTGGACGTCACCGTCGTCGCGATCGCCCTGCCGCACATGGGCGCGGACCTGGGGCTGGAGCGGGAGGCCCTCACCTGGGTCGTCAGCGGGTACACCCTCGCCTTCGGCGGCCTGCTGCTGCTCGGTGGCCGCGCCGCCGACCTGTTCGGCGCCCGACGCCTCGTCCTCGCGGGGCTCCTGCTGTTCAGCGCCGCGTCCCTGACGGCCGGGCTGGCGACGAGCGGCCCCCTGCTGTTGGGCGGTCGCGTCGGGCAGGGTGTCGCCGCGGCGATCCTCTCCCCCGCCGCCCTGTCCCTGATCGTCACGATCTTCGACGGCGACGAGCGCAACAAGGCGCTCGGCATCTGGTCGGCGCTCGGCGGCGGCGGCGCCGCCCTGGGCGTGCTCCTCGGCGGCCTGCTCACCGCCGGGCCGGGCTGGCCCTGGGTGTTCTTCATCAACGTGCCGGTCGGGATCATCCTGCTGCTGGCCCTGCGGATGCAGCTTCCGCCCCAGGCGCCCACCGGCGCGACGGCCCGACTCGACGTGCCCGGCGCGGTGCTGGTGACGGCCGCCACCGGTGCGCTGATCTACGCGCTGATCCGGGCCGGCGACGTCGGCTGGGGCAGCCCGACGATCCTGCTGCTGCTGGTCGCCGCCGTGCTCCTCTACGCCGCGTTCGTCGTCCGCCAGCGCCTCGCCGCGAGCCCGCTGATGGACCTACGGCTCCTGCTCCGCCGGCCGGTGGCGGTCGGGGCGCTGCTGATCCTCGTCGCGACCGCGTTGATGATCAGCGTCTTCTTCCTGGGCACGTTCTACCTCCAGGACCACCAGGGCTACGGCGCCCTGCGCACCGGGCTGCTCTTCCTGCCCGTGGCGATCACGACCATGTTCGGCGCGAACGCCGCCGGCCGCGCCATCGGCCGGACCGGGGCGCGCACCCTCGGCGTCCTGGGGCTGCTCGTCGCGGCGGCCGGCATGGCGGTCCCGGCCTTCGTCGACGGGACCCTGGCCCTCGTCGTCGGGGTGGCCGTCGCCGCCGCCGGCACGGGCGTCCTCTTCGTCGTGGCCTCCGCCGTCGCGCTCGGTCAGGTCGCGCCGCACGAGGCCGGTCTCGCGTCCGGCATCGTCAGCACCTTCCACGAGTTCGGCGCCTCGCTGGGTGCCGCCGTGGTGTCGAGCATGGCCGCGGCCAGCATCGCCGGCACCAGCACCGCCGGCTTCTCCCGGGGCTTCACCACCGGCGCCGTCATCGCCGTCGTCGCCGCGGTCCTGACCTTCGTCCTCACCCCGCGACCGGCCCGCTGACCCCGGACCGGTGGTCGGCGGGGGCCCGCCCGCCGACCACCGGTTCGGACACCCCGCGCCGACCGTACGCCCGGCCCGCCGTGCGCTCCGGCCCTGCCGGCGCCGAAGCAGCCCCGCGATGCCCGACAGCACGTGCCTCAACTCCCGGAAGCCCACGACCACCGACCACCCAGCGGCCGGCAGCGATCACCGGCGGACCCGGGGGGCGATCCAGGCGCCGATGCTGTCGCCGTGGCACTGGTCGAGGTTGTCTGCCGCACCGGACAGGTGGTCAGGCGGTCGGTTGCGACAGCGCCACGGCGATCGCCGGTCCGAACGCGACGCTGAGCAGGTAGGCGAGGTTGAACAGACCCAGGGCTTCGGCCCGCCGGGCGGCGGGCACGACGCCGGTCGCGTGCAGGGCGAGTACGCCCTGGCCGGTCGCGGCGGCCAGGGAGGCGAGCGTCATCGCCACCAGCAGCAGCGGTACGGCGGTGGTCACCGCCGCCAGCAGCGGCGCGGCGGCGCCGGTGGCGAGCAGCGCGGCGGCCGCGACGCGGCGTGGCACCCGCGCGGACGCCGCGACCAGGAACCCGGAGCAGAAGCCGCCGATCAGGTACGGCGCCAGCAGCACCACCCCGCTCCGGGCGCCTGCCCAGCCCGCGTGCTGCCGCAGCAGGTCCGGCGCGGCGTAGAGCAGGGCGAAGTTCACCACTCCCAGCGCGAAGGCCAGCGCGCACGCCGCGAGGAACCGGCCGTCGCGCGCCACCGCGGCAGGCAGGAAACCGTCCGGACGGACCCTGATCCAGGCCACCAGCAGGAGCAGCAGCGCGACGGTGGCCGGGCCGGTCACCAGCGGCCGGTGCGGGACGAGGACGGCTGCGGTGACCAGCAGCGCCAGGAGAGCCATGCCGAGGGGATCGAACGGCGTCGGCGCCGCGTCCGGCGGGGCGCTGCCGCGGCGGGCCGCGGGCACGGCGAGCACCGCCAGCAGCGGCAGCGCCAGCGCCGCCTGCCACGAGGAGATGTCGGCAACCAGCGCGCCGGTCAGCGGACCGGTGGCCCCCACGACCGCCAGCGACGCGGCGACCACCCCCATCTGCCGGGCGGAGTCGGCCAGCTTCATCGCGGTCACGGTGAGGCCGGCGGAGCCCAGTGCCTGCACCGCCGCCCCGATGACCAGCGCGGGCACGGTCGGCACCAGCACGAGGACGAGCGTTCCCGCGGCCACCAGCGCGGCCGCGGCGGTCAGGGCCGCCCGTACGCCGCGACGGGCCAGCAGCGCCGCCAGCAGCGGCGTACCCAACGCGATCCCCCAGCCGAAGGCCGTCACGCCGGCCGCGGCGGCCCGTTCCCCGGTCCCGGTCGCGCGCGCCAGGTCGTCGAGGAGCAGGGCCGGTGCGGCGATCCCGTACGACAGCGGACCGGCCAGCAGGGCGAGCCAGGGTGTGGTCACCCGCCCCGGTGCGGGCTGCCCGTGGCCGTGAGCGGCTCCGCGCCGCTGAAGACGATCCATCTCATTCCTCCGGTGTCGGGTCGGTCGAGCCTGTCCGGCACCCCTTACCGCCGACTGATCGTCGGCTGACGGACGCGTCGGTGACGCCGGCACCGAGCCCCGGTGGGCGGCCCGGCGGCCGACGGACGTTCGCGGAGCTGGGAGAGCTGGCTGGCTAATGTGAGGCCGTGAGGTTCGGAGTGCTGGGCGAGATCGCGGTGTGGACGTCGGACGGCACACCCGTCCCCGTGCCCGGCCTGAAGGTCCGTGCCCTCCTGGCCGACCTGCTGGTCCATGAGGGACGGCCGGTGAGCGCCGACCGGCTGATCGAGGACCTCTGGGGTGACGCGGCGCCGGGCAACGCGCTCGGGGCGCTCCAGACCAAGGTGTCGCAGTTGCGTCGGGCGCTGGAGGCGGGTGAGGCGGGTGGCCGTGCGCTGGTCGAGTCCGGCGACGCCGGCTACCGGCTGCGGACGTCGTCGGAATCGGTCGACGCCGGCCGCTTCGCCGCTCTGTTGGCACGTTCGGGCGCGCAGCGGGAACCGGTCGAACGGGCGGCGGCGCTGACGGAGGCCCTGTCGCTGTGGCGCGGTTCCCCGTACGCCGACTTCCGTGACGAGCGGTTCGTGCGCCAGGCGGCCGAGCGGCTCGACGACCAGCGCCTGGCCGCGCTGGAGGAGCTGGCCGAGGCTCGGCTCGATCTCGGTGAGCACCACCTGCTCGCCGGGGAGCTGGCCGACCTGGTCGAGCGCCACCCGTGGCGGGAGCGGCTACGGGCCGCCCACCTGCGCGCCCTGTACGGCTCGGGACGCCAGCGGGAAGCCCTGTCCGCCTACGAGCGGTTCCGTCGGCAGCTGCGCGACGAGCTCGGCATCGATCCCGGGCAGGAGTTGGCCGAGCTGCATCGGGCGATCCTGCGCCAGGATCCCGCCCTGCACCCCTCGGCGCCGCCGACGGCTCCGGCCCGGACCAACCTGCCGGCACCGCTGTCCCCTGGCCCGTACGGCGGACTGATCGGGCGCGAGACGGCCGTCGAGGCGGTACGGGAGCGGCTGACGAGCGGGCGGCTGGTGACGCTGACCGGCTTGGGCGGGGTGGGAAAGAGCAGGCTGGCGCTCGAGGTCGCCCGCGTGCTCGCCGGCACCTTCCCCGCCGGAGTCTGGCTCGTCGAGCTGGCCGGCCAGCCGCGCTGCGGCGATGAGACGACCTGCACCGACATCGTCGACACGGTGGCGGCGACCCTCGAGATCCGCGACGACGGCCTGGCCGGTGACCGACCGCGTGAGCCGATGGACCGCCTTCTCGCCGCGCTGCGGGACCGGCGGATGCTGTTGCTGCTCGACAACTGCGAACACGTGGTGGCGCCGGTCGCCCGGCTGGCCGAGAGACTTCTCGGTGCCGCGGCCGGCCTGCGCATCCTGGCGACGAGTCGCGAACCGCTCGGGATCCCCGGCGAGGTCGTCCTACCGGTGCCGCCGCTGGCCCTGCCGAAGCCCGGAGCTGACGCGGAACAGATCGCCGTGGCCCCGGCGGTCCGGCTCTTCGTGGCCCGCGCCCGCGCCGCCGAGCCAGGGTTCACCGTCGACCAGCGGAACACCGACACGATCGCCACCATCTGCCGGCGCCTCGACGGCGTACCGCTGGCGCTGGAACTGGCCGCGTCCCGGCTGCCCGTGCTCGACCCCGGCGAGCTCGCGGCGCGGCTCGACGACCGTTTCCGGCTGCTTTCCTCCGGCCGGCGTACCGCGCCCGCCCGCCAGCAGGGCCTCCGCGCCGTGCTCGACTGGAGCTGGGAGCTGCTGTCGCCTCCCGAACGCGCGGTGCTGCGCCGGCTGGCGGTCTTCGCCGACGGCGCCACGCTGGCAGCCGCCGAGCAGGTGTGCGCGGGCGGGCAGGTGGCCTCGGACGAGGTCCTCGACGTGCTGGCGCGGCTGATCGACCGGTCGCTGGTCATGGTGCGCCACGGCGAGAGTCCGCGACGCTACCGGCTGGCGGAGACGGTGACCGCCTACGGCCTCGATCAGCTCGACAGCGCCGGCGAACTGCCCGCGACCCGTCGCCGGCACGCCACGTGTTTCGCGCGCCTCGCCGAGCGGGCCGCCGGGCGGCTCCGTGGTCACAACCAGAGTCTTGCGCTACGCGAACTCGACGCCGAGAACGCGAACCTGCGGGCGGCCCTCGACGTCGCCGCCGCCGAGGGCCAGGCCGGCGTGGGCCTGACGCTCGCCACCTCGTTGGCCTGGTACCGGCTGCTGCGGGGCCGGTACGGGGAGATGAGCAGGTCGCTGCGTGCGGCGTTGGACATCGTCGCCAGGAGCGAGGACGACCTCGCACCGGACGCGCTGCGGCGGCGTGCCGACATGTGGCTGGCCGCTCTCGCCACCCGTGACGGGGACCCGACCGCCCCCCGGCAACGGATCCTGAAGTCCTACCAGGACGCCGACGGAGCAGAGAGGGCGTTCGCGCAGTGGTTGTTCGCGTCCATGATGCTCGGTTCCGGAGATCCGGACGAGGCCGGCGTCCTGGTCGACGCGGCGCTGGCCGCGTTCCGCGCCGACGGGGACCGGTGGGGCATCGCAGCCGCCTGCGCCACCCGGGCGGACCTCGCAGTCGTACTCCGCAGCGACCTGGCCGCCGCGCAGCGCGACTGCGAGACCAGCCGGTCGTTGTTCGGGCAGCTGGGCGACCGTTGGGGACAGGTGCATCCGACGAGCCTGTTGGGCACCCTGGCCGAGATCCACGGCGACTACGACCGCGCCGCCGCGCACTACCGCGAGGCGCTACGCATCGCCGAACACCTGCGGCTGTGGACGTCGGTGTCCCGGCAGCTGGCGTGCATCGGCCGGCTCGCCCTGTTGCGCGGCGACCTCGACGAGGCCGCCGCCAGTCACGACCGCGCGCTACAGGTCGCGCGGGAACAGTCGAGCCGCTCCGCCGCCGCCTTCGCCGGCACGGGCCTGGCAATGATCGCGCGACGGCGGGGCGACCTCGACGCCGCCGAGACCCGGCAGCGGGACCTGCTCGACTGGAACCGCAGCGCCGGCTACCTGCCGGGCTGCGCGCTCGCGCTGGCCGAGTTGGGGTTCATCGCGGAGCATCGCGGTGATGCCGTCCTGGCCGAGCGCCGCCACCGGGAGTCGCTCGACGCGGCGCGCGCCACCGGGGACCACCGGGCGGTCGCCCTGGCCTTCGAGGGCCTGGCCGGGGCCACCAGCCTCGGCGGTGACCATCGCGCCGCCGCGCGGCTGCTCGGTGCGGCCCGGGCGCTGCGCGAGGCCGTCGGAGCGCCGCTGCCCCCCGGCGAGCAGCATGACGTCCAGCGCATCACCCGCCGCCTCCGGGAGGCGCTCGGCGGCGAGGACCTCGCCGCCGAGACGAGTCGCGGCGCACAGCTCGAACTCGACGAACAGGCGCTCGGCGGCGGCGGTGAGGGGATGGTCAGCGAACGGTAAGCCTGCTCGGCACGGTTGACCGGGAACCGAGCCGACCCCGGAGGAAACCATGCAGACCCGCGCCAGGATCGCCGTCATCTACTACTCCGCCACCGGCACCGTGCACCGCCTCGCACAGGCATTCGTCGACGGAGCCGCCGACGCCGGCGCGGAGGTCCGCCTGCGCCGGGTGGCGGAGCTGGCACCGGAGCACGTCGTCGAAGCCAAACCGCAGTGGCGGGCCCACCTCGACGCCACCGCCGACATCCCGCTCGCCACCCTGGACGACCTGCGGTGGGCCAACGGGTACGCCTTCGGCACGCCGACCCGTTTCGGCAACGTCTCCTCCCAACTGCGCCAGTTCCTCGACACCACGACCGCCCCGTGGCAGGCGGAGGAGCTGGCCGACAAGCCGGCGACCGGCTTCACCGCCACCTACGAGGAACACGGCGGCCAGGAGGCGACCCTGCTCAGCCTCTACCAGACCTTCCACCACTGGGGAGCGATCGTCCTGCCCACGGGCTACCTCAACTACGACACGGCGCACGCCGCTGGCGGAAACCCGTACGGCGTCAGCCTTGTGGAGAGCCGCGCCGGCCGGGATCCCGAGTACGCCAAGGCTGTCCTCGAGACGGCCCGCTTCCAGGGCGCGCGCCTCACCCGCCTGGCAGCCGCCGTCGCCGCCGCACGAGCGGACGGCCAGCCCGGTGCTACCTGATGGACCGCCGGACCGCTGGGATGGGTCGGGTGGACCCCGGTGAGTCGGGCGGGCCGACGGCAGGGCTGCCGCACCGGCACGACGGTTAGTCTGCCGTCATGGCGAGCGGGGAACTGGATGAGTTGATCGTCGCGGACGCCGAGGCGCTGCGCGCGTGGTTGTCGGCCAACCACGCCACGTCGCCCGGCGTCTGGCTCGCCCTGACCAGGAAGGGCGGCACCGTCACGAGCCTGACCTGGCAGCAGGCGGTCGACGAGGCCCTGTGCTTCGGCTGGATCGACGGGCAGGCCCGCAAACGGGACCAGGAGACCTCCTGGATCCGGTTCACCCCTCGCCGGCCCCGCAGTTCCTGGTCACAACGCAACGTCGCCCACGTGGCCCGGCTGGAAGCCCAGGGGCGGATGCTGCCCCCGGGCCGGGCCGCGGTGGAGGCCGCGAAGGCGGACGGGCGGTGGGCGGCCGCCTACGCCCCGCCATCGGAGGCCGAGGTGCCGGCCGACCTCCTCGCCGCCATCGCCGCCGAGCCCGCCGCCCAGGCCATGTTCGACGTCCTCACCAAGACCAACCGGTTCGCTCTCATCCACCGCCTCAACGCCGTCAAGCGGGCACAGACCCGCGAGCGGAAGATCGCCGAGTTCGTCGCCATGCTCGCCCGCCACGAGACGATCTATCCGCAGAAGGCCATGCCTCCGCGCTCGCCGTCATCGTGATCAGACCCGCTCGTTCGAGGCCTCACGCACGGGCAGGGCACTCTGCGTGGATACCAGGGCAACGGTAAGGTACCGCGGTCAATGTGGAGCGGGCACTGGGACGGGGTATCACCGTTGAGAGAACAACGGCTTGCGCAGCTGCGGGACCGCGTGCAGCGGCACCTCACCACCCGCGCCCCGGAGCCGGTACTCGCGCCGGAGGCGATCGGCGAGTTGGTCGACCTACTCTGCTCGGTGCCGGACCCTCTCGACGACCTCCCGGTCACCCAGGCCGCAGGGCTGTTGCTGCTGACCCAGGTCTCCGCCGCTGCCAACGCCGATGCGGTGCCAAAGGCGATGGTGGCGCTGGAGCTGCTCGCCCCTGTGTACCTGTGCGGGCATGAGGTGCCGGACGTGGTCCGCGAGCAGTTCGAGCGCCATCCGCCGGCAGAGCCGGACACGGCCTCGACGCTGGCGTCGCTCGGCCGACTGCTGTACGGGCGGACGCTGTCCAGTCCTGACGAGAGAACCCTGGACCAGGCCGTCGCCCTGCTGACCCGCGCCGTCGCGCTGGCCGAGCCCGACCACCCCGAGTATGCGCGCAGCCTGACCAACCTGGGCAGCATGCTGCTGACCCGATTCGAACGCGCAGGCGACCTGGACGACCTGGAGTTCGCGATCAACCTCACCGGGGCGGCCGTCGACGCCACCGCACCCGACGACGCCGAGCGCGGAACCTATCTGAGCAACCTGGGCAACGCCCTGCTGACCCGGTTCGAGCAGCTGGCGAGCGAGGCCGACCTGGACGCCGCGATCGAGGCGCATCAGGCGGCAGTGACCGGCTGGCCCGACGATCCGGAGCACGCCGGAATGCGGGCCAACCTCGACCTCGCTCTGCGGGCCCGGGCCCGGTTCCGCGACCAGGTCAGCGAGCTGGACCGGATGATCGAACGAGCGCGGACCGGGTCGGCGGAGCAGTTGAGCGATCTGCTGCAGACCCGGTTCGACCACGCCGGCGATCGAGCGGATCTGGAGGAGGCGATCCAGGTGCGTCGGGCCGCCCTCGCCGCAGCGGTCAACGACGCCGAGCGGGCCGAACACCGGTCCCGGCTCGCCGATCTCCTCCTGAGCAGGTTCGTTCACCTCGGACACAGCGAGGACATCGAGGACGCGGTCGCCCACGGCCGCGCGGCGGTGGCGGCGACCCCGGCCGGGGATCCGGAGCTTGCCGGGCACCAGTCGCGTCTCGCCAACGCACTCAATCGCCGGTATCGGGTGACCGGTGGGCTGGATGACATCGAGGAGGCCGCCGTGCTCGGCCGCAGGGCCGTGGACGGCACGCCCGCCGCCGACCCCAGCCGCGCCGCGCGCCTCTCGTCGCTTTGCGTAACCCTGTGCTCGTTGGCCGAGCGCACCGGCCGAACCGCCGACCTCGACGAGGCGATCGCGGCGGGGCGGACTGCCGTCGACATCGCGCCGCCGCACACCCCGCACCGGTCGGCGTTCCTGGGCAACCTCGGCGCCGCCCTGCTGGCCCGGTTCCGGCAGACGGGCGGTCAGGCCGACCTGGCCGCATCGCTGGACGCGCTGCGCCTTGCCGCGCTCGCCGCGCCTGCGGCCAGTCCCGAGCGGGCGACCGTGCTGGCCAACCTCTGCGGCGCCCTGCAGATCAGCTACGAGTCGCTGCGCCGACGCGAGGATCTCGACGAGGCGATCGACGCGGGCCGCTCGGCCGTCCAGCTGACGCCGGCCGGTCACACGGCCCTCGGAACGCGGCTGTCGAATCTCGCCGTCGCGTTGCGGGCACGGTTCGAGGTGGGCGCGGACGTCGCCGACCTGGACGAGGCGGTCGACGCGAGCCGGTCGGCGGTGCGGGCGCTGCCGCCGGGCCATTCGGGCCGGCCCGCCGCACTGTCGAACGAGTCACTCGCCCTGCGCAGCCGATACGAGCACCTGCACCGGCCGGACGACCTCGACGAGGCGGTGCGGGCGGTGCGGGCCGCGATCGGCGAGACGCCGGCCGATCACCCGTACCACACCGCGTATCTGCTCAACCTGGGCCAGACGCTGCGCCAGCGCTGGACCCGGACCGGCGACCCCGCCGATTTCGACCAGGCCATCGCCGTGTCCCGGGAAGCGGCGTCCGCGGAGGTGGGACCGACCCGGTTCCGGGCGGCGGCAGCGGCGCTCCAGGCGAGCCTCGCCGCCGCCGCGGGCCGCTGGGCCGACGCGATGACGGGGTACGCGGCCGCCGCCGACCTCACGGCCCGGACCGTTGCCCGGCACATCACCCGCAGCGACCGGGAACACCTGCTCGACGGCATGGGCGGCACGGCGGCCGACGCCGTCGCGTCGTGCGTGCGGGCCGGTGCGATCGGCCGCGGCGTCGAGCTGTTCGAGCAGGGACGCGGCATACTGCTGAGTCAGGCGCTCGACAGCCGCACCGACCTCACCGCGCTCGCCGAACGCCACCCCGAGGCGGCCGAGCGGTTCACGGCGCTGAGCCAGGAGCTCGACTCACCCGGCCCGGCGGGCGACGCCGTGGCGCTGCGCACGGCGGCCGCGGCATTCGACCGGCTCGTCGCGGACATCCGGGACCTGCCGGAGTTCGGCGACTTCCTGCGTCCGCCAACGGTCGAGCAGCTCCGGCCGGACGAGGGCCACGCGGTGATCGTGACCGTGTCGGCGTTCGGCTCCTACGCGGTCGTCCTGCCGGCCGCCGGCAACCTCACCGCCGTCGCGCTGCCCGAACTCACGCCGGACGGCCTGCTGACGGAGGTCCTCGCGTACCTGGACGCGTTGGACGACATCGACGCGAACGCGGCACGGCAGCGGGCGCGCGGCCAGGCGCAACTGGGCCGGACGCTGGGCTGGCTGTGGGACACCATCGCGGGCCCCGTACTCGACCACCTGGGCATCACCGGGGCGCCGGTCGCCGGGCAACGCCCGCCGCGGCTGTGGTGGTGCCCGGCGGGCCTGCTGACGCTGCTGCCCCTGCACGCCGCGGGCCACCACGACACGGCCTCGGGCGCGGCGCCGCGGACGGTGCATGACCGGGTGATCGCGTCCACCACGCCGACGCTGCGAGCCCTCGCTCACGCCCGCCGCACCGGCGCGGATCGGACCCGGAACCTCCGGGGACTCGTGGTGGCGATGCCATACACCCCCGGCGGCACCGCCGACCTGTTCGGCGCGGAGACGGAGGCGGAGATCGTCGAGGAGTACTGCCCCGGCAGCGTCGATGTCCTCAGCGGTACGGCGGCGACGCGCGACGTCGTGCTCGCCGCCCTGACCGAGGCGCGGTGGGCGCACTTCGCCTGCCACGGCTACACCGACCTGTACGACCCGTCGAGCAGCCGGCTCCTCCTCGCCGACCACCACGACCGGCCGCTCACCGTGGTGGACGTGGCCGGGCTGCGGCTCGGCGGCGGCGAACTGGCATACCTGTCCGCGTGCTCCACCGCGCAGCCCGGCGCCCGACTGAACGACGAGGTGATCCACCTGGCGTCAGCGTTCCAGCTGGCCGGCTTCCGGCACGTCGTCGGCACGCTCTGGCCGGTCGGCGACCGGCACGCAGTGGACGTCGCCGAACTCGTCTACGCGGCACTCGCCGACGGCGCAGACATCGCCACCGCCGTGCACGGCGCCACCCGGCGCATGCGCGACCGCTGGCCCGACAACCCATCGGTCTGGGCGTCACACATCCACATCGGCCCCTGACCTACGGCCCAGCACCAGCGTCGCCACGCACTCCGCATGGTCCTCGTCCGCGGCCGACAGCACCATCCCCCCGGTAGTGCCACCCTCGACATAGGCCACGAGGGCCGGGTGCGCACCAGTCCCCGACGTGCGGTGTACGAACACGAACCGGCCCTCCACGACCGTCACCAGGGCGATCCCATGGGCCCGCGCGAACGCGACCGCCCCGGACTGGTACGGCGCGGTCGCCACCATGACGCCCTTGTGCGCGCCGACGCTCTGCACCTTCTGGTAGAGCACCTGGACGAGCTCGCGCTTGATCGGATTGCGGTGCAGCTTCGCCTCGACGATCACCAGGAACGCCAGGCCCGCGAACCGGTACCGGACGGTCCCATCCAGCTCGTAGCCGCCGTCCAGACCGGTGACCTTGTCGTGCAGCGTGACCACGAGGTCGTCCACCTCCGGCCCGGCGGATCGCAGCAGCTCCTCGGCGACGAAGGCCTCGAACCGCGCCGGGGTGATCTCGGCCGGCGGAAATCGCACCACGGCGTAGTCATCCTCGATCACACGCGAACGCTACCCGTTTCGCCGCACCGCAGTCAGGACAGGACGATCCCGGCGCGACCGCCCGGTCAGCCGGACACATGGCATCGACATCGACACCTGCCCTGTCGGCAGCAGTCCGCCACGGATCCGAGACCGAAGCCGGTCCTGGCACGACCAGCGACACTCCGCCTGAGGCCCGGTGCGGGCTGGCCACCTCAGAAATGACGATGAGCGCGGGCTTGCACGGAACAACGACGTGCCCCGGCAGCGCCAGCCCGGCCCAACGACTCCCGAGCACCCACCGAGCGACCACCCACCGCCCACGTACGCGAAAAAGGCTCCGGCCGGGTGGAAACCACCAGGCCAGAGCCTTTATTGCTGGTGCGCCGCCAGGGACTCGAACCCCGAACCCGCGGATTAAGAGTCCGCTGCTCTGCCAGTTGAGCTAGCGGCGCTCGTTGGCAACGGGGAGAAGATTAGCACGCCTCCCGAGCGGGGTTCCAATCCGATCCCCGGGTCCCCCCTTCGGCCGAGCTTAACGGGCATCCACGGACAAAACCTCCCGCCGGACGATGACAGGGGGCGGACAAGGGGCGAGCATGCGGCACGATGTGCGCCAGGTACGCGAGAACAGAGGTGGGGATGGGCATGTTCGCGCGGGCCGGGGCGATGGTGGGCGCCCTCGGCCTGGTGGCGTCGCTGGCTCTGACGGGCTGCGGCACGGAGCAGAAGAAGAACGCGCAGTTCGTCGGCGGCACGCCGGCCACGTCCGCTGCGCCGGATGCGTCGGGCACGCCGGCGGAGCCGGGCACCCCGGCCGCGCCGAGCGGGCCGCCGCTGACGGTGAGCCCGGCCGACGGGGGGAAGAACAGGCCGGTCAGTTCCGAGATCAGCGCCGAGGTGCCCGGCGGCGGCAAGGTGTCCAGCGTCACGCTGACCGCCGCCAACGGCAGCCGGGTGGAGGGGCGCCTGCGCGCCGACGGCTCCTCCTGGGTGCCGTCGAAGCCGCTGAAGTTCGGCACCCGTTACACGGCCACGGTCACCGCGACCGGCTCCGACGGGGTGACCAGCCAGGGCACGAGCACCTTCACGACGATGGCGAAGCCCAGGTCGGTGATCAGCTCCGGTCTCTACCTCTTCGACGACAAGACCTACGGCGTGGCGATGCCGGTGGTCACCGAGTTCCACCCGGGGATCCCCAAGAAGGACCGGGCGGCGGTGCAGAGGCGCATGTTCGTGCAGACCGACCCGCCGCAGCCGGGCGCCTGGCACTGGGTGGAGAACGGCACCCAGGCCTACTACCGCGCCCCGGAGTACTGGAAGCCCGGGACCACGCTCACCGTCCGGATCGCGCTGGCCGGCATCCCGCTCAGCAACGGCCGCTACGGCAACGTCGACCGTACGGCGACCGCCAAGATCGGCCAGGCCTTCGAGATGAAGGTGGACAACGCCACCAAGAAGATGACCGTCTACGAGAACGGCCAGGTGGTGCGCACCCTGCCGGTGAGCCTGGGCAAGAAGAAGACCCCCTCCTCCAGCGGCACGATGGTCGTGATGGAGAAGAAGGAGTCCACGGTCTTCGACACCCGCGACGATCCGGACCCGGCGAACCGCTACGTCACCGAGATCGACTTCGCCCAGCGACTGACCTGGGGCGGCGAGTACATCCACGCCGCGCCCTGGTCGGAGCACGTGCAGGGCCGGCAGAACGTCTCGCACGGCTGCGTCAACGTCTCCACGGCGAACGCCCGCTGGCTGTTCGGCAAGACCAAGGTGGGCGACCCGATCACCATCAAGGGCACCGAGCGCACGCTGGCGCCGGGCAACGGCTGGACGGCGTGGAGCCTGACCTGGTCCGAGTTCGTCAAGGGCAGCGCCGTGCCGGTACCCGAGGCCGGCGAGGGGTCGCCCTTCTGAGGCACGCCCCAACGGCGATCCGGCGACCGGCCCGCGCCAGCGGGCCGGTCGCCGTCTTCGTGGGCCCGCTCCGGGTCGGCGGCGCCGCGCGAGCCGCGCGCGGGCCGGCCGCGGTGGGCGTACGCCGGAAACGAGATCCTCTCGGGAAATCCCCGGATCTTATCAACATCCGGACATCTCGTACGGCGTGTTTCGGTTCACCTTGCGGAACGGGTACCTGTCCCCGTGCGTCAGTGAGGGACGATGGGCAACCGGGGACCACAACTGTGAGGGAATCATGCGAGCTGTCCACAACCAGCTGATCCGGCGCGGCGACGACCGGCGGGACGGCCGACGTCGCGGGTTCGCGGCGGCGGTGCTCGCCGTGACGCTCGCGCTGGCCTCGGGCTGCACCGACGGTGGCGGGGGCAAGCCCGCAGGCTGGCAGAACGGCGCCGACCAGCCCGCCGCGCCGAAGGCGGCCGCCGCCATCGTCGAGCCCAGGGCCGACGCGAAGGACGTGCCCGCGTCGACCGGCATCACCTTCACCGCCACCGAGGCCGAGGAGACCAGCGTCGAGCTGAAGGACTCCGCCGGCGCGGCCGTCGAGGGCGAGCTGGCGGCCGACGGGAAGAGCTGGCTGCCCGCCGGCGCGCTGAAGTACGGCGAGACGTACACCGCGACGGTGACCGCGACCGGCGACGACGGCAAGCCGGCCACGGCGACCAGCACCTTCACCACCATGGCGAAGCCCGGCAAGCAGGTGCGGATCAGCAGCTTCCTCGGCGACGACCAGGTCGTCGGCATCGGCATGCCGCTGATCGTCAAGTTCAGCCGGGCCATCCCGGAGGACTACCGCGACGACGTGCAGAGCCGGATGACGGTCACCTCCTCGCCGGCGCAGGAGGGCATCTGGCACTGGGTCAGCCCGACCGAGATCCGCTACCGCCCGAAGGAGTTCTGGCGGGCCGACAGCGAGGTCACCTACCGGGTCCAGGCCGGCGGCCTGCCGCTGGGCGACGGCTGGTACGGCCGGGCGGACCTCAGCGTCGGCATCAAGATCGGCCCGGCGGTGGTCATGACAGTGGACAACAAGACCAAGCGGATGACGGTCACGAAGAACGGCTCTGTGATCAAGACCATCCCGGTCAGCCTCGGCAAGAAGAGCACCCCCTCCTCCAGCGGCACGATGGTGGTCATCGAGAAGCTGCGCAAGACGGTCTTCGACACCTTCGAGGAGCTGGGCCCCGAGGAGGGCTACCGCACCAAGATCGACTATGCCCAGCGACTGACCTGGGGCGGCGAGTTCATCCACGCCGCGCCGTGGTCCGAGGGGCAGCAGGGCCGGGTCAACGTCTCGCACGGCTGCGTCAACGTCTCGATGGCCAACGGCGCCTGGCTGTTCGCCAACACCCGCGTCGGCGACCCCATCACCGTCAAGGGCACCGAGCGCAGGCTCCAGAACGGCAACGGCTGGACCGACTGGAACATGAGCTGGGAGCAGTACGTCAAGGGCAGCGCCCTGCCGTACGAGCCGCAGAGCGACGTCGCCCCGGGGGAGAGCGGCGAGCCCACGGTCACCCCGACCAGCTGAGCCCGGAACGCCGAAGGCCCCCTCCGCGAGGAGGGGGCCTTCGATTCACCGGGTGACTGATGGGAATTGAACCCACGACAACCGGGACCACAACCCGGTGCTCTGCCAACTGAGCTACAGCCACCATGCCGTTCACACCCGATGGAACCGCGCCCGGTCGATCGCCCCGGGCGGGGTGCGGACCAATAATAGCCCCACCCCCGCCCGCCGCGTCCAGCGGGTTCCGCCGGGCCGGTTCAGAGCTCGGCGGCGATCGCCTTGGCGGTCTCCACGTCCGGCCCGGGCAGCGGCACGAAGACGGTCCGCCGGTAGTACTCGAGCTCCCGGATGCTCTCCCGGATGTCGGCCAGGGCCCGGTGCGCGAGCCCCTTCTGCGGCTGGCCGAAGTACACCCGGGGGTACCAGCGGCGGCACAGCTCCTTGATCGACGAGACGTCGATCATCCGGTAGTGCAGGTGCGCGTCGAGGCGCGGCATGTCCCGGGTGATGAAGCCCCGGTCGGTGGCGATCGAGTTGCCGCACAGCGGGGCGGTACGCGGGTCCTTCACATGGCTGGCGACGTAGTCCAGGACCATGTCCTCAGCCTCGGCGAGGCTCACCGTCGAACGCCGGACCTCCTCGGTCAGCCCCGACTTGGCGTGCATCGTCGCCACGATCTCCGGCATCGCCTCCAGCGCCGCCTCGTCGGCGTGGATCACCACGTCGACGCCGTCCCCGAGCACGTTGAGGTCGGGATCGGTGACGAGCGCGGCGACCTCGATCAGTTTGTCCCTGCCGAGGTCCAACCCGGTCATCTCACAGTCGATCCAGACGAGAAGATCAGCCACCGGGACAGCCTACGCGCAGCCCACCCGGCCGCGCGCCCGCGCACCGGGGCGCGAGGTGACCGCTAGGGTTTCCCCCGTGCCAGCCGAACCCGCCGCACCGCCCGCCGTCACCGACGACGATCCCGGTGGCCGTACGGTCCGTCGGCTCGTCGCCGTCCTGGCGCTGGTCGCCGTGCTGCCGGCGCTCTACCTGCCCGGCCTGGTGCACGACTTCTTCGACCTGAAGATCTACATGCGGGCGATGGACTGGTGGTCGGCCGGGAACCCGCTCTACGACTACGCGCAGCCCGACCGGGTCCAGGGCGAGCTCTACTTCACCTATCCGCCGTTCAGCGCGCTGCTGCTACGCCCGTTCGCGCTGCTGCCGCTGGGCGCCACCGTGGCGATCTTCACGGTCCTCACCGGGTTGGCGGTGGTGGTCACCACCCGGTGGCTGCTCGCGCCGGTGATCGCCCGACACGGCCTGCCCCGTGTGTTCAGCCTCACCGTGGCGGTCCTGCTCGTGCTGGCCGTCGAGAGCACCCGCGAGACGATCACGTTCGGTCAGATCAACATGCTGCTGGTCGTGCTGATCCTGGCGGACCTGCTCTTCGCCGTACCCCGGGCGAGCCGGTGGGCCGGCGTGGGCGTCGGCCTCGCGACGGCGCTCAAGCTCTTCCCGGGCATCTTCATCGTCTACCTGCTGGTCACCCGCCGGTGGCGGGCGGCGCTGGTGGCGAGCGTGACGGCCGCCACGGCGACCCTGCTCGCCGCGGCGGTCGCGCCGCGCGACTCCTGGCGGTTCTGGACGCACGAGCTGTGGGCGACCGACCGGGTCGGCCGCACGGACTACACCGGCAACCAGTCGCTGTTCGGCCTGCTCAGCCGCATCACCGCGCCCGAGAAGCCCAACCAGCTCATCTGGCTGCTGCTGGTCGCGGTCGTCGCCGCGTACGGGCTGTGGCGCGCCGCGCGGGCCGCCCGCGCGGGGGACGCGCTCACCGGCCTCGCCCTCACCGGGCTGGTCGGCGCGCTGGTCAGCCCCATCACCTGGACCCACCACATCTACTGGTTCATCCCGGCCGTCGTGGTGCTGGTGGACGCGGCGCTGGGCGCCGAACCCGCGACCGGCGAGGGCATCCGCCGGCGGCGTGGGCTGGCCGCGCTCGCCGTCGGCACCTCCGCCCTCATCGTGTACGGGGTGGTGACCTTCCACGACTGGGGAGTCGCCCCGGTGCGCACGGACTCGCCGGGCGAGTTCCTGGTGCGCAACACGTACGTGCTGCTGAGCCTGCTGCTGCTGGTGGCCCTGCCGGTGCGACGCGAGTGCGGGAAGTCACCTCATTTGGACAGTCTTCCCAAATAGCGTCCTTCATCGCTAATCTGGTCGCAACTACCTCAGGCGTCTCTCGGGTAGCACCGATCCCCCGGTGAGGACGGCCCTCCGCGTCGGCAGCGCGGAGGGCCGTCCGCCGTCGTGGCTCAGCGCCCGTCGTCCGGTGGCCGCCGGTCGGGGTCGAGGGTGGCGGTGTCGCCGGAGGCGGCAGGCGCGACGGCGGCGTCGGGGGTCTCGGGGACGGCAGGGGCGGCGGGGCGGAGGCGGGCCTCCGCGGCGACGGGGTCGGCCGCCTCCTCGGGGGCGACGGGCGGCCAGGCCAGCGTGAGGTTCACCTCGGGCGGCCGGAGCGCCGGATCGCCCCCGGCGAGGTCCGCGAGCGTCGCGGGCCGACGGGCGGGCACCGGCCCGATCGCCGGTCGGGCCCCCGGCGCGGCGGCGCCGACCGAGGCGAGCTGACGCCCGGCGAGGCGGGACCGGTCGCTGTCCCGGGTCGGCTGCGCGCCGAGGCCGCTGAGCGAGGTCACCCCGAGGCGGCCGGCGAGCACCGGCACCTGGTCGGGCTCGACCACGAAGACCACCTCGCGGGGGCGCACCGGGCGCAGCAGGAGCAGGGCCAGCACCACGGTCAGCACCCCGCCGGCCAGCAGCCCGGCGGTCACCGGGGCGGTCCAGCCGGCCCGCAGCCCCGCGCGCAGTTCCAGGGTCAGGTCGGCGCGCCCGTCGGGGCGCATCACCACCAGGCTCAGCCCCCGGTCGGCCAGCTCCGCCGGGGTCCACTCCAGCCCGCCGATCCTCTCGCGTACCCAGAAGGGCTGCCCGATCGGCGCGGGAGCGGCCGACGGAGCGGAACCGGCGGACGGCGCGGGACCGGCGGACGGCGCGGGACCGGCGGGCTCCAGCCGGACCGGCAGCGGCCCCCGGGCCAGCGCCACCCGGCGCACCTCGGCGTGCGCGTACGGGTCGAGCCAGCGCCGCACCTCGTCGGTGGGGGCCAACCCGACGAAGGCCGGGCCGTCGGGCGTCCGGGCGTCCAGCCGGAGCCGGGCCTGCCCGGCGCGGGCGAACGGCGCCTCGGCCCGCAACAGCTCGTCGACGTCCCGGACGACCACCGCGTGGCCCGGGGTCTGCACGGTCTCGAACCGGGCGCTGAAGGCACCACCGGGGTCGGTCTGCCGGGCGAGCAGCGCGAGCGCCCCACCGGTGAGCAGCCCCGTGATCCCGACCGTCAGCAGCAGCATGGCGGCGAGCACCCGCACGAACCGCATTCGCCTCGTCCCCCTCCGTAGCCGGATACCCGGCCGACCTTACCGACGAGGGGCGACTGATCAGCGGATATCCACGGCACGGGCCCGGAAAGCAGCCGGCCCGCCGGTGCTCCGACGGGCCGGCAGCGGTGCGGGTGGGTCACTCCCGCGACGTCGGCGCCCGCCGCGTACGCGAGAAGGCGAGCCCGCCGAGCAGCAGGCCGCCCACGCCGGCGACCAGGCCCGCGACCGCGAGCCCGGTGGCCACTCCGTCGCTCTCGGCGTCGTCATCGTCGTCGGCCTGCGGCGCGGCGGCGCCGGTGGGGGCGGCCGACGGCGAGGCCGCCGTCAGGGTGAGCACGGGGGCGGGGGTCTCCGGCTCCTCGCCGCCGGGGAGCGGCTCCTCGATCCACCGCTGCACGTTGCCGTCGGAGTAGGTCTGCAACGTCTTGAAGACCATCGTCTCGACCTGCGGCAGCGGACCCATCGAGACCGGGAACTCCTGGAACTGGCCGGGCTTGACCCCCGCGTTCCCGGCCGCCGTCCAGGTGATCTTGGAGACGACCTCGCTGAGCTGGCTGCCGTGCACCTCGACCGGCGGGTCCACCTTGCGCTTCTCCACCGCCACCGTCCAGCCGGGCACCGGCATGGTCGACACGGAGCCGACGGGCGCGTTCTCCGGCAGCACCACCTCCAGCTTCGTGGTGGAGGCCGTGTCGCTCTCGTTCGGCACCCGGAAGGCGAACCGGCCGTAGCCGCCCTGCGCGGCCTCCTGCGGGTCGACCGTGACGTGGGCCGAGGCGGGCGCCGCGAAGCCGAGGACGGCGGTGGCGACGGCGCCGAGCGCCAGGGCGGCGGCGCTTGCGGTACGCCGGAGACGGATCATGGTGCGAGCCTTCCTGTTACCTGATCGGCACGGTGGCGGTCACCGTGGCCTGGTCGATGTCCGACGTGCGGACGGTGACGCGCAGCTGCCACTCCCCGGCCGCCGGGAAGTTGATCTCGCCGGTGGCATGGTTGTCGGTCAGGGGCAGCAGCGGGACCTGGATGGGCTCGATCCCCGCCGTCGGCAGGGCGACCGTGGCCCGCCACTCCACCACCGGCTGGGGCCGGTTGTCCTTCGTGTACGCGTAGAAGTGCACGGTGTTGTTGCCCCGCTCGGCCGGGTCCAGCTCGATCTGGAGCGAGTAGTTCGGGCTGGACAGCGTCGTGGAGAAGTAGCGGGGCGTCGAGCCGGCCACGTCGGCGCCGGCGGTGCGGGCGGGGGTGGTCTGCACCAGGACGGCGGACAGGCCGAGGACCACCGCCGTGATCGCCAGCTCCGCCCAGACCGCCCGCCGCATCGACGTCGGCCGGCCGGCCGCGGTGCGCCGGCGCACCAACTGCCGGGAGTACGCGGCCACCGCGATCACCAGCACGAAGAGCGCGATCTTGCCCAGCACCAGCCGCCCGTAGAAGGTGTCGACCAGCGCGCGGGGGGTGGCCACCTCGATCAGCGCCTGTACGGTGCCGGCGAGCAGCAGCGCCGAGACGGCCAGCGCCGCCCAGCGCGACCAGATCGGCAGGATCGCGCCCAGCTCCCGCTCGTCGGCCCGGGGCAGCAGGAAGACGGCGAGCAGCACGAGCCCGCCCAGCCAGACCGCCATGCCGCCCAGGTGCACGGCGTCGACGACCACGGAGACCGCCGGGGCGGGCGAGGCCGCCGGGTGCCCGGCCAGCGGCCAGGTCACCAGCGCCGCCGCACCGAGTACGCCCAGGATGACCAGGTCGCTGCGTTCGACCGGCCCTGCCATCAGGGGCCGGAGCAGGAACGCCGCCGCCGCCAACAGGCCCAGCCGGACCAGGTGCGCGGCGCCGAAGGCGCTGCCCAGCACGTCGCTCAGCCCCTGGCCGGTGACGTCGAGCACGCCGCCGCCGGCGGTGTAGGGCACCTGGAGCAGGAGGTTCGCCACCGTGGAGGCCGCCAGCAGGCCGAGCCCCGCCCAGGCCAGGCGGGCCGGGCCCCGCCGGGGCAGCCGCCGGGGCCAGAGCGCGGCGAGCACCAGCGCCGAGCCGACGAGCAGCAGCAGGCCGACGTAGCCGGCGTACTTGGCGACCTTGACCGCGTTGCCGACGACCGGGTCGGCCCGGCTGTCGTCCCCGCTGTCGACCGGGGGCGTCGAGGGCGCGCCGACGGAGTAGGTGAACGCGCCCGAGACGGGATGGCTGTCGGCGGAGATCACCCGGTAGCTGACCAGGTAGGTGCCGCGCGCCCCGGCGGGGTCGACCGGCACGGTGACCACGGTGCCCTCGAAGGTCGGTTCGCCGCGGTCGGCGCGGGACCCGTCCGGTGCGATCACCCTGATCTTGCCGGGCACCTTGCGGACGGACTCGCTGAACGTGAGCACGACCTCCGCCGGCGCGTTCGACACCACGGCCGAGGCGATCGGGCTGCTGCTCACCAGTACCGCGTGGGCGCTGGCGGGACCGGCGGGTGCGATCAGCAGGGCGACGACGGTGACCAGCAGGCCGGCGATGGCGAGCAGCCGGGCGATCGGGCGGCGGTTGGCGACGTTCATGCCGGCAATGCTCTCGAATCCGACCGGTCCGGCGCGACTCCAACCATGCCCGACGCCGCCGGCGCGACCGCGACCGACGATGCCGGTACCCGCCCGGCCGCGCGCACGTCCGGCGGGATCGCGCCCGGCCCGGCCGGCGCGGCGTCAGCCATGGCGGGCCAGGAGGGCGGCCGACGGCCGGCGGTCCGGCTCGTCGCTGACCCGACCAAGCGCCCAGAGCAGCCCCGCCTGCACCACGGCGGCCAGGTGACCGACCTCGTGCACCAGGGCGGTCGTCGAGTTCGCGATGTCCACCGCGCTGGTACCGGCCAGGCAGACCGCCAGCACCAGTGCCACCGGCACGAACGCGCGGGCCCGCTCGGGCCGCCACGCGGCGAGCGCGAAGCCGACGGCCAGCGCCACGTCGAAGGAGGCCATCTCGCGGCTGGTGTGCGGATCGACGCTCACGCCCAGCCCGGCGAGCAGCACCGGCAGGGCGATCGACAGCTGGGCGACCGCGGCCACCGCGACCGCCACCCGCAGCACCTGCCGGCGGGCCGCCCGGGCCGCCGCCCGGGTACGTCCCGCCGCGAGCGGGTCGGCGGCGACGGCCGCCAGCACCGACGCGGTGAGGTCCGGCACCGCCACCGCCTGCACCCGGACCAGCCGGGTCACCTGCTCGGCCCGGGCCAGCCAGGCCCGGCAGCCGGGGCAGCTCTCCGCGTGCGCGTCCAGCACCGCCGGCGCCGCCAGCGGGTCCTCGCCGTCCAGCCGCGCCGACAGCGCCGCGCGTACGTCGTCGCATGTCATGTGGGGGTAGTCGGACGGCGCGACGGAATAGTTCCCGAGGTGGCGCAGGCCATGGAAGGGCCGAAGGACCCTCCCGGCCCCGGCGCCGCCGCGTAACCTGGATTGTCGTGATCCCCGCCCCGCGCGAGACCCCCGCCGCCAGTCCGACCGGTGACGCGGGCGCCACCGCGCGGGAATCGGCGACCGAGTGGGCCCTGGCCGCCCGCGACGGGGACCCCGTCGCCCAGGCCGCGTTCGTCCGGCTGACCCAGGCCGAGGTGTGGCGTTTCACCGCCGCCCTGGTCGACCCGGACAGCGCCGACGACCTGACCCAGGAGACCTACCTGCGGGCGTTCCGGGCGCTGCCGGCGTTCGAGGGCCGCTCCAGCGCACGCACCTGGCTGCTGGGCATCGCCCGCCGGGCCTGCGCCGACCACCTGCGCACGGTCGTCCGTCGCCGCCGGCTCGGCGAGCGGCTCGCCGCCAACGCCTGGACGGACCGGCCGCACCCGGACCCCGCCGGCCAGTTCGGCGCCGCCGACCTGGTGCGCCGGCTGCCCGCCGAGCGACGCGCGGCGTTCGTGCTCACCCAACTGCTCGGCCTGTCGTACGCCGAGGCCGCCGCCGTGGAGGGGGTGCCGGTGGGCACCATCCGCTCCCGGGTGGCCCGGGCCCGCAACGACCTCGTCGAGGCGGTCGGCGACGCCCTCGCCGGATGACCGGGAACTTCCACCGGGGACGGGACGACCAATGATCGTGACCGCACCGCACACCCGGGTCGCCCGCTGGCCCGCCGTCCGCCCCTGGCTCGGGGTCGCCGTCCGGCTGGGCCTGGCCGCCGTGTGGCTGGTCGCCGGCGGCAGCAAGGTCGGTGACCTGGCCGCCTCCGGCCGCGCCGTCAACGCCTACCAGGTCATGCCGTACGACCTCGCCACGATGATCGGCGCGGCGCTGCCCTTCGTCGAGCTGGCGCTGGGCCTGCTGCTGCTGATCGGGCTGGCCACGCGGCTCTCCGCCGGGATCTCCGCGGCGCTGGTGGTGGTCTTCATCGTCGGCATCGTCTCGGCCTGGAGCCGGGGCCTCGCCATCGACTGCGGCTGCTTCGGCGCCGGCGGGGAGCTCGCCGAGGGCCAGACCCCGAGCTACCTCCCGGAGATCCTCCGGGACCTGGGCTTCCTGGCACTGGCCGGGTTCCTGCTGATCTGGCCCCGCACCCCCGTCTCCGTGGACGGCTGGCTGGCGGGGGACGCATCCGTGGAGGACGAGGATGAGTAGTCGCAAGGGGCAGAAGGGCGCCGCCCGGGTGGTCCGCGAGCAGCTGGCCCGGGAGCGGCGGCGCAAGCGCACGCTCTGGGTCTCCGTGGCCGCCGTGGCCCTCCTGGTCGTCGCCGGCCTCATCGGCTGGAGCGTCTACTCCAGCCAGCGCTCGGACGACTTCACCGCGCCCACCGGCTCGAACGAGGCCGGCACCGGGATCGTCGCCGGATCGGGCCCGGTCACCGTGGACATCTACGAGGACTTCCTCTGCCCGGCCTGCAAGCAGTTCGAGCAGGCCAGCGGCCCGACGCTCGACCAGCTCATCAGCGAGGGCAAGGTCCGGGTCGTCTACCACCCGGTGGCGTACCTGAACCGCTTCTCCACCACCCAGTACTCGACCCGCTCCTCGGCCGCCTCCGGTTGCGCGGCGGAGGGCGGCCGGTACCGCGAGTACGCCAAGGCGCTGTTCGACCGGCAGCCGCCGGAGGGCGGTGCGGGGCTCAGCGACGCGGAACTGGTCGACATCGCGGTGGGGGCCGGCCTCGACCGGGACGGCTTCGCCTCCTGCCTGCGGGAGGGCACCTTCAAGCCGTGGACCGAGCACGTGACGGAGGAGGCCAGCAAGGCCAACATCACCGGCACCCCGACGATCCTGGTCGACGGCGAGGAGATCGCCGACCGCAGCCCGGAGGGGATCAAGGCGGCGGTGGAGGCGGCCGGCAAGTGATCCGCCACCTGGTGACGCGCGCCGGGCTGGTGCTCGTCGGCGCGTTGGCCGCGACGGCCGCGTTCGCCGGGCCGGCCGCCGCGCACGGCGCGGACGCCCCCGACGGCACCGACTACCGCGCCGAGGTGAGCGCCGTCACCCCGGCCCGCCCCGGCCTGAGCGTACGGGTGATCGAGGCGGGCGCGCGGCTGGAGCTGACCAACACCGGCGACCGCCCCGTCGAGGTGCTCGGTTACTCCGGCGAGCCCTACCTGCGGGTCGGCCCCGACGGCGTGTACGAGAACACCCGCTCCCCCGCGACCTACCTGAACCGGACCATCGCCGGGGACACGCGGCTGCCGGCCGAGGCCGACCCCGCCGCCGCGCCCGACTGGCGGCGGGTCGACGACTCCGCCACGGTGCGCTGGCACGACCAACGGGCCCTCTGGCGGGAGTCGGCGCCGCCGCCGCAGGTGCGTGCCGCCCCCGACCGGGAGCACCGGGTGCGGGACTGGACGGTGCCGCTGCGCGCCGGCACCGAGGCGGGGGAGATCCGCGGCACTCTCGACTGGGTGCCGCCGCCGGACGCGTACGTCTGGTGGGTGGTCGCCACGGTCGGGCTGCTGGCCGTGGGGGCGCTCGGGCTGTTGCCGGCCCGCTCCGGGCCGGGCGCGCGGGCACTGGCCGGGCTCGGCGGGCTGCTGGTCCTCGGCGGGGTGGCCGCGGTGGTGTTCACCGTGGGCCGGGAGCTGGACGCCGGCGCGCAGGGCGTGGGTGGGGTGCTGACCGGCCTGCTGGGCGGCCAGGTCTGGGCGCTGCTGACCGGGCTCGGCGCGATCGCCGCCGGGGTCTTCGCGGTGGCCCGCCGGCCGGCCGCCGACTTCGCGCTGGCGCTGGCCGGGGCCTGCCTGGCGCTCTTCGCCGGGGTGGCGAACGCCGCCGTCTTCGCCCGCGCCGTCGCCCCCGTGCCCTGGCCGGCGACGACGGCCCGGATCCTGATCGCCCTGATCCTCGTCGCCGGTGCCGGCGCCACGGCAGCCGGCGCCCTCCGCCTCCACGCCGCCTCCCGCCCCTCCCCCTCTCCCCGCCCCTCGTCCCCGCCCCCCGCTCCACCCCTCGTCCGCTGACGGTCAGGGGACGGCGTGCCGCCCGGGGCCGGCCGGAGGCGGCGGTAGGGTCGTGCCATGACCGCGCCCGACCGCCTCTCCCCCGGTGACCCCGCTCCGGAGTTCAGCCTCCCCACCGACACCGGCGAGACGCTCTCGCTGGCCGACCTGCGCGGCCGAAAGGTCGTCCTGTACGCCTACCCGGCGGCCATGACGCCCGGCTGCACCAAGCAGGCGTGCGACTTCCGCGACTCGCTCGCCTCACTCCAGGCCGCCGGCTACGAGGTCGTCGGGATCTCGCCCGACAAGCCGGAGAAGCTGGCGAAGTTCCGCGAGCGCGACGCCATCACCTTCCCGCTGGTCGCCGACGTCGACAGGTCCGTGCTGACCGCCTACGGCGCGTACGGCGAGAAGCAGTCGTACGGCAGGACGGTGACCGGCGTGATCCGCTCGACCTTCGTGATCGACACGGACGGCAAGATCGAGCGCGCGCTCTACAACGTCAAGGCCACCGGTCACGTCGCCAAGCTGCGCCGCGACCTCGGGCTGGACTGAGGTCGCGGCGCACGCCGTCCGCCCGGTTCGCGGCCTCGGGGCCCGGTCGCGCCGCCGGCCGGGCACCCGGGGGTCGATCCCGTGGCCGGGCCCACCACGGATGCGGCGCGACACTCTAGACTTTGCGGGTCGGCGGGAGTGGCGTAACGGCAGCCGCGGTAGGTTTAGGTCCTATTGTCCGAAAGGACGTGGGGGTTCGAATCCCCCCTCCCGCACCGAGCACCCCTGTCGCGCGCATCACGATCGGGGGTCGACGCGGTCCCGCACGGTGAGGATTACCGGGTGAGCCTGCGCTTCGTCCTCGATCCCGAGCTGACCCCCGAGCTGCGCGAACGGATCGTCGACCTCTGGGTCGACGTCACCAACGCCGGCGGCGCGGTCGGCTTCGTGCCACCGGTCGCCGCCGCCGACGTCCGGCACACGGCGGAGCCCACCTTCGCCGGCATCACCGACGGCCCCGACCGCCTCCTCGTCGGGTACGCGGGCGGGCGACCCGTCGCCGCGCTGATCTTCTGCGACAACCGGTTCGGCCTCAAGGCACACTGGTGCGTACTGAAGCGGGTGATGGTCCATCCCGACACCCAGGGCCACGGGTACGGCGCCGCGCTGATGCGCGAGGCCGAGCGCCTCGGCCGCACGATGGGCTGGGAGGCGCTGCACGTGACCGTCCGCGACGGGCTGGGGCTGGACCGGTTCTACCGGGGACTCGGTTACCGGGAGATCGGCCGGCTGCCCGGCGCGCTGCGGGTCGCCCCCGGCGACGACCGCGACGAGATCCTCATGTGGCTGGACCTCACCGCCCCGCCGGCACCCGCACGCTGAGCCGCGAGCCCGGCCTCATCCCCCGCACCTGCGCGGCGACGTGGACCCGGGCGCGGAAGGCGCGACCACCGCGCCCGGGGCTTGCCGCTTGAAGACGCGCGGGGCTCCAGACAGCGGAGCCCCGCGCGGAAAGCGAGCCGTACCACCCCGAGAGCAACCCGAGGTCTCAGGACACCGACTGGCTGTCCGGATCAGCCCGTGACCCGCAGCTCGAGCAGGACGGCAGGGGGCAGGGTGTCGTCTTCTCCCACCCCGACACCGACCCAACCGTTCTTGGGGAGGGCAACCGTCTGGGTTTCGCCGTCCACGCTCACCCTGGCGGATGCCGTGTGACTGTCACCACGGATCTGGTAGACATCCGAGATCTCCAGGGTCAGGTAGCCGGGTGCGCCCTTGACCGTGAAGCAGTATCCGCTGAGCTTCGCGTAGCTCCGGACGATGATCTGGTTGGTGGCGCCGGTCACGCACTCGGCAAAGATGATCTTCCCGTCACCCTTGATCAACTTGATGCCGTCGCTGGCTTCGATCTGGGCGGCCCCCGGGTAGCTGAAGTCCTCCTCGATCGAGGGCGGCGCGTCCTCCAAGGCAGCGCTGGCGGCGCCGGAGACCAGCGTCATGCCGCCTGCGACGGCGACGCCGGCGACCAATCCGGTGACGAGCAGCGCCCGAAAGTTCTTCACTCTTGACCTCGCTTACCTCGAACATGGCCCAACAGGATCGGTGGCTTGGTGTTGGCCGCCGTCGTCGCGACGCCCGCAGTCCAAATCGGGCGACGGACGCTCCGGGGAGAAGCGCCGACCATCCTATCGATGCACATGAGTTATCAGAGGCCCCCCGTGAAGCCTCGGAACAAGCTGCGATCGTCGCAGGATTCCGACCTTAGAGCACGCCAGGCAACGCCGCTGCCCCGTCGATCGCCCCCGGAATCGCCCTCCGCACGGGCGAGGAGGGGCGGCGTTCAGGTCACCTAAGGAGATCGACGCTCGCCACAGCGCTCACGCGCGGCCGCCCTCGGCGCAGCCCCCCGCTGGCAGCGGACCCGGCAACGTGGTGCGGCGGAGCCCGCGTGCGCCCAGCTCACGCGGGGCGATCGGGCACGAGCGGATCGCCGACCGCGATACTGCCCGTTTCCTCGGGAACCAGGTGCAGTCCGAAGAGGAGCTTCCGGTCGACGTTGCGGTGGCGGCCCAGGGTGCGCAGTGGTTCCTTCCCGCGTACGCCCGTCTCCTGGTCGGTGGTCGTGACCACACAGCGGTCGCACGGCCCGGCGGCGCGGAAGCGGACGCCGCCGATGCGCAGCGGGCGGCCGACCCAGTCGTCCTCTGCCCAGGCCGACGCACCCTCCACCACCAGGTTGGGGCGGAACCGCGCCATCGGCACGGGCTCCTCGCCGGCCTCGGCGAGCCAGCCGTTGAGCGCGTCGAGCGAGGCGACGGTGGCCAGCAGCAGCGGATAGGCGTCGGCGAAGCTGACCCGGTCGCCGGTGTCGTGCTCCCGGTCCCCCGGCGGGATGTGCCGGGTCGGTCGGGCGAGCCAGACCAGCCGGGCGGCGCGGCCCAGGACCTGACCGACCCAGGCGTCGGCCGCCGGCCCGGCGGAAAGCGCGGGCACCGGCAGCTTCCGGTTGCGGAACGTCCGCACCGCGACGGGCTCGCCGCCCGTCGGCTCGGGGACGTCCAGCTCGGGATGCCCCTCGGCGCGCAGCAGCAGCCCGCCGCCGTGCGGCGTGGCGTGCAGGGCGACCAGACGCACGGTCTCCCGCTGGGTGACGCCGACGCCCTCGGCGTCGACGATCATCCAGCGCCGGTCGCCGGCCAGGCCCCACGGCTCGACCCCCGCGACGTCGTGGTCGAGCCGGTGGCAGCCCTTGACGGGGTACGTGTGGATGGCGCTCAACCGCATGCGCCCACCCTGCCACGGCCCGCCGCCGACCGGTGCCCCGGAGAGTGCTGGGCTGCTCACCCGGGCGCCCGCGCCGAGCCTGAGGGGCACCTCACCAGGCGACGCCGATGCCGTCTCCCGGGTACCAGTGGTTGGCGGGCGTCTCCCGGTAGGCGAGGAACCGCCGGCCGGTGCGCTCGGCGTGCTCGGCGAGGACGTTGGTGGCGGTGACGTTGTCGGTGAGCAGGAACGCCCCCGGCGCCAGCCTGCTCTCGACCGCCTCGAACTCGCGCTTCTCGTGGGCCCGGCTGTGGTCGCTGTCGTGCAGGAAGAGGTCGACCGGCCGGTCGAGCGCGGCGATGGAGGCGATGGAGTCGCCGATGACCAGGTCGACCACCTCCGACCAGGGCGCGGTACGGGCGAGGTAGCCAGCCTCGGGGTTGATGTCCAACGAGGTGACCCGGCCGGGGTGGCCGTCGGCGACGTTGCGCAGCAGCGCGGCGGCGAGCACGCAACTGCCGAGCCCCTTGTCGACGCCGGTCTCCACGACGTGCGTCGGCTTCGTGGCGCGCACGATGGCGTACCAGCCGATGCGGCGGGCGTAGCGGACCTGTCTGTCGGCCAGGCCCCGGCGGGCGGCGCCGGCGGTGGCGGACTCGATGTGCCGGCGCAGCACGTCGTCCGACTCGATCTCGGCGAAGTACGCCCGGACCTGCTTGACGGGCACGTCGCAGACCACGCTGACGAACCAGGCGAGGTGGTGGCGGCTCAGTTTGGTCAGCTCGTACGTGTAGTTGTGATGCTCCCGCGAGGTGACCAGCCAGCGGGCCGACGTGCGCAGCACCTTGGCGTCGTGGCGGGCGACGCGGGCCAGGCGCTTGGGGAAGGCCGCGACGGGGGCGAGGCGGGTGCGGGCGATGGCCCGTCGGAGCTTCGTTGCGTCCACGGAAGGGTTCTACCAGCCGGAAGCGAACAGGTGTAGGGGAAAGCTCCGTTGGCCCGGATGAGGTGGACCGTGTACGACGGAATGGGACGGGTCGGCACGGATGGGGGCCGTCACCAGCCGGATGAGGGTACGCGCACACCCCTGCGGATAAGTAGCATCGCCGCCATGCCAGTTCCACAACAGTTCGTTGAGCCGAATCCGGTCGCCGACCAGACCGGGCGCAAGCCGGGGAAGCACGCGGAGCCTCGTCGCCGGTGGCGGCGCGTCGCCCTCATCAGCCTGCTGGTGGTGGCGCTGCTCGGCGGCGGCGGCCTGATCGCCGGCGGGCTCTACCTGCGATCCGTGGAGTCGGACATCGAACGCGTCGACGCCTTCGCGGACGTTCCCGAGCAGGGGCGCCCGCAGGCGGTGGCCAAGGGCGCGATGAACATCCTGATCCTGGGCAGCGACACCCGTGACCCGGAGAGCACGTCGGGCTCCCGCACGGACACGATCATCCTGGCCCACCTGCCGAAGGACCGGTCGAGCGCCCAGCTGATCTCGATCCCCCGCGACACCTGGGTCCCCGTGCCCCGGTCGAAGGACGGCAGCCAGGGCGGCCGGGACGCAAAGATCAACGCCGCGTACGCGTGGGGTGGCGTGCCGTTGATGGTGCAGACCGTCGAGAAGTTCACCGACGTGCGGATCGACCACGTCATGATGGTCGACTTCGCCGGCTTCAAGGAGATCATCGACGCTCTGGGCGGCATCGACATCGACGCGGAGAAATCGTTCACCTCGATCCACCCTCCGTTCCGCACCTTCCGGCAGGGGGTGCAGCGGATGGACGGTGAGACGGCGCTCGACTACTCACGCCAGCGCAAGCAGTTCCCGGACGGGGACTTCGCCCGCATCCGGCACCAGCAGCAGGTCATCAAGGCGATCCTGGACCGCGCCGTGTCCGGGGGCATCGTCACGAACCCGGGGAAGCTGAACTCCTTCGTCAAGGCGACGTCGAACGCGGTGTCGGTGGACGAGAAGATGTCCCTGTTGAGCATGGCGACCGACCTGCGTGGACTGCGCGGCGACAACCTGCGCTTCATCACCAGCCCGACGAAGGGCACCGGTCGGGTGGGTAGCGAGAGCGTCGTGTTCGCGAACACGGAGAAGGCCAGGTCCTTCTACGACGCGGTACGACGAGACGCCGTAGCGGAGATCGTCAACGCCGGAAAGTAGGAGGTCGTACTGCCGTCCCGGCTCTGGTGACACGCGCGGACCGGTCGTATCCTTCGTTCGCCTCGAAGCTGCCGCGTGCCGCCGGGGCAGTCAACGGGGAAGGACCGACCATGTCCAGGCAACAGGCGATGGGCCACCACGCCACCACACCGCAGCGCGACGACATGGCGGCGCAGGGCATGAGGGCGGAGGTGCGCGGCGGGACCGACGCCGGAGGCGGTGCCACCGGAGCGCTGCCCACCTCCACGCCGCCGGCGGGCGGTCAGGCGAGCGACGCCCCGCCCCGCCCCGGCCTCGACGTGACGGCGGTGCTGCCGTACGCGAGTTCCCGTGCCTCCACGCGCACCCGGGGGCTGCGGGCCTGGATGATGACGGCGCCCGTCGACGTGGCCGCCCTGCTGGCGCCCCTGCTGATCAGCCTCCAGTACTGGCGCGGGACGCTGGCCATGGCCGGCCTGACGGTGGCCATCTTCGCGGCGGGCGGGCTCTACCGGGCCCGTCGCCACGTGAGCATCCTCGACGAGCTGCCGAGCCTCTGCGGGCGGCTGCTCGCGTCCGCGGCCGTGATCACCATCGTCGCGGCGCTGCGTCACGACTCCGCGGAGTACGTGGGCGGGTTCGCCCGCGGGGTGATCATCGCGGCCGGGCTGGTCATCGTCGGTCGTGTCTTCTCGCGGGAGTTCGCCACCATCGCCCGCAAGCGCCGGTGGGTGGAGCACAACGCCATCATCATCGGCAGCGGGCCGATCGCCGTGGAGCTCGCCCGGCTGCTGCGCCGCTATCCCCAGTACGGGCTGCGCTTCGTCGGCTGCGTCGACTCCACGCCTCCGCAGGTGTCGGCGGCGCTCCCCCTGATCGGCACCCTGGACCAGCTGGAACCGCTCGTCCGGATGGTCGAGTGCGACGTGCTCCTCATCGCGGACCCGAGCTGCCCGGAGCTGACCCTGATGGAGGTCCTCCGCCAGCCGAGAAGCGCGAGCTGCGACCTGTGGGCCGTGCCACGGCTCTGGGGCTCCCGCTCGCACGGCGACCACATCGGCGCGATCCCGATCGTCAAGGTCGGCGACATCACCCTGTCCGGGCCCCGCTGGGCGCTCAAGCGTGCGTCGGACATCCTCTTCGCCGCCACCGCGTTGCTCCTGCTGAGCCCCGTCCTCCTGCTCTGTGCCGTCGCGACGCTCCTCGACGGCGGCCCGGGCATCTTCTTCTACCAGGAACGGATCGGCCGTCACGGCAAGCCGTTCCACATCATCAAGTTCCGCTCGATGCGTCCCGTCGACGAGCACGAGTCGCAGACGAACTGGTCGATCGCGCACGACCAGCGGGTCGGACCGATCGGCCGCTTCATGCGCCGCACGTCGCTCGACGAGCTGCCGCAGCTCTGGAACATCCTGCGGGGCGACATGAGCGTGGTCGGGCCGCGCCCCGAGCGGCCGTACTTCGTCGAGAAGTTCTCCGCCGAGTACCCCAACTACGCCATGCGCCACCGGGTCGCGGTGGGGCTCACCGGGCTGGCACAGGTCAGTGGCCTGCGCGGCGACACGCCGATCTCCGACCGGGCGCGCTTCGACAACTACTACATCGAGAACTGGTCGCTGTGGCTCGACGCCAAGGTGCTCATCCGGACGGTGGCGGAGGTATTCCGCGCTGGGGGTCGTTGACAGGCACGGCCGACGCCAGCCGCGGCCGGCCGCGTCGCCGCCTCAGTCGAAACCCCCTAGTGGAGGGTGTCCAGCGCCCGGGTGAGGGCCGAGCGCCAGTCCGGCAGGGGCGGCAGGCCTGCCGCCGCCCAGCGGTTGTGGGCCAGGACGCTGTACGCGGGACGGGAAGCCGGGCGCCGGTAGCGGTCGCTGGTGGTCGGTCGGATGCGGTCGGCGTCGAGGCCGCGGAGGGTGAACACGGCGCGGGCGAGGCCGTACCAGGTGGTCTGGCCCGACGCGGTGCCGTGGTAGACGCCGGGGGCGGCGCGGCCGGCGAGCACCGCGTCGGCCAACGCGACGAGTTGCCCGGCCAGCGCGTACGACCAGGTCGGCTGCCCCCGCTGGTCGTCGACCACGTCGAGATGCTCGCGCTGGTCGGCCAGCCGCAGCATGGTCGCGACGAAGTTCGGTCCGTGTTCGCCGTAGAGCCAGGCGGTGCGCACGATGTAACCGGCGTCGGGGAGGAGCCGGGTGACGGCGAGCTCCCCGACGAGCTTGCTGCGCCCGTACGCGTTGACCGGGGACGTGGTGGCATCCTCCGCATACGGCTCGGTGGCGTCGCCGGAGAAGACGTAGTCGGTGGACAGGTGGATCATCCGCGCGCCGGTTGCGGCACAGGCTTCGGCGAGGTGGGCGACGGCGTGGCCGTTGACGGCGGTGGCGGCCTCCTCCTGCGCCTCGGCCCCGTCCACGTCGGTCCACCCGGCGGTGTTGATCACCACGTCGTGTCCGGCGACGGCGGCTCGCACCGCCTGCGGGTCGGTGATGTCGAGCTCGGCGCGGGTGGTGGCCCTGACGGAGAGGTCACCTCGGGAGCGCAGGACGGCGACCAGGTCCCTGCCCAGCATGCCCCCAGCGCCGGTGACCAGCAGCCGGCTCACGGGGCGATCAGCGGCTTGGTGCCCGCCTTCAGCGGCTCCCACCAGGCCCGGTTGTCGCGGTACCACTGCACGGTCTGCGCCAGGCCGCGCTCCAGGTCGATGCTCGGGGCGTACCCGAGCTCAGTGCTGATCTTGCTGATGTCCAGGGAGTAGCGGCGGTCGTGGCCCTTGCGGTCGGCGACGCGCACGACCTGGTCCCAGCTGGCGCCGCAGGCCTCGATCAGCCGGCCGGTGAGTTCGAGGTTGGTGAGTTCTGTGCCGCCGCCGATGTGGTAGACCTCGCCGGCGCGGCCCTTCTCCTGGACCAGTGCGATGCCCCGGCAGTGGTCGTGCACGTGCAGCCAGTCCCGGATGTTGCCGCCGTCGCCGTAGAGCGGCACGGTGCCGCCGTCGAGCAGGTTGGTGACGAACAGCGGGATGACCTTCTCGGGGAACTGGTACGGCCCGTAGTTGTTGGAGCAGCGGGTGACCACGACGTCCATGCCGTGGGTGCGGTGGTAGGCCAGCGCCAGCAGATCGGAGCCGGCTTTGGAGGCCGAGTACGGCGAGTTCGGCGCCAGCGGCCAGTCCTCGGTCCAGGAGCCCTCCGCGATGGACCCGTACACCTCGTCGGTGGAGACGTGCACGAACCGGGAGGTGCCGTGCCGCAGCGCGGCGTCGAGCAGGTTCTGGGTGCCGAGCACGTTCGTGGTGACGAACGGGGCGGCGCCGTCGATCGACCGGTCGACATGGGATTCCGCGGCGAAGTGCACGATCACGTCGTGGCCGGGAACGACCTCGTCGACCACGGCGGCGTCGCGGACGTCCCGGTGCACGAAGCGCAGCCGGGGATCATCGGCCACCGGTGCGAGGTTGGCGAGGTTGCCCGAATACGTCAACACGTCGAGCACGGTCACCGCCGTGGGTTCGACGCCCGACCCCCTGGCGGCGTCCCCACCGGGCACGCCCAGCAGCATCCGAACGTACTCCGACCCGATGAAGCCGGCACCGCCGGTGACGAGGATCCTCACGGGTCGGAGAGTGTACGCGAAACCCCAGGACAACCGGGGCAGCGAGCCCATTCTCAGGCGCCCGCCGGTGCGGGTAGTCTCGCCCGGTGCGCGGAATCCTTCTCGCCGGTGGCACCGGGTCCCGGTTGTGGCCGATCACCCGTGCCGTGTCGAAGCAGCTGATGCCGGTGTTCGACAAGCCGATGGTGTACTACCCACTCTCCACCCTGATCATGGCAGAGGTGCGGGAGATCCTGATCATCACGACGCCGGAGGACCAGCCCCAGTTCCAGCGGCTGCTCGGTGACGGCAGCCAGTGGGGCCTGCGGTTGGAGTACCGCACGCAGGCCCGCCCGGAGGGAATCGCGCAGGCGTTCCTTCTGGGCGCGGACTTCATCGGCGACGAGTCGGTGGCCCTCATCCTCGGCGACAACATCTTCCACGGCGTCGGCCTGGGCCGGCAGCTCCCCGGCCACGGCGACCTGGTCGGTGGACGGATCTTCGCCTACCCGGTGGCCAACCCTCAAGAGTACGGGGTGGTCGACTTCGACCCGGCCGGGCGCGTGCTGTCGATCGAGGAGAAACCCGCCCGCCCCAGGTCCCGCTACGCCGTGCCCGGCCTCTACTTCTACGACAACCGCGTGGTGGACATCGCCGGCAAGCTGACCCCCAGCGCCCGCGGCGAACTGGAGATCACGGCGGTCAACGAGACCTACCGCGAATGGGGCGAGCTGTCGGTGACGGTGCTGGACCGGGGCACCGCCTGGCTCGACACCGGCACCTTCACCTCGATGATGCAGGCCGCCGAGTTCGTGCGGGTCATCGAAGAACGCCAGGGCCTGAAGATCGGATGCGTCGAGGAGGTCGCCTGGCGGGCCGGCCTGATCGACGACCACCACCTCCGGACGCTCGCCCAGTCCCTGAGCAAGAGCGGATACGGCGACTACCTGCTCGGCCTGCTCGCCGAACGCCAACCCGGGGACACCCACCGATGAAGATGCGACCGCTGAGCATCGACGGGGCCTGGGAGATCAACCCACAGCAGCACGGCGACCCACGCGGGCTGTTCATGGAGTGGTACCGCTTCGACCAGCTCGCTGCCGCGGTCGGGCATCCACTCCGACTCGCCCAGGGCAACCTGTCGGTCTCCGCGCGCGACGTGGTCCGCGGCATCCACTTCGCCGACGTGCCACCCGGCCAGGCCAAGTACGTGACCTGCGTACGCGGTGCCGTCATCGACGTGGTCGTGGACATCCGCGTGGGCTCGCCGACCTTCGCGCAGTGGGAGGCGGTCCGCCTCGACGACGTCGACCGGCGCGCCGTCTACATCGGCGAGGGGCTGGGCCACGGCTTCTGCGCCCTCACCGACGACGCGACCCTGAGCTACCTCTGCTCCACCACGTACAACCCCACCGCTGAGCACACCGTGCACCCCCTCGACCCCGAACTGGCGATCGACTGGCCGGCGGAGTCACCGCAGTTGTCGGCCCGGGACGCAGCCGCGCCGAGCCTGGCCGAGGCGCGGGAATCGGGACTGCTGCCGGACTACCGGACCTGCCGCGCGTTCACCGCCAGCCAGCGGATGGGAGCTGACCCCGCCTGCGGCGGAAGATAGCCACTTCCACCCTCGCGGTGACCGGCGTCCCTGACGGGTGGGCGGGCCGGTGTGCGGTGTTGCGCCCGCGGCGGGACCCGTGATCGTCGCCGCGCCCGGCAGGGCCTCACCAGGGGCCAGGTCTCAGTCGCGCGGGAGGAACGGCAGCATCTTCGGCCCGTACCCGCCGAGGTAGCGTGCCGGGTCCGCATCCAACACCGAGGCCAGCAGCGTACCGAAGACGTCTCGGAAGTCCGTCGTCGCCTTGAGGTCGCCGTCGTCCAGGTCGGTCAGGCTCGGCTGCTCCCCGTAGAGTCCGCCCGCGACCTGAGGACCCAGAACGAAGACGGGCCCGGCGGTTCCGTGGTCGGTGCCGTCGGAGGCGTTCGCCCGAACCCGCCGACCAAACTCGCTGTACACGACCACGGAGACCCGTTGACCGGCCTCGGTCTGCGCCAGCCGGCCCGCGAAGCTGGTCAACGCCTGATCGAGCTGGCGCAACAGCAGCTCGTGGCCGGGCCTCTCCGCCGCGTGCGTGTCGAATCCACCGAGGCTCACCGAATACACGCGGGTGGGGACCCCGGCTTCGACGCAGTGAGCCACCCGGGAAAGCTGTTCGGAGAGGAGATTCGCCCCGCCCGTGCCCGTTGCCGCGATCTCCGGCTCGGCGGGGACGTCCGCTCGGGCGTCCACCGCTTCGGCATCCCGGATGAGCTGGTCGATCTTGATGAGGTTCGCATAGGCGTCCGCAGCCCGTGCCTGCATCTCGGATTCGTTCGGCTCCCGCCGCCCGAGCACGCCGATCATGTCGGTGGTGACCCCGGCCGGCAACTTGAGCCCACCGATACTCACACAGGCTCCGGTACGGGTCTCTCCCACGAGCAGGGGCGGGAGCATGGGCTCGAAGCTCACCGCGGCCTCCGGCGCGGCCCTGATGCCGTCCAACCATCGACCGATCCAGCCGGAGGTGGCCGGATCGCTCGGTGAGGCGGTCTGCCAGATGTCCATGGACCGGAAATGACTACGGTCCGGTTTGGGATACCCGACCCCGAGGACGACAGCCAGGCGCCGCCCGCTCCACAGTCGACTCAGACCCTTCATCACCGGATTCAACCCGAGCGAGTCGTCGATCCGGAGCACCCGGTCAGGCTCGTAGGCCAGCTCGGGTCGGGCCGCGTAGTACGCCGGGTCCGCGTAGGGGACGACCGTGTTGAGCCCGTCGTTGCCGCCGTACAGCGTGACGATGACCAACTTGCGTGTCTTCCGGTGATCATCGCTGGCAGACGCGTCGCCCGCGGTCCGCAGGAGCTCCGCCAGGCCCAGACCCCCCACCCCGGCGGCGATGGCGCTGCCGCCGACGACGCCGGAGGCCAGGAGGAACCTGCGCCGGGTCAATGCGTCCATGTCACGTCACCAGATATTCCGGGCTGGCCAACCCGAGGGTCAGCAGACGCTGCGGATCGGTGGTGCCCTTCAGGGCCGAGTACGTCCTGTTGGTCCATGTCTCGATGGCCAGGACGTGCGCCACGTCTTCCGGAGTCAGCCGCTGGGCCGGGACCAGTTGGGCGATCCGACCGGCAAGGTTCAGGCGGACCTGCGCCGCCCCGACCGTCAGCCACTCCGCTCCGGCGGCCCACCCCTCGACGCTCGGGGGCGCGAACGGCAACTGCCCCATTCGATCCAGGGCGTTGAGGGCGTACGTCAGCATCTCGTCGGACAGCCTCCCCGGCCGCAGACCCAACTGCCGCATCGCGCCGACGAACCACTCCGTCGGCTGCTTGACCAGCCTGCCGGCGCTGGCCTGGAATGCGTCGTCCTCGAAGAGCTTCCGCAGCATCGCCATCGAGTCCGGGAACGCGCGAACCATGTTGTCGCGGGTGGACATCGGGATCAGGTCGGCCGACGAGGCGTACCGGAACCACAACCGCTCGGCGATGAACCCCGGGCAGGCCTCGTGCTCGAGCAGCAGATCCACCAGCGAGTGGGCATCGAAGTCCTTCGTGACGCCGAGGATGCTCTTCCTGCCGCCGTCGTGTGAGGCAGGACTGAAGTACGCGCGGCCGCTGTCGTAGTCGATCTTCCAGCCGGTCAGCGCACGGCCCGCCTCCTTCACGTCCCGTTCGGTGTACCTGCCGATGCCGAGCATGAAGAGTTCCATCAACTCGCGGCCGAGATTCTCGTTGGGCGCGGTCCGTGTGTTGAGTTGCCCGTCGAGCCAGTAGATGAGCGCCGGGTCGGTGATCATCCGATGTGCCATGGTCGCGAAGTCGAGCGAGCTGCGCAGCGTCCTGTGCTGCTGGAGCATCAGTTGCGGGCGGATCACCTTCCGGACCGAGGTGGCCCAGTGCCCGTGCCAGAAGAACCACAGCTTCTCGCGGGTCTGGTGGTCTGCGACAGTGAGGCGATCCAGCCACCACTGGGTGATCCGCTTCGTCTGCTCCCGCCGCTTCTCATCGCCCTTGCTCCGCTGGCTGGGAGTGGGGTTCGACAACCCGGCGAAGGGATCCGGGCCGAGTCCCGGCACGGGAGCCTTCAGCGCACCCACGTCCGGCGCTGTCGGCGCTGTCAGGGCGGCGACCGTCGCCTCGTACCCTGCCTTCTTCGCGGCGGCCAGCTCGGCGGACGTGGGACCGAAGCCGGCGCGGCGAAGAAGCAACGAGGCGTCGGCCATGCAGCAAATGTATGCGAAGCCCTTGGTGCGGGCGGACCCCGGGGCCGGGTACCAGCCGGTCGCGCCCGGAGTGTCGCGGTGACGCGGATGGGCCGCCGAGACGCGCATCGCACGTGTCTCGACGGCCCACTGACCCTGCCGCGTCAGGACGGGATCTTCAGTCGCCGGTCACTCAACCGACCTTCAGGACCTCGTAGGTGAACATCGTCGAGGGGCCCGGGTCGGCCGCGAACGGATCGAAGTTGGCGATCAGCGCCGAGTTGCCGTTGTTCGGCGCCTGCACCAGGTTGTAGTTGGTCTGGGACTGGAACAGCAGGTTGCCGTCACCCCAGTGGTAGAGCCAGAAGGACTGCTCCGTGCCGATCGCGGTGGCGTTGGCGATGAGTGGCCGGGTGCCGCCCGACGGCGCGCTGACGTAACGCTGGTTGACGTGGGAGCGCAGTGCGACGGCGTCGGCGCCCATGTCGAGCATGTCGAACTTCTGCCAGTCGGTGGTCACGGTGGAGTTGGCGATCAGGGGACTCCTGCCGGCGTCCGCCGCGGTGACGAACCTGCCGTTGACGGCCGCGCGGAGCACGACGACCGCGGCGGGTGAGGCCCAGATGAACTTCTCGGGTCCGCCGATGGTGGTGGCGTTGTTGATGAGTGGCAGGGTGCCGCTGGACGGGGCGGTGACGTACTTGCCGTTGATCTTGGCGATCAGGCTAGTGGTGCCGTCGCCGTTCATGACGACCTGGAACCGCTGGGCGTCGGTGATGGTGCTGCTGTTGGCGTACAGCGCGGCGGTGCCGCCGGCGGTAGCGGTGACGTACTTGCCGCTGGCCCAGGACCCGAACGCGACGTAGCCGCTGCCGGCGTCGACCACGGTGAACTTCTCCGAGTCGCCCATCTGGTTCATGGGCTGGGTGGGGGTCAGCGGCTGGGTGCCGCCGGCGCCGACCGAGACGTTCTTGCCGTTGGTCAGGGACCGCAGGCCGGTGACCTGCGGCACGGCGGTGGTGCCGATGCGCAGCATCACGTCGCTCGTGTTGTAGGCGGCGGTGTTCCGCACGACCCGCCGGGTGCCGCCGTAGACGATGACGTTACGCACCTGGGTGGGCGCCCAGGACGGGTTCGCCGACAGCAGCAGCGCGGCGGCGCCGGCCACGTGCGGGCTGGCCATCGAGGTGCCGCTGTACCGGCCGATCGCGGTGTCGCTGGTGGCCACCGAGGACGAGATGTGGTGCCCCGGCGCGTGGATGTCCACACACGGCCCGTAGTTGGAGAACGAGGCGCGGAAGTCGACCTCGTCCGTGGCGCCCACCGTGATCGCCGAGGCCGCGCGGGCCGGCGAGTACGAGCAGGCGTCGTCCTGGCTGTTGCCGGCGGCGACGGCGTAGGTGATCCCGGAGGCGATGGACGCCTCCACCGCGGCGTCGATCGCGGCGCTGACTCCACCGCCGAGGCTCATGTTCGCCACCGCCGGCTTCACCGCGTTCGCCGTGACCCACTCGATGCCGGCGATGACACCGGCCTCCGTGCCGTTGCCCTCGCAGTCGAGCACCCGCACGCCCACCAGCTGCACGGCCTTGGCCACACCGTAGTTGGTGCCACCGATGGTGCCCGCGACGTGCGTGCCGTGCCCGTCGCAGTCGTTCGCGACCGGGTCGTTGTCGATGAAGTCGTAGCCGTTGCTGGCGCGCCCGCCGAACTCCTGGTGCGTGATCCGGATGCCGCTGTCGATGACGTAGGCGTGCACGTTGCTCGCCGTGTTCGGGTACGTGTACCGCTTGTTCATCGGCGCGAAGATCTGGTCCAGCCGGTCCAGCCCCCACGACGGCGTGTCCAACTGGGTGTCGCTCTTGGACACCTTGCGGTTCTGCTTGACGTAGGCCACCTCGGGGCTGGCAGCCAGCCGCTTCGCCTGCGCCTCGTTCATCCGCCCCGCGAAACCGCGGATCGTGCGCGTGTACGTACGCGACACCGTGCCGCCGTACCGCTTGGTCAACGCGGTGGCGTTCGCACCGACCTGGGCCGGCGTGGCCTTGCCGTCCTTGAACACCACGATGTAACTGTCCTTGATGGCCCCCATGTCGGCGGCACCCAGGATTCCCGCAACCTTCTTGTCGTCCGGCGGAGCCGCGGACGCGGCACCCCCGCCGGACACGGTTGCCGCGGTCGCGACAGCGGCGAGCGCGAGCCCCGCCACAACCGACCGACAAGCTCGACGAACTTGATACACGCCAGACTCCCCGTGGGATGAACGTCCACCGTTGACAATGGACAGCGTTGCCCTTCGGCACAGACGCAGCCCATCTTCGTCGATCAACGTCATCGGCGGCTCAGCCGTTCGGACTAACTGGTGGCGAATGCCAAGGGGTGCGCCCCCGGCCCCTATTACCAAGTAGCGGACGAAGACGACGGATGATTACCACCGAGCTCGACTCAGAATGCGAGCGGCCTGCCTATTGCTCGCGCAACCGGTACCGACGACTCACCCTCGGCAGGTCGCCGATCGGTCCGACGACCGGCACCACGGTCGCGGCCGGATGCCGCGCGCCGGCGGGCCTGGGCCCGCCGGCGCGCGGCGTCGTCATCCAGCGTCCGCTGGCTCGGCTCACCGGCCGGGCGCGCCGTCCATCCGCGCACCGGTGGGAAGCGAGGCGTACGCCGCCTGCAACTGCAGGCGAACCGCCGCCGAGCTGTGGTGTGCCGCCACCCACTCCCGTCCGTTGGCGGCCAGTCGCGCGGCGGTCTCGGGCGCGGACAGCAGCCCACTGACCGCCGCGATCCAGCCAGCCCTGTCGTCGGCGACGCGGACGTGGACGCCGTCCGCCACACCCGCGCGGTCGGCCACCATGCTTGTCGTCACGCTCGGAACTCCGGCCGACATGGCCTGGATGAGCTTCAGCTGGACGCCGGTACCCCGGAAGATCGGCGCGATGGCGACGGCGGCATCCGCGTAGTGGGGCTCGACCGCGGGCGCGTTGGCGTGGAGTTCGATGCCGTTCCCGACCAGCTCCTGGACCGCCTTGGGCGGGTCCGTGCCGACGATCCGGAGCCGCGCGTCCGGGACGGCGTCACGGATGCCCTGCCAGCACTCACGCACGAACCACATCAGGCCGTTGACGTTCGCCTCGTAGCTGAGCCGACCGACGAACAGGACCGTCGGTGCGATCGGGCCCGCCTGCCGCTGGACGGAGAAGTCGCAGGGGCTTCTGACGAGAAAGGTGTTGGGCCGCTCCTGGCCGGGCAGGGACGGAGCGGAGAGCATCAGGGGAACCCCCATGCCGACCAACTTGTCCTCCCGGGCCCGCATCCGGGGTGCCTCCACGCGGCCCAACGCCCGCCAGGCGGGGCTGGGCCCGTGCGAGGCGAGCTGCTCGTAGTACTCGCTGCGGAACTCGTCCAGGTCGACGATGACCGGCGTCGAGCCACAGGCCTCGACCAGGTGGACGGTACGGAAGACATTGAGGTGCACGACGTCCGGCCGGAAGTCGTCCAACTCCCGCCGCAGCGCGTCGGTGAGCGCCTTCGGGCTCGCGTACCCCGTCTGCAACGAGACCCCGGTGCCGAGTGCTCGCGCGGAGCGCAGCATGGAACCGACGCGTGGGTTGGGGACGAGGGTGCGCTCCTTGACCGGCAGGAGCTCCGCCAGCCGCGCCTCTTCCTCGTCGTGCACCAGCCCCAGGAAGCGGACGTCGTGCTCGGCGGCGAGCATCTCCAGGATCACGAGGCTGCGCGGGCGGACCGATGCCGGGATCCACGGCGCTACAAACAGAATCTTCAAATCGGCAGTCTCCTCAGGGCGGACGCGAGGAGTCGCTGACCCCGCGTGCCATGCTTCGCGAAATAGACATACATACCGGACCGGTACAGGGGGTTCTTGCCGACCGCACCGGTGCTGGTGCTCTCCTTGTGTTCGGCGACACTCGTCCCGACCGACGCGACACCCCAGCCACTGGCGCGCAATTGCGTGCACAGGTCGACGTCCTCGAAGTAGAGGAAGAAGCGGGGGTCGAACCCACCGATGGACCGGAACGCCTCAGCTCGTACGAGCATGCAGAACCCGGACACCCAGGCGGTTTCGCGCACCTGGCCGGTTGGTTCGACATCGAGATACTCGAGCATCTGGAACTTCTTACGCAAGGGTGTCGCCCGAGCCAGATACTGCTTCAGTCGCCTCGGCACGAGATGGTCGACCTTCAGCGCCGCCAGCCATTCCTTCGCGATGCTCGGCTCGGGGCCCGCCGAGATTCCGAAGCGCCCGTCCGGGTATCGCATCAGCGGCGCGACCACACCCAGCTTCGGGTCGGCCCGCAGCGCCTCCACGAGGTGCGCGAAGGACTCGGGGTCGATGTGGCAGTCGGGGTTGAGAAGGAAGTAGGCGTCAGCGCCGGGGAGGGTCTCCGCCGCGGCGTTGATCGCCTTGCCGAAGCCCACGTTCGGCAGCGAGATGACCGGGTACCCGAAGGATTTCGCGACCTCGACGCTGTCGTCCGTGGAGGAGTTGTCCACGACCACGACGTGGTCCACCGGCAGGGCGCCCAGGCAGCCCAGACTCTGGGGAAGCTCCCGGGCCGAGTTGTAGGAGACGATGATGGCTGCGATTTTCACTGTCGACTCGCAATCCCGTAGGCGTCGAGGTACGAGCGGACCGTGTCGTCCCAACGGAACGTCCGCTCGATGTGTGCGCGGGCACGTCGACCACGCTGTGCCGCGTCGTCGGGTGATTCGACTGCGGCCCGGACCGCCGCCGCGATCTCATCGGCAGTCGACGCGGTGTACAACATCGAGGCGTCACCGCGTACCGACGCGGCCGGCCCCTCCGACGTGATGACGGGACAGCCGAGGGCCATGGCGTGTGCCACCTTCATCAGCACTCCCCCGCCCACGATCGACGGCACGACGACGGCGTGGGCGTCGAGCATCTCCGACCGGAGGTCGGGCACCGCACCCGTCACCACCACCCTGCTGTCGCTCTCGCCGAGGCCGACCACGTCGGCGGAGGGCTCCGCCCCGACGATCCTGAGTTCCGCCTGCGGCAGGCTCTGCCACACCAGCGGCATCACCTCACGCGCGAGGAACTGGGCGACGAGTGCGTTCGCGCGTCGCCACATCGCCCCGGCGAACACCAGTCGCGGTCGCTCCGTCGCTGGCGGCGGCGACCAGGACCGGTCACCGACGTGGATTCCCGGCCGGGCGAGCACGGTGTTCGGGTTGCCTGCGGCGGCGACCGCGAAGTCGGCGTCGGACAGGGTGATGACGGCGTCCGCCTGGCGGATCGCGGCGCGTTCGAACCGTCGCGTCCGAAGCAGCTCGACGAGACGGTACGGCCGTTCCAGGCCGGACGACGCCCGGTAGGACTCCAGCATCACCTTCTCGGTGATGTCGTGCAGGCCCAGCACCGACGCGGGGCCGATCCCGACGACCTCGGCGGATTGCAGATACTCCGAGTGCACGACGTCGGGCCGGATCCGACGGATGAGCTCGGCGGCCTCCCGGGTCGCTTCTCGCGGCCACGCCTGGCGGAGCCATGCCGGTTCCAGGCGGAGGCGGTCCCGGTGGCTCGGACGAGCGGTGACCGTGGCGGGCAACAACGTGTACTTCAGGTCGTCCGGCTCCGTGGGCGCCGTGTGCTCCGGCGAGTAGACGAAGAGGTCGACCTGCTCAGCCAACCGCGGTGTGAGCTGCACGATCGTGTCGGCCGCAGCATGGTAGTGGTGCGCGTTGGGCGCGAACGGGGTGAGCAGGAGGACGCGCATCAGCCCAGCCGCTTCACGAGCGCCGTGACGAACCCTTGCGCGATGCGCCCCTGGGCGGCGACCCGCTGGGCGGCCTCCCGGAACTGCTCGGCGGACGCGGCAGCCGCGGTCGCCGTGCGGTAGAGCGTCTCGGCGTCGACGTCCGGTGGCACCAGGAACTCGCGGAGCCCCAGGTCGACGAAGGCGTCATGGACCTTCCGCTCGTACGCGATGGCCACCGTCGGAACGCCGATCGCCACGGCGAGGAGTGCGGCATGCAGGCGGGTGCCGAGGACGAGCTGGTTCGTCGCGAGCGACTGCAACCAGTCGCGGAGCGCTCCGACGAGAGGCCGGCTGCCGTCCAACGGGGTGGAGTCCAGGTCGAGAAGGTCGCGGAAGGCGCGCTCGTAGATGACGCGGTCGTCCTCGCCGTGTGCTCCCCGGCCGAAGGCCATCGGAAGGAAGGTGCCCGACCATCCCTCCTGGCGGAGCCGACCGGCACATCCGGAGGTCGCCGCCAGCAGTGGGCCCTCGAGGTCGGGCGCGAGCGGCCGCATCGACAGCGCGAAGCGACGGCCGGAGTCGACCCGGTCCAGCTCGGGCAGCGGCAGGGTGTACGCCATGTCGCCGATGACCTCTGCGCCGGAGCCGAAGTGCGACGCGGTCCGCTCGTCGCGCACACCCACCGCGACACAGGATGCGCCGATGATACGGAGCACCTGACGACCGAACGGCGTTCCGCCCTCGCGTACGCCGACGCCGACGGTGGCGACGGGCGTTCCCGCCAACTTGGCCATCGCGATGATCCGGGCGAACATCGGCAGGGTGCCGGGCCAGGACAGGTTGGGGGAACGCTCCTGGAAGACCGTTCCAGGGCCGAGCAGGAGCAGTTGGCACGACTTGATCGCGCGCTGCACCGCGACCTGACGCTCGGAGGCACCACGAGCCCGCAGTACGGGCATGTGCTCCGTCTGCACGCCATGAAGTTCGGCGACCCGCTCCGGGTTGGGGCAGAAGACCACGAAGGACGCGTTCTCCTTGACCTCGCGGACGCAGGTGATGAGCGAGTGGAGGAGGATCTCGTCTCCGAGATTGTCCGATCCGAACCACCCGACTATTCCGACCCTCACATGTCCTCCGTCGTTGCGGTCCGCAGTTTGCCTGCGGCCCTCCGTTGTCTCACAAATCTGACGGTAGCCAGAGCAAGGATGACGCCCCCGAGAGTGGCGGACGCCGAGGCGGATCCCATCACGGTCAGCAGTCCGGCGAGCGCCCATGCCGCCGCTGCCACATATCCGAACGAGATGAGGACCGGCCACACCAGTTCCCTGATCCGCAGGAACCACAGCAGCGACCCGGCCACGACAAGCTCGTTCAACACCATCGCGCAGGCGGCGCCGTAGGCGCCGTACCTGCCGTCGAGGGCAAGGTTGAATCCCACGCTGCCGCAGATGCTCAGTACGAGCACCACCAGCCGGCTGGCGGCACGGCCCCGGGCAAGCAGGATGGCGGACAGACCGAAGTTGGCGAATCGCAGTGCGAGGAACAGGGTGAGCACCATCGCCAGCTCCGGGATGTTCCCCGCCTGGTCACCGAACAGCACCACGGTCGCGATGGGAAGGCCGATGAACATGGCGCCGGCGGCGCCCTGACCCGCGAGCCCGAAGAACTGGAAGATCGTGAGCGGATCGTTCGCCTGGGCGGTCCCGGAAGTCCCCTTCGGCGCGGCATAGGCGAGGGCGCCGAGGCCCATGGACGCCGCGACCTGGACCGCCGGTCCGATGATGGCCGCGGCCGAGACGTACTCTCCGACTTCCACGGCGGTGACGAAGAACGCGAGGATGAAGACGTCGCCGCGGAAGTAGAAGAGACCGAGCAGGTCGGAGGCGAAGTACGGCAGCGCCAGCCTGATGTGCTGGGCCGAGCGGACCCCTCGGGAGGCGCGCAGCGACGGCAGGATCCGCACGACGAGAACCGCGGCCGTCGACCGGAGGGCGGACGTCACCAGGAAGTAGACGGCGGCGTCACCGAGGGTGAGCCCGTCCATCAGCCACACGTCGATCGCGCACGCGCCGACGAGCAGGAGACCGGTGGAGGTGTTCGTGAGCGGTTCGAGCCAGGCCGAACGCGTGCCTCGGATGAGGACCCACGCCGTCTCGTTCCACTGTTCGAAGAGGCTGGCGACGAAGACCAGGAAGAAGGCGAGCTGCGCTTCCGGGGGAAGGAGCACGCCGATCACCACGTACGCGACGGCGGCGGCCGACATCAGCACGACGAAACGGCCGCCGTGGATCCGGGCGACCACGGACGGCGAGACCGACCCCGCTGCGGCCTCCCTGGTCAGGTAGGTCGGCAGACCGAGGGAGAGCGCGGCGGCGGCGAAGGACGCGGAAAGCGTGGCCATCCCGTAGAAGCCGACGGCCTCGACGCCGGCGCCCCTGGTCAGCAGCGCCATGACCACCAGGGTGGTGAACCGCGTGGCCAGGGTGGAGAGCCCCAGCAGGCCCGACACGACCGTCAGAGACGTGCGCCGCCCCGCCGGCGCCCTGGCCTCAGTCGCGACCATTGCCAGTCGCAACCGCCGAGAACCGCGTCCGGGCATGGAAGTAGCCCGCCACGAGCGCCAGCATCAGAAAGTAGGGCCCCTGCATCAGGCCCCAGCCCGTCATACCGACAAGGACGAGAGCCGGCAGAGCGCTGACCAGAACCCTGGGTGCCAGCTCCGAGGTCCGCGTACGAAAGACGGCGCGGATGGCCGCCGTCGCGGTCCGCACGAACGGCAGCCAGAGGAGCAGTGCGCCGACGATGCCCACCTCGGCGGCGCTCAGCAGCAACACGTTGTGTACGGGCACGCCGCTCGCGGTGAGCGGATCCGAGGCGCCGACGACGGCGACGTAGCTGTTGGGTCCCACCCCGGCCCACGGATGCGCGCGGATCGCGTCCGCCGCGACCGCAAGGAGGTGTTGCCGGGAGCCCCCACCGGGGTCCGTCATGAATCGCTCGATCAGCCACGGCAGCGACGCCACGCCGAGCACCCCGGTAAGGCCGACGACCACGAAGTACCTCTTCTGCCACCGCCCGGTCATCAGCTCGAGCAACATGAAGATGAGGATCATGGAGACCACGGCTGCGAGAACCGTGCGACTCTGGGTGAGGGACACGCCGATGAGGACGACACCGAGCGTCGTCCAGGCCACCCATCGTTCCCGCACCGTCCGCTGCGGCAGCGTCAGCGCGCACAGGCCGCAGAAGAACAACAGCTTCGCCAGCTCGCCTGGATGGCTCGTCAGGCCCGTGGCACGCCCGAGCACGTCGAGCGCCTGTTGGCCGGAGACGCGTCGCAGCGGAAAGCCGAGGACCGCGGCGGTGATCGCGAAGAGTTGGAGCCACGCCACGGCCGCGAAGGCCCAGAGCAGGACCGAGTGCCGCCGGTCCGCGCGCTCGGCCGTGGCCCCGATGGCGAACACGATCGCCGCCAGGCAGAAGTGCAGCAGGCCGCTCACGGTACGCAGGGACGCGTCCCAGTGGACCGCGGCGAACAGGGCCAGCCACCCGAGAAACGGCACCCACAGGAGGAGGGCGCGGACGAATCGACGACGCGTGTGCATCATGACCAGCACGAACGCCACGGCGATCACGATGGTGTACGAGTAGAGCGTCGGCGTTCCCGTCGACACACCGGCGTAGATGACGACATCGGCGGGAGCGAGGGCGATCGGCACCAGTCCGAGCGTCGCCACCAGGAGCGCCAGTGCGGCAACGATGCGCTGATCCGGATCGGACCGCAGCCCTGTGGCGATCGACCGGCCGGCCCGGGTCAGCTGGACGACCACGCTCGGGGCCCGGTGGCGGCCCGGCCCACGGCCTCCGCGGCTCTCGCCGCCCGGGCCGGCAGCCGGGTCGACGTATGTCCGAGCTGGCTCCTGACCGCCGCTGCGCCATGTCGCCGGGGCATGGCGTGGATCACCCTGGGGATGACCACTGGCCGTACCGGTGAACATGACATCTCCGTATCAGCCTTGGTCGGCCAGTCGCTGCCACGGCTGCGCTGGTCGTGCCGCCGTGCGGGGGTTTCGCTCACGCCCGGAGGGCGGGATCCAGAGCCGATGACGGATCGCTCCGGGCCGAAGCGGGACTTCGCGCGCTCATCATAGAGGTGGGTGTCAGCGACGAACCATAGGTCCCGGGCCCGCTCACGAGGACTTCCGAACCGCAGATCCTGCGGCCAGCAGGCAGGAGCCGATCCGTATCCTACGACTCGCCGATCACCTCTCTCGCCAAGGCGCCAACATGAACCTGACCCAGGCAAACGGCTCGACGTCCGCGGACCAGACGGTCGAGTTCCCGGTGCCCACGGCGCTCGATCGGCCGACCCCACCGGCCACCTCGCGGGCGCCGCGGCTGTACGTGCTGGACCTGCTGCGCTTCCTGGCGGCGATGAGCGTCGTCGCATACCACCTGCTGTTCGCCGACGCCAGACAGACGTGGGGGGCCAACACGGCAGATCTGTTCGGTGCCCCGCTGCGGCTTGCCGCCGGATACGGGTGGCTGGGCGTCGAGCTCTTCTTCATGATCAGCGGCTTCGTCATCTGCATGAGTTCGTGGGGTCGGCCCCTGCACGACTTCTTCATCTCGCGGGTCACGCGGCTGATGCCGGCGTATCTGTTCGCGGTCGTGCTGACCGCGTCGGTCCTCGTGTTGTGGCCGCAGCCGGGAGAGAAGGTTCCCAACCTGCCGCAGATCATCGGAAACCTCACCATGGTGCAGAATCTGCTGCGGGTGAACGACATCGACGAGCCGTACTGGACCCTGCTGATCGAGCTGAAGTTCTACCTGCTGTTCCTGATCGTGATCGCCTTCGGCGTCACGTACCGCCGGGTCCTGATGTTCTGCATGATCTGGACGGCGCTCGCGCTCTACGCGCACAGCGCCGACTTCACGCTCCTGACGTTGGTGGTCGAACCTCGGTTCGCGTCGTACTTCGTCGCGGGGATGGCCCTCTACCTCATCCACCGGTTCGGGCCCGACCTGCTGCTCTGGTGCATCGTCGCCTTCTCGTTCGCGGTCAACGCCGTCATGCTGGATCTGCGAGTCGCCCCGCTCGTGAAGGCCGGCCTGCCCATGTCGTGGAAGGTGTCACTGATCCTGGTCGCCTTCTTCTACCTCCTGATGATCGGTATCGCGCTCGGTTGGTTCGCGAAGATCCAGTGGCGGGGGCTGGTGACGATCGGCGCGCTCACCTACCCGCTCTATCTGCTCCACTCGGCCAACGGGCGCACGGTCATCCGTCATCTGCGCGACGACGTTCCCCCGTGGCTGCTCCTGGGCGGCGTCGTCGGCGCGGCGCTGCTGCTGGCCTACGCCGTGCACCGGCTCGTGGAACGCCCGCTCAGCCGGGCGCTGCGAAACGGGCTGAAGAGCAGTTTCCAGAAGGCCCGTGCCGCCTCGTAATCCAGCGGCCCTGATGCCGTCCCGCCCGTCGGCGATTCGCTCGTCCACCGGCGGCGGCCCGCCCCACTTCGGTGACCGCTGCCGCTCACCACCGCCCGCAGCCGGATCGCTGCGGGCTCGCTCTCCGGCCGGTCCGGATGTCGCTCAGAAGCCTGCGTTGTCACGGATGGAGTTGACCACGCGCCGGATGACGTCGATCCAGTCCTCCGGGGCGGTCATTCGCAGCACGAGCTGACGGTCGATCGCACCGTCCGGCTCCGAACGCCAGAAGGCGACCACGACGATGCCGTACCTGTTGGCGCCGTTCAGCTTCACGGTCTCGGCGAGGACGACGTACGGCCCGCCGCTGCGCCACTGAAGTCCCCACGCCTCCTCCGCCTTGCGCAGGGCGTCGCGTTGCTCCTCGCCGCATTCAGGACAGTCACGGACGATCAGCTCGCCGCCGATCTCCGAGTTGTCCCCGATCGAGGCACCGCAGTTGTACTTGACCTGCCCCTCCGTGCTGCCGCCAGGAGTGCACGTCCAGTCAGCCGGGGCCACGAAATCGAAGCCCAGGCCGTCCGGGGTCAGCGTCCGTACGGCATCGCTCCTGCTGAAGACCTGCCATTTGGGCCAGTCCCCCGGCCGTGGCGGCTCGAGGCCCGGCTGCTGTGGGCGCGCGCTCGGTGACCACTCCGGGGCGCCGGACTGGACCACGCCGGTGGGTGAGGGGTTCGCCGTCGGCTCGGTCGTGTCCCTGAGCCCGGTCCAGGCGAAGGCACCCGCACCGCCGACGAGGACCAACACCAGTGCGACGATCCCGACCCGGAGCCCGGTACGGCGCCGGCGCGTCTCGGAGGGCGTTATGCGGCGCGCGGGTGCGGCGAGCGGGTCGTACGGCGGAACGCCGGCCGGGGCGGGGGCATGGGCGGCGGCAGGCGACTGGGGCGTCTCGGCCACCGGCTGCGCCGGCATCGCGGTGGTCGGCGCGTCCCAGCCTGGCGCCGGCGGTCCCGAGGCGGGGTGCGGGGCCGACGACACCGGCTGGGTGGGGTTCGGACCTGCGTGCATCGCCCACGGCAGATGCGGCGGCCCGGAGATCGACTGCGGAACACCGGAGACGGGGTGGGTTACCCCGCTGACCGGCTGGGGCAGCCCGGAGACCGGCTGAGGCATCCCGCTGACCGGGTGGGGCACCCCGGAGACCGGCCGTGCGGCCGCCGGGTCCGGGGTGTACCCCACGCCGAGTGCACGCAGCAGCTTCTCCGCCCCCGGCCCGACCTCCGCCGAGTACGCCACCCAGGGCGCGGCGGCCGAGAAGTCGGCGTAGGCGTAGGGCAGGGGGTCCGCCGCCTGCGCCAGCGAGTTCGTCATCCCGACGAACGCCTCCCGCCAGCCGGGGGCCGCGGCGACGGCGGCGTCCAGGACGGCCACGGTGACGAGGCGTCCCTGCTCGTCGATCGCCGCCCACGCCTTACCCACCGGAGACCCGCCCAGCACGTGGGTGAACCTGTAGGGACCTGCCGGCTGCATGCCAACTCCTCTGCTCAACCGCCGTGCGGATCCTACAGAGGCGGCGCCAGCAGCTCCGCCCACCCGTCGTCGGCCCGACACGCACCGGGACGCCCGGCAGGCCGCGTCTCTCCAGGTCCCTCCTCAAGCCACAGGTCGTCCGTGACGACAGGGGGTGTTGCTTGTGAAAGTTTTCATGCATACAGTCGCGGCATGAATGAGGGAGCTGTCGTGGCGCCTACCGAGCAGGTGCTCGACCTGTTCCAGGGGGTCCGGCTCACGCCCACCCAGCGTCGGATCGCGCACTGCCTCGTGCAGCACGCGTCGGCCGCCGCGTACCTGTCGGCGGCCGAGGTCGCGGAACTGGCGGGGGTCAGCCAGCCGTCGGTCACCCGGTTCGCGGTCGCGCTCGGCCACGACGGCTACCCCGCGCTGCGCCGCCGGCTGCGCGAGCTGACCGCCGGCACCTCCGGCGACGCCGCCGACGCCGGCAACGAGCTCCAGCAGGCGGTACGCGCCGAGATCGGCAACCTCGACCGGCTCGCCGGGCAACTCGCGGACCGCGACCGGATCGCCGAGACGGGCCGGCTGCTGGCCGCCAGCCGTCCCCTGCCGGTGCTCGGCCTGCGCGCCGCCGCGCCGCTCGCCGCCTACTTCGCCTACTTCGCGGCCAAGGTGCACCCCGACGTGCGGGTACTCGACGACGGCGGCAGCCTGCTCACCGACCGCATCGAGCAGGCCGCCGAGGCCGGGGCGGGCGCCCTGCTCGCCTTCGTGCTCCCCCGCTACCCCCGGGAGACCCTGGACGCGCTGCGCGAGGCCCGGGCCGCCGGCCTCACCGTGGTGGCCATCACCGACTCGCCGGTCAGCCCGGCCACCGAGCACGCCGACGTGGTGCTGCCCGCCGCAGTCGGCGCGCGGCTCGTCTTCGACCTGCACACCGCGCCGATGACCCTGGCCATGGTGCTGCTCCAGGCCATCTGCGACGCCGCCCCGACCGACACCCAGCGCCGGTTGGAGGCCTTCGAGGCCTCCGCCGCCCGCCGCCAGTTGTTCCTCGGATGACCCGGAGGAGAGCCGAGATGACCCAGCCCGTCCGCGCCGCACGCGGCACCGAACGCACCGCCCGTGGGTGGCCCCAGGAGGCCGCGCTGCGGATGCTGATGAACAACCTCGACCCGGAGGTGGCCGAGCGCCCCGACGACCTGGTGGTCTACGGCGGCACCGGGAAGGCCGCGCGGGATTGGCCGTCGTACCACGCGTTGGTGCGCACCCTGACCGACCTGCGCGACGACGAGACCATGCTGGTGCAGTCCGGCCGGCCGGTGGGCGTCATGCGTACCCACGAGTGGGCGCCCCGGGTGCTGCTGGCCAACTCCAACCTGGTGGGCGACTGGGCCACCTGGCCGGAGTTCCGCCGCCTCGAACAGCTCGGCCTGACCATGTACGGGCAGATGACCGCCGGCTCCTGGATCTACATCGGCACCCAGGGCATCCTCCAGGGCACCTACGAGACGTTCGCCGCCGTCGCCGCGAAGAAGTTCGGCGGCACGCTCGCGGGCACGCTGACGTTGACCGCCGGTTGCGGCGGCATGGGCGGGGCACAGCCCCTCGCGGTCACCATGAACGGCGGCGCCTGCCTGGTCGTCGACGTGGACCGGACCCGCCTGGACCGCCGGGTGCACGACCGGTACCTCGACGAGGTCGCCGACTCCCTGGACGACGCCGTCGAGCGGGCGCTGGCCGCGAAGCGGGACCGGCGGGCGCTGAGCGTCGGCGTGGTCGGCAACGCGGCCGCGGTCTTTCCGGAGCTGCTGCGCCGGGGCGTGGAGATCGACGTCGTCACCGACCAGACCAGCGCCCACGACCCGCTGTCGTACCTGCCCGAGGGGGTGGAGCTGGCCGACGCCCGGGACTACGCGGCGGCGAAGCCGGCCGAGTTCACCGACCGGGCGCGGGCGTCGATGGCGAAGCACGTCGAGGCGATGGTCGGTTTCCTCGACGCAGGCGCGGAGGTCTTCGACTACGGCAACTCGATCCGGGGCGAGGCGAAGCTCGGCGGGTTCGAGCGGGCCTTCGACTTCCCCGGCTTCGTGCCCGCGTACATCCGGCCGTTGTTCTGCGAGGGCAAGGGTCCGTTCCGGTGGGCCGCGCTCTCCGGCGACCCGGCCGACATCGCGGCCACCGACCGGGCGATCCTGGACCTGTTCCCGGAGAACGAGTCGCTGGCCCGGTGGATCCGGATGGCCGACGAGCGGGTCGCCTTCCAGGGCCTGCCGGCGCGGATCTGCTGGCTCGGCTACGGCGAGCGGGACAAGGCCGGGGTGCGGTTCAACGAGATGGTCGCCTCCGGCGAGCTGAGCGCGCCCGTGGTGATCGGGCGGGACCACCTGGACTGCGGCAGCGTGGCGAGCCCGTACCGGGAGACCGAGGCGATGGCCGACGGTTCCGACGCGGTGGCCGACTGGCCCCTGCTCAACGCGCTGGTCAACACCGCCAGCGGGGCGTCCTGGGTGTCGATCCACCACGGCGGCGGGGTCGGCATCGGCCGTTCCATCCACGCCGGGCAGGTCTGCGTCGCCGACGGCACCACGCTGGCCGGGCAGAAGATCGAGCGGGTGCTCACCAACGACCCGGCGATGGGCGTCATCCGGCACGTCGACGCCGGCTACGACGCCGCCCGCGAGGTCGCGGAGGCCACCGGCGTACGGGTGCCGATGGCGGAGGGAGGTACCGCGTGAGCGACCTCGTCGGCCGGTTCCGGGCGCTGTGGGACGAGATCGCGCCGGTCGGGCGTGACGATCGCAGCGGCGGCTACCTGCGGTACGCGCTGACCGAGCCGGAGCTGCGGCTGCGGGAGTGGTTCCGCGAGCAGGCCGGCCACCGGGGCATGCCGGTCACCGACGACGGCAACGGCAACCTGTTCGCCCGCTGGGGCGAACCGGAGGCCGGCGACGCGGTGCTGACCGGCAGCCACTTCGACTCGGTGCCGCACGGCGGTGCGTACGACGGGCCGCTCGGCATCGTCAGCGCGTTCCTCGCCGTCGACGAGCTGCGCGCGGCGGGCGTCGCGCCGGCCCGACCCGTCGTGGTCGGCGCGTTCGTCGAGGAGGAGGGCGCGCGGTTCGGCGTACCGTGCCTGGGGTCCCGGCTGCTCGCCGGGGAGATCGCGGTGGAGCGCGCGGCCGGGTTGCGCGACGCCGACGGGGTGAGCTTCGCCGAGGCGCTGGGCGCACGACCGGCGGGCGCCCGCCCCGATCTGCTTGGCGGCTTCGCCGCCTTCGTGGAGCTGCACGTCGAGCAGGGCCGCGCGATGGTCGACGCGGACGCGGCGGTCGGGGTGGCCAGCGCGATCTGGCCGCACGGCCGCTGGCGCTTCGAGTTCACCGGCGAGGGCAACCACGCCGGCACGACGCGGATGGCCGACCGCCGCGACCCCATGCTGACGTACGCCTTCACGGTGCTCGCGGCCAACAAGGAGGCGCGGCTGCGCGGCGCGCACGCCACCGTCGGCCGGGTGGCGGTGGAGCCGAACGCCACCAACGCGATCCCGTCCAAGGTGACCGGCTGGCTGGACGCCCGGGCCGCCGAGCCCGAGACGCTGACGGGGCTGGTCGACGCGGTGCGCGCCAAGGCCGCCGAGCGGGCCCGCCGCGACGGTACGGAGGTGGCGCTGACGGAGGAGTCGGCCACCCCGCTGGTCGCCTTCGACGGCGGCCTCGCGGGCCGGCTGGCGACCCTGCTCGACGCGCCGGTGCTGCCCACCGGGGCCGGGCACGACGCCGGCGTGCTCGCCGCACACCTGCCCACGGCGATGCTCTTCGTGCGCAACCCGACGGGGGTGTCGCACTCGCCGGCGGAGTCGGCCGCCGACGCCGACTGCGCGGCCGGGGTGACCGCCCTGGCCCGGGTGCTGGAGGAGCTGACATGCCGCTGACCGCGGCCCGGGGAGGTTGTCGGCGGCCTGTCGAGCTGATGTCGCAGACGACTCGCCCCCGTGGTGATCGACTGATGTCGCAGACGATTCAGCTCGACAGGGGGCGCACGAGATGACCGGAACCCGCTGGCTCGCCGAGTACGCCTGGCTGCCCGACCACGCCGAGCCGACCGCCGACGTGCTGATCGAGACGGCCGACGGGCGGATCACCGGTGTGACCCCGCTGACGGCCGGGAGCACGCCGCCCGCCGGCGTCGAGGTCATGGTCGACGCCGAGCGGCTGCCCGGGCTGACTCTGCCGGGGCTCGCCAACGCCCACTCGCACGCGTTCCACCGGGCGTTGCGCGGGCGCACCCACGGCGGGCGCGGCGACTTCTGGACCTGGCGCGACCGGATGTACGACGTGGCGCGGCGCCTCGACCCGGACTCGTACCTGGCCCTGGCCCGGGCGGTCTACGCCGAGATGACGCTGGCCGGGATCACCTGCGTCGGCGAGTTCCACTACGTGCACCACGACCCGGACGGCACCCCGTACGCCGATCCGAACGCGATGGGCGAGGCGCTGGTCGAGGCCGCCGCGCACGCCGGGATCCGGATCACGCTGCTGGACACCTGCTACCTCACCGCCACGGTCGACGGGGAGCCGCTCGCCGGGCCGCAGCGGCGCTTCGGCGACGGCGACGCGCTGCGCTGGGCGGAGCGGGTCGACGCGTTCCGGCCCGGCGACGACCACGTCCGGGTGGGTGCGGCGATCCACTCGGTGCGGGCGGTGCCGGCCGGGCAGCTCGCCACCGTGGCCGGCTGGGCGGACCGGCGCGGCGCGCCCCTGCACGTGCACCTCTCCGAACAGCCGGCCGAGAACGACGCCTGCCGGGCGGTGCACGGCTGCACCCCGGCCCGACTGCTCGCCGACCGGGGGGCGCTCGGCCCGGGCACCACGGCCGTGCACGCCACCCACCTGACCGGCGCCGACCTCACCCTGCTCGCCGACGCCGGCACGGGCGTCTGCCTCTGCCCGACCACCGAGCGGGACCTGGCAGACGGCATCGGCCCGGCCCGGCGGATGGCCGACGTCGGCCTGCCGCTCAGCCTGGGCAGCGACAGCCACGCCGTGGTCGACCTCTTCGAGGAGGCCCGCGCGGTGGAGCTGGACGAGCGGCTGCGCACCCGCCGGCGGGGCCACTTCAGCGCCGCCGAGCTGCGCGACGCGGCCACCGTGGGCGGTCACGCCGCGCTGGGCTGGCGCGACGCCGGGCGGCTCGCCGTCGGGGCGCGCGCCGACCTGGTGACCGTACGGCTGGACAGCCCGCGCACGGCCGGCGTACCGCCGGTGGGGGTGTGGTTCGCGGCCGGCGCGGCCGACGTCACGCACGTCGTGGTGGACGGCCGGCCGGTGGTGCGCGACGGCCGGCACCTGACGGTCGACGTGCCGGCCGAGCTGACCGCGGCGATCGAGGAGGTGACCTCTTGAGCAGTCTGCTGGTCGACGACATCGGCGAGCTGGTGACCAACGACCTCGGGGGCGAGGACGGACCGCTGGGCATCCGGCGCGACGTCGCCCTGCTGGTCGAGGACGGGCGGGTGGCCTGGATCGGGCCGTCCCGCGACGCGCCGGCCGCCGACCGGCGCCTGGACGCGCGGGGCGCCGCCGTGCTCCCCGGGTTCGTGGACAGCCACGCCCACCTGGTCTTCGCCGGGGACCGGGCCGCCGAGTTCGCCGCCCGGATGGCCGGGCAGCCGTACACCGGCGGCGGCATCCGGACCACGGTCGGCGCCACCCGGGCGGCCGGCGACGACGAGCTGCGGGCCACCGTACGGCGGCTGCGCGGCGAGGCGCTGCGGCAGGGCACCACCACCATGGAGATCAAGAGCGGGTACGGCCTCACCGTCGCCGACGAGGCCCGCTCGCTGCGGATCGCCGCCGAGGTCAGCGAGGAGACCACCTTCCTCGGCGCCCACGTGGTCCCCGCCGAGTACGCCGACCGCCCCGACGACTACGTGGGGCTGGTGTGCGGGCCGATGCTGGCCGCCGCCGCGCCGCACGCGCGCTGGATCGACGTCTTCTGCGAGCGGGGCGCGTTCGACGTGGACCACGCCCGCGCGATCCTCGCCTGCGGGCAGGCCGTCGGGCTGGGCCTGCGGGTGCACGCCAACCAGCTCGGCCCCGGGCCGGGCGTCCAGCTCGGCGTGGAGCTGGGCGCGGCCAGCGTCGACCACTGCACCCATCTCACCGACGCCGACGTCGACGCGCTGGCCTCGACCCGGGTCGACGGCGGGCACACCACCGTGGCGACCCTGCTGCCCGGCGCCGAGTTCTCGACCCGCTCGCCGTACCCGGACGCCCGCCGGCTGCTCGGCGCCGGCGTCACCGTGGCGCTGGCGACGGACTGCAACCCCGGTTCGTCGTACACCTCGTCGATGCCGTTCTGCGTCGCTCTCGCCGTACGCGAGATGCGGATGACCCCGGCGGAGGCCGTCTGGGCCGCGACCGCCGGCGGCGCGCGGGCGCTGCGCCGCGACGACATCGGGCGGCTCGGCGTGGGGGCGCGGGCCGACCTGATGATCCTCGACGCCCCCTCCCACCTGCACCTGGCCTACCGGCCGGGGGTGCCACTGATCCGCCAGGTCCTGCGCAACGGAGTGCTCCAATGACCGTGACCATCCTGCCCACCGGGATCTCCCCCGCCGACGTGCTCGCCGTGGCGCGCGGCTCCGCCAAGGTCGTGCTCGACCCGGCCACCGTGGACGCCATGACCACCAGCCGGTCGATCGTCGACGGCATCGAGGCCGCCGGCCGCCCGGTCTACGGCGTCTCCACCGGCTTCGGCGCGCTGGCGAACACCTTCGTCGCGCCCGAGCGGCGGGCCGAGCTCCAGCACGCGCTGATCCGCTCGCACGCCGCCGGCGTGGGCGCGCCGATGCCGCGCGAGGTGGTCCGGGCCATGATGCTGCTGCGGGTCCGCTCGCTGGCGCTCGGCCGTTCCGGGGTCCGGCCCCTGCTCGCCGAGGCGCTGGTCGACCTGCTCAACCACGATGTGACGCCGTGGGTGCCGGAGCACGGCTCGCTTGGCGCCTCCGGCGACCTGGCGCCGCTGGCGCACTGCGCGCTGGTGCTGCTCGGCGAGGGCTGGGTGCTCGGCCCGGCCGGCGAGCGGCTGCCGGCCGACGACGCGCTGCGCCGGGCCGGGCTGTCGCCGGTCGGGCTGGCCGCCAAGGAGGGGCTGGCGCTGATCAACGGCACCGACGGCATGCTCGGCATGCTGCTGCTGGCGATCCACGACGCCGCGCACCTGTTCACGATGGCCGACGTCACCGCCGCCCTCGCCATCGAGGCGATGCTCGGCTCGGAGCGGCCGTTCCTGCCGGAGCTGCACGCCATCCGGCCGCACCCCGGGCAGTCGGCCTCGGCGGCGAACATCCACCGGCTGCTCCAGGACTCCCGGGTGATGGACTCGCACCGCGACGACCTGGCGCACGCGGTGCAGGACGCGTACTCGATGCGGTGCGCGCCGCAGGTCGCCGGGGCGGCCCGGGACACGCTGGACTTCGTCCGCACGGTGGCCGGCCGGGAGCTGGTCTCGGTGGTGGACAACCCGGTGGTGCTGCCCGACGGCCGCGTCGAGTCGACCGGGAACTTCCACGGCGCGCCGCTCGGCTTCGCCGCGGACTTCCTCGCCATCGCCGCAGCCGAGGTGGGCGCGATCGCCGAGCGCCGGGTGGACCGGCTGCTCGACGTCACCCGGTCCCGGGACCTGCCGGCCTTCCTCTCCCCCGACGCCGGCGTCAACTCCGGGCTGATGATCGCCCAGTACACGGCGGCCGGGATCGTCGCGGAGAACCGCCGGCTCGCCGCGCCCGCGTCGGTGGACTCGCTGCCCACCAGCGGGATGCAGGAGGACCACGTCTCGATGGGCTGGGCGGCGGCCAAGAAGCTGCGTACCGTGCTGGACAACCTGACCAGCCTGCTCGCCGTCGAGCTGCTCGCCGGCGTACGCGGGCTCCAGCTGCGCGCCCCGCTCGACCCGTCGCCGGCCGGCCGGGCCGCCGTCGCGGCGCTCGGCGGGATCGCCGGGGACCCCGGGCCGGACGTCTTCCTGGCCCCGCTGATGGAGGCCGCCCGGGCCGTGGTGGCCGGGCCCGACCTGCGCGCCGCCATCGAGCGCGAGATCGGGACCCTGGACTGACGGCCGTCCGGGCCACCGTCGCGCCACGGTGGCCCGGGCGCCCGCCGGGTGTCAGCCCGCCAGCACCGCCACCCCGATCAGCACGGGCACGGCGGTCACCGTCGACAGCAGGATCGAGTCGCGCGCCAGGGCCGTGCCCCGGCCGTAGCGGACCGCGTACACGAAGACGTTCTGCGCCGTCGGCAGGGCGGCGGTGACCGTGCAGGCCAGCACGAGGGCGGCCGGCAGCCCCATCGCGAAGCGCGCGACGAGGTAGGCGACGGCGGGCTGGGCCACGGTCTTGAGGACGACCGCGAGGCGTACGTCCCGACCGGTGTCGCCGGAGCCGGGCCGCGGCGCGCCGTGCAGGGAGACGCCGTACGCGATCAGCGTGGCGGGGACCGCCATCGCCGCGACGAGTGCGATGGGCCGCAGCACCGGCTCCGGCGGCAACCACCCCGTCAGGCTGGCCGCGACGCCCAGCGCGCACGCGACGGTGACCGGGTTGGTGAGCGGCTGGAGCACCACGGCGCCGAGCGACGGTCGTCTCTTCGCCGTGGCCGCCTCGAGGAAGGCGAACGCGACCGGCGTCACGACGACCAGCTGGAACATCAGGACGGGCGCGACGAACGCGGCGTCGCCGAGGACGTATACGGCGACCGGGATGCCGATGTTCGCCGCGTTGACGTACGACGAGGCCAGCGCCCCGATCGTCGCCTCCGCGACGGAGCGGCGCCAGCAGAGCCGCGCGACGGCCACGAACAGCGACGCCACGGCGATGGTGCTCGTCACCGTCACGACCAGGGCGGACGAGACGATCGCGGGCACGTCGGCCCGGGCCACCGTCTGGAACAGCAGCGCCGGGGTCGCCACGAAGAACGCGACCCGGGAGAGGACGGTGGCCGCCTCCGGCCCCAGCACCCCGCCGCGGCCGAGCGCGTAGCCGACGGCGATGACGGTGGCGATGACGGCGAAGCCCGTCAGCACCCCTCCCACCGGGGCGGGGCCGTCAGCTCGCGGGCGGCAGCACCTTGGCGACCAGCTTGGCCAGCTCCCGCAACGCCTTGCCCCGGTGGCTGACCGCGTCCTTCTCCTGCGGCGTCAGCTCCGCGTTGGTGCGGTCCTGCCCGTCGCCGAGGAAGATCGGGTCGTAGCCGAACCCGCCGTCGCCGCGCGGCGCCCGCAGCAGCCGCCCGGCCTGCCGGCCGTCGACCAGGTGCTCCTTGCCGCCGGGCAGCACCAGCGCCACCGTGCAGACGAAGGACGCGGCCCGGTGCTCGTCGGGCAGGTCCGCGATCTGGTCCAGGACGAGCTGGAGGTTGGCCTGGTCGTTGCCGTGCCGGCCGGCCCAGCGGGCGCTGAATACTCCCGGCATGCCGTTGAGGGCCTCGACGGCCAGCCCGGAGTCGTCGGCGATCGTCGGCAGGCCGGTGCGCCGGCAGCCCTCCCGCGCCTTGATCAGCGCGTTCTCGCCGAAGGTCAGGCCGGTCTCGGGCAACTCCGGGTACTCCTCGACGTCGTCCAGCCCGATCAGGGCGACGCGGTGCGCGCCGAGCGCGCCGTCGAGGATCCGCTGGAGCTCGACGAGCTTCTTGCGGTTACGGGTGGCGAGCAGCACCTTGTTCATGAGAAGAGCGCCTTCCGCTGGGCTTCGGCCAGTTCCACGCAGCCGGCGACGGCCAGGTCGAGCAGGGCGTCGAGCTGCTCGCGGGCGAAGACGCCCGCCTCACCGGTGCCCTGCACCTCGACGAACTCGCCGGTGCCGGTGCAGACCACGTTCATGTCGACCTCGGCGGCCACGTCCTCGGCGTAGTCGAGGTCCAGCCGGGGCTCGCCGTCGATGATCCCGACGCTGATCGCGGCCACCGAGCGGTGCATCACCTTCTCCGGCTTGCCGACCAGCGACTTGCGCCCGGCCAGCCAGGTGACCGCGTCGTGCAGCGCCACGTACGCGCCGGTGATCGCGGCGGTGCGGGTGCCCCCGTCGGCCTGGAGCACGTCGCAGTCGAGCACGATCGAGTTCTCGCCGAGGGCCTTGAGGTCGATGGCGGCCCGCAGGCTCCGGCCGATCAGCCGGGAGATCTCGTGCGTACGCCCGCCGACGCGGCCCTTCACGCTCTCCCGGTCGGAGCGGGTGTTGGTGGCCCGTGGCAGCATCGCGTACTCGGCGGTCACCCAGCCGAGCCCGGAGCCCTTGCGCCAGCGGGGCACCCCCTCGGTGACGCTGGCGGTGCAGAGCACCCGGGTGCCGCCGAACTCCACGAGCACCGAGCCCTCCGGATGGGTGCTCCAGCCCCGGGTCAACGTCACAGGTCGGAGTTCGTCGGGTCGCCGCCCGTCAGGTCGTGCCATCCCTGCACCCTATGCGGTGCCCCGAGCGGTGCGCCCCGGGGTGTCCCGCCCCGGCGCGGCGGCCGGTCAGATCTCGTAGCTGGCGCCGGGCCGGACCACCTCGAGCGGCCCGTCGAAGGCGGCGCCGGCCGACTCCACGGTGTGTGCCTCGCTGCCCCAGGCGGCCACCAGGTGGGTGAGCAGCAGCCGGCCCACCCCGGCCTTGGTCGCCGCCTCGCCGGCCTCCCGGCCGGTCAGGTGCAGGTCCGGCGGGTTCTCCACGCCGTCGAGGTAGCTCGCCTCGCAGAGGAACGTGTCGGCGTCCTGGGCCAGCCGGAGCAGCGCGTCGCAGGGCGCGGTGTCCGAGGAGTAGCAGAGCACCCGGCCGTCGTGCTCCAAACGGACGCCGTACGTCTCGACGGGGTGGTTGACCCGGTCGACGGTGACGGCGAAGGGGCCGATCGGGAAGGTGCCGGGTTCGAGGGCGTAGAACTGGTAGACGTCCTCGACCGTGCTGTCCTCCTGCCCGTAGACGGCCGCCAACCGGTCCGGCGCGCCCGACGGGGCGTAGACCGGTAGCGGCGGGCAGGGGCCGTCGGGGGCGTAGCGGCGCACCACCACGTACGAGGCGGCGTCGAGGATGTGGTCGCAGTGCAGGTGGGTGAGGACGATGGCGTCGGGGGCGTGCAGACCGGCGTAGCGCTGGAGGTTGGACAGCGACCCGGAGCCGAAGTCGACCAGCAGCCGGAAGCCGTCCGCCTCGACGAGGTAGGCCGAGCAGGGGGACTCGGGACCGGGGAAACTGCCCGCGCAGCCGAGGACGGTCAGTCGCATCGAGTCATCTCACTGTCACGCTGTGTAGTCTTCGCGTCGACGGTCCCGCCGTGGATGATCTCTACCGACGCGTACGCCACGCAGGGCAGCCTACGCGCGCCCGCGCGGCGACAAGAGTCATCCACTGGAAGTTGTCATCAACGTGACACCCCGCCGCACCGTCGGCGTGACGAGACGCCGTCCGGCGGTAGCGCTGGGTGAGTGGACCGGCCGGGCCACGAGCCCCGACGCGCGGCCGGGCCACCGACGGGTGTCGGCGGCCCGGCCACGGGACGTCAGGCCCAGAGCTGGCCCTCCAGGGCGTCCTCCGCGTCGGCGAGGGTGCCGCCGTAGGCCCCGGTGGAGAGGTACTTCCAGCCGCCGTCGGCGACCACGAAGGCCACGTCGGCCCGCTGCCCGGCGCGGACGGCCTCGTGCGCCACCGCCAGGGCGGCGTGCAGGATCGCGCCCGTGGAGAACCCGGCGAAGATGCCCTCCACCTCGACGAGCTGCCGGGTCCGCAGCACCGCGTCGCGGGTGCCGACGGAGAAGCGCCGGGACAGCACCGACGCGTCGTAGAGCTCCGGGACGTAGCCCTCGTCGATGTTGCGCAGCCCGTAGACCAGCTCGCCGTAGCGCGGCTCCGCCGCGACGACCTGGATGCCGTCGACCTTCTCCCGCAGGTAGCGCCCCGTGCCCATCAGCGTCCCGGTGGTGCCGAGACCCGCCACGAAGTGCGTGATCGTGGGCAGGTCGTGCAGCAGCTCGGGGCCGGTGGTCTCGTAGTGCGCCCGGGCGTTGGCGTCGTTGCCGTACTGGTAGAGCATGACCCAGTCGGGGTGCTCGGCCGAGATCTGCTTGGCGGTGGCCACCGCCTGGTTGGAGCCGCCGGCCGCCGGCGAGAAGATGATCTCCGCGCCGTACATCCGGAGCAGCTGCACCCGCTCGGTCGAGACGTTCTCCGGCATCACGCAGACCAGCCGGTAGCCGCGCAGCTTGGCCACCATCGCCAGCGAGATGCCGGTGTTGCCGCTGGTCGGTTCGAGGATGGTGTCGCCCGGCCGCAGCCGGCCCGCCTCCTCGGCCGCCCGCACCATGAACAGGGCCGCCCGGTCCTTGATGCTGCCGGTCGGGTTCCGGTCCTCCAGCTTCGCCCAGAGCCGCACCGGCGGCGCCCCGTCGGGCACCGTCGGGGAGAGCCGGGGCAGCCCGACCAGGGGCGTGCCCCCGCAGGCGTCGAGCAGGCTGTCGTACCGCGCCATGGCGACCGCCGCCGTCAGCGGACGGTGACGGCCGACCGCGCGGCCACCGCGGCGCCGTGCTGGGCGATCGCGGCGGCCGCGGCGAACCCGAACGCGCCACCGGCGACCGCCGGCAGGATGGTCACGCTGTCGCCGTCGTTGAGCTTGGCGTCCAGCGCGCCCAGGAAGCGGACGTCCTCGTCGTTGACGTAGACGTTGACGAAGCGGTGCAGCGCACCGGCGTCGGTGACCAGCCGGGCCCGCAGGCCGGCGTGCCGGGAGTCCAGGTCGGCGAGCAGGTCGGCCAGCGTGTCGCCGGCTCCCTCGACGACCTTCGCGCCGCCGGTGTAGCTGCGCAGGATGGTGGGGATGCGAACCTCGATGGCCATGGTGTCGTGCTCCTTGACGATGGTCGGGCGTGCCGGAAGGTGACGGGACGGACGGGTGGGACGGCGCTGGATCAGCGGCCGGAACACTCGTAGTCGACCGTCGCCGGGCTCTGCCCGAACATGTAGGACTGCACGGCGTGCGGGTCCACCCCCGCCTCCACGATCCGGACCGGCTCCTCGGTCACCACGCCGTCGACGATCCGGAAGGAGCGGATCTCCTCCGAGTCGGGGTCGCGGGTGGAGACCAGCAGGTAGTGCGCGCCAGGCTCACCGGCGAAGGAGATGTCCGTCCGGGACGGGTACGCCTCCGTGGCGGTGTGCGAGTGGTAGATGACGACGGGCTCCTCGTCCCGGTCGTCCATCTCGCGCCACACCCGCAACTGCTCCATCGAGTCGAACTCGTAGAACGTCATGGAACGGGCGGCGTTGTCCATCGGGATGTGCCGGGCGGGGGTGTCGCTGCCGGCGGGACCGGCGACCACGCCACAGGCCTCGTCGGGGTGGTCCCGACGAGCGTGGGCGACGATCGCCTCGACGATCGACCGGTCGATGCTCAGCACGTGCTCCAGCCTAACGCGTACCTGCCGCGACCTTAAGGTGGCGACGGTCACGACTAGTCGATCAGGGCGTTGAGCAGGGATTCCTGGAGATAACCGAGGTACGCGTAGACCGACAGTTGGAACACCCGGCTGGAGGTCGGATCCTCCGCGACCGCGTCGTCGAGCTCCTCACCGAGGTCGGTGCCGTCCTTGATCTCCAGCCGAACGCCCATCGCCAGCCGGGCGTCGTTGAGCGCCCGCAGCCACGCCTCGGCCGCCTCCGCGTCGAGGCGCACCTCGCCGCCGGCCGAGTCGGGCAGCGAGGCGAGGATCGCCCCCGCCTGGTCGATCTTGGCGGTCTTCAGGTCGCCCTCGGTGTAGCGGCGGAACTCGGCGGTGCCGGACGCGTCGTCCGGGTAGACCTCGGGGAAGAGCCGGCCCACCACCGGATCGGTGTGGTCGAAGCCGTCGGTGAGCAGCCCCACCACCTCGGATGCCACCTTGCGCAGCACCCGCACCTCGTCGACGGCGAAGGTGGCGACGTAACGGTCGCCCTGGCGACGGAACATGCTCACGACCGGTCCACCGTCGCCCACAGCCCGTACGCGTGCAACTGCGACGCGTCGTGCTCCATCCGCTCCCGGGCGCCGCTGGAGACCACGGCGCGGCCCTTGTGGTGCACGTCGAGCATCAGCTGTTCCGCCTTCTCCCGGCTGTAGCCGAAGAGCTTCTGAAAGACCCAGGTCACGTACGTCATGAGGTTGACCGGGTCGTCCCACACGATCGTCACCCACGGCCGATCGGACGCCGGCACCTCGTCGGTGTCCGGCGTTTCGACAGGTGCAACCTGCGGAGCCGCCATGCCCCCCATCGTGCCACCGGATTCGGCGAACCGAGGAACCGGAACGCCGGGTCGGCGTGGATCACCGCGTCCGGCCTGGTCAGGGGCGTCGGCGGCAGCGAGCGGCGGCCTCGGCCCGGTGCCGACGCCGCGAGCGGGCGGGCCGCCCTCAGGCGAGCAGGATGCCGTGGTCGACAGCATCGGAGAGCACCCCGTCCAGGGAGAGCCGGACCACCTCGAACCGCCGGGACACCTCCCGGGACAGCTCGAGTTCGACCTCGCGCAGCGCGCGCTGCGCCCAGGCGCGGGCGGCGTTGGAGTCGCGGTTGCCGGGGCTGCGCCAGTGCTGCCAGCAGCCGCCGGAGAGGGCCACGGCCACCGGCGGGAGCACCTCCACGCGCTCCACGCCGGGGTGGCTCGCCAGCGCGTCGGCCGCCCCGGCGCCGGTCAGCCCCGCCACGCCGCCGGTGCTGGTGACCAGCAGCACCCGGTCCAGCTCGTGCTCGCCCCGGTGGTCCGTCAGGGCCCAGCGCATCGGGGCGTACAGGCGCCGACGGACGCCCACCGGCAGCGGCGCGCCGAAGACCCGGCCGGCCGCCTCGTCGATGAGCCCCCGCACCGCCTCGTCGCACTGGGCGGTCGCCAGCAGCGACAGCGCCTCCATCTCCCGGTCGAGCAGCTGCGGCAGGCCGGCGCAGCCGACCCCGAAGACGATCTCCTGGACCACGCGGAGGTGGATGTTCGCCAACTCCAGGGCGAGGTGCTGGCGGATGCGCCGGGAGGAGGAGCGGGCCTGCCGGTCGAGCTGCTCCGACCAGTCGCCCGGCTCGGCCACCACCGGCACCCGGCCGTGCGAACCGGGCAGCACCGGCGGTTCGGCGCTCGCGCGCCGCAGCCCCTCGTCGGCGGCCCAGCCGACCAGGGCCCGGCGCAGGTCCGCCCCGTCGTCCGTCGCCGCCAGCGGGAACCAGCGGGCGTCGGCGAGCCCGGGAACGGCGGCCAGCAGGGCCGCCCGGTGCGCCTCGACGGTGACCGCGACGGAATCCACCGGCGTGGTGGCCGACCCGACGGACACCCCCGTGTCCTCCGTCGTCGCCGCGTCCTCTCCCACCGGGGCCCAGCCGCCCGCGCCCGGGGTCACCGCGAAGACGACCTCGACCCCGGCGCGGGCCAGGTCGGCGAGCAGGTGCAGCTCGACGGCGGCGAAGGCCTGGTCGGCGGCGATCACGAAGAGCACCGCCCCGGACCGGACCGCCGCGTCGAGCAGTAGTTGGCCGCCGGCCACCCCGAGCGACCCGGTGTCGGGCGTGTCGACGAGGCTGAAGTGCCGCAGCAGGGGCTCGGGCAGGCTCAGCTCGACCCGGCGCGGCGGGCGCGCGAGCGCCGGCCCGGCGGCCAACCGGTCGGCCCCGTAGGAGTGGGGCTGGCGGTAGCCGGGCACGTAGGCGGCCCGCGTCGGCACCCGGGAGTGACGCACCACGAGCCAGCTGCCGGCCGGCACGGCGAGCATGGCGGGATCGAGCCGGAGCAGGCGGGCGAGCACCTCGGGCCGCCCCGCGCCGGCCGGGCCGACGCCGATCACGGCCAGCGGCTCCTCCGGCCGGGGTTCGGTCGCCCCCAGCCGGACGGGCAGTCGCTCCCGACGGGGCAGATCAGCCGCCGCGGCGACGTCGCCGTCGGGCACTCCGACGGCGGGGAGAGGGCCGGGCTTCATCGAAAGCGGCCTCCCGTGGCAGGCGACCGGCAGCGGCCGGCCGCGTGGAAACGTCCGGTGAGGGCACCCGGATGCCGGAAGAGTACGGGCGACCGGGCCCCCGAACCGAACACTTCGAATACTCAGGGGTAACCACGAGGCTACTCAACTTCGGTGCGTGACGAAGTGCACGCGGACGGATTCCGGTCGATATGCTGCCCCGATGAGTCGGTGGGGTTTCGTCGGCCGTACGGATGAGCTCAACCGTCTGCTGTCGGCGGTGACCGGCGCGGAGGGGCGGGGCCTCTTCTTCTGCGGCAGCGCGGGCATCGGCAAGAGCCGGCTGCTGCGCGAGGGGGTGGCGGCCCTGCCGCGCGACGGGTACGCCGTCTGGTCGATCGCGGCCAGCGCCACCACCGCCGCGCTCCCCTTCGGCGGTCTCGTCCAGGTGCTCCCCACCGAGCAGCCGCACGGCCTCTCCCCCGCCGGCATCCTGCGCTGGGCGGTGGACGTGCTGCAACAGCAGGCCGCCGGCCGTCGCATCGTGCTCGCCGTCGACGACGCGCACCTGCTCGACCCGCCGTCCGCGGCGCTGGTGCACCTGGTCGCGCGGGCCGACAACGCCACGGTCATCGGCACCTCGCGCGACGGCGAGCAGCTCCCGCTGCCGATCCGGGCCCTGTGGACCGACGGCCTGGTCGACCACGTCGAGCTGAAGCCGCTGCCGCCGGCCCAGACCACCCGGCTGCTCTCCGAGATCCTGCGGGGACCGGTCGACGCCACCTCCGCCGACCGGCTCGGCCGGCTCTCCGAGGGCAACCCGCTGCTGCTGCGCGAACTGGTGTTCGCCGCCGACCGCGGTGAGTTGACCCGCACGTACGGGATCTGGAAGTGGACCGGCCGGCTGGAGCTGGCGCCCAACCTGACCGACCTGATCGACATCCGGATCGGCCAGCTCACCCCGGGCGTACGCGGGGTGGTGGAGCTGGTCGCCTTCGGCGAGCCGCTCGGGCTGCACCTGCTCAACCAGGCCGCCGACCCGGTGGACGTGGAGACCGCCGAGGAGCGCGGGCTCATCGCCGTGGAGCACGACGACCGGCGGGCCAACGTGCGGCTGGCCCACCCGCTCTACGGCGAGGTGATGCGCCGCCGCTGCCCGGTGAGCCGGACACGGCGGTTGCAGGCCCGCCTCGCCGAGCTGCTGGAGCTCGCCGGCAAGCGACGCCGCGACGACCTGCTCCGGGTGGCCGTCTGGCGGCTCGACTCGGGCACCGCGCAGGATCCGGCCCTGCTGCTCGACGCGGCCGGGCAGGCGTTCGCCCGCTACGACGTACCGCTGGCGACCCGGCTGGCCCGCGCGGCGCTCGACGCGGGCGGCGGTTTCGACGCGGCGGAGCTGCTGGCCACCATCCTGATGTTCGGCGACCGCCCGGACGAGGCGATCGAGGTGCTGGACGCGGTCGCCACCGACATCGAGGGCGACCGGCGGCTGAGCCGCTGGCTGACCGTGCGGGGCATGGTCAGCTACTGGGGGCTGAGCCGGGAGTCCACGGTGGAGGAAATCGCGGCCCGCCGGTCGACCCTCGCCGACTCCGCCGACCAGGCGCGGGTGCTGGCCTTCGAGGGCATCATGCGGCTACACCGGCTGGACACCGGCATCGCGCTGCGGCTCGGGCAGACGGTGCTGGACCGGCCGGCCGCGAGCGTGGCGGCCCGGGAGCTGGCCCGCAGCACGATCGCCCACCTCCAGGCCGCGCAGGGGCAGCTGCACCGCAGCGCCACCGCGATCAACAAGGTGCAGGCCGAGGCGGGCCGGTGGCGGGGAGACATGCCGTACCTGCAACTGGCCCTGGAGCTGGCCCGGGGCACCCGGCTGGCGCTCGCCGGCGACCTGGCCGGCATCGACGCCATCGTGGCCGACGAGTTCGCCGACCTGGCCGGCGCCGGCGACTTCCGGCTCGGCACCGGCTACCTCGCCATCCTCCAGGCGTACGCGGCCCGGCTGCGCGGCCAGAGCGACACGGCGCTGCGCACCAGCCTCGGCGCCTGCGCGGTGCTCGCCACCAGCCGGGTCTACGCGGGCCTGGCCCAGGCCGAACGCGCCCAGGCGGCGGCGCTGCGGGGCGACGCCGCGCAGGCGGCGGAGGCCATGGCGGAGGCCGACCGCACCCACGCCCCCGGCATGGTCGTGCTCTACCCGTGGCTGGAGCAGGCCCGCGGCGCCGTGCTCGCCGCCGGTGGCGACGTGTCCGGCGCCGTCAAGCACCTGACCGGGCTGGCCGACCGGCTGCGCGCGGACGGCCTCGCCGGCCACGAGGTGCACGTGCTGCACGACCTGGTCCGGCTGGGCCAGGCGGCCGCGCCGCTCGGGCCGACCTGCTCCGACGGCAGCCGGCGCACCGTCGCGCAGCGGCTCGCCGAGCTCTCCGAACGGGTCGACGGGGTGCTGCCGCCGCTGCTCGCCCGGCACGCCCGGGCCGCCGTGGGCGGCTCCGCCGACGAGCTGCTGGCGGTCGCCGACGGCTTCGACGCCCTGGACCTGGCCGTCTACGCGGTGGAGGCCACCGCCGCCGCCCTGGACCGGCTGCGCCGGCAGCGGTCCCCGGCGGCGGCCCCGGCCCGCGAACGCCTTGCGGCCCTGCTCGGCCGCTGCGACCTGATCCGTACCCCGGCGTTGCGGGCCGGCTGCCCGGCGCTGAGCGAACGCGAGTGGCAGGTGGCGCGCCTCGCCGCCGACGGGGTGACCAGCCGGGCCATCGCCGAGCGGCTCTTCCTCTCCGCCCGCACGGTGGAGAACCACCTCCAGCGCATCTACGGCAAGCTCGGCGTCGCCGGGCGGGCGGAGCTACGGGCCGCCCTCCAGGCGATCCCGGGCCACGAGGGCGGCGAGAGCGGGTGAACCCTAGGCTGGGGAGGTGAGCACCCTTCGCCCCGCGCTGCTGACCGACCACTACGAGCTGACCATGGTCAGTGCCGCCCTGCGCGACGGCACCGCCGACCGCCGCTGCGTCTTCGAGGTGTTCAGCCGCCGGCTGCCCGCCGGCCGGCGCTACGGCGTGGTCGCCGGCACCGGGCGGCTGATCGAGCTGATCCGCGACTTCCGCTTCGACGCCGACGAGGTCGACTTCCTGCGGCGTACCGGGGTGGTCGACGAGCGGGCCGCCGCCTGGCTGCGCGACTACCGCTTCACCGGCGACGTCGAGGGCTACGCCGAGGGCGAGCTGTTCTTCCCCAGTTCGCCGATCCTCACCGTCTCCGGCGGCTTCGCCGAGTGCGTGGTGCTGGAGACGCTCATCCTCTCGGTGCTCAACCACGACAGCGCCGTCGCCGCCGCCGCCGCTCGGATGGTGACCGCGGCGCGCGGCCGGACCCTGATCGAGATGGGTTCCCGGCGCGCGCACGAGGAGGCGGCGGTGGCCGCGGCGCGGGCCGCGTACCTGGCCGGGTTCCGGTTCACCTCCAACCTCGCCGCCGGGCGGCGCTACGGCATCCCGACCGCCGGCACGGCCGCGCACGCGTTCACGCTGCTGCACTCCGACGAGCGGGCCGCGTTCGCCTCGCAGGTCGCCACGCTGGGCAAGGACACCACGCTGCTGGTCGACACGTACGACATCAGCCAGGGCATCCGCAACGCGATCGCGGTGGCCGGGCCGGACCTGCGGGCCGTGCGGATCGACTCGGGTGACCTGGCGGTGATCGCCCAGCAGTCCCGCGAGCTGCTCGACTCGCTGGGCGCCACCGAAACCAAGATCATCGTCTCCGGCGACCTCGACGAGCACGCCATCGCCTCGCTCGCCGCCGAGCCGGTCGACATGTACGGCGCGGGCACCGCCGTCGTCACCGGCTCCGGCGCCCCCACCGCCGGGCTGGTCTACAAGCTCGTCGAGGTCGAGGGCCGCCCGGTGGTCAAGCGCTCCGAGCACAAGGCCACCATCGGCGGGCGCAAGGTGGCCGTACGCCGGCACAAGCCGACCGGCACCGCCACCGAGGAGATCGTCGTACCCCAGGGCGTGCCCGACCCCCGACCCAACGACCGGTTGCTCCAGCACTCGTTCCTGGCCGGCGGCGAGCCCGTCGAGCGCCCGACGCTCGACGAGTCCCGGGAACACCTGCGCCAGTGCCTGATCTCCATCCCCTGGGAAGGGCTGAAGCTCTCCGCCGGCGACCCGGCCATCCCGGTCACGGTCGTCCCGGCCGACTGAAAGGAGCACCACGGTGAGCAACGCGCTGATCGTCGTGGACGTGCAGAACGACTTCTGCGAGGGCGGCTCGCTGGCCGTCGGCGGCGGGGCGGGCGTGGCGGCCGGGATCACCCGGCTGCTCGCCGCCGAACCGGGCCGCTGGGACCACGTGGTCGCGACGAAGGACTACCACGTCGACCCGGGGGCCCACTTCGGCGACCCGCCGGACTTCGTGGACTCCTGGCCGCGGCACTGCGTGGTGGGCACCCCCGGCTCGGAGTTCCACCCCGACCTGGCCACCGACCGGATCGAGGCGATCTTCCACAAGGGCGAGCACGCCGCCGCGTACTCGGGCTTCGAGGGGCACGCCGACGACGGCGAGTGCCTGGCCGACTGGCTGCGCCGGCACGGGGTGGACCGGGTCGACGTGGTGGGCATCGCCACGGACCACTGCGTACGCGCCACCGCCCTGGACGCGGCCCGCGAGGGTTTCGCCACCACCGTGCTGCTGGACCTGACCGCCGGGGTCGCCCCGGACACCACCGACGTGGCGCTGCGCGCGATGGAGGGGGCCGGGGTCACCATGCGCGGTGCGCCTGTGATCAGGGCCGCATGAGGCGGTAATTCACTGGCGGGTGTCGTACCTCCGGCCGAGGATGTCCGGCGGAGGTACGCACCGACATGAACCTGAAGCCTTACCGGGAGGCGCTCGCCCTGCCCGGTCTCCGGTCGTTGCTGCTGGTGTCGGTGCTCGCCCGCGTCCCGCTCACCGCCACCGGGGTGACCCTGACGTTCTACGTCGTGCTCGATCTCGGGCGCGGCTACGGTGCGGCCGGGCTCGTCGGCGCGGCGATCACCGTGGGCGCCGCCGTCGGCGGCCCGCTGCTCGGCCGCCTGGTGGACCGGCGCGGCCTGCGGCCGGTGCTCGTACTGACCGCGATCGCCGAGGCCGTCTTCTGGTCTACCGCGCCGATGCTGCCGTACCCGGTGCTGCTGCCCGCCGCGTTCCTGGCCGGTTCGCTCGCCCTGCCGATCTTCTCCGTGATCCGGCAGTCCATCGCCGCGCTGGTGCCGCCGGAGCGGCGCCGCCCCGCGTACGCGCTGGACTCGATGTCGGTGGAGCTGTCGTTCATGGTGGGTCCCGCGCTGGCCGTGGCGGCGGTCACCGCGATCTCCGCGCGCACCACGCTCTACCTGGTCGGCGCCGGCATCGTCGCCGCCGGGGTCGCGTTCTGGGTGCTGAACCCGCCCGTCCGGGGCGGGGGCGAGCCGGCCGGGCCGCAGCCACGGGTGCCCCGCCGGTCGTGGCTCACCCCGCGCCTGCTCGCCGTGCTGGCGGTGAGCGCCGCCGGCATGCTCGTGCTCGGTGGCACCGACGTGGCCGTGGTCGCCGTGCTGCGGGAGAGCGGCGACGTGGGGTGGACGGGCGCCGTCCTCGCCGTCTGGGCCGTCGCCTCGCTGGCCGGCGGCTTCGCGTACGGGGCGGTCACCCGCTCCTTCCCGCCGCTGGCCCTGATGGCCGCGCTCAGCCTCTGCACCATCCCGGTCGGGCTGGGCGGGGCGCACTGGTGGCTGCTCTGCCTGGCGCTGATCCCCGCCGGGGCGCTCTGCGCACCCACCATCGCGGCCACCTCGGACGCGGTCAGTCGGCTGGTTCCCGCCTCCGTACGCGGCGAGGCGATGGGCCTGCACGGCTCGGCGGTCACGGTCGGCATGGCGGTGGGCGCGCCCCTCGCGGGCGCCGTCATCGACGCCTCCGCGCCGGCCTGGGGCTTCGCGGTCACCGGGGCGGTCGGCGCGCTGGTGGCGCTGGTGGTGCTCCCGATCGAGCTGCGCCGCCGCCGCACCGCCGCCGCCCGCACGCCCGCCCCCGAACTCGCCCCGGCCCCCGCCGCCTGACCCGGCGCCCGGCCCCTGCCGCCTGACCTGGCCGGTGTCGGTGATCACGTTCATCGGCGGGCGCCCCGGCCCAGCACCCCGGCCCCCGCCGGCTGACCCGCGCCCGAGCCCAGCCGCCCGGGCCCGGCGACCCTTGAGTCGACACGCAGGTGCCCGGCGCGACGCATGGCGTCACGGCTCCGTCAGCCGGAACGCCACCAGGACTGCGATCAGACCCGACCACCTCTGAAGCACTTCGCAGGCGTTCGGGACGCTGACCCGGGGGTGGCGTGCGGGAGTTCCACGGTCAGCCTGCGGGAAAGGGCGGTGCCGGGCGAGGCGGCGCCGGGCTGGACGGTGCCGGGCATGCGCCGTCAGCGCCATGGTTGCCGCTGTGCGTACCTCTCGGCCACGCGAACGGGCGCCACCCCGGGTGGGGGTGGCGCCCGTCGTGCGCGGTGCGGAGCGTCAGCGCCGGTCGGCGTCGCTCGCGGTGTCCTCGCGGTAGCTGGCGCCACCGTCGGACTCGCTGGTCAGTGGCTTCGCGCCGCCCTCCGGCGGGCCGGCCAGGCTCTGGCCGCCGGCGGCCAGCTCCGGGAACTTGAGGTCGAACGCCGGCCGCTCGGAGCGGATCCGCGGCATCCGGTCGAAGTTGCGCAGCGGCGGCGGGGAGGTGGTCGCCCACTCCAGCGAGTTGCCGTGACCCCACGGGTCGTCGACCTCGACCACCGGGCCGGCCTTGTACGACTTCCAGCAGTTCCAGATGAACGGCAGGGTCGAGATGCCGGTGATGAAGGCGCCGATCGTGGAGATCATGTTCAGCGTGGTGAAGCCGTCACCGGGCAGGTAGTCGGCGTACCGGCGCGGCATGCCCTCGTTGCCCAGCCAGTGCTGCACCAGGAACGTGGTGTGGAAGCCGATCATGGTCAGCCAGAAGTGCACCTTGCCCAGCCGCTCGTCGAGCATCCGGCCGAACATCTTCGGGAACCAGAAGTAGATGCCGGCGAAGACGGCGAACACGATCGTGCCGAAGAGCACGTAGTGGAAGTGGGCCACCACGAAGTACGAGTCGTGCAGGTGGAAGTCGAGCGGCGGGCTGGCCAGCAGCACACCGGTCAGACCACCGAAGAGGAAGGTGACCAGGAAGCCGATCGAGAAGAGCATCGGCGTCTCGAAACTGATCTGGCCGCGCCACATCGTGCCGATCCAGTTGAAGAACTTCATACCGGTCGGCACGGCGATCAGGTAGCTCAGGAAGCTGAAGAACGGCAGCAGCACCTGGCCGGTGGCGAACATGTGGTGCGCCCAGACGCTCATCGACAGGCCGGCGATGGCGATGGTCGCGGCGACCAGGCCCTTGTAGCCGAAGATCGGCTTGCGGGAGAAGACCGGGATGATCTCGGAGATGATGCCGAAGAACGGCAGCGCGATGATGTACACCTCGGGGTGGCCGAAGAACCAGAAGAGGTGCTGGTAGAGCATCGGCCCGCCGGTCGCCGGGTCGTAGACGTGGGCGCCCAGCAGGCGGTCGGCGGCCAGCGCCATCAGCGCGGCGGCCAGCAGCGGGAAGACCAGGATCACCAGGAGGGCGGTGACCAGGATGTTCCAGGTGAAGATCGGCATCCGGAACATCGTCATGCCGGGCGCGCGCAGGGTCAGGATCGTGGTGATCAGGTTGACCGCGCCGAGGATCGAGCCCAGGCCGGAGATGACCAGGCCGACGACCCACAGGTTCGCGCCCACGCCGGGCGCGTGCTCGACGGAACTCAGCGGCGCGTAGGCGGTCCAGCCGAAGTCGGCGGCCCCGCCCGGGGTGAGGAAGCCGACCATCGTCATCGAGCCGCCGAGCAGGAACAGCCAGTAGGCGAAGCTGTTCAGCCGGGGGAACGCCACGTCGGGGGCGCCGATCTGCAGCGGCACCACGTAGTTCGCGAAGGCGAACACGATCGGCGTCGCGAAGAACAGCAGCATGATCGTGCCGTGCATCGTGAACAGCTGGTTGTACTGCTCGGGCGACAGGAACTGCAGCCCGGGTCGGGCCAGCTCGGCCCGCATGATCAGGGCCATCAGGCCGCCGATCATGAAGAACACGAACGCGGTGACCATGTACATGATCCCGATCTGCTTCGCGTCCGTGGTACGCAGCAGCCGCGCGATGGCCGACCCCTTGACCGGCGCTCGGACCGGCCAGGGCCGGGTCACGACCGGCTTGGGTGCGACGGTGGTCACGAGTGGCCTCCGGTTCTGGGTTGTCCCGCTCGGCACGCGCTGGTTATCTGCGGGCCGTCATCCGCAAGGAGGATAGTCCCCGGCAGGTGGCTGCGCCGCGTGGGGTGGTCGGGTAGCCTGCCGCGCCCCGCCGCGGGGGGCTCCCGGTCGCCGGCGTCACAGCGGGCCGAGCAGCAGCCGGTAGTGCTCGGCGAAGATGCGTGCGCCGCGTCCGCGCAGCAACGGATCGCGCAGCGCCGGCGGCACGTCCCGGGTCCGGTTGCGGTCCCGGGTCCGGTCCCGCACCCAGCGCGTACGGGGGCGACGACGACTCTCGTACGCCGCCAGTGCCGACTCCACGTCGCTCCCGGTCGCCCGGAGGGACTCGGCGAGCACCACGGCGTCCTCCAACGCCATCGCCGCGCCCTGCGAGAGCGTCGGCGCGGTGGCGTGCGCGGCGTCCCCGACGAGCAGCACCCGCCCCCGGGACCAGCACCCCAGCTCCACCTCCTCGGTGACGCCGACGTGCACCCGGTCCAGCACCTCCAGCACGGCGGGCACCGGTCCGCCGTAGCCGCCGAACAGCTCGCGCAGCCGGGCCGCCGGGTCGGCCGGCACGGTGGTGCCGGCCTCGTCGGCGTAGCAGTGCAGCCGCCCGGCGCCGAGGGGCACGACCAGGAAGCCGGCGCGCTGACCGAGCAGCGCGGTCCACTCGGCCACCGGCGGTCCGTCGCGCACCACGCAGCGGTAGACGACCTGACCGGCGGGCCGGGGTGGGCCGCCGAGCGCGGCCAGGGCCCGGATCGAGGAGCGCGGGCCGTCGGCGCCGACGACGAGGTCGTACTCGGCGGCGGTGCCGTCGACGAAGGTGACGCCGACGGAGCGCGGCAGCAGGTCGAGGGTGCGCACCTCGGCGCCGTGCCGGACGGCGCCGCCCGCGCCACTGAGCAGCACCCGGTGCAGTTCCGCCCGGGGCAGCGCCCGGCACTCGCCGACGCCGGACCAGAGTGCGTCGAGGTCCACCTCGCACAGCGGCACCCCGGCGGCGTCGAGGAACCGCTGCCGGTGGATGACGCGCCCGAGCGGGCGGACGGGCCCGTCGAGGTCGAGCCGGCACAGCGCCCGGGCCGCGTTGCCGGGCAGGTAGAGACCGGTCTCGGCGTTCTCGCCCGGGGGCAGCCTCTCGGTGACGTCGGGCCGGAAGCCCGCCATCCGCAGCGCCCGGGCCACGGCTAGGCCGGCGATGCCCGCGCCGACGACGAGGATGCGCAGGGGAGAGCCACCCATGGTGGTGTACGCCTCCGGAGGGGTTCGGCACGCGTTGGAGGCAAGACACTACTCGGCGCAATCGGCACACACCAGAGCCAATCGTCCCAGCGGAAACATTCCTCGGCGGCGCTCCCCGCTGCTTCGAAGGACCACCTGCCCGCCGACCGGATCGGCCGTGACAAACCTCACTTACCTCCCCAATACCCCAGCCCCGTTGCGCGGGGGTTTCAGAGGTGTAAATGTGTCGAAGGAATGTGGGAGCGCTCCCGCACCCACCGGCCGACTCCGTCCGGCGTCCCGCGCCGAAGCCGAAGGAGCATCATGAAACGTCCACTCCGGGCCCTCGCGGCGGCCGCGCTGCTCGCCACCGGCTCGATCGTCGCCGTGGCCCTCGGCGGCACCGCCAGCGCCGACACCCAGATCTGCGAGCAGTACGGCTCCACGACCATCCAGGGCCGCTACGTGGTGCAGAACAACCGCTGGGGCACCACCGCCCAGCAGTGCATCAACGTCACCGACAGCGGCTTCGAGATCACCACCCAGAACGGCAGCAACCCGACCAACGGCGCGCCGACCGCGTACCCGTCGGTCTTCCTCGGCTGCCACTACACCAACTGCTCCCCCGGCACCAACCTGCCGATCCAGGTCAGCCAGATCAGCAGCGCCACGAGCAACATCTCCTACCGGTACGTCAGCAACGCCGTCTACAACGCCTCGTACGACATCTGGTTGGACCCCTCGCCCAAGCGGGACGGGGTGAACCAGATGGAGATCATGATCTGGCTGAACCGGCAGGGCCCGATCCAGCCCATCGGCTCCCCGGTCGGCACCGCCACCATCGACGGCCGCAGCTGGGAGGTCTGGCGCGGCAGCAACGGCTCCAACAACGTCATCTCGTACCTGGCGCCGTCGGCGATCAGCAGCGCGAACCTCAACCTGCTGGCGTTCATCAACGACACCCGCAACCGGGGCGCGATCACCAACTCCTGGTACCTGACCAGCATCCAGGCCGGCTTCGAGCCCTGGCAGGGCGGGGCCGGCCTCGCCGTGACCTCGTTCTCCGCGGCGGTCAACGGCGGAGGCAACCCGCCGCCCACGACCGCGCCGCCCACCACGCCCCCGCCGAGCACTCCCCCGCCCGGCGGCAACGGGTGCGCCGTGAAGTACACGCCGAACTCCTGGAACAACGGCTTCACCGCCGACGTGCAGATCACCAACACCGGGTCCAACGCGATCAACGGCTGGACGCTGAACTACAACCTGCCCGCCGGGCAGCAGGTCACCAGCGCGTGGAACGCCACGGTGAGCCAGAGCGGCTCGGCGGTCACCGCGCGCAACATCAGCTGGAACGGCTCGCTCGCCCCGGGCGGCACGGCCAGCTTCGGCTACCAGGGCACGCTGAGCGGCCAGTACTCGTCGCCGACGAGCTTCAGCCTCAACGGGGTGCCCTGCTCCCGGTCCTGACCGGGACGCCCTACGGAACGCCGACGCGGGGGCAGTGCGCCCCCGCGTCACCGGTCCCCGGCGCCGCCGCGACCCGGGTCCCCCAGGGGCCGCCGCGTACGGCCGGAGACACGACGTCCGCCAGGCCACCCCCGGGCCTGGCGGACGTCGCGTGGGGCCGGCCGGCTCAGACCCGGGTGAGCCGGACGGCGTCGGCGATGATGAGCCCCGGGGCCGAGCTCCACCGGCTGACCGCGACCCGGTTGGCGTCCCCGGCCGGCAGCGTGAAGGTGCCGAGGCTGCGCCACTGTCCACCGGTGACCCGCTGGTCGACGATGATCGTCCGGTTTCCGGTCGTGGTGGACACGATGTACGGGGTGGCGGAGTTGTAGCCGCTGACCGCCGGCCACCAGGCGTCGACCCGGTAGTTCGCGGTCGCCGGGACGTTGAACTTGTACCAGGCGGCGTCGCTGGCGGCGACCGGGTCCGCGAAGCGGTAGTCGGTGCCGTAGCGCTGGGCCGAGTACGACGAGGTGCCCCAGTTGGCGCTGGCGGTGAAGCGTCCGGCGGTGGAGTTGTCCACCACGGCGCTCCAGGTGCTGCCGCCCGCCATCTTCGCGGCCACGTCCGCGCGCATCGAGTTCAGGTCGATGAAGGACGGGTCGATCTTGCCCGTGGTGCTCGTCTCGCGGTGGCCCCGGGCGTAGCTGGCGTCCTTGCCCAGCCGCTTGAGCACGGCGGCCGTGGCGGCGATCGACGCGTTGTACTGCGCCGCCGTCATCTCCTGGTTGACCCCGTTGTAGTCGATCTCCCAGCCGATCATCAGCGTGTTGCCGTCGCCGGCGGGGATCGGCCCGCTGCCCCGGCTGACGCCCGCGTGGTTGCAGCGCCCGGCGGAGATGACGTGGAAGACGCCGTGGTAGTCGACCAGCGCCTGGCACAGCGGGCCGGGCAGGTCGGAGCGGCCGTTGATGCAGATGTTGAGCGCCGGGTGCGGGTTGCTGGCGCTGGAGGTGGCGGCGGTGTGGTGCCAGAGCACGCCGATCGGGTCGAACGAGCCGGGACGCATGCGGTTGACCCAGTCGCCGTGGGTGACGACCTGGACGCCCGCCCCCCGCAGGACGTCCACCAGCCAGGGAATTGTGGCCATCAGGACTCCCCGAGCAGGTCGGCGAGGCACTCGGCCTTCGGAGCGGCGAGCGGCGCGGCGCTCGCCGCGGCGGGCTTGGCGGCTACGGCCACCGCGGTGGCCACCAGGGCCGACATGCCCAGCACCCCACGTCGGGGGAGACGGGCGGGTCGTGACGCGTTCATGGCGCTCCTTCAGACAAGGGCGGAGGGGTTCCGACTCATCGATGAACTGGTGACGCGCACGGTATATCGTCACGAGCATCTATGTCGATACCCTTCATCGCCCCTATTCAGGCTGAAGGAATTTGGCGAATCCGGTCCGGGTCCGGCACCCGGACCGGGCCACCGTCACAGTGGCCGGAAGGGGTCCGTCAGGGGTTGCCGAGCGCGTCGATGTCGCGCATCTCCTCGGCGGTCAGCGAGAAGCCGAAGACGTCGGCGTTGACGCGGATCCGCTCCGGGGTCACCGACTTGGGGATGACCACGATCTCGTGGTCGATGTGCCAGCGCAGCACCACCTGGGCCGGGGAGACGTCGTGCGCGGCGGCGACGCGGGTCAGCACCGGCTCGGCGAGGTCGCTGGTCTTGAACGGGCTGTAGCCCTCCAGCACCACCCCCCGGTCCCGGTGCTCCCGGTGCCGCTGGCGGTCGTACAACGAGGGGCTCCACCGGATCTGGTTGACGGCCGGGTTCTCCTCGGTCGCCTGGATCAGCTCGTCGAGCTGGCCCGTGGCGTAGTTGCTCACCCCGACGGCGCGCGCGAGCCCCTCGTCCCGGGCGGCCAGCATCTCCCGCCACACGGGGATGTTGTCCGCGGGGTTCGCCGGCGGCCAGTGCACCAGCCACAGGTCGACCTGGTCGACGCCGAGCGCGGCCAGGCTCGCCTCGATCGTCTCCCGCTCCCGCCCCACCCGGTCCGGCGGCAGCTTCGTGGTGAGAAAGAGGTCCTCGCGGCGCAGCCCGCTCTCCCGGACCGCCCGGCCGACCTCCTCCTCGTTGCCGTACATCGTGGCGGTGTCGACGTGCCGGTAGCCGGCGTCGAGCGCGGCGAGCACCGCGTCGTACCCGGCCTGGCCGGTGGCCTGCCAGGTGCCGAAGCCCAGCAGGGGCATCCGCACCTCGCCGGGGAGCGTTACGGTGGGCTGGTCGTCGTGGTCCATGCCCCGGGTCTTACCCGGGCTGACCTACCCCATGCCCGCCGAACCGGACACGCGGGCGGCCGGCGGGTCGGCGCGGATTGCCGGAGAATGCGGGTGTGGCTGACCCGCTGGAGGAGTACCGGCGCAGACGGGACGCGGCGCGCACCCCGGAGCCGGTGCCGAAGCGGCCCCCGCGACGCGGGCGGCCCGCCGACGGCACGGCCCGCTTCGTCATCCAGCAGCACCACGCCCGGAGCCTGCACTGGGACCTGCGGCTGGAACACGAGGGGGTGCTGGCCTCCTGGGCGGTGCCCCGCGGGCTGCCCCGCGACACCGGCCGCAACCACCTCGCGGTGCACACCGAGGACCACCCGATGGAATACCTCGACTTCCACGGCGAGATCCCGGCCGGCGAGTACGGCGGCGGGCGGATGACCGTGCACGACCGGGGCACCTACCGCTGCGAGAAGTGGCGCGACGACGAGGTCGTCGTGGTGCTCGACGGCGAGCGCACCTCCGGGCGGTACGTCCTGTTCGCCACCGGCGGCAAGGGTGGGCGGGACTGGATGGTGCGCCGTACCGACCCGTCCCCGGAGGGCTGGACGAGCATGCCGGAGCTGCTCCGCCCGATGCACCCCACCCGGGCGGCGAAGCTGCCGGCGGACGAGGCGCAGTGGGGCTACGAGCTGCGCTGGGACGGGGTGCGCGCGGTCGCGTACGTCTCGGGCGGGCGGCTGCGGCTGCTCGCGGAGGACGACGAGGACGTCTCCGGCGCGTACCCCTGGCTGCGGGAGCTGGCCGAGGAGCTGGCGCCCACGGAGGTCGTGCTGGACGGCGTCCTGGTCCGCATCGACACCGCCGGCCGGGTGGGGCCGGCGCGCGGCGGACGCCGCACCCCCGACGCCCAGTACCTGATCTTCGATCTGCTCTGGATGGAGGGCGTGAGCAGCGTCGACCTGCCGTACGCGCAGCGCCGCGAGCTGCTCGACGCCCTGGCGCTCGCCGGCGGGCACTGGCAGACTCCGCCCTGGTTCCCGGGTGCCGGCCGGGAGGCGCTGCGGACCGGGCGGGAGCAGGGGCTGCCCGGCGTGGTGGCGAAGCGCCTGGACTCGGTCTACGAGCCGGGCCGGCGCAGCCGGCGCTGGTTGAGCATCGACGCGAGCCGAGACCCGAGCTGAGACGGCGAGGAGCATCGTGTACCTGACGCACCTTGAGTGCCCGCGCTGCGGGCGGGAGCACGACGCCGGCAAGCTGGCCAACCTCTGCGACTGCGGCTCCCCGCTGCTGGCGCGCTACGACCTGGCGGCGGTGGCGAAGGTGCTCACCCCGGAGCGGTTCCCGCTGCGCCCGGCAGACCTGTGGCGCTACCGGGAGCTGCTGCCGGTGGCCGACCCCCGGCACGAGACCACGCTGGGCGAGGGCTGGACGCCGCTGCTGCGCACCCCGAACTACGGCGCGGAGATCGGCATCGCGGACCTGATGGTCAAGGACGAGGGGTTGACCCCGACCGGGTCCTTCAAGGCGCGGGGCGCGGCGGTCGGTGTCAGCCGGGCCCGTGAGCTGGGCGTGCGGCGCATCGCCATGCCCACCAACGGCAACGCGGGCGCGGCCTGGGCCACCTACGCCGCGCGGGCCGGGCTGGGCGCGACCATCGTCATGCCGCTGGACGCCCCCACCATCTGCCGCCGCGAGTGCGTGGCCGCCGGGGCCGACCTGCGGCTGGTCGACGGGCTGATCAGCGACGCGGGCCGGCTGGTCGCGGGGCTGGTCGCCGACTCCGGCGGCGCGATCTTCGACGCCGGCACGCTGCGGGAGCCGTACCGGCTCGAGGGCAAGAAGACGATGGGGTACGAGATCGTCGAGCAGCTCGGCTGGCAGGCGCCGGACGTGATCATCTATCCCACCGGCGGCGGGGTCGGCCTGATCGGCATCCAGAAGGCGCTGCACGAGCTGCGCGAGCTGGGCTGGATCGAGGACAAGCTGCCCCGCCTGGTCGCGGTGCAGTCGACGGGGTGCGCGCCGATCGTGCGCGCCTTCGCCGCCGGGGAGCGGCGGGCCCGGCCCTGGGCCGACGCGCACACCGTCGCGTTCGGCATCACCGTGCCGGCCCCGCTCGGCGACGAGCTGATCCTCGACGCGCTGCGCGCCAGCGCCGGCACCGCGATCGCCGTGGACGACGCCGAGATCCTCGCCGACCTGCGGGACTTCGCCGCCCGCGAGGGCCTGCTGCTCTGCCCGGAGGGGGCCGCCTGCCTGACCGCCGCCCGGCACCTGCGCGCCGGCGGCTGGATCCGGGCCGGCGAACGCGTGGTGGTGCTCAACACCGGGGCGGGCGTGAAGTACCCGGAGACGGTGGACGTCAGCGGCGTACCGGTGCTGCCCGCCTGACGCGCCGACCCCGCCGTCACTCGGTGCCGGGGTCGGTCAGCCGCCAGGCCGCACTGACCAGGCCGATGTGCGACAGCGCCTGCGGGGTGTTGCCGAGCTGCGCGCCGGAGCGCGGGTCGATCTGCTCGCTGAACAGCCCGACGTCGTTGGCGTGCCCCAGCAGCCGCGCGAAGAGCGCCTCGGCCCGGTCCCGCTCACCGGCCATCGCCAGGTACTCCACCAGCCAGAACGAGCAGGGCAGGAACCCCGCCGGGTCGGTCTCCCAACGGCGGAGGAGACCGTTGCCGGCGCCCAGTTCGCGCTCGACCGCCTCGACGGTGGCGCGCATCCGCGCGTCGGTCGCCGGCAGGAACCCCACCAGCGGCAGCAGCAGCACGGAGGCGTCCAGGTTCGGCGAGCCGAACACGCCGCCGAACGCGCCGGTCCGCTCGTGCCAGCCGTCGCGCAGCACGACGGCCCGGATCTCGTCGCGGATCGCCGCCCAGCGTCGGGGGTCGGCCCGGTCGCCGAGGCGGGGCGCGAGCGTCACCGCCCGGTCCAGCGCCACCCAGCAGAACACCTTCGACGTCAGGTAGTGCCGGTCGGCGTCGCGGGTCTCCCAGATGCCCCGGTCGGGCAGGTGCCAGGTCGCGGCCACCTGCTCGGTCAGGCCGAGCACCATCTCGCGCAGTTCCATGTCGAACGCCTCGCCCAGGTGGTCGCGCAGCTGCCAGACCGCCGAGATCACCTCGCCCGGCACGTCGAGCTGGCGCTGCCGCCAGGCGTCGTTGCCGATTCGCACCGGCAGGCTGCCGCCGTAGCCGCGCAGGTGGGCGCACTCGTACTCGGAGACGTCCCGCTCCCCCTCCAGGCCGAAGAGCACCGGCACGGGCTCGGGGCCGACCCGGCCGATCGAGCGGGCCGCCCAGGCGAAGAGCCGGGACGCCTCGGCGGGGCAGGCCGCCACCCAGAGGGCGCGCAGGGTCATCGCGAAGTCGCGCAGCCAGGAGTAGCGGTAGTCGTAGTTGCGGTCGCCGCCGACGCGTTCCGGCAGCGACGTCGTCGGGGCGGCGGCCACCGCGCCGCTGCGGGCGTACGTGAGGCCGGTGAGCACGGTCGCGCTGTGCCGGACCTGCTCGGGGTAGCGGCCGTCGTAGTGGTGCGACTCCCGGTACGCCTGCCAGGCCTGCACCGTCTCGGCGAGCGCGACCGCCGGCTCCAGCCGGACCGGCGCCGACCCGTACGCCTGCCCGTACGCGGCGTCGAGGCCGACCACCTGCCCGGCGGCGACCTCGAACTCCTGCCGGACCCGGTCGGCGTCGACGTGCGGCGGGATCCCGCCGGTGCGCAGGGTCAGCACCACCGGGCCGGCCGCGGCCAGCACCGCGCCGTCGGGCTGCTCGTGCAGGTACGGGGTGAGCAGGCCGTACTCCGGGCGGGGACGGAAGTCGAGCGACATCCGCACCCGCCCGGTCAGTCCCTCGACGACCCGCAGCAGCACGGCCGGGGAGTTCATCCCCAGTTGGTGCCCGCGGGCGCCGAACTCGGCGGCGAGCGCGTCGGTGACCGCGACGCTCCCCTCCGGCGTGTGGTGCACCGTGCGCAGCACCAGCGTGTCGGCCACGTACGCCCGCTCCGCCCGGTGTCCGGGCAGCCCGGCGGCGGTGGGTGCCAACCGCCAGTGGCCGGCGTCCGGGTCGAGCAGGCGGCCGAAGACCGACGGGGAGTCGAACCGGTCCGGGCACCACCAGTCGATCGAACCGTCCCGACCGACCAGGGCGCCCGACCGGCAGTCGGAGAGGAACCCGTAGTCGGAGATCGCCAACTGCTCCACCCGCTGCGGTTACCCGGTTCCGGCCGGCTCAGGCGGCGCGGGCGAGCGGACGGTCAGGAGGTGGGCGGCTCGTCCTCGCCGGCGGCCTCCGCCGCGTCGGCCTCCTCCTTGGTGCGGTGCACCGCCTGGTCGGCGTGCTCGGGCGGGCCGTAGACGGTGTAGAGCACCAGCGGGTTGGGGCCGGTGTTGACGAAGTTGTGCTTCGTGCCGGCCGGCACCACCACCAGGTCGCCCTGCACGACCTCGCGCTTCTCCCCCGCCACCCGGGCCTCGCCCGTACCGCTGACGAAGGTCAGGATCTGGTCGATTCCCTCGTGGACCTCCTCGCCGATCTCACCACCCGGCGGGATCGTCATGATCACCAGCTGGGTCTGCTCACCGGTCCACAGCACCCGCCGGAAATCCGGACTCTTCTCGGCGACGGTCGCGATCGTGAAATGCTCCATGCCCACGCCCATACCCGCTCAGGCCCGGCACCACGCCGGGACTCGCAGATGATGGAATTCGCCACTCGTCGGGGGTTTCGATCCCGGACGGAGGGGGATCGAGGAAGTAGCCGGTGCACGGTGGCCGGTCGAGCCAGGTCCCCGCCGGCGTACCGCCGTACGGCTGCGATGGTGGGAGACGGCCAGAGCGCGGCGACGTTCGATCCCCGGGATCCGGACGGCGCCGCGCGCTCGTGTCCGGGCCCCGGCCCCGGCGGGACCTGTGCCGCCGGGGCCGGCCCGGGCGCGTCAGGCCAACACCGCCAGGTGGAACGGCCGGTCGGCCGGGCGGCCGTCGTCGGCGAAGGTGGAGACGAAGACGGCGTTCGGAATGCCGGTCCGCCCGGCGACCACGATCTTTCCGCAGGGCGCGACGCCCGTGCTGCCGGGCAGGCCGACGGTGCCGACGTAGCCGGCGGCCGTGACGTCCTGGTCGAACACCACCTGGTACACCCCGGTCGCCAGCCGGCTCGCGGTGGCCACGCCCAGCCCGCGCGCCAGGCCGCCGCTGGCGTGCACCACCGCGAAGAGGACCCGTGCGGTCGCGGGCAGACCGACACCGGCGCAGGTGGTGGTCTCCGCGTCTGCCCGGGCCGCGTCGTCGTCCCTCGGCACGGGCTGCGCCGGCGCGCGCCGAGGTCTGAAGCTGGACATCTCGGTCCTCCCTCGTGGCCCGTGATCGGGGCGGCGATGAGGCAGTTGTGGTGGCTGAGGGGAATCAGCAGCGATCGGCACCCTTTGTGGTCGAACGTATGCCGCCGCAGCGGCCCGCAACCACCGCGACGGGTGTCCGATCACGGACAGTAGCGCCGCGCACACCCCCGTTGACCTGCGGCGGAACGCTCAGTCGTCGTCCTCGGCCGACACCGGCTCCGCGCCCACGCAGCGCACCTTCAGCTCGAACTCGCCGGACGGGCCGGTGAAGGTCACCTCCACGTCGTCGTCCGGCCCCGGCTCCGCGTCCGAGATCCGGTAGCCCGGCACGGGCGTCCAGGAGACCAGCCGCGCCCCGCCCGGCCCGCACTCGGCCACCGCGCTGCCACCCGTCGTCGCGAAGGCCCGACGCGTTCCCGCCGGGGACGAGCCGCCCGCCAACGGCGACGACGGCCCGCCGGTGCCGGTCGCCGCCGGCGCGGATCCGCCCGGTGCCGCGGGGGAGGCCAGGGCGCGCTCGACCTCCTCCTGGCTGAGCACCCCGCCCGGGGTGCCGGCGATGCTCTCGCCCACCCACCGGATCGCGGCCACCCCGATCAGGGTGGCGACGGCGGCGGTGGCCAGCCACCCGGCGACGGCGAGGAACGAACGGCGGCGCATCCCCCGAGTCTCCCCGACCGGCGGTTGGCCCGAGCCCTGGACGGGGCTAAGGGACGGTTAAGGTCCGCCGCCGGCCCGCCCGGTGGCGGCTAGCCTGCCACTGTGGCCCGCCTGCTGCTCATCGAGGACGACCTGACCATCCGTACGCCGTTGCTGCGGGCACTGCGCGAGCGGGGGCACGCGGTGGCCGCCGCCTCGACGGCGATGACCGGCCTGCGCGACGCGCTCGACGACCGGCCCGACCTGGTGGTGCTGGACCTGGGACTGCCCGACCTGGACGGCCGGGAGCTGCTGCGGATGCTCCGCGCGGTCAGCGCCGTACCGGTCATCGTCGCCACCGCCCGCGACGACGAGACCGAGATCGTCCGGGTGCTCGACGCCGGGGCGGACGACTACGTGGTGAAGCCCTTCACGGCCGCGCAGCTCGACGCGCGTATCCGGGCGGTCCTGCGGCGTGGGACGGGACCCGCCTCGGAGGGGGACCCCGCGCTGGTCGTCGGCGGCCTGCGGGTGGACCCGCGGTCGAGGCAGGTGACCCTGGACGGTACGCCCGTCGAGCTGACCCCCCGCGAGTTCGACCTGCTGCACCACCTCGCGGGTCGGCCCGGCCAGGTGGTCACCAAGCGGGAGCTGCTGGCCGAGGTCTGGCGGGTCCCGTACGGCGGTGCCGACAAGACCGTGGACGTGCACCTGTCCTGGCTGCGACGCAAGCTCGGGGAGAGCGCGCAGGCACCCCGCTACCTGCACACCGTGCGGGGCGTCGGGGTGCGGCTCGAGGCGCCCGGGAGCGCCGGATGAGGGCCCGACTGGCGCTGCTCGTCGCCGCGGTCAGCGTCCTCACCCTGGTCGCCTTCCTGGTGCCGCTGGCGTTGCTGGTGCGCACCGTCGCGGCGGACCGGGCCACCGTACGGGCCACGGCCGACGCGCAGAGCCTCGTCACCGTCGTCGGCACCGCCGACACCGCGACGATCCGGCTGACCGTCGAGCAGCTGGCCACGGAGTCCGAGCGCTCCGTCACGGTGTTCCTGCCCGACGGCACGGTGCTCGGCGCCCCGGCCCCGCGTACGCCCGCGGTGGCGCTGGCGGCGCGGGGGCAGAGCCTCACCGCCGAGTCCGGGCGGGGGCGGGAGGTGGTGCTCGCCGTGCAGGGTCGCCCGGACGGCACCGGCGTGATCCGCACGGTGGTGCCGCCCGCCGAGCTGACCGCCGGGGTGACCCGGTCCTGGCTGGCCCTGGCCCTGCTCGGCGTGCTGCTGGTGCTGATCGGGCTGGCCGTGGCCGACCGGCTGGCCCGCACCCTGGTCCGGCCGATCGGTGAGCTCTCCGAGGTGTCGCACCGGTTGGCGAACGCGGAGCTGGACGCGCGCGTCACTCCCGCCGGGCCGGCCGAGCTGCGTGAGGTGGCCGGCGCCCTCAACCACCTGGCCGGCCGGATCCAGGTGCTGCTGGTGCAGGAGCGCGAGGAGGTCGCCGACCTCTCGCACCGCCTGCGCACCCCGCTGACGGCGCTGCGCCTGGAGGCCGAGTCGCTGCGCGACCCCGAGGACGCGGCCCGGGTGACCGCCGCCGTGGACGGGCTGGAGCGGGCGGTCACCGGCCTGATCCGGCAGGCCCGTTGGCGGGTGCCCACGGCCGGGGCGGCCAGCGCCGACGCGGCGGCCGTGGTGGCCGAGCGGGTGGCGTTCTGGTCGGTGCTGGCCGAGGACACCGGGCGGGCGGTGACGCTCGACCTGGCGCCGGGACCGCTGCCGGTGGGCGTGCCCGCCGACGAGTTGGCGGCGGCGGTGGACGCGCTGCTCGGCAACGTCTTCGCGCACACCCCGGACGGCACCGCGTTCGCCGTCCGGCTGGCGGCGGAGGCGGGCCGCACGGCGCTGACCGTCGCCGACGACGGGCCGGGGATGCCGCCCGGCACGGTCGACCGGGGCGCGAGCACCGCCGGCTCCACCGGCCTGGGCCTGGACATCGCCCGCCGGGCCGCCCAGGCCAGCGGGGGCCGCCTCACCCTGGGTGCCGCGCCCTCCGGCGGCGCCGAGGTACGCCTCGAACTCGGCCCGCCCCGGCCCTGACCCTCCCCTGCCCCGCCCCGCCCCCGGCGAGGCGCCCTCGCCCGGCCCGTCCTCGGCGCACCCCTGGTGAGGCTTAACCCGGCCTTAGCGTTCGGGCAGCGTGGCGCTATCCGGGCGGGCGTGATCCTGGGACACGTAGACCGAGGAAGGGTGAACGAGATGAAGCGCAAGTCCCTGATGCTGGCGTCGCTCGGCGGCGCGGCCGTGCTGGCCGTGACCGGCGCGTCCTTCGGCGTCGCGGCGGCCGACAACGGCGCGGCCCGGGCGACCACCCTGGCCGCCGCCACCACCGCCCCGACCGCCCCGGGCACGCCGAGCGGCACCGGGAGCGGCGCCCCGGCGACGAGCGGCGCGCCGACCACCGGCACCCCGGCGGCGCCCGCCAGCCCTTCGGGCAGCGGCACCCCGTCGGGCAGCAGCGCGCCGGCCACCGGCGGCGATGAGGTGAGCGAGCAGCGGGCCCGCGAGATCGCGCTGGCCCGGGCGGGTGGCGGCGAGGTCGTCGAGGTCGAGCGCGAGGACGAGGACGGCCGCGCCGTGTGGAGCGTCGAGATCGTGTCCGGGCAGACCGAGCACGAGGTCGACGTGGACCGGGGCGACGGCAGCGTGGTCAAGGCCGAGCAGGAGCCGGTCGACGACGACGATGACGACGACCGCGACGACGACTCCGACGATGACGACGACGACCGCGACGACGACTGATCCGGCGTCCTGCCCGCCGCCGTCCCGATCCTGGGACGGCGGCGTCGTCGTTTCCGCGGACGCAGCGGCCCGGACGGCGGCGGCGGGGTCGGTGCGGTTCGAGGTGCCGGCCGCGACGCCGAGGACGCCGCCGCAGCCGAGGTAGCAGGCGCCGTTGCGCTTGTAGAGGCGTGCGCCCTCCGACGTGCGGCGCAGCCGACCGGCCCCGGCGCGCGCAACCGTTGTCCCCCACGGATTCCGCGCGGCACCCCCGGGCGGGCGGTGCGGGCCGATCGACCCTGTGACGGACACCGATGTCTGGCTACATTGGGGTATGGTGCCCGCCCACCGGGGCCGGGCGGCGGAACCGGTCTACCGCCCCATCCTCGCCAACCGGCGGGGCGAGCTGGAGGCGCTCGGTCATCTCGACGACGTCGTCGTGCCCCTGCTCGCCCCGGTCCTCCAGGTGTCCGCCCTGGACCGGCTCACGATCGACGTGCTCCGTCGGCTGCCCGACGGGCTGCTCACGGCCGTCGACGTCAGCGCCCTGCCCGACGCCCCCGAGACCGAACTGGCCCGTTGGGGCGTACCGCTGGTGCCGGTGATCGGGCTCGCGGACAGCGACCGGCGCCTCGTCGCGCACGGTGCCGCCGCCCGGGCCCACGCCCGGCGGGCGGTCGTCCGACTACGGGTCGGCCACGACCGCGGCGGCCCGGACGCGGCCACGGCGGCGGCGGAGCGGGTCTGGCGGTTCACCCGCCTGGTGCCCGAGCAGTGCGACCTGCTCCTCGACGCGGGCGACGTGTGCTGCCGGGCCGACGTGCGGGTGGCCGAGCCCCGCGTGCGCCGGCTGCTGGAGTGGGCCCGCCGGCACGCCTGGCGCTCGGTGAGCGTGGCGGCGGGCGGCATGCCCCCGGCGGTGTCCGCCCTGCCGACCGACGAACCGGTACGCGTCGACCGCTGGGACTGGCAGCTCTGGCAGCGCCTGGCCGACCTCGGCGTCGGGTACGGCGACTACGGCGTCGGCTCCGCGGTGCCCGGCGCCGAGCAGGAGGGCGACCGGCTCCCCACCGTCCGCTACACCACCGACGGCGCCTGGTGGGTGTACCGCTGGTCGCGGCGGGGCGGCCGCGGCGACGACCGGTTCGCGGACCTGTGCCGCACCGTCGTCTCGGCGCCGCACTGGCCGGCCGCCGGCGCGGCGTTCTCCTGGGGCGACCACGAGATCCTGCGGCGTGCCCGCAGGGGCGCCGGCGCCGGTTCCGCCAGCAACTGGGCGGCGTGGAGCACGTCGCACCACCTGGCACACGTGCTGGCCACGCTGCCGCACCCGGGACGGGAGTTCCGGCCGGGGCCGTGGCGGTCCGGTCAGGCGCCGCCGGAGCGGGGCCGCCCCGCCCGGCCGCACCGCAACGGGGAGACCCGGCGGGCCGGCTGAGCGCCGTCCCGCCGGGCACCGGTACGCACCGGCGTCACTGCTTCTCGGTGAACCCGAACTGGATGACGCCCTCGTCGTCGACGCTGGCGTCCACCGACGCGTCGCCGAGCAGCTCGGCGGCGTCGGAGTCCAGGAAGATGCGCGCGCCCTGGTTGTCGACCACGTGGTCGCCGTCGACGGGCTCGGCGACCAGCTCGACGGTGAGCGAACCCGCGTCGGTGTCGGCGGCGATCCGCACCCCGCCGTCCTCGGCGACGTCCTGCTGGTTGGCGAGGTCTCGGATGACCAGCACGGCGTTGTCGGTCATGGTGAGCATGGCGGAACTCCTCGTGGATTCTCGGATTCACGGTGCGGGACCGGGCATCGGCCCGCGGACGAGCACACGTGGGAGGCGATGGCGGGCGACGCGTACGCACGTCGCCGTCGCTCTTCGGGGCAGCTGAGGGCCCCTCCACGGCCTACGTTGCCCCCTGCCGGGGCATCCGTCAAATAGAGCGGGCTCAGTGCGCGACGCCGGCCGGGGCGAGCCGGGCGCGGATGTCGCGTACTGCCGCGCGGCCGGCCCGGTTCGCGCCGATCGTGCTCGCCGACGGGCCGTACCCGATCAGGTGAATCCGCTCGTCGGCGACCACCCGGGTGCCGTCCATCGTGATACCGCCGCCCGGGCCTCGCAGCCGCAGTGGCGCGAGATGGTCCAGCGCGGCCCGGAAACCGGTGCACCACAGGATCACGTCCGCCCGCACGAACCGCCCGTCGTCCCAGGCCACCCCGTCGGGCGTGATCCGGTCGAAGACGGGTACCCGGTCCAGCACGCCGCGCTCGCGCAGCCGGCGCAGCTCCGGCGTCAGCGGCAGCCCGGTCACCGCCACCACGCTCTCCGGCGGGCGGCCCGCGCGTACCGCCGCGTCGACCAGGGCCACCGCCGCGCGCCCCCGCTCGGGGGTGAACTCCTCGTCGCGGAAGTCGGGCGGGCGCCGGGTCACCCAGGTGGTGCCCGCGGCCACGGTCGAGACCTCGGCGAGCAGTTGCACGGCCGACGTTCCGCCGCCCACCACCACGACCCGCCGACCGGCGAACTCCGCCGGCCCCCGGTAGTCGGCCGTGTGCAGCTGCCGGCCCCGGAAGGTCGACCGGCCGGGATAGTGCGGCCAGAACGGCCGGGTCCAGGTGCCGGTGGCGTTGACCAGGGCGCGCGTGCTCCAGGAACCGTGGTCGGTGTGCACGGCCAGCCGGCCGTCGGGGCGGTCGCGCACCTCCCGGACCCGCACGGGCCGCCGCACCGGCAGGTCGAACTCGCGCTCGTACGCGGCGAAGTAGGCGCTGACCACCTCGGCCGCCGGCCGGTCGGGTCCGGCCGCCGGAAAGGGCAGGCCGGGCAGGTCGTGGAAGCCGTGCACCCGGTCGAGCCGCAGCGTGGGCCAGCGGTGCCGCCACGCCCCGCCCGGCCCGTCTCCCCCGTCGAGGATCACGAAGCCGTCCCCGGGGGCGAACCCGGCGCGGCCCAGGTGGTGGCCTGCGGAGAGGCCGGCCTGCCCGGCCCCGATCACCAGCACGTCGACGGAGCGCTCGTCCATGCCCCGTACAACACCGGCGGGCCCGCCCGGCTGCCCGCCGGAAGCGTCTCGCCGGTCACAGCCCGCCGGGTCCCCGGAAAATTTCTTTCCATCGACGGTCTTTTCTGGCAGATACCTGCATGGCAGCATCACCCCATGCATCGTCGTCTCTTCCCCCGGACGCTCGCGCTGGTGGCGCTGGTCGCCGCCGCTGCCACGGCGGGCGCGCCCACCGCCACCGCCGAGTCCCCGACCCCCGCGGCGACCCGCCTGAACGCCACCATCGACGCGATCCTCGCCGACAGCCGGCTGGCCGGGGCGCAGGCCTCGGTGGTGGTCAAGGACGCGACCACCGGGGAGACGGTCTACCACCGCAACGGCGACCGCCGGCTGGTGCCCGCCTCCAACACCAAGCTGCTGACCTCGGCGGCCGCGCTGGAACTGCTCGGGCCGGGCCACCGCTTCAGCACCGAGGTGCGCACGAGCGGCGCCCGCCGCGCGGGCCTGGTCTCCGGCAACCTCTACCTGCGTGGCGGCGGCGACCCGACCATGCTGGCCGCCGACTACGACGCGCTGGCCGCGCAGGTCGCCGAGGCGGGCGTCCGGGTGGTCACCGGCAACCTGGTGGCCGACGACACCCGCTACGACAGCACCCGCCTCGGGCCGGACTGGACCTGGGACGACGAGCCGTACTACTACGCCGCGCAGGTCTCGGCCCTGACCGTGGCGCCGGACACCGACTACGACGCGGGCACCGTCATCGTCCACGCCGCCCCCGGCCCGACCGCCGGGGCGCGACCGGTCGTCACCACCACCCCGCCCACCAGATACCTGAAGATCGACAACCGGGCCGAGACGGTCGCCGGCGGAGCGACGTCGATCTCCTTCGAGCGCGCGCACGGCAGCAACACCGTCGTGGTCACCGGGCAGATCGCGCTCGGCACCGCGCCGGAGAGCGACTGGGTCAGCGTCTGGGAGCCCACCGGCTACGCCGCCGACGTCTTCCGCTCGGCGCTGCGCCGGCACGGCGTACGGGTGCTCGGCCGCACGGTGCTCGGGCAGCCCACCCCCGAGGGCGCGGCCGAGGTGGGCCGGCACCGCTCGATGCCACTGCCCGAGCTGATGGTGCCGTTCCTCAAGCTGTCGAACAACGGGCACGCCGAGGTGCTGACCAAGGAGATCGGGCGGGTGCTCTCCGGCTCCGGCACCTGGTCGGCCGGGCTGACCGCGATCAGCGAGTACGTCGCCGACGCCGGGATGGACACCGGCACGCTGCGCCAGCGGGACGGCTCCGGGCTCTCGCGGCGCAACCTGATCCCCGCCGACGAGTTCGTGGACCTGCTCACCGCCGTCCGCGCGGAGCCCTGGTTCGACACCTGGTACGCGGCCCTGCCGGTCGCCGGCGAGGCGGACCGGTTCGTCGGCGGCACGCTACGCAGCCGGATGCGGGGCACCCCGGCGGCGGGCAACGTGCACGCCAAGACCGGCAGCCTGACCGGCGTCTCCGGCCTCTCCGGCTACGTCACCGACGCCGACGGGCGGGTGCTGGCGTTCTCGATCCTGCTCAACAACTACCTCGCCTCCTCCGTGAAGACGCTGGAGGACCAGATCGCGATCGCCCTGGCCTCGTACACGGCAAGGAGCGTGACCGGCGCGCGGGTCGCGCCCCCGGCGGCGCCGGACGCCCCCCGGGTCCCGGAGGGCCTGGAGTGCGCGTGGATCAAGCCGAACGCCTGCTGACGGGCCGGCGGGGCCCGGTGCGAGGGCCCCGCCGGCGCTAGGCGCCGGGACGGTGCGGAAGCTCGGCCGCCGGGTCGCCGCGCTCGATCAGCGCGGCGATCTCGGCGGGACGCAGGCCGCGCTGCGTCAGTACCCGGGTTCCCCAGCGGTGCAGCCGGCACGGGTGCGGGCTGGCGTCGTTGCGGCAGATCGTCCCGCCGGACCAGAGCCGGGGCGCGTGCACCACGACCGCCCGCACGGCGAACTGGGCGTCCTCGACCGTCACGTACGGCGGCATCGGGATCTCCCGGAGCACCTCCCCGGACGGCTCCCGCACGCCCCGGGGGGCCCTCGGACGGACGGTGCGGGTGGTGGTGCTGCTCATCGGTGACGCCTCCACAGGGGATGGTCGGACGTGGACAGCAGAAAGTTACGGCGGGATCGACGCGGTGCGACGGACAAACTGTCCCGAAGCGTGGACAGGGCACCGCCCGCCGTCGATCGGGCGGCGGGCGGTGGGCGACGTCGTCGGGGCGGAGCCGCCGGTCAGCCGGCCGCCCGGGCCCGCAGCCGCGCGGCCGTCCGGCTGGCGTCGTAGTCGGGGGGCACGCCGTCGACGATCAGCGTCGCGCCCGGGATGTGCCGGGTGCGCAGCGGCAGGATCTCCCGGTACGCCGGCGAGTCGTACCAGGCCCGGGCCCGCTCCACGTCGGGGAACTCGACGATGACCACGGTGCCCGGCCAGTCGCCCTCCTTGACCTCCACCTCGCCGCCGTGCACCCGGAACCGGCCGCCGAACGGGTCCAGCGTGGCCTGGATGCGCTCGATGTAGGTGAGGATGTCCTCGTTGATCGGCGCGTCGTGCAGGTGGGCGAGCGCGAACGCGGGCATGGTGCCTCCCGGGGGCCGGTGCGCCCGGCCGGATGACCGGGGCGGTACGCCGAGTCTCGCGCCGCCGCCCGCCCGACGTCGATTACCCGTGGGGTAACGACGGGCTGTCGCCCAGGTCAGGCGCGTTCGAGCACGACGACCGGGATGTCGCGGTCGGTCTTCGCCTGGTACTCGTCGTACGCCGGCCAGATGGCGGCCATCGTGGACCACATGCGCGGCTTCTCCCCCGCCGTGGCGGTACGCGCCCGCGCGGTGAAGTGCTCGGCGCCCACCTGCACCTCGACCAGCGGCTCGTCGAGCAGGTTCAGGTACCAGGCCGGGTGCTTCGGATCGCCGCCCTGCGAGGCGACGACCAGGTAGGCGTCCCCGTCGCGGCCGTAGATGAGCGCGGTGCGCCGCAGCTTCCCGCTGCGCCTGCCCCGGGTGGTCAGCAGCAGCGTGAAGACACCGGGCTGCCACTCGTGTCCCTCGGCACCGTCGGTCTCGACGTAGCGCCGGATGTGGTCGGCCACCCAGCCCTGCGGGCTGTCCAGCACCTGCTCGCTCATCGACTCTCCGTTCGCCCGCACCCACCGGTCGTCGCGCCCACGCTACTGTGGGTCACGACCGGCCGGCGGGCGAACGACGACACTGGTGCCGACGAGCCGCGACCGCCGAGGTCAGCGAGCCGTGACCGCCGAGGTCAGCGCGGCCGGGGTCAGCGCAGCGCGACCGCCTGGACCCCGACGCTGCCGCAGTCGTCGCTGAAGGCCTGCTCCACCGTCCAGGTCAGCACGAGCCGGCCGCCCTTCGGCGCCTGGAACCGGATGGTGAATTCCGTGGACCGGCTGGTGTGCCGGTCCTCGATCCGCAGGGTCCGGCTCGGACCGCCGACGGAGAGGCGGGCGTCCAGCCGGCCCCGGGCCATCCACACCCCGGCGTACAGGCGGACGGTGCGGGCCCGGCCGTCGGCGGCCACCGCGAGCGTGAAGCCACTGCCGACGCCGCACCGGTAGACCCCGTGGGACGAGCCACTCACCGAGGCGACCGGGCTGCCGTCGCGCCAACGGAAGCTCTCCTGGTTGTCGTCCCAGCCGCCGCGCCGGCCGGAGCCGCCCTCGTCGCGGATCTCGCCGGAGCCGCCGCGCTTGCGGACCGTCGAGTCCGCGCCGCGCAGGCCCCAGTGGACCCAGTCGCGACCGCCCACCGTGGTCAGGTCCACCTCGGCCGGCGCCTCGGCCATGCCGGCGTCGAGCACCGCCGGCACCGCCGGGGCGGACGTCGGCGGCGTCGGGGACGGGCTCGGCGGACGCTGCCGGGGCCGCAGCCCGGGCGAGACCAGGCCGGCGTCGAGGTCGCGCCCCTCCAGGCCGGGCAGGCCGCTCGGCCGGCCGGCACCCGCGGGCACGCCGTCGGCGCTCTGCCCGCCCGGCTCGGGGTCGCCGGCGATCAGGTACGACGCGAGGGCGACCAGGCAGACGACCACGGCCACCCCTCCGACGACCCACCGGCGGCGCTGCCGCGCCCGGACCAGTCGCCGCAGGTCGGCGCGGGTGCGCCCGGCCAGGGGGAGGAGGGGGTGGCGGGTCGGGGGCGGGGCGCCGTGCCGCGACGGCCGGATGCGCTGCCGGGTGAGGTCTTCCTCCGCCACCGACCCTCCACTCCCCACCGGCCCGGCCGGACGCGAACACCCGCCGTGGGCGTTCCCGGCCCGCACCGCCCCGCCCGTCGCGCCGGGCGGGACGGGTGTGTCCAGTTCGTCACCGGACCGTAGCGGACATCGATCGGGAACGTCGTCGCGGGTCCTGCGGGCGGGTCGGCTCCCGTCAGCGGATCTCGAAGCCCAGTGCCTGCGCGATCACGATGGCCTGCGCGGCGTCGACGATGGCCCCGGCCCGCTCCACCGCCGTCGGGTCGAGCGCCGTGAGGTCACTGCCGCGCAGGTCGGCACCGACGAGCCGGCAGCGGTGCAGCTGCGCGGCGGAGAGGTCGACGCCGGTGACCGTGGCGCCGGTCAGGTTGGCCCCGGTGAGGTCCGCCTCGCGCATCCGGACGTCGGTCAGCCGGGCCCCGCGCAGGTCGGCACCGGGCAGCCCGACGAACGACCAGTCGCCGCCGGCGACGGTCAGCGGCCGCAGGTCGCACTGGGCGAAGCTGCTGCCCACGAGCTTGCAGCCGGTGAACTGCACCTCGAAGAGGTTGCACCGCTGGAAGGTGCAGCGGGTGAAGGCCGAGTCGGTGTGCCGGGAGGAGTTGAACCGCACGTTGCCGAAGGTGCAGCCGTCGAAGACCGCGCCCCGGCTCACCGCCTCGCTGAGGTCGACGTCGAAGAAGGTGCAGCGGACGAAGTGCCGGTCCACGAGCTCCTCGCCGTACCAGTCCTCGTCGCGGAACGTCGCGTCCTCGGTCACCTCGGGCATCGGACCAGGCTACCGAGGGGCTGGGACAACTGGCGGCGGCCCTTCCGGCGCGGCGTACCGGCTAGTAGTTTCGGCGGCGTGAGTGTGGCACGCAGCATCGACCCGGACCAGATCGGCTTCGACCCGGCGCGGTTGGCGCGCATCGACGAGCACTTCGGCAGGTACGTCGACGACGGTCGCCTCGCCGGCTGGCAGGTGCTGGTCACCCGCCGCGGCGAGATCGCCCACTCCTCGACGTACGGGCTGCGCGACGTCGAGGCGGGCAGGCCCGTCGAGGCGGACACGCTCTGGCGCATCTACTCGATGACGAAGCCCGTCACCTCGGTCGCCGCGATGATCCTGTGGGAGGAGGGCCGCTTCGAGCTGACCGACGAGATCAGCCGGTGGCTGCCCGAGTTCGCCGACCTGCGGGTCTACTCCAAGGGCTCGGCCCTCAAGCCGTACACGGTGCCGGCGGTCGAGCCGATCCGGGTCTGGCACCTGCTCACCCACACCGCCGGCCTGACGTACGGCTTCATGCAGACCTCGGTGGTCGACACCATCTACCGGACCGCCGGCTACGACCTGTACCCGCCGGCGGACGTCGACCTGGCGACGGCCTGCCAGGCCTTCGGCGAGCTGCCCCTGCTGTTCCAGCCCGGCACCGCGTGGGGCTACTCGGTCGCCACCGACGTGCTCGGCCGGCTGGTCGAGGTGGTCTCCGGGCAGAGCCTGGACGCGTTCTTCGCCGACCGGATCTTCCGCCCGCTGGGCATGACCGACACGCACTGGTGGGCCGAGGGCGACGCCGCCGAGCGGCTCGCCGCCCTCTACGCGCCCGACCCGCGCACCGGCCGCGCCTTCCGCTACGACACGCTCGGCGCCCTGGCGTACGAGAAGCCGCTGCTGCTCTCCGGCGGCGGCGGCCTGATCTCCAGCGCCGCCGACTACCACCGGTTCACCCAGATGCTGCTGCGCGGCGGGGCGCTCGACGGGGTGCGCCTGCTGGGGCCGCGCACGGTGCGTTTCATGACCCGCAACCACCTGCCCGGCGGGCAGGACCTGGAGACCCTCTCGACCGGCGGCTTCGCCGAGACCACCCTCGACGGGATCGGCTTCGGGCTCGGCTTCGCCGTGGTCGACGACCCCGTCCCGAGCCGGGTGCCGAGCAGCCCCGGCGAGTACTACTGGGGCGGGGTGGCCAGCACGGCGTTCTGGGTCGACCCGGCCGAGGAGGTCACGGCCCTGTTCTTCACCCAGCTCATGCCGTCGAGCACCTACCCGATCCGGCCGCAGCTGCGGCAGCTCGTCTACTCCGCCCTGGTCGACTGAGCCGGCCGCACTCCGCCGGCGCGGGTGGGCGGCGGCACGGTCCCGGCTCGGCTCCGGTCGCCGGGTCACCGCTGCCGGCAGTCCTCCGTCCCGTCGGGGGACGTCCGGCAGTCGGTGTGCGCCCGGGCCGTGCCGGTGACCCGGAACGGGCGGCCCGCGTCGTCGATCGTGACGGTGCCGGTGCGGCCCCGCGCCGCCCAGTCCAGCTCGATCTTCCAGTCGCAGTCGCAGTCATCCGTGTAGCCGATGACGAGGAAGGTCTCGGCATCGGCCAGGGACACCCGGTACGGGAAGCGAATCTCCTTGCGCTCGTGCTCGGGGAGGCTCTGCCCGCCCTCGTCGAACATGCCGGCGGTGAGCACCGGAGGGTCCTCGTCCAGGTTCGCGTCCACCCACCGGTAGGCGGTCGGGCCGCCCCCGCCCGGAGCGGCGAACACGCCCCGCAGGGCGGGACGCCGCGTCACCGCCCGCACCCGCAGGTCGGTGAGGGTCACCTGTGCCTCGTCGACTCCCTGGACGGTGAAGTAGACGTACTGCCGGGAGGCCGGGGCTCCGGCGGCCTCCCGGGCCCACTGCGTCCAGTCGCCCGACCAGACCGGTCGGGTGGGGATGTCCGCCAGCGGCGCCTCGACCACCCAGCCGTCCGTCGGGTCGTGGCCCACGCGGACCGCGACCGTGAACGGCAGCGCGTCGGGGTCGGGCGGAGGCGGCGGGGGCGTGCCGGGTAGGAGACCCCAGGCGAGGAGCCAGGCGGTCAGCACCGCCGTGACGACGGCCGCGAGGACCCCGGCGAACCAGCGGCCGGCGGGCGGGCCGGCGGGTGAGAGCCGACGCAGCAGCGACCACAGCCGATCCGACCGGCGCGTCCCCGGTTCCTCCGCCGGTGCCGTCGACGGACCGGGGGGCACGGGCGTCTCGGCGGGCGCGTCACGTTCCTCCGTCATCGCGTCCACCCCCGCCCTCAGCGGTCACGGCCCGATACCAGTGCACCCCGACACCGGGCGAGGGCGCAAGGGCGGTTGCGCCGGCCGGTATCCCCGGTCCGCCAGCGCGCGGCGGCACCGGTCAATAGCCTGGAGACGGGCTACGTCCGCCGGGCCGGACGGGCCGGGCGGGAGGCGGTATGAGCAACATCGTCGTTTTCGGCGCGGGTGGCACCGCGGGCTCGCGGATCACCGCCGAGGCGGTCGGCCGGGGTCACCGGGTCACCGCCGCGGTGCGCCGGCCGGAGGCTACCTCGTACCTGCCACCGGCCGTCACGGTGGTGACCGGGGACGCCACCAGCGAGCGGAGCGTACGGGAGCTGGCGCCCGACACGGACGTCATGGTGGTGGCGATCGGCGGCGGCGAACACGACCTCTGGCTCGACGCGGCGCGGAACCTGGTCGGCGGCCTGCGGGGCATGCCGGGCGCGCCCCGGATCGTCCACGTGGGCGGCGGCTCGACCCTGCTCACCCCGAAGGGCACCCGTTACCTCGACGAGCCGGACTTCCCCGAGGAGTACCGCGACGCGGCACTGGGGCAGGCCGACGCCCTCGACTTCTACCGGTCCTCGGCCGACGGGGTGACCTGGACGTACGTCTCCCCGCCGCCGCTGGAGTTCCATCCGGGCGAGCGCACCGGGCACTACCGCACGGGCGGCGACGAGCCCGTGACCGACCACGAGGGTCGCTCGGTGCTCAGCTACGAGGACCTGGCGGTGGCGATCGTGGACGAGATCGAGCAGCCGCGCCATGAGAACGCCCGCTTCACCGCCGCGTACTGAGGGCGGGGGCGGGTCAGTCGGCGAGGTGGGCCGGGAAGCCGCCGGTGGCGATCGGACCCCAGGCGTCGATGGTGACCCGGATGAGCGACTTGCCCTGACGCAGCATGGCCGCCCGGTACTCGTCCCAGTCCGGGTGCTCGCCGGAGATGCAGCGGAAGTACTCCACGAGCGGTTCCAGCGCCTCCGGCAGGTCCAGCACCTCGGCGGTGCCGTCGAGGTGTACCCACGGGCCGTTCCAGTCGTCGGAGAGCACGCACGCCGACACCCGGGGGTCGCGGCGGACGTTGGCGACCTTGGCCCGCCCGGGATAGGTGGAGATCACCAACCGTCCCTCGCCGTCCACCCCGGCGGTGACGGGGGACGACTGCGGCCGGCCGTCGGCGCGGGTGGTCATCAGCACCACCCGGTGCCGCGGCCGGAGGAACTCGGTCAGCTCGGCCCGGTCGACCCGGGTGTTCGTCGCGATGCTGCGTGCCATCGTTCGTTCCTACCAGGGCGCCCGCCGCACGGCGACCGCACCGGCCTACCCGGGCGCGGTGGCCCACCGGCCACGCGGGCGCACGCGGGCGACCTCACCGGGGTCGCGGGGCGGCGCGGCGGGCGGCGGGCTGGGCGGGCACGCGGGGGCGGACCGACGGCCGCCAGGCGCGGCCGTTGGCGTAGATCACCCGGAATCCGAGGTACGAGGCGAGCGGCGCCCAGTGCGCCGAGCCCATCCGCAGCTCGGCGGCGTTGTGGCGCTGGCCGTTGGCCAGCACGTCGAGCAGGACGGTTTCGAAGGCGGCCGATTCGACCCAGTCCACCTCGCGGGTGTACCCGCAGATCAGCGCCGCCCCCGTGGCGTCGAGGAAGCCGCGCAGCACCGCGTCGGAGGCGCGCAGCACCGAACAACTGCCGAAATAGAGCCGTCGGCCTTCGCAGCGACCCGCCATCAGCTCGGCGACGTCGGCGAGCGCCACCGATTCCCAGTCGGTGAGGCAGAGCCGGCTCGGCTCGCCGTGCATGGCGAAGAAGCCGACCCGGTGGTCGGCGTACTGCTTGAGCAGCCAGCGGTCGACGAAGTAGAACAGCTCGTCGCGGGTGGCCGCGTCCTTGTGGATGAAGCGGATCTTTCCGAGCCGTTCGAGCAGTTCGAGGGTGGGCAGGACGGAGCCGCGCTCGTTGAGGTCGCGGTGCCACTGGCCCTCGATGCAGAAGACGCCACCACGTGCCATGCCGCCCCCTCCCCCGCTCCCGCCGGCGCTGACGTTACCGGGTCGGACCGGCCGGCTCACATCACCCTGCGTGTGCCCGACTGCCGCTTTCCGTGCCTTTCGCGGTCCCCTGTCGTCGAATGCCGACCCTTGGGTGTTTCGCAATTCGCGTACTGCCCAGGCAACGCCCAGGAACGGCGAATCGTGAGGACAATTCTTGTTAATTGCCGCGAACCGTCCGTCGCCCTGCCAGGGTGGAAATCACGGGACGGGCAGGCCGATGTCCCGGACGCCACCCCAATCGCACTCCTATCGGGAGGACTTCTGTGCGCGTTAACACCCTGAAACGGGCCGCTGTCGCATTCGCCCTGGCGTTGCCGGCAGCCGCTGTCGCCACGGTGGTCGCCGCGCCAGCGGCCCACGCCGACGGCTGCTACACGTGGAAGCGCAACCTCTACCAGGGACGCTCCGGCGACGACGTCCGCCAGTTGCAGATCCGGGTGGCCGGGTGGGCCGGCAACCGGGACATCGTGGAGAACGACGGTCGCTACGGACCGAAGACCGCCGCCGCCGTCAAGCGGTTCCAGTCCGCGTACGGGCTGCGCGCCGACGGCGTCGCCGGGCCGCAGACGTACGGCAAGCTCTACGACCTCCAGGACAACGACTGCACGCCGCGGCACTTCAGCTTCAGCGAGATGGACGACGGCTGCGGTCGCGGCGGCTGGAGCGGCGGTCCGCTCTCCCCCGCGCAGACCAGGCAGAACGCGCTGCGCACGATGTGGAAGCTGGAGGCGATGCGGCGCAGCCTCGGCGACAAGCCGCTCTACGTCAGCAGCGGCTTCCGCAGCCGTGTCTGCAACAGCCAGGTCGGCGGGGCGTCGGACAGCCAGCACCTCTACGGCAACGCCGCCGACCTGACCTCCCGCACCAGCTCCCTCTGCCAACTGGCCCGCGACGCGCGCAGCCGGGGCTTCAGCGGGATCTACGGGCCCGGCTACCCGGACCACGACGACCACGTGCACGTGGACTCGCGACGGGAGAACGACCGGGACGACACCCCGAACACCACCAGCTGGTCCGCGCCGGACTGCGGGATCGGCGCCGGCAACGACTGACCCGCCCGGACGGCCACGCCGGGCGACCGGGCGGCGACGGTCACCGGCGGTCGACGGGTGACGGATGAGAGGTGACGCCGGCAGGTGGCACGGCGACGCCGGCCCGGGACGCGGGATGACACCCCGTGTCCCGGGCCGGTTCCGTTCCCGGTCGTGCCGGCGGGCGTACCCCCGCTCAGCTCGCCCGGGGCCAGCGCGGCGCGGTGGTGGGGGAAGCCACCGGCCGGCCGGGGCCGGCGGGCCGGGCGCCGGGCGCGACCGCCCGCGGACCGCCCGGGTGCCCGGCGGACGCGCGGGAAGCCGGCGCGGGGCCGGTCACCGTGAACGGGAACGGCACGTGCACGAAGGGGTTGCCGTGCCGCACCAGCGCGTCGACCTGCCGCTCGTTGAGCCCGTGCCGCTCCAGCACCCGCCGGCCCCAGCGGTGCAGCCGGCACGGGTACGTCGCGCCGTCGTTGCGGCACAGCGGGCCCGCCGGCCACTCCTCGGCGGCGTGCACCACCACGGCCCGCACCGCGAGCCGGACGTCCTCGGGGGTCAGCGACGCCGGTACCGGCACCTCGCCCAGGATCTGGTCGATGGGATCCGTCGACTGCTCACCAAATCGCACGGCAGACCTCCCGCGGCTCCGGCAGCGGTGCGGCCGACCCGCCGCACCGCATCCTCGGCGACTGGTACGGCCCGGCGCGCCGAAAGGTTCAACCCCGCCTCAGACGAGGCCGGCGTCGTGCACCAGCAGGGCGACCTGGACCCGGTTGTTGAGGTCGAGCTTCACCAGCAGCCGCGACACGTACGCCTTCACGGTCGCGACGCTCATGAACAGCTCGGCGGCGATCTCCGCGTTCGTCCGGCCCCGCCCGACCGCGACCGCGACCTCGCGCTCCCGCTCGCTGAGCCCGGCGAGCTGACGCCGCGCCCGCTCCCGGCGTGGCTCCGGGCCCCCGGGCGCGCCGGGCGCGGTCACGTGGTCGATCAGCCGGCGGGTGACCGCCGGGGAGAGCGTCGCCTCCCCCGCCGCCACCCGGTGCACCGCCCGCACGATCTCGGCCGGCGGGGTGTCCTTGAGCAGGAAGCCGCCGGCCCCCGCCCGCAGCGCCCGGAGCACCTGCTCGTCGGCGTCGAAGGTGGTCAGCACCAGCACCTCCGGCGGGTGCGGCGACGCGCGCAGCGCCTCGGTGGCCGCGAGGCCGTCGACCCGGGGCATCCGGATGTCCATCAGCACCACGTCGGGCGCGCAGGCGGCCACGGCGGCGGGCACCTCGCCGCCGTCGGCGGCCTCCCCGACGACGAGCAGGTCCGGCACGCCGCCGAGGATCATCGACAGCCCGGCGCGCACCAGCGCGTCGTCGTCGACGATCAGCACCCGCACCGGCCGGTCGGCGGTGGGGCCCGGCCCACCCCCGCCCGGCCCGGTCACGCCGGCCACGGCAGCCAGGCGGCCAGCCGGAAGTCGCCGGAGTCGTCCCGCCCGTACTCCAGCCGGCCGCCGGCCAGGCTGACCCGCTCGGCGATGCCGACCAGGCCCGTGCCGGCGCCGGGGATCGCCGGGTCGGCGACGCCGCCGACCGGCCACCGGTTGCGTACCTCCACGGTCAGCCCGTCACCGGGTGCGCCGGCGACGTCGACGGTGACGGCCGCCCCGACGGCGTGCTTGCGGGCGTTGGTCAGGCCCTCCTGCACGATGCGGTAGACGCTGCGCCCCACCGCCGCGGGCACCTGCTCCCCCGCCGTGACCACGTCGCGGACACCGACCCGCACCCCGGCCGCCCGCGACTCCTCGACGAGCGCGGGCAGGTCGCCCAGGGTCGGCTGTGGGCGCTCCGGGTCCTCCTCGGTGACGGTCTCCGCGCGGAGCACCCCGATCACCTCGCGCAGGTCCTGCAGCGCGGCGTGGGCGCTGCCCCGGATCACCCCGGCCGCCCTCGCCACCTCCCCCGGCGGCGCGTCCGGCCGGAACTCCAGCGCGCCGGCGTGCAGGCTGAGCAGCGAGATCCGGTGCGCCAGCACGTCGTGCATCTCCCGGGCGATGCGGGTGCGCTCCAGGTGCCGGGCCTGCGCCACCCGCAACTGCTGCTCCGCCTCGGCCCGCTCGGCGCGCTCGCGCAGCGACACGACGAGCTGCCGCCGCGCCCGGACGAACATCCCCCACGCCAGCACGCAGAGGCTGATCACCACTCCCCAGAGCGTCGTCGCCCAGTACGGCATCTGGGGGTCCGGGCGCAGGTAGCTGAAGGCGAAGTTGGTGACCAGACCGGCGGCGGTCACCCCGAGCGCGACAGCCGTACGACGGTGCACCACGGCCGTGAAGTAGAAGATCAGCAGCGGGACCGCTGACGCCATCGAGAACACGGTCAGCGGCAGGGTCGCCACCGTCAGCCCCAGCGGCCAACGGCGGCGCGCCCAGATCAACGCGCAGCAGACGAGGCCGAGCACGGCGTCGACCGGGACCATCCAGCGCTGCGGCAGCGGGGTGGCGAACTCGGGGTCGGGCGACGCCGCGTCGGCCGTGGCGAGCAGGACCCAGCCGAGGGAGAGCAGGAAGCAGAGGCAGTCCACCACCCAGTCGCGGGTGGTGCGCCGCGGCAGCCGCCCGGCCCGGGCCGTCGGGTCGACGCTCAGCGCCCCCGGCAGCAGCCAGGGGTGCTCCGGTACGGCGGCACTGGTCACGCCCGCAATGCTAGGCAGCCCCACGACGGGCCGACCAGCTACCAAAGTCGAGACCAGGGTGTCGACCAAGGTAGCCACCGGACTGCACCGTCGGCCGCAGCGCACGGCCGGGTGGCTCCGGCAGCGTGACCGGCATGATCGACGTGGAACACCTCACCAAACGGTACGGGCGGCACACGGCCGTCGACGACGTGTCGTTCCGCTGCGGGCCGGGCACCGTCACCGGCTTCCTTGGGCCCAACGGCGCCGGCAAGTCCACCACCATGCGGATGATCTGCGGCCTCACGCCGCCCAGCGGCGGCGGCGCCACGGTCGGCGGCCGGCCGTACCGGGAACTGCCGAACCCGGGACGCGAGGTGGGCGTGCTGCTGGACGCCTCGGCGCAGCACGCCGGGCGCACCGGGCGGGAGGCGCTGACCGTGGCCGCCGCCACGATGGGGGTGGACCGTGGGCAGGTGGCCACCAAGCTCGACCTGGTCGGGCTGAACGAGGTCGCGGCCGGGCGCCGGCTGCGGGCGTACTCCCTGGGGATGCGCCAGCGGCTCGGCCTGGCGCACGCCCTGCTGGGCGACCCCCGGGTGCTGATCCTCGACGAGCCGGCCAACGGCCTGGACCCGGAGGGGATCTTCTGGATGCGCGGCCTGCTGCGCGACTTCGCCGACCGGGGCGGCACCGTGCTGCTCTCCTCCCACCTGCTGCGCGAGGTGGAGGCGGTCGCGGACCGGCTGGTGGTCATCGGGGGCGGCCGGATCGTGGCCCAGGGCGACAAGGCCGAACTGCTGGCCGGCGGCGGGACGCTGGTCCGGGCCCGCGACGGCGTGGCGCTGCGCGGCGCGCTGGAGCGGTCCGGGCTGGCCGTCACCGAGGGCACCGAGGGGCTGCTGGTGCACGCCGACGCCGGGGCCGTCGGGCAGGCCGCCGCCGACGCCGGCGTCGCCCTCACCGAGCTGCGGGCAGCCGGCAGCGGCGGCCTGGAGCAGCTCTTCCTCACCCTGACCGCCGGCGCGTCGACCCAGGAGGCCGTCCGATGAGCACCACCACCACCGCCAGCCCGCCCACCGCCGCCGCCACCCCCGGCCATCCGGGCGTACGCCGGCCGTCGCTGCTCCGGCTCACCGGGGTGGAGCTGCGCAAGCTCGTCGACACCCGGGCCGGGCTCTGGTTGCTGATCACCATCGGGCTGCTGGCCGCCGCCCTCGTGGTGGTCCAGTTGATCTGGGCGGACGACGCCGCGCAGACCTTCGACAACTTCTTCGTCCCCTCGATGCTGCCGATCGGCCTGCTGCTGCCCGTGCTGGGCATCCTGTCGATCACCGGGGAGTGGTCGCAGCGTACGGCGCTGACCACGTTCGCCCTGGTGCCCCGCCGGGGCCGGGTGATCGTCGCGAAGCTGGCCGCGATGGTGCTGGCGGCGCTGGCGTCGGTGCTGGTGAGCCTCGGCGTGGCCGCCGCCGGCACGCTGGTCGCCGGGGTCACCGGCGGCGCCGGCAGCTGGCGCCTGGAGTGGGCCCTGGTGTTGCACGCCGTGGTGCTCCAGGTGGCCAACGTGCTGATGGGGGCCGGCTTCGGCCTGCTGCTGCTCAACACCCCGCTGGCGATCGTCGGGTACCTGCTGCTGCCGACCCTCTGGTCGATCCTGGGCGAGATGATCCGGCCGCTGCGTGGCCCGGCGGGCTGGCTCGACACGGGCCGGACCATGGAGCCGCTGCTCACGCCGGACGTGACCGCCGGGCAGTGGGGACGGTTCGCCGTGTCGCTGCTGGTCTGGCTGGCCGTTCCACTGGTCGCGGGGCTGATCCGCACGCTGCGGCGCGAGGTGTCCTGACGGTGGACGGCTACGGCGCACCCACCGTCGTCGACGGCGGCGCGGCGGAACTGGCGATCCTCTGGGGCGGCTTCCCGGCGCTCGGCGCGGGCGCGGGGTGGCTGCTCGTCACCGGCGCGGAGTGGGTCGCCGGGCTGCCCTGGGCCCCGGCGCGGGACCTGTTCGAGGTGGTCGCCCGGCTACCGGACCCGCAGGCCGGCATCGGCGGAGTGGCCCTGGGCACGCTGGGCGGCCTGCTGGTCGCCGCCGTGGGCACCGCCGAACGCCTCGCCGTCAGCGTCGACACCGAACGCGTACGGCTGCGTCGCGACCGCGCGGACCGGGAGGTCGGGCGGCGGGCGGTGCGCGCGGTCTTCGTCGACGGCAAGGACCTCGTGCTGCTCGGCGCGGACGACCAGGAACTGCTCCGGGAGCGTTCGGACCTGGCCGCCGCCCGGCTGCGCGACGCGTTCCGCGCGCACGGCTGGCCGTGGACCGACGGCGACCCGCACCGGGACGCGTACCGGCGGTGGGTGCCGGGCCTGCCCGGGCTGCCGACCGGCGCGGACGCGCTGCTGCGGGCCCGGCAGCGCGCGCTCGACGCCGACCGGGGCGGCGAGGCCCGGGAGCTGCGCGGCGAGCTGGGCCGCGCGGGGGTGGTGATCCGCGACGACGGGCGACGGCAGTACTGGCGGCTGACCCGGGCCGCCCCGCGTCCCCGACCGGAGGACGCGGCTTCGGCCGAGCCGGAGGTCGACGGCCGGTAGCGGCCCGCGTCGCAACCCGGCCCGGGTGTCCTCGTTGGAGATTTACCGGCGTCGTTGCCGGGTACCCGCATGGGCATCGCAGCCGGCGGGTCGGGCACGCCGGACGGGTCGGGAAGGGGGACGACGATGACCTCCATGGGAAGGACGACGGGCGGCGGCGGCACGGGGATCTTCCGTCGCAAGCCGGTCGAGGAGATCGCCGACGAGACCGGTGACGGGCTGGCGCGCTCCCTCGGGCTCTGGCAGCTCACCGCCATCGGGGTGGGCGGCATCATCGGCGCGGGCATCTTCGCCCTGGCCGGCGCCGTCGCGAGCGAGACGGCCGGCCCGGCCGTGCTGGTGTCGTTCCTGATCGCCGGGCTGGCCAGCGCGGCGGCGGCCCTGTCGTACGCCGAGTTCGCGGGCATGATCCCCAAGGCCGGCTCGGCCTACACCTACGGCTACGCGGTGCTCGGTGAGGCGGTGGGCTGGTTCATCGGCTGGGACCTGCTGCTGGAGTACACCGCGATCGTGGCCGTCGTGGCGATCGGCATCTCCGGCTACTTCTCGTTCCTCGTGGGCGAACTGGGGGCGGACCTGCCCGCCTGGATGCTGGGCGCCCCGGGCACCGGCGAGGGGCGGGTGGTCGACCTGTTCGCGGTGATCCTCTGCCTGTTCATCGCCTTCCTGCTGAACCTGGGGATCAAGTCCGCCGCCCGCTTCGAGACGATTGTCGTCGGGCTGAAGATCGCCGTGGTGCTGTTGGTCGTCGTGGTCGGCTTCTTCCACATCCGCACCGAGAACTACTCGCCGTTCTTCCCCTTCGGGGTGGGTGGGGCGTTGACCGGCGCGGCCACGGTCTTCTTCGCCGTGTTCGGCTACGACGCGATGAGCACCGCCGCCGAGGAGTCGAAGGACGCCCGCCGGCACATGCCCAAGGCGATCATCTACTCGCTGGCGATCTCGATGGTCCTCTACGTGCTGGCCACGCTGGTGCTGACCGGCATGCAGAACTACCGGGACATCGACCCGGAGAGCGGCTTCTCCTCGGCGTTCGCCTCCGTCGGGCTCTCGGGCCTGGCCAGCGTGATCGCCGTCGGCGCGATCATCGGCATCCTCACCGTGATGTTCACCTTCATGCTCGGCGTCACGCGGGTGTGGTTCTCGATGAGCCGGGACGGTCTGCTGCCGGGCTGGTTCGCCAAGCTGCACCCGGTCCGCCGGGTGCCGAGCCGGGTCACCTGGATCGTCGGCGTGGGCTCGGCCCTGATCGCCGGCTTCCTGCCGATCCGGGAGGCGGCGGAGCTGACCAACATCGGCATCCTGCTGGCCTTCGTGGTGGTCTGCGTCGCGGTGATCGTGCTGCGCTACCGCCGCCCGGACGCGCCGCGTACCTTCCGGCTGCCCGGCATGCCGGTGGTGCCGGCGCTGGGCGCGGCCTTCTCCCTCTGGCTGATCACCTACCTGGCGCCGGAGACGTGGCTGCGCTTCGCCGTCTGGTTCGTGCTCGGCGCGATCATCTACGCCCTCTACGGCTACCGACGCTCGGCGCTGGCCCGCCGCCGGGGCTGAGGGCGGGCCACCGACGCCAGCAGCTCGTCGAGGGCGTCGACCTCGGCCCAGCCGTTCACCGCCACGCGGCCGGCGGCGTCGACGGTCACCTCGACCCGGTCGGGGCTGCGCGACACCTCGTCGAGCAGGCCCGGGAAGCGGCCGTCGAGCAGCACGAACTCCTGGTTGGTGGAGCCCACCCAGGGCCGCCGGGTGTCGATCCGGTCGGCCAGGAACGGCCCGGCGACGAGGAGGTCGGTCGCCGCGAGCAGCGCCGCGACGTCGTCGCGGCCCGCGTCGACCGCGCGACGCAGCCGGGCCGTGGTGTAACCGGTGAAGGTCATCACCGAACGACCGGCGGCGCGTACCCCGGCGGCGACGACCGCCAGCGGGGCGGCCTGGTCGAAGGGCTCGCCGCCCAGCAGCGTCAGCCCCTCGGTGCCGGCGTCGAGCACCCGGCGCACCAGGTCGGCGGGGGCCACCCGCTCCCCGCCACGGAAGGTCCACATATGCGGGTTGAAGCAGCCGGGGCAGCGGATCTCGCAGCCCTGCACCCAGACGGCCGTCCGCTCGCCCGGCCCCTCGGCGCGGGTGGCGGCCAGGAAGCGGGCCACCGCCACCGTCCGCGCGCCGGCCGACGGGCGGGGCGCGGGACCGTCGTCAGACATCGAGGACCCGGCCGGGCGGCGGCTGCCCGGGCGCCGGCCCGGCGGGCGGGACGCAGTCCAGGGTGTCGCGCAGGCGCGCGTACTCGTGGGGGGCCAGGTTGGCGGCGGCGGCGAACTCGGCCAGGCTGCCGAAGGACCCGCGCCGCTCCCGCTCGGCCAGGACCTGCCGGGCGCGCTGCGGGTCGAAGCCGGGCAGCGCGGCGAGGGCCTCCGGCCCGACCGTGTTGACGTCGACCTTCCCGGACTCCCCGTCGGCCCACGGGTCCGACGGCGGCGCGAGCGGCTCGGACCCGAAGGAATCGACCGGCTGGTACGGCACCATCGTCGGATCGGCCGCCGGCGGCGGATACCCGGCCGGCGCGGGCGGCTGTCCCACCGGCGACCCGGGCGGCTGGGCCGCCGGCCCGAACGGCTGGGGCGGGTACGGCGACGCGGCCTGCGGGTAACCGGCCGACGGGGGTGGGTAGGCGGCCGACGGGTACGGGGACGGGGACGGGTACCCCGCCGGTGAGCTGGGCGGGTACGTCAGCGTCATGCCCGGATAGGGGGCGGGCACCGGACCGGCGGGAGCCGCCCGGGGCAGCGGGGCCAGCGGGTACGCCCCGCCCGGCCACGCCGCCGCCGACCTGGCGCGGCGGTGCGTGAGCCAGCGCAGCCACGCCGGGTTGATCAGCGCGGCGTGCAGGATGCTGGACGCCCAGACGGCCAGGAGCACACCGACCGCCCAGTCGCTGACGGCGCTCTCCTTGTCCGACTCGCCGACGAGCATGAACGCCGTCCAGCCCACCACGGCGTAGACGATGCCGGGAATCCACCACGCCGCGCGGCGGGCCCGCACGCCCACGTAGATGAACCCGAAGCCGCCGAGGCAGCTGCACCCGAGGACGGGCAGCAGCAGCCACCAGCTCTGCAACACCTGCCAACTGGCGCTCGGCCTCGGCACGGCCGGGGGCGGCCAGCCGGGGCTAGGCGCGTTCGACATCGCGCTCCTCCTGCCGTGCGGGCACGGCGGCGCGCTCGTGGTCGGCGGTGTACGCGCTGCGTACCGTGCGGGCCGCCAGCAGGTCCTCCAGCACGGCGACGTAGTCGAGGCAGCCGTCGCCGAGCACGTCCCGGGTCTCGGCGCTCACGACGCCCTCGCTGGTCACGGTGACCACGATCCGTGGCTGCCGCGCCGTCACGACCGGCCCTCGACGGCGAACACCAGCCGGACGCTCGCGTCCTCGGCGACCTCTTCGGACTCCAGGCGCAGCCCGGCGGCGGGGGCCTGCTCGCGCAGCCGCTCCAGCACCGCCCGTTGGACCTGCCGCCCGTACGCGGCGTCGATCGCCCGGACCGCCTCGACGGCCCGCTGCTCGTCGACCTCGCCCGTGAAGTGGGCCGACCAGATGCTGTCCTCACCGCGCCGGAAGCCGGCCCGCACGTCGGCCCAGTCCGCGACGATCGCGTCGGGCTCGGCGGTGACCACCGCGGCGGTGTCGCGCAGCGCGGCGACGAGCAGCGTCTCGTCCCGCATCCGCGTCTGCACCTCGCAGACGACGTGGCCCTGCCCGTCCCGCCCGGCGGTGGCGGCGTGGGTCGCGGCGACGGCGGCGACGGCCAGCGGCAGGAGTATCAGTGAGACGCTCATCGGGACCCTTCCGTTCGTGTCGACGCCCACACTAGAACTCGACCGCCCGTCCGCCCTGACCCCGCTGCGGCCCCGGGCCGCCGGGCCGGGACCCGCCGGGACGGCCACCGAGATCCCAGTCCTCGGCGGCGGTGGCGGCGACGGCGCGGGCGTCGGCCCAGGAGCGTACGGCGTCGATGCGTTCCGCCTGGGTGACGCTGAGCGGCACCATGGCGACCAGGGCCCGGATCAGGTCGTCGCGGCGCAGTGGACGCCGTTCGGCGAAGGCGTCGAAGAGCCCCCCGACGACGGCCTGCTCGATCTCGGCCCCCGAGTACCCCTCGCTGAGCCCGGCCAGCTCGCCGAGCAGGGCGTCGTCGGGCGTCAGGGCGCCGGCGACGGCCGGGTTGCGCAGCCGCCGGGCGAGGTGCACCCGCCAGATCGACGCGCGCTCCGCGCGGGTCGGCAGGTCGACGAAGAAGATCTCGTCGAAGCGCCCCTTGCGCAGCAGTTCCGGGGGCAGCCGTTCGAAGTCGTTGGCGGTCGCGATGACGAAGACGGGCCGGGACTTCTCCTGCATCCAGGTCAGGAAGGAGCCGAAGACCCGGGCGGAGGTGCCGGAGTCGTTGGCCCCGCCGACGAAGCCCTTCTCGATCTCGTCGACCCACAGCACGCAGGGGGCGGTCGCCTCGGCGGTCCGGATGGCGGTGCGCATGTTCTGCTCGCTCGACCCGACGAGCCCGGCGAAGACGCGTCCGACGTCCAGCCGCAGCAGCGGCAGGCCCCAGGCCGAGGCGATGGCCTTCGCGGTCAGCGACTTGCCGCAGCCGGGCACGCCGGTGATCAGCACGCCCCGGGGGGCGGGCAGCCCGTACGCCGCCGCCTCGGCCAGCCAGGAGCCGTCCCGCTTGGCCAGCCAGCGCTTCAGGTTCTCCAGCCCGCCGACGTCGGCGAGGTCGACCGCGGCGTCGACGAACTCCAGCAGCCCCGACTTGCGTACGGTCTGCCGCTTCTCCTCGTGCACCACGGCGAGGTCGCCGCCGTCGAGCACGCCGTCGTTGACCATGGCCCGGGCGAACGCGTTCTCCGCCTCGTGCAGGGTGAGCCCGAGGGCCGCCTTGGCGAGCCGCTCCCGGCCGAGGTCGTCCAGCGCGATCCGGATCCGGCCGGTCGCGGAGTTGGCGGCGATCATGCCGTCCAGCACCCGCCGGATCTCCGTCTCGGTGGGCAGCGGGAAGTCGACGATCGTCACGTCCTTCTCCAGTTCCACCGGGATGTGCAGCACCGGCGAGACCAGGACGAGGGTGCGCGGCACCGGGCCGGCCTTGAAGGCCGCCACCACGTCCCGCAGCCGGCGGATGACGCCGGGGGTGCCGGGCCGGTCGCCGCTGCCGTGCGCGGGATGCAGGTCCTTGAAGATCAGCACGCTGGGCTGGTCGACGCGCAGCGCCACGGCCAGCGCGTCGTCGGGGTCGGTGGTGCCCTTGCGGGTGGTGCCGTCGGGCTGCACGAGGCCCGTCGTCAGCGACCAGGCCCACACCGCCCGGGGCGTACGGACGAGGGTGGCGTCCCGGGCGACGGCGCAGACCTCGGCGACCACCCGCTGTTCCTCGGACGACTCGACGTAGAGGACCGGGAAGCGCGCCTTGAGCAGCTGCGACAGCGTGTCGCGGAACGGCACCACACGCGCCCCCTTCCCCCGGACCGCAGAGCGACGCGACTCTAACAGCCCCACCCGCCCCCGGCCCGGGCGTCGATCACGAGGTCGTCGGCGCGTACCCCGGCGTCTCCCCCGCCGACCTCGTGACCGCCGTGCGCCCGTCCGCCGGGCGCGGGGTTCAGGGGCGGGCGATGATCATCACGGCCAGGGCCGCCAGGAGGGCGGAGAACGCCGCCGAGGTCAGCCGCCGCCACGGCGGGGCGCCGGCCAGCGGCGGCAGCCCCCGCCAGCGGTACGCGGCCAGCACGATCCCGGCCGCCGAGAGGCCGGCGCCGAGCGGCCAGAGCCAGCCGGGCACCACCGACCAGTTGCCCAGCCGGTGCCCGAGGCCGAGGTAGAGCACCGCCCAGGCGACGGCGGGCGCCAGGGTCAGCCGGTCGGGAGCCCGGCGGACGGCGCCGAGCAGGCTCAGCCCGCCGAGGAAGGTGAACACCACCGCGAGCCCCGCGGTGATCCAGACGGGCAGCGGCGGGCCGTCGCCGTCGGCGTCCCGCGCCGGTACGCCGAGCAGCCGCAGGGCGATCGGCTCGACGCCCTTGTCGGTGTTGCCGAGCACCACCACGCCCCGCCCGGTGGCCCGCTCGAAGCCGAGGTAGGTGCGGAAGCCGCCGGTGCCGCCGTTGTGCCAGACGATCTCGCGGTCGCCGTACCGGGTGGTGAACCATCCGTAGCCGATCCGGTTGCGGTCGTCCTCGGTGAAGCGCGGGGTGGCGGCGTCGGCGCCGGGGGCGGTGCCGGCGAGCGTCGCGCCGAGCAGCCGGGCCAGGTCCCCGGCGGTCGACCAGGGGCCGACTCCCGCCGGCGCGTAGCCGTCGGCGACCCAGGGCTCGGCCGGGCGACCGCCGGCCGTCGAGCCCTCGGCGTGTCCGGGCGGCAGGGCGTCGGCGTCGGTCGCCACCACGGTCGACGTCATGCCGAGCGGTCGCAGCAGCTCCCGGTCGAGCAGCTCCGGGTACGACGTGCCGGCCCGGGTGGCGAGCGCCTGCCCGAGCAGGGCCACCCCCAGGTTGGAGTAGTGGACCTCGCCGCGCCCGTCGCCGGGCTCTTCGCTGCCGGCGGCGTCGACGAGCCGACGCGCGTCCCGACCGGCGTACGGGTTGCCGCCGGTGACGTTCGCCCACCAGGTGTCGACCACGTCCCCGACCGAGGTGACCGCGAGCCGGGGCAGGCCGGAGCGGTGGCTGGCCAGCTCGGCGAGGGTGACCTCGCGGGCGGGCCCGGTCAGCGCGGGCATCAGGGCGCCGGCCGGCTCGTCGGGGCGTACCGCGTTGGTCGCGACCTGCCGGGCGAGGAGCATCCCGGTCATCGCCTTGGTGATCGAGCCGATCTCGAACGGGGTGCCCGGTTCCACCGGCCCACCGGCCGGGTCGCGGTCGCCCAGGCCGGCGGTGCGGACGAGGCCGTTCTCCAGCACGGCGACGGCGAGGCCACGGTGGCCCTCCGGGTCGGGCACCGCCGCGCGGACGTCGGCGGCCAGCGCGGCGTCGCCGGTGCTCTGCCCGCCCAGTCGGGGCGCGCGCGGCATGATCCCGATGGCCGCGACGGCGGCGACGAGGCCGACGACCAGGGCGAGGGCGGTTGGCTTACGCATTGGTGCTTCCCTCCGTCGGGGGCTTTCGGCGGGTCGGCACCCACCGGGCCCGGCGAGGCGTCAACCGGGCGACGGCGGTGGGCGGCGGGTCAGCGGCGGGCGACGGCGGTGCGGCGGTCAGCGGAGTGCGGCGCCGGTGCGGCGGGTCAGCGGCGGGCGGCGGTGAGGATGGCCAACAGCGGCACGACCCGTTCGGCCGTGACGGCGTAGCGGCCCCGGCCGGCGCTGTGCAGCCAGCCGGCGGCGGTGAGCTGGCGCAGGTGGTGGTGCAGTTGGCCGGTGGTGCCCAGGCCCTCGATCTCGGCCAGCTCGCCGGTGCCGTGCCGGCCGCCGAGGATCTCCCGCAGCAGGCGCAGCCGCACCGGATGCGCCAGGGCGCTCAGCACGCCGGCCAGCTCCGTCCAGTCGCCCGCGAGCACGTCGTCGACCATGCGCCCGTACTGCCAGTCGTAGCGCTGGTCGTCGAGGCGGACGGTGCCGGTGTAGAGCACCGCGCCGCCGCCGTCGGCCGGAATCCGTTGTTTCAGCCCGTCGAGCGCCCAGAAGACGTCGCCGGCCGCCGGCGCCGCCTCGACCGGGGGCGTCGCCGCCCCGAAGCGCTCCATCAGGGCGGCGACCTGCGCCTCCAGCGCACTCAGCCGTTCCTCGATCTCCGCCACACGTCGATAATACGAACATACGTATTTACGAGCAAGAGCGGGTCCCGGAGCGGGTGCCGCACCGCTCCGGCGGCCCGCTACCGTTCCCGGTCTGGGGAGGTGCCGGTGTACGTCGTATCGGTGATCAACTACAAGGGTGGGGTCGGCAAGACCACGGTGACCGCCAACCTCGGTGCCGAGCTGGCCAACCGGGGGATGAAGGTGCTGCTCATCGACCTCGATCCGCAGGCCAGCCTGACGTTCGGCTTCTACGATCCCGACGACTGGCGGGACCGGCTGCGCGACGGCCGGACGGTGAAGCGCTGGTACGACGGCCTGCGCGGGGACGTCCCCGCGACGACCCTGGGCGAGCTGGTCGTCTCACCCGGCCCCGCGAACGCGCGGCTCACCGGCGCGGGCCGGCTCGACCTGATCGCGTCCCATCTCCAGCTCGTCGACATCGACCTGGCGCTGGCCCGGGCCGTGGCCGACGGCGACGAGTACGACCGCGAGCTGTTCCGGGTACGCGGCTCACTGGCCGAGGGGCTGCACGACGACGCGCTCGGCGGCTACGACATGGTGCTCATCGACTGCCCGCCGAACTTCAACGTCGTCACCCAGTCGGCCATCATCGCCAGCGACCACCTGCTCATCCCGGCGAAGGCCGACTACCTGTCCACGTTGGGCATCGACTACCTGCACGGCAACGTCCGGGAGCTGGTCGACCAGTACAACGCCGACGCCCGCCGGTTCGCCACGACCCGCCGGCACCACAAGGTCGCCCCCGGCGTCGCCGGCGTGGTGTTCACCATGATCCAGGTCATGGCGCAGCGGCCGATCGCCGCCCACCAGGGCTACATGGACCAGGTGCGGGCGCTCGGCCTGCCGGTCTTCCCCACCTCCCTGCGGGAGAACGTCACCGCGTTCGCCACGAACGCCCCGCGCGGCGTGCCGGTGGTGCTCCGCGACCGGGTCGCCACCCCGGCCGTCCGCGACGAGCTGCGCCAGCTCGCCACCGAGTTCCTCGACCACCTCCAGCCCGAGCGGGTCGGGGCGTGACCGGGCCGGCCCGCGATGTCGCCGAACTGGTGGCCGCGCTGCTCCGCGCGCTGCCCGCCGCCGACCTCGCCGCGCTGGCCGAGGGACGGGCCCGCCTCGCGGTGGTGCCGGTCGACGCGGCGCCGCCCGCCGCGCCGACCGATCTGCTCGCCTCCGTCGGCAACCCGGCCACCGACGGGGCCACCCCGGCCACCGCGCTCCCCGACCGGGCCGCCCCGGCCACCGCATCCTCCGACCGGATCACCCGCGCTGGGCGCCCGGGCACGACAGCCGCCGCCCCCGCCCGGCTGCCCGCCCGGCGGGCGGCACCGGCGCCGGACCCGGCCCGGGCCCGCGCCGCGCTGGCGGCCATGGCCCGGCGCGACGACGGTACGGCGTACCTCTCCGGCTGGACCGCCCGCGACCTGCGGGTGCTCGCCGCGAGCCTGGAGCTGCGCGGGGTCGCCGGGCTACGCAAGGCGGACCTCGTCGGCCGGATCGTCGACCGCACCATCGGCTACCGGCTCGACTCCGCCGCCATCCGCCGGCTCTGATCCGACCGTGGCGGCCCCGGCCACCGACCGTCCTCAGAAGTGGTACGCGGTGTGGTACTCGGGCACGATCACGCGGCTGCGCGGGGAGACCCGGCGTACGGCCGCGACGAGCGCGTCGAGCCGCTCGCGGTCCGACGGCGCCACGGGCACCGGGTTGCGCAGCTCGGTCTCGAAGTTGTCGAAGTGCACCGGCACCACCACCTTCGGCCGGTCCAGGGCGTCGAGCAGCCGCTCGGCGTAGTCGGCGGTGGCCGTGCTGCTGGGCAGCGCGACCATGGCCACGTCGGGGGCCAGCCCGGTCAGGTTGCGCTCGGCGAAGTCGCTCGCGCCCATGAAGAACACCGACGGGCCGTCGGAGACCCGCAGCAGGTAGGCGAGGGTGTCGCCCTCGGGCAGGTCGGCGATGGTCGCCGGCTTCGGCGGCGGGCTGACCCGTACGCCGGGGAAGGCCATCGAGTAGGACGCGTTGCGGCTGTGCAGGGAGCTGACGACCTCCACGGTGTACGCGCCGAAGTCCAGCACCTCCCCGCCCCGCACCGGGCTTAGCCTGCCCGACGGCAGCCCGTACGCGAGCCCCAGGTGGTAGGCGGTGAGCGTGCCGATCACCCGGGCGCCGGTGCGCCCGACGATGTGCGGGGTGTCCATGTAGTGGTCCCAGTGGGTGTGCGTGACGAGCACCGTCTCGGCCCGGTCCACCAGGGAGTCGACGACGTCGGCGCGGACCTTCAGCTCGGTGGCCTGGTCGAAGGCGCCCTTGAACAGCCCGGTGTCGATCCGGCTGAGGAACGGGTCGACCAGGACCGTCCGGTCGCCGATGTCGATGCGCCAGGCCGACGTACCCCACCAGCGGAAGCTGACCGGGCCGCGGCGGCGGCCCACCGGGGCGGCGGCGACCGGTGCGGTGGTCGGCGGCACGGCGTGCGCCGGGGCGGCGCCGGCGAGCCCGCCGGCGGTGACCAGCGCGGTGCTGGCGGCGGCGTCGCGCAGGAAGCGGCGGCGGTCGAGGTTGGGCATGCGGAACTCTCCCCGTCGTGGTGCTGATCGGTCGGTGCCGAGCCAATCAGCACGAACCCCGCCCGGTCCAAGATCCGGGTCCGACACGGTCGATATCCGCCGGCATATCGGGCCAGCTCGGCGGGGTCTTCGGCGGGGTCTCGCGGCCGGAAAGTCAGCCGGCGCGCAGGGCCTCGACGGCGGTCCGGGCGGCCTGGCCCATCGCCAGGTCCACGTCGATGCGGCGGGTGGCGAGTTGGCTGGCGCGGACGAAGACGGCGACGGCGTACCGGCCGCCGTCGGGATACTCGACCACGCCGGCCTCCAGGTGCAGGCCCGGCAGGGTGCCGGTCTTGCCGGCCACCCGTACGCCGGGCGGGAAACCCGAGGCCAGCCGGGTCCAGAAGAGCTGCCGGGCCATCCAGCCCCGGACCATCTCGCACGCCTCGGGCGGGCCGGCCTCGTCCCGCCAGATCAGGCCGAGCAGCCGGGTGATCTCCCGGGCGGTGCTCGACGTGGTGTGCGCCGGGTCGAACATCCGCATCGCGCGGACCCGCTCGGGCGGCAGGGTCGGGAAGATCCGGGCGAAGTCCGCCTCGGTACGCGCGCCGACGTCGGCGAGCATCGTCTCGACCAGCTGCCGGGGGCCGCCGACGATCCGGGTACGCGGCAACCCCAGCTCGGCGGCCAGCATCGGCAGCACGTCCGCCCCGACCCGGCGCAGCAGCAGGTCGGCGGCCGTGTTGTCGCTGACCGACATGGCGAAGTACGCCAGGTCCCGCAGCGACACCTCGGCGTCGTCGGCGCAGCCGGCGATCCCCCACCCGCCGAGCCGGTCGTCGGCGGTGACGAGGACCCGCTCCCGGGGGTCGAGCTGGCCGGCGACGACCTGCCGGGCGAACTCCAGCACCAGCAGTACCTTGAAGATCGAGGCGATCACCACCTGCTCGTCCGCCCGGAGGGCCACCTCCCGCCGGCCACCCGGTCGTCCCGCTCCCGCGAGCCCCGGCCCTCCCGGCCCCGCCTGTTCGTCGGCCGCGACGCAGCTCCCGTCGGCCGCGTCGCAGCTCCCGTCGGGCGCGTCGAGGTCGACGGCGTGCAGGCAGCCGACGACCCCGGCCCGTTCGAAGATCCCGCCGATCCGCTCCGTCGCCACCTGCGCACCGTAGCCGCCGCCCGCCGGCCCGCGTCGGGGCGCTGGCGTAGGGTCCGGCCGTGGACCTGCTCCGGCACCTGCGCCACTTCGTGGTGGTCGCCAACGAGCTGCACTTCGGTCGCGCCGCCGAGCTGCTCGGCATGGCCCAGCCGCCGCTGAGCCAGTCCGTGCAGCGCCTGGAGCGGGAGCTGGCGGTCGAGCTGTTCGACCGCTCCCGCCGGCAGGTGCGGCTGACCGTCGCCGGCCAGTTGCTCCTCGGCGAGGCCGAGGAACTGCTCGCCGGGGAGGGCCGGCTGCGCAACCTGATGCGGCAGGTACGCGACGGGGTGTCGGGGGTGCTCCGGGCCGGGGTGCCGCCGGAGACCCCCGCGGTGACCCTGCGCGAGCTGCTCGACCGGCTGGCCGGGCGCGCCCCCGGCCTCGACGTGGACCTGCACGAGCTGACCAGCGGCGAGCAGGAACGGATGCTGGGCGAGGGGCGGCTGGACGTCGGCCTGCTCCACCACCCCGTCACCGACGGCGGGCTGCGCCTCGGCGCCGCCGTCGACGTACCGCTGGGGGTGCTGCTGCCGCGCGCCTCGACGCTGGCCCGGGGCCGGGAGGTCGAGCTGGCGGCGCTGGCCGGCCTGGACCTGGTGACCGCGCCCCGGGCCACCGCGCCCGGCTGGCACGACCACCTGCTGGAGGTCTGCCGCCGGCACGGGTTCACCCCCGGCCGGGTCCGCCCGGCGCGCAACCCGGAGTTCCTCTTCGGCCTGGTGCTGGCCGGCGGCGGGGTGGCCGTCGAACCGGCGGCGACGGCCCGTCGGGAGCCCCGGATCGCCTGGCGGCCGATCGCCGGATCACCCCTGGTCCGACGCACCTCGGCGGCCTGGCCGCGCCGGGCCGCGCATCCGGCCGCGCCGATGTTCGGGCAGCTCGCGGCGGAAGTGCTCGCCGACGGGTCGGAGCCCCCGCCACCGCCGCCCACGCCGTCGCCCCGCCCCTGGCCGGTGCTCTTCGACGAGCCGGCCTGACGCCCGCCGCCCCGCCAGTTCCGATCTGGCGGGGCGCTGGCCGTCGTCTAGCGCCTCCCGGGTGGGACCGGAGCCGGGAGGGGGACCCCGACGTACAACCACAGCTTCCCGGGCTCGTTGAAACAGAGTCGACCACGCGTACGACGGGTGGCCGAACCGGTCGGCATCGTGTCGTACGGGTGCGGTTCCATCGGCCGGTACCCGACCGGCTCCGCACGGTCTTCAACCGCGCCGCACGCCGGCACGACGGGCTACGTCGGCCGGGTGGACCCGCGCGACGGTCGTGCCCCGCGCCCGTACGTCTCCTGAACGTGTCACGCATGAGGAAGGTAGAACGCATGAAACGCACCACCGGCCTGGCCATCGAGGCCGAGGGCCTGACCCGGTCGTTCGGGGACACCCGGGCGCTCGCCGGCATCGATCTCCAGGTCCCGGCCGGCACCGTCTACGGCCTGCTCGGGCCCAACGGCGCCGGCAAGACCACGGCGGTACGGGTGCTGGCGACGCTGCTGCGCCCCGACGGCGGGCGGGCCCGCGTCTTCGGTCACGACGTCGTCACCGAGGCCGACGCCGTACGCGCCCGGATGAGCCTGACCGGCCAGTACGCCTCCGTGGACGAGGACCTGACCGGGCTGGAGAACCTGATGCTCCTCGCCCGCCTGCTCGGGCACCGCAAGCCGGCCGCCCGGGCGCGCGCGGAGGGCATGCTCGCCGCGTTCGGCCTGACCGAGGCGGGCGACCGGCAGGTCAAGAAGTACTCGGGCGGCATGCGGCGGCGCATCGACATCGCGGCGAGCATCCTCAACACCCCCGACCTGCTCTTCCTCGACGAGCCGACGACGGGGCTGGACCCGCGCAGCCGCAACCAGGTGTGGGAGATCGTGCGGGCCGTCGTGGCGCACGGCACGACCGTGCTGCTGACCACGCAGTACCTGGACGAGGCCGACCAGCTCGCCGGCCGCATCGCGGTGGTGGACCACGGCCGGGTGATCGCGGAGGGCACCCCGGGCGAGCTGAAGTCCTCGGTCGGCTCCGGCACCGTCCACCTGCGACTGCGCGACCCCGGGCAGCGGCCGGAGGCGGAGAAGCTGCTCCAGGCGGCGCTCGGCGTACCGGTGCAGCTCGCACCCGATCCGGTCGCGCTCACCGCGCGCGTCGGCGGGGCCGGCAGCGACCTCGACGCCGGCGCGCAGGCCGCCCGCGCGCTCGGCGACCTGGCCCGCGCCGGGATCGTCGTCGACGACTTCTCCCTCGGTCAGCCGAGCCTGGACGAGGTCTTCCTGGCCCTGACCGACCACCCCGCCGTCGCGGCCGACGAGCGGGACGATGAGCTGGAGGCAGCCCGATGAGCAACGCCACCACGACCGGGCGCGCCCCGTCCGTCTACGTACCGTCGGCGGAGGCGCTCTGCACCGTCCTCGCGCCCGGCGCGCGACCGCCCCGACCGAGCGCGCTGTCGGCGTCGCTCGCGTTCGGCTGGCGCGCGCTGCTGAAGATCAAGCACGTGCCGGAGCAGCTGTTCGACGTGACGGCGTTCCCGATCATCATGGTGCTGATGTTCACGTACCTGTTCGGCGGCGCCCTCGCCGACAGCCCGCGTGACTACCTCCAGTTCTTCCTGCCCGGCATCATGGTGACGAGCGTCGTGATGATCACCATGTACACCGGGGTGGGGCTGAACACCGACATCGAGAAGGGCGTCTTCGACCGGTTCCGCACGCTTTCGGTCTGGCGGCCCGCCCCGCTGGTCGGCATGATCTTCGGCGACGTGCTGCGGTACGTGCTGGCGGCCGTGGTCATCCTCGGCGTCGGGCTGGTGCTGGGGTTCCGGCCCGACGGGGGGCTGCCCGGTGTGCTGGCCGGGATCGGCCTGCTCGTGGTCTTCTCGTTCGCGTTCTCCTGGGTCTGGACGTTCTTCGGTCTCGTCCTGCGCAGCGAGAAGTCCGTGATGGGGGTGAGCATGATGGTGCTGTTCCCGCTGACCTTCCTCAGCAACGTGTTCGTCGAGCCCGCGACGATGCCCGGCTGGCTCCAGGCGTTCGTCAAGGTCAACCCGATCACGCAGCTGGTGGCCTCGGTACGCGCGGTCATGTCGGGCACGTCGGACGCGTCGGCCACGATGTGGACGCTGCTGTGGAGCGCCGGCTTCGTGGTGGTCTTCGGCACGCTGACGATGTACCGCTACAACCGCCGCTGACCGATCCACCGGACGGGCGTCGCGTGGGTCGCGGCGTCCGTCCGCCGGGCCGGCTGCGCGCGGCTGCCGGCGTGCGCGAGGGGGATCGGTCGCGGATCGGCTACAGGCGCCAGGGCAACGGGTCGGGCGGGAGGTAGCGGCAGGTGCTGCCCGTGGACACGGTGTCGCGCAGGTGGCCGGCGAGCGCCGGGTGGCGCTGGTCGAGCTTGCGCAGCGCGTCCCGGATGCGGGCGGTCACCGCCTTGCGGGCCCGCTCGGCCTCGTCGCCGAGGCGACGGCTGCGACCGGCCAGCCCGGCGGCGGCGCGCAGCTCGGCGAGCAGGGCACCCCGCTCGGCGTCGAGGTCGGCCATCCGCCGCCGGTCGCCGCGCTCGGCGGCCCGGTCGATCTCGTCGTCGAGCCGTTCCAGGTGCCGCCGGTAACGGGCCTTCGCCTCGTCGTCGAGGACCGGGTCGCCGCCCATCCGGCGGGCCGCGACGAGTTCCGGCCCGGCGGTCGGGTCGAGCAGTTCGACCGCAGGGACGTCGACGCCCGGCCGGCTCAGCAGCACGTGCAGGTCGCGCAGCCCCTTCGCGTCGGGCAGATGCACCACCACGCCGGCGTACGCGAGCTGCCAGACCGGCCCGTCGCGGCGGAACCCGTACGCCCGGCCCGGCGCCTGCTCGCCGGCGGACGCCTGCCTGCCGCCGGACGGCTGCGCCACGGCGGCACCGGTCGGAACGGCGGCGCCGGCCGGCACCCGCGGCCCGGTCGCCGCCCGCGGTTCGTGCGGCCCGGTCGCCGCCTGCGGGCCGGGCGGCCAGACGACCGCCACCTGCGGAGCGGCGACGAGGTTCGGGACCGGGCCGGTGATCGCGAGGAGGGCCCCGGAGTGGCCGACGGGCGGCGCCCCGGCCTCCTCTGCGCCGGTGAGGCGTCGGGTCACCTGGTGCATGCCCAGGTCGGTGGCGTCGCGGGCGGTGGCCTCGCGCAGCGCGGCGGCGGCCGCGACGTCGCCGGGGCCGTCCCGCCCGGTCAGCGCGTCGGCCAGGGCGGCACGGGCCAGGACCGACCACGGGCGGGCGCCCAACCGGTCGGCGGAGTCGCGGGCGGCGGAGAAGCCGGCCACCGCGTCGTCCCAGCGTCGCTGCGCGGCGTCGACGAGGGCCAGCCAGTGGTCCACGGGGCCGCTCAGGTCGCAGCCGAACAGCGCCGACATCCACTGCCCGCGGTGCGGTCGCAGGGCCTCCCGGACCTCGGCGCAGCGCCGGGGGTCGCGGGTCGCGGCGGCGACCCCGGCGCGCAGCCGCAGCCACAGCGGCGACACCGCTCCCGGGTACGCCGTGCCGGCGGCCTCGATGCCGGTGACCAGCCGCAGGGCCGACCCGGTGTCGCCGCGTTCGACGGCGGTGATGCCCCGGAGCAGCTCGGGATGGGGGTAGCCGGTCGAGGAGAGCTCGTCGAGGAGGGCGGCGTCGGAGCGGCCCTGGAGGTGCAGCCGGGACCAGCGCAGATGGTGACCCATGAAGGCGAAGTCGGAATGGTCCCACTCGCCGACGCCGGCCAGCTCGCCGAACAGCTCGTCGGCCCGGGCGAAGTCGCCACGGAACGCGGCGATGATCGCGTCGTCCATGGTGGCGGCGGCGCGGTGCCGCACGTCGCCCCGTCGGGCGCCGGCCACGAAGGTGGCGAACTCGTCGTGGTAGCGGGGGTCGCCCAGTTCCAGCAGCGCGACCCAGCGCAGCGCGGTGGCCCAGAGCACGGTCTCCGCGTCGCCGCCCCGGCGCGCCACGTCCCGGATCTCGGCGGTGATCGCGGCCCGGTCGCGGGCCGAGCCCAGCCCCCAGGTGGTGTCGTGGCGGGCCCAGAGGCTGAAGGTGAGCGCCTCGTCGTCGTGCCCGCGCCGGGCCAGGGACTCCGTGGCGGCGATCAGATCGGTGACGAGCGTGCTGACCGGGACGGCGCCGGCGGACTCGCCGATCAACCGCCGGTACGCCTCCCGCACGACGCCCTCCGGGTCGGGGACACGTCTGGAGCCGTCGGCGTGGCGGCGGTGCACGACGAGGGCGACGTGGGCCAGCACCACCGGGTCGTCGACCGCCACGGCCAGCGTGACGGCCTCGGCGAGCAGCCGCCGGGCCTCGTCGCCGCCGCCCGCGTGGTGCAGCAGTTGACCCAGCTCGATCATGATCTTCACGCGGCCGGCCGGGTCCTCCGCGACCTCCAGCGCCCGGCGGAAGTGCACCACCGACTCGTCCACCGCCAGCCGGCCACCCGCGTCGCGGGCAGCGGCGACCAGCAGCTCGGCGGCGCGCGACGGGTCGAGGTGGGCGCCCGCGAGATGGGCGTGCCGGGCCAGGTCGGCGGGGATCAGCCGCTCGGCGAGCGCCGGCGCGCGGTCGACGGCCCGCACGAGCGCGGCGTGCCGGGAGCACCGGTCGTCGTCGGGCAGCGCGTCGTAGAGGGTCTCCCGCACGAGGTCGTGGACGAAGGCGAACCGGCCACCGCCCCGGGACACCACGAGCCGGGCGGTCACCGCCCGGTCGAGGAGCCGGTCGGCCTGCGCCGCGGGCGTGCCCGCGTACGCGGCGAGGACCTGGCGGTGGAACTCCCGGCCGAGCACGGCGGCGGCGGTGAGTGCCTCGACGACCGCCGCCGGCAACTGGGCGAGACGGCGGCGCACCGCCTCCCGTACGCCCGGGGGGATCGCGCCGACCCGCCCGTCGGCACGCCAGATCCGGGCGGTCTGCTCCACGAAGAACGGGTTGCCGCCGGTGCGCCGGTGCACCTCGTCGAGGAGAACGGCGTCGGGTGCCCGGCCCGCCGTGCGGGTCATCAGCGCGGCCACCTCGTCGCGGGACAGGCCGGTGAGGGTGAGCGTGGTCGCCTTCGCCACCAGTGGCATCAGCAGCTCGCGCAGCGGGTGGTCGGGGGACTCGACCTCGGCGTCGCGGTAGGTGCCGATCAGCAGCAGCCGCTCGAACCAGGTGTGCTGGGCGGCGAACCGCAGCAGCCGCATCGAGGCGGGATCGGCCCAGTGCAGGTCGTCGAGCACCACCACGACCGGACGGCGCTGCGACGCCGCGACCAGCGCGGTGGTCACCGCGTCGTGCAGCGCGAACTCCTCCTGCTCGACGAGGTCGTCGCCGGCCGGACCGCCGGTCGCCTCGTCGGCCTCGCCGTCCGTCGGCTCGCCGGCGGTGCCGCCGGTCGCCTCGCCGAGCAGCGCCGCGAGGCCCGGCTCGGCCGCCTCGCGGGCCACGGCCCAGTCGTCGGACGAGCGACGCAGACCGCGTAGCACCTGCACCCAGGGCCAGTAGCCGGGCGCGCTGTCGGAATCCCAGCAGGCCGCGCCGAGCACCAGCGCGCCCCGCCGACGGGCCTCGCCGGCCGCCGCCGTGACCAGCGTCGTCTTGCCGATGCCCGGCTCCCCGGCGACGAGGACCAGGCCGCCGTGGCTGGCGGTCACCCGGTCGACCTCGGCGCGCAGCAGGGCCGCGGGATGCTCCCGCCCGATGACGGCCTCGTCGTACCGCGGATCCATGACGCCCAGACGGTAGCGGAACGGTGGGACATCGCGAGCCCTTTACGCGGGGCGACGCCGCGGCGGACGGGCGTCCGCTCGGATCCACCCGGCGGTTGGTCGCCCACGAGGGCGGGGCGGTCAGGTGGTCAGCGGGCGTCGGTGACCACCTGGGAACAGGCGGCACAGGCGGCGCGGCCCTGTTCGGCGTACCACCGGCAGGTCCGGCGGATCGCGCAGCGCGGCAGGTCGTCCTCGGCTGGACCGGCGACCTCCCGGAACGACGCGGCCACGCGTTCACCGAGGCCGCAGTGCTCGCCCGTCCAGAAGCCGCACTTCGCGGTGACGCACGGGCCGGCGAGCCGGTACCGCGACTCGACCGGGGTGTCCGTGCCGGCCTGGGCGAGCGCGACCTCGGCCGGGAGCGGCGGTGTGACGTAGGCGACCCGCCCCGCCGGAGTGATCATGCCGAGGAACACCGTGGCATTGGCCGCGGGGGTACTCGGGCACATCCGCTCCGGCGGGTCCGGCCGGTGGACGGGATCCGTCACCGCTGCATCCAGAAGCCGATGTCGTTGATCTTCTGGCCGAGTTCCTCGGCGAACGGGCCGTCGATGACCCACATGCCGTACCACTCGGGGCGGAGCTTGATGTTGGCGTGCCCGACGGCGAGCGGGTTGGTCAGCCGCTTGCCCGCGGCGGTGAGCGCGTTGAGCCCGGCCTTCTGGATCTCGCTGGCGATGAGGCTCTGCTGTTCGGTCGTCAGATCGACACCGTCGACGACGAAACGGAATTCGCTGCGTGCCATGTCCTACCTCCGATGGTCAGTACGTGTCGGTCCGCAGCCCGCGCCGCAGGCCCGCCCTGGTGAAGGCCGCCCAGCCGGAACGGGAGGTCGGGTCGGCGGTGTGCCCGGCCCGCCCCAGGTGCTCCCGCCAGTCCGCCGCGTCGGCGCCGCGCAGCCCCCACAGTTCGCGGCAGGCGGTGACCGCGAACGCGACCTGCTCGGCCGAGCCGGTCCAGCCGGCGGGGCCGTCGATCACCCGGAGCGCGCCGCCGGCCTCGACGCGTACCGACGGGAAGTGGTGGTGCAGGCTGGCGAGGGTGGCCAGGTGAGCGGCGTCCGACCGCCCGGCGGCGAAGGCGTCCCGCGTCTCGTCGTCGCGGGTGACCCGGATGGCGTGCAGCGTGAAAGCGGCACCGTCCGCGCCCACCCGCCCCGACACCTGCACCGGCGGGCTCCAGGCGTGCGGTGAGTTGGCCGACCAGAAGGCCAGCCAGGCGTCGAGACGTTCGTGGAAGTCGGCCTGGAAGCGGGCCGGCGCACCCGCGAGCCGGGCGGTGGCGATCCGGTCCCGCACGACGAGGGACCGGGCCGGCGCCGCTGCGCCGGCGGGTGGTGCGGCGCGGGCGGCGCCCGCCGCGCCGACAGTGACCGCCGAGGCGGCAGCGGCGCCGATCAGTATCCGCCGCCGGGACAGTGAGGTATGGGAATCGTTCATGGTCCGCCTTTCGTGGACGGCCTGTGCCACGAAACGCTATCGACAGACGTAGATCGTCTGGGCCGTCGATCTATCGGTAGACCGACATGAATCCAGGTGATCGACGGCGGCGCGAATCCGGCGGCTGTGCTGTCGGCCGCCGTCGCACCGGAGACGGGCCGAAGTCCACTTCGGAAGGCGACGACACCCGAGGCCGACACCCCGGGGAACACCTAACGATTGATAAGCGTCCATTCCTGCTCGTAGCATCGCCACCATGCGTGTCCGTCGCGTCACCACCGCCGTCGTCCTCGCCGCGCTGCTGGGCCCGCTCGCCGTGGATGCCGCACGGGCGGACGACGCCCCCGCGCTCACCACGCCCGGCAGCCCGGTCGTCGTGGTCGACCAGCCGCACCTGCTCACCCTCTCCTGGGCGCCCTCGACCTGGGTGGGCGAGCCGGCCGGCGAGGAACCGATCACGTACGAGGTGCGGGCGCAGCTCGGCCCGCACGTCTACCGCAGCCTCGGCAGCACGACCGCCACCACCCTGACGCTGACCAACCTCGCGCCGGGCAGCGAGTACCGGCTCGTCGTCAACGCCTACACCCTCGGCGGCTACTCCGACCCCTCCCCCGTCACACCGGTCCGCACGGCGTACGGGCGGGCGAAGGTCAGCTACCTCAACCTCGACTGGTCGCCGACGGACAACCAGATCCAGCACGTCCTCCAGGTCGTCAACACCGGCACCGGGCCGCTCGACCTCGCCGACGTGCGGGTGCGCTACCACGTGACCTTCGAGGGCGGCGACACCTCGCTGGTGCTCAACTGCGACTGGGCGGCGCTGGGCTGCGACCGGATCCGGCGCACGACGACGCTCTTCCCGCCGCCCCTGCCGCCCGGCGGGCCGTCGACGCCGGCACCCACCCCGACGCCGACCCGCTTCCCGCCGCCGGGCACGCCGATCCCCGGCTGGGTGGAGCTGACCTTCACCGACGGCGTCCTCGCCCCGGGCGCGTCGTCCGGGCCGATCCAGTTGCGCCACCACCGGCCCGGCTGGACCGACATCGACGAGCGCGACGACCCGAGCTGGCGCGCCGCCACCGGCCAGTGGGCCGACAACAGCCGGATCACGCTCGACGTCGACGGCGTGCGCGAGTTCGGCGACACGTTCGCCTGACGCGCGGCGACGACCGCTCGCGAACACGGGCCCGACCGGCCGGAGTGACGGCGGCGGCGCGGGGTTCGGCCGGTGGCGCCGGCCCCGGGTCGGGGCGACGCCACCGGCCGGTGCCGCCGGCTACGCCGTCGCGCAGATGGCGTACGCGGTGCTGGTCCAGTTGCCGGTGAACGTGTCCTCCTCGTACGCGCCGACGGTGGCGGTGGCCGGCGCGGCGGCGGGACCGCCGTTGGGGCGGAAGTCGTCGACCACGCCCTCGCCCGTGACGCCGTTGAGTTCGTAGCCGGCCCCGGTCAGCACCTTGCCGAACGGGCAGGCCGCGGCGACGCTGTGGAAGTCGTTCGAGTCGCTGGGGCTCACCGCCGAGATGCGGGCCAGGCCCGCCAGGGGGTTGGCGCAGATCGCGTACGCCGTCGCGGACCAGTTGCCGGCGAAGGCGTCGGCCTCGTACGCGCCCACGAAGACGGAGGTCGGCGCGGCGGCCACGCCACCGTTGGGCCGGAAGTCGTCGACCACCGCCTCGCCGGTCGCACCGTTGAGCTCGTAACCCGTCCCGGTCAGCACCTTGCCCACCGGGCAGGTCGCCGTGACGCTACGGAAGTCGTTCGAGTTGCTGGCGCTGGCCGCCGAGACGCGCACCAGTCCCGTGACCGGGTTGGCGCAGATGGCGAACGCGGTGAGGGACCAGTTGCCCGCGAACGCCTCCGCCTCGTACGCCCCGACGGTGACGGCGGTCGGCGCGACGGCCGGGCCGCCGTTGGGCCGCAGGTCGTCGACCACCGCCTCGCCGGTCGCACCGTTGAGCTCGTAACCCGTCCCGGTCAGCACCTTGCCCACCGGGCAGGTCGCCGTGACGCTACGGAAGTCGTTCGAGTTGCTGGCGCTGGTCGCGGCGATCCGGACGAGGCCGGGGACGGCGGCCGACGCGGGAGCGGCGGGGACGATCACCCCGGCCGCCACGGCGGCGCCGAGGAGGAGGGCGACCGCGCGGGGTCGGGGCCGGCGGGCGGCTGGCTGAGCTGACATGTGACTCTCCTGTCTGTCGCCTCGGTGGCGGCCTCCCGCAGATGTGGGGTCCGACCGGCACGAAGGCGGTGCGATTGACGAATCTCACGCTAGGTAGTCACTCGACCAGGCATTATCTCCAAGCCGACTACGTCAAGTAGTCGACTGCTCGCCCCGACGACGGAGCGCCAGCCCGCCCGAGGGCCCGCGCCGACGCCGCGCGGCCCCCGGACGGCGTACGCGGCCGTCAGCGCGCGGTCGGCCACCACCCGTGGCGCGGCCGGCGGCGAACGGCGTACGGCCGCGTCAGGCGGTCGCCGTCGTGGCGGCGAGCAGGGCGAGGATCGTCTGGTTGGCCTCCCAGCCGTCGGGGAACCTGACCGGCACGTCGAGGTGCACGATCTCCGTCGACGGGTGGGCGTCCAGCAGCTCGCCGATCCCGGCGCGCGCCACGACGACGCACGCGTGCCGGTGCCGCGACGTCAGCACGCACAGCCGCCCCGACTCGAGGTGGAACGCGGTCGCGTCGCGGCGGCCCGACAGCGGGTGCAGCACGATCGTCACGTCGTACTCCCGGCCCTGGAGCCGGTTGGCGGTGTCGACGGTGATGCCCGCCCCGGCCTCACCCAGGTGCGCGCGGATGGCCGCGACCTGGTCACGGTGGGCGGCCCCGACGGCGATCCGGTCGGCGGTGACCGGCGCGCCCGCCGGGGCGTGCTCGCTGACGGCGACCGCGCCGCGCTGGAGCACCCGCAGCGCCAGGGCCGCACAGGCCGAGGCGGCCTCGCCATCGGTACGCAGGGTCTGCCGCGCCGGCAGCTCGTGCAGGGCCCAGCCGGTGGCGGCGGCCAGCTCCACGGTCCGGTCCAGGGCGTCCCCCGCCCCGGGCTCGGCGAGGTGCAGCGCCCGGTCGGCGGGGCCGGTGCCGGCACGGAACCCGGTGAACGGGTAGAACGCCGCCGCGACCACCGGCGCCGCCGAGGCGGGCAGCCGCCACGACACCGGCAGCCGGTGCACGGGCAGCTCCGGGTTGTGCCGCAGCAGCACCGCCACCGCCGACTGCATCGGGTCCCAGGTCAGGCCCGTCCAGCGACCCGTCTCCACGGTCGAGAACGGGTCGAGCTGACCGGGGTCGCCGACGAACAGCGCCCGCTCGAACCGCCCGGCCACGCGCAGCAGGGCGTCCGAGCGCATCTGGTACGCCTCGTCCACGATCGCCCACGGCCAGGAGCCCTCGGCGACCGTGGCCCACTTGGCGGCCGTACCGATGATGACGGCCGGACCGCCGAGGTCGGCGACCTTCGCGGCGACCCGGACCGTCTCGTGGCCCCTGACCCGCTCGGACGGCCGGTAGTCGGCGGCGGACAGCCGGCCGATGCGCAGCTCGGGCGCCTTGCGCGCCAGCCGGTCGATGAGGTCGTCGACCTGCTCATTGGTCTGCGCGACGATGATCAGCGGCTCGCCGGCGGCGGCCAGCTCCACGGCGGCGCGCACCACCAGGGTCGACTTGCCGGCCCCCGGCGGCGAGTCGACCACGACGCCGCGATGGTCGCCGGAGCGCAGGTCGGCCAGTACGGCGGTGATGACCCGCTCCGCCTCGACCGCCGGCGGCACCTCCAGCCCGGAGCGCATCGATCCCACCTTCCCCCGAGGTCTACGGGAGATTACGCCCGGTCAGGCCGCGCAGGAAGGCCAGCCCCTCGACGGCGAGGGTGTCGGGGTCGGCGGTGAGGGGCCGCCACACGGACATCGGCACGGCCAGCGCCTCGGCGGTGAACGACTCGATGTTCACCTGGCCGCGGTAGCCGATGCCGGTCAGGGCGTCGAACATCCCCGGCCAGTCGAGGTGGTCGCCGCCGGGCACCCCACGGTCGTTGCCGCACACCTGCACGTGCGCGAGCCGGTCGCCGGCCAGCCGGACGGCGGCCGGCAGGTCGCGCTCCTCGATGTTCAGGTGGAAGGTGTCCAGGGCGAGGCCCAGGCCGGGGACGTCGGCCACCACCTCCAGCGCCTGCTCGACGGTGTTGAGCAAGCTCGTCTCGAACCGGTTGAGCGGTTCGAGAGCGATCGTCACGCCCTGGCCGGCGGCCTCGTCGGCCAGGGGCCGGAGCCGCTCGACGAGGCGCGCGACGGTGGCCCGCCGGGCGTCCGCGTCCAGCAGCCACCGCCGGCCGGCCGGCGCGTAGAGCGGGCCCGCCACCACGGCGGCCCCCACCCGGCCGGCGGCCCGCACGCACTGCCGCACGAACTCTTCCGTACGCCGTACGACCTCCTCGTCGTCGGCGAGCAGGTCGTGCTCGGGCAGCAGGCCGGCGCAGACGGCGGGGGCCAGGCCCAGCCCGGCGAGCAGGCCGGCGGCGCGGTCGGGGTCCCAGTCACCGGGCGCCTGGACGGTCAGCTCGACGGCGTCGAAGCCCCAGGCCCTGATCCGTGGGGCCAGTTCGGCGAGCGCCTCGTCGGTCAGCGGCGCCGCCCACGCCCACGTGTTGATGCCGATGCGCATCCGTACCCTCTCGCCGTCGCCTCGATGAGACCGTCGACTGTAGAGGGTCCGGCGCCTCTGGCGTGACCGGCCGGCGCGGGAACGCCGAAACCGGGCTCCCACCTGCGGGAACCGCATTAACGTGAACGTGAGGGCCGGGACGCCTCCGTCCGTCGACCGGCCACGTCGACCATGGGGGTGTCCGTGCGCGGGCCGAAACGTGGTCCGGTCTGGGCGGCCCAGCTGTGGCTACGCCAGCGCCGGCGCCGGTGGCGTACCCGACGGGAACGCCGGACGGAGCGGGACCGCCGCCGACGGTCCGACGAGCGGGCCAGCGGCCGGGTGCGGTGGCGCTACCGCCGCTGGCTGCGGTGGACGATCGTCGCCGTCGCCTGGGCGTTGCTCGGCTGGACCGTGCTCTCCCTGGTCCTGACGGTCCTCGACACCGAGCCGCGCCTCCTGCCGGTCACCCGGTGGTGCGGGGGAAACCAGCCGAGGGCGTACTACTGCGGGCAGGTGCAGGGCTTCGTCAAGCCCCTGATGGTCGCGGCGCTGGGCGTCGCGTTCTTCTACTACTGGCGCTACGTCCCGGTCCGCCGCTGGTATCGGCACAGCGTGATGCGCAACAGCCGGATGGTGCTGCCCAGCGCCGAGCGGGGCCTCGACCCGAGCGACGTCGTCGGCCGCGACGAGCTGTGCGAGTTGCTGATCCAGCGGCTGCGCGACCGGGCGACCCGGCGACCGCTGCTCCTGGTGGGCGGCATCGGCACCGGCAAGACGGCCACCCTGGCGCGACTCGCGGAGATGCTGATGGCCGCCGACGTCGTACCGGTCGGGGTCGACCTGCGCAGCGTCACCGATCCGGAGAAGCTGAACTTCCGCCAGCTCGCCCTCGCGCAGTTCGAGAGCACCATCGACACCCGGCTGCGGTCCTCGGGCGAGGCCGACCGGATCTGGCGGCGGCTCTGGCTGGAGAACCGCCTCGTGGTGCTCGCCGACGGGCTGGAGGAGAGCCTCGCCGACGCCGGCGAGCCCGCCGACCGGGACAGCGTGCTACGGGACGCGATCCACACCGCGGTCCGCGAGCGCCTACCCCTGGTGGTCGCCTCGCGTCCCGACGATCCGCTGCGCGGGCTGGACGCGCTGCTGCTGCAACTGGAGCCGCTCGCCCAGGGCCCCGCCCTGGAATACGTGCGGGCCCGCAGCCACCGCTCGGAAGCGGGCCACCGGTGGGACCGCATCAGCGAACTGGTCAAGGCCGCCGACGTCGCGGACTCGCCGTTCTACCTGCGGATCATCGGGCAGCTCCACGAGGTCGACCGGCTGGACCGCGTCGAGCCGACGGGGCCGGGCAGGGCCGCGCTGCGGTGGTGCCTGCTGGAGGAGTGGTACCACGCCACCGTCGCCGGTGACCTGTACGAGGACTACGGCCTGCCGCAGGTCGAGCGCTCCGACGCGATCGAGGTGCTCTCCGCCCTCGCCTGCCTCGGACTGCGCGACAACCGGCTGTTCGTGCGGACGACCGAACTCACCGGCGGCGACACCGCAGACGCCAGCCGGCAGTGGATCCTGACCGAGCTGCGGAACCGGCTGTGCAAGCTCGACGCCGACAACGCGCAGGACGTCGGGCTGGCCGAGACCACCGGGGACGCGCTGAACATCGTGCTGAAGCGGCAGGACGGGGTGCGCTTCCAGCACGGCGTCGTCCAGGCGTACCTCGGCTCGCGCTTCCTCACCGCCGCCACGCGCGACCCCGGCTTCCTCGCCCGGGCCTTCGGCCACCACCACGGTCCCGGGCGGGAGCTGCTGGCCGCCCTCACCCTGCACGCCCGCAGCGCGGGCGCGTTCGAGCAACTGGACGGGCGACGACGGCCGACCGTACGGGCCGGGAACCTGCCGCGCCTCGGCGACGCCGTACGGCGGAAGGTGGGGCTGCCCGTCGACAGCCGGGACGCGAACGCCACCCGGAAGAGGTCGATCGACTTCCTGCGGCGGCTCTGCGACGAGGCCGCGCGGACCCGCAACCGCACGCGGGCGCTGGAGATGTTCGCGGCCGCGCTGGAGATGGACGCCGCCACCGGGCACACCTCGCACCGGCGACTGGCCGACGCCATCCGCGGCGCCTGGTGCCACTATCAGGGCGACGGGTCCGTCACCGACCGCCCGCTCGAGGACGCCAAGATCGCCCTCGTGCACCGGTACGGCGACGCCGCCCGGCAGCTCGTGGACCGGCCACCCGCCCCCACCGGGTTCCGGTCGCAGCGGCCCACCCCGCAGTACGACCAACTGTTCCTCATGATGGCCGACGAGACGTCCTACCTTCCCCGGCTGGCCGCGGCCCGCGAGATCGCCGCCGGCGGCAACGCGGCCGTACGGGCGCTGCGCAACCTGCCGTTCGAGCAGGCGGACGACTCGCCGGGCCGGGAACGACTCGACGAGGTGCGCACCTGGCTGACGCCGTCGCTGTTCCTCTACGCCGACGACGCGCACGCCCCCGGCGAGCCGAACTGGCGGCACGAGGCCCACCGGGCCCTGCGGCACTGGGTGCACCGGCTGGTCACCGACGCCACCGACGGCGCCCGCGTCTACGAGCTCACGCTCGCCCAGGGGTTCCGCCTCGCGGCGAACTGCCGGGTCTATCCGGCGCACCGCAGCCTGCTGATCGAGGAGGCCGAGAAGGCGCTGCGGCACTCCCGGTTCTGGTACTCCCACCTGGTGCTCATCCAGGCGCTGACCCTGCTGGCCCTGCCCCGCGACCCCGGCGAGACGCTGCGCGAGCGGGGCCACGGATCGGACCCGCGCGGGCTGGTCGACTTCTGGACCTCGATCGCCGGCGGCCGAGACCGCGCCCCGTACCGCCACAGCGGCACCGACCATCCGCTCGTCCGCAAGGTCGCGGACCTGTGCGTCGAGTCGCTCGTCGACCGGCACCCCGAACGACGCTGCTGGATCGACGAGCGGGAGATCGTCGGGCGGGTGGGCACGGTCAGCCCGCAGCCCGGCATCCGCCGGCTCCAGGACTCCTGGCTGCCCGCCTCGCACGGCTGGGCCGTCCTGGAGCCCCGGGCGCAACGGCTGCTGGCCGACGTGATGCTGCTGCTCAACCTCGCCGACCGGGGCCAGAACGGCATCGAGCGGGCCCGCCGGCTCACCCGGGCCAGCCGGTCCGACCTGCCCCCGTGCCTCACCATCGACCGCAGCGCCATGCGGGTCACCCTCAGCCGCCGCCAGGCGCACGACGTCCAGCCGGGCTCCACCTGCATCGACGACTGCCCGTTCCGGCTGTGCCCACTGCCACCGAAGGGCGACGAGCTGCCGTACCAGATGGAGGAGGTCTTCTGCGCCCACCAGATCGACCTCGTCGGGCACTGGTTCCGGCCCGGCGCGCGGGCCGACTGGCAGGCGGTCAACCGCAGGGACCTGCGTACGTTCTGGCGCGAGATGTCCGAACGGATGGCGCCAGCGTGGCGGAAGTGAGCTGGCGAGCCCCGGCGTTCTGGCTCCGCCCGGCCGCGTCCCGGTGAGCGGCAGGACTAGACACCGGCAGACCGGGTACGCGCGGCCGGGATCTGGAGGTGGTGCCCGGATGGCGAAGTTCCTGTTCACGGCGACCTACACGGTCGAGGGGATCAACGGGTTGATGAAGGACGGCGGGACGAGACGCGCCGAGGTGATCCAGGCGTTGATCGAGAACACCGGCGGCCGGATGGAGTCGCTGCACTTCGCGCTCGGCACACACGACGCGTACGTGATCTGCGACCTTCCCGACCAGCAGACCGCCGTCGCCCTGGCCGCCACGATCCGGGCGGCCGGCGGTTTGGACACCCGGGTCAACCCGCTCCTGACGCCCCAGGACATGGACGAGGCGCTCCGGATGAAGGTGGCCTACCGGCCGCCGGGAGCCTGACCCGTCGACCCGCTCACCACGGGAGTCGACGTGACGCTGTGGGCTGCCACGGTATTCCGGCCGAATCCCGGCGGTGGAGCAGGGCGGGCAGGACCTGTTCGGTCGCGCCCGCCCTGCCGTCATCGTCGATCTGTTCGTGTACTCGCGCGGTGACCGTACGTAGGCCTCAGCCGACGCGCTGGCGGGGGCGGGTCAGGGCGAAGCCGACCACGCCCGCGACGGCGGCCAGGATGCCGCCGGCGATGGTCCAGTACCAGCGCGACGACAGGCTCGGCCACCGGACCCAGTCGAACCAGCCGTCCTCCTCGTCACCGGCCGCCGACGGGGCTGGCGCGCTGGCGGTCGGGTCGCCGGCGAGCACCTTGCCCGGGTTCACCGCCGGGACCAGGGGCTCCTTCAGGTCGCCGCCCTCCGGCTCGGTGTCGTCGTCGGACTCCACCCCGACGAGCAGGCTCACCTCGATCGGCAGGCCCAGCTCCTGCTCCGGCAACTCGGTGCCGGACAGCCGGACGTAGTACGTGCCCGGCAGCGGGTCACCCGACCACGGCTCGGCCCACGAGCGCACCTGGCGCAGCTCGCAGTCGAGTTCGACGGTGGCGGCGCTCTTGGACGCCACCGGGGCCTGTGCCCCGGCGACGCACGCCTGCCGGCGGCGCAGCCCGTCGAAGACCTCGACGGTCCAGGTGGAGTCGCCCTTCCGGCTCGCCGCGGCGGGCAGCGACACGGTGGCCGCCACGTGATGGGTGTCCCCCGCCTCGGCCGTGAACGACCAGTACAGGTAGTCGCCCACGGAGGCACCGACCCGTACGGGCTGGCCGGGGCTGATGCCGGCGGCGGTGAGGAACGAGGTGCCGGCCTTGTTGATGGTGGCGGCCCCCGGCGACGGGGTGGGCGTGTCGGCGCCGGCGGCGGCCGGCAGCGCGACGGCGATACCGGTGGCGGCGAGCAGCACCGCCGCCCGGCGGGCCGAGATCAGGGCCGGAGCCTTCCGCATCGTCATCGGGTCCTCCAGACCGCTACCCACCAACGGGTCAGCCAACCAACGATCAACCCACTGAGCAGACCCGCGAGGGTCAGTACGCCCAGCAGCACCCAGCCCCGGCCGAGGCCCGGGCTGTTCGGGGCGGGCGACGCGTCGACCAGGTCGACGGTCAGTTCGAGCGGCATGCCCGGGGCCTGACCGGCACCCGCCTTGGCGGAGAAGGAGTTGCTAACGACCAGGCAGACGACGGTGGGCTCGGGAGCCTTCTCCGTCGAGTCGGAGAAGAGGCCGCCCTCGTCGCCGTCCTCCGACTCCTCCTCGTCGTCGTCCGCCGCCGCCCAGCGCACGCCGGTCGACAGCACGTCGGTACGACCGCTGCCGGCGTCGTTGCCCCGGACCAGTTCCCGCCCGTCGGTGGCGGTGGCCCGCAGCAGTACGCCGTAGTCCCGGTTCAACGGCCGGTCCAGGCCGATGCTCACCGAGGCCCGCAGCTCCTGCCCCGGCTGGACCGGGATCCGGTACCACCGGTGCTCCTCGAAGCGCTCCCGGTCGGTGTAGACGCCGGGGGTGAGCACGGGTGCCTTGGCGCAGACGTCGGTGCCGGCCACCTTCGCCGGCGTCTTGGCGTGCGTGTCCTTGGCCCGTTCCACGAGCTGTTTGATCCGCCGGGTCAGGTCGTCCTTGCTCTGCGCGGAGGTATAGGTGCCGCCGGTCGCCGAGGCGATGCAGACGAGCTGCCTGCGTACCTTCTCGTCGGGGATGAGGCCGAGCGTGTCGACCACCAGTTTGGTGCCCTGGGCGGCCAGCTCGCGGGCCACCTCGCAGGGGTCCGGCGGCGCGCAGGTGTCCTCGCCGTCGGTGATGAGCACGATGCGCCGGGTGGTCTCGCCGGTGCCGAGGTCCTTGGCCGCCTCGCGCAGGGCCAACCCGACGGGGGTGAAGCCGGTCGGGCGCAGGGTGGCGATGGCGTTCTTGGCCTTCACCCGGTCGACGGGGCCGACCGGTACGAGCTGCTGGGTGTCCTGGCAGCCGACCTTCTTGTCGTCGCCGCCGTAGGTGGCACCGAGGACCCGGATGCCGAGATCCGTCGTCTCGGGCAACGCGTCCACGACGTCGTTGAACGCCTCCTGCGCGACGGCGATGCGGGAGCGCCCGCCGATGTCCTTGGCCCGCATCGAGCCGCTCACGTCGAGCACCAGCTCCACTTTGGGCGGTTCGACGGGCTCGGTCTCGTGCTCGTCGGCGTAGGCGGGAACGCCCAGTGTCGGGAAGGCCACCAACAGTCCTAAAAGGACTGCCGGAAGCCGTCGTTTGATCATCACGGCGCCGATCCTAGTGATCATCGTGCTCGTGGCCGATCGGGTGGCGTCACTCCGTCCACTCAGGAGGAACCGGCCTGCCGGGCGCGCGAGCGCTCCTCGGCGTGCCGGGTCTGCCAGGTGCGCAGCGCCTCCTTGATGCGGTGGTTCTCGGCGCGGGTCAGGTCGAGCTGGCGGGTGCGGTCGCGCAGCTCGTGGGCGAGGCGGCACAGCAGCGCGTCGACCTCGTCGACCCGGTAGCCGCGCCGGCCGAGCGGCGTACGCGGCAGGGTGACGTCGAGGACCCGGTCGGGGGTGAGCGGGCCGGGCAGGGCGTGGCGGCTGCGGTAGACGGCCATCAGGGCACCAGCTCCGCCGGCAGGTGGATGCGGTCGGCGGACACCCCGGCGGCGAGCAGCCGCAGCCGCGCACCGGCGAGCATCGGGGGCGGGCCGCAGACGTACACGTCGTGCTCGGGGCGGCGGTGGCCGAGGGCGACGGTGAGGGCGTCGCCCCGCTCGGCAGGCTCGGCGCCGGGGTCGTGGCTGAGGGCGGGCACGACGGTCAGCCAGTGGTGGGCACGCTGGAGGCTGTCGAGGGCGGGCGCGTCGTACAGGTCCGCGAAGGTGCGCGCGCCGACGACCAGGGTCACCCGCCGGCCGTCGGGCGCGGCGGCGACCTGCTCGACCAGGGCGCGCAGCGGCGCCAGCCCGGTGCCCCCGGCCACGAGCAGCAGGTCCCGCCGCGCGGACGGGTCCAGGCAAAGCCCGGCGTCACGCGGCGGGCCGAGCCAGAGCAGCTCGCCGGGGCGTACGTCGTGGACGAGGCTGTGGGCGACGGCCCCGGCGGCGATGGCGCGGACGTGCAGCTCGACGGTGCCGTCGGGGCGCGGGGCGTTGGCCGGGGAGAGCCAGCGCCAGCGGCCGGGCCGGCGCGGCGTGCAGACCGGGACCGCCTGGCCGGGCCGGAAGGGCAGGCGCTGCCAGGGGCGTACGGTCAGAATGGCGATCGTGTCGCACGGCCGGTCGTGGCCGATCACCTCGGCGGGGCACCAGGCTGGCCCGTCGTCGGCGCGGGCGACGGCGCGGCGCACGGCCTCGTCGGCGCGGCGGCCGGCGTGCTCCCAGGCATCGGCGAGCCGCCGCGTCCACAGTGGGCGGGCGTGCCGGGCGACGGCGGCGAGCAGCGCGTCGCCGATCGTGGCGGCGTGTGGCAGCAGGCCATGCTGGCGGTACGCGCGGCCGAGCACCGCCAGCAGCGCCGCCCGCCCGGCCGGGCCGTCGCCGCCGACCGTGAGGCGGCCGAGCGCGGCGAAGAGCAGCGGCGCGTCCCGCTCGGGGAGCAGGCCGGGGCGACGATCCTCCAGCGTGCACCAGAAGTCGTCGACGCCCCGCTCGACGGCCGTCTCCCAGGCGGCGGCGATGGTCACGCGCCCACCTCGCCGGCGAAGGCCCGGCGGGCGCGGGCGATCCGCTCGTCGGGCACGTCGAGCGCCCAGAGCACCCCCGCCAGGTAGTCGACGACGCGCCGGTGCTGCTCCTCCGACAGGCCGAACCCGCGCCACGGGTCGGTCGCCGGCTGGCCCTCGACTGCCGCGGCGAGGCCCGCCGCCAGGTGCGCGCCGAGCCGCTCCAGGTCGACCCCGATGAGGTACGGCGACAGCTCCGCGTCCGCCACCACGAGCCGCAGCCACTGGCCGACCACCTCCTGCACGGTCACGCCCAGCCGCCCTGCTCGGGTCGGGCTTCGGCTTCCTCTGCGGTGGCGATGGTCAGTGCCGGGATGACGTCGATCAGGGTGGTCACGTTCTTCTGCCCCTCGCGTTGCGGCTGGTGGAGTGGCGCCGGGGTGGGCGGGAGCGGAGCTGTGTCGTTCGGGGACCGACGCAGTTCCGGAGCCAGCACCCGCCCCGGGCCATAGATCCACCATTTCTGAGCTTCGGGAAGACCAGAACGACCACGCACTGCACTTGGCCAGTAACTGCGCTGCATCTGCTGCCGGTAAGGTGCACGATGACCGTTCTCGACATGATCGAAGGCGGCACGATGACACCCGTGCAGCGATGGACCGGCCGCGAGACGAAGACACTCCGCCATGCGCTCCGCATGAGCATCCGTGACTTCGCCGTGCACCTGGGCGTGGCCGAACGGACCGTTTCCAAGTGGGAAGCCGGCGGGGAGTACGTGAACCCCCGCCCGGAGATGCAGGCGGCCCTGGACACTGCCCTCGCCCAGGCTGCCCACGAGGCGCAGCGCCGGTTCGCCGCGGCGCTACCTCAGGCGAACCCGCCAGCCCCGGGCTCCAGGGACGTGCTCGACCTTGGAGCCGCCGCGCGCGAGCAGGTTGCCCGAACTCGTCAAGCCCTCGGACTTAGCGTCGGAGACTTCGCCGCCGCGCTGGCCCGAACGCTGACTTGGCGGCCCACCGGTGACGACATCACCAACTGGGAGACGAGCACAGTCCCACCCGGCGATGTGGTCCTCGCGCTCTCCGCGATTCTCGACCCGTCCGGCGCGGGCAACGTGGGTGAGGAGCGGTTCGGAGACCTCGTCGCCGTCCACCCGAACCGCTCCGAGTTCTCCACCAACATTCCGCCCGATCAACTGCTCGGCGGCGCGAGCACTGTGCGCGCCGTTGGCCTGTCGCTCAACCTCCTGTCGCAGGGTTACCCGGATCGCCGCTGGCACGAGCTGGTCGAGGCCGGTGCGCACGTCCGCCTTCTGTTCCTCGATCCATCGGGGCAGGCTGTCCAGGCACGCGAGGCGGAGGAGGGCTTTCCGGCGGGGCAGTTGTCCGGGCTGACGAAGCTCAACATCGAAACGCTGATGCGTGTACGTGACCGGCTACCCGACGGGTTCCACGACCGCATGGAACTGGCGGTCTACGACGATACGTTGCGCTTCAACGTCATCCTGGTCGACGATCTCTGCGTCGCGCAGCCGTACCTCGCGGAGAGCCGAGGGGTCGACTCCCCCGCGTTCGTCGCCAGACGGAGACAGGCTCGCGGCGGACTGTATCCGGTGTTCGAACAGCACTTCGAGACGCAGTGGCGACGGGGGCAGCAGTTGTGAGCGACTACGGGCCACTGTTGCCTGTTGCGATCGAGGCGGTTGCGCGGGCGGCCGAGGACATGCGGCGTAAGCCACCGGGTGCACTCACAGCCAAGGGCGACCGCGACATGGCGTCCGCGTTGGACTACGAGATCGAGCGCAGCGTCCGCGAGCTTCTCCGCGTCGCGACTCCCGACATCGGGTTCCTCGGCGAGGAGGACGGCATCAGCGGGTCGGGAGAGCTGCAATGGGTGCTCGATCCGATCGACGGAACGGCCAACTTCGTGCGAGGCATCCCGCTCTGCGCGGTGTCGCTCGGGCTGCTGCACCGCGGCGAGGCGGTCCTCGGCGTCATCGAGCTGCCCTTCCTCCGCAACCGTTACGCCGCCGCTCAGGGCGACGGCGCAACGGTCGACGGCAGCCCGATTCAGGTGAGCCAGACGAGCCGACTGAGCGAGGCGATCGTGGCCATCGGCGACTACGCCGTTGGCGAGGGTGCGGCGGACAAAAACCGACTCCGGCTCGCCCTGACCGCGCAGCTCGCCGAGTCCGTGCAGCGGGTTCGAATGACCGGCACGGCGGCGCTTGACTTGGCATGGCTGGCCGAAGGCAAGCTCGATGCCGCGCTTACGCTATCCAACCATGTCTGGGATATGGCAGCCGGTGTGGCCATCGCCCGCGAGGCAGGCGCTCAGGTAGTGGACTGGGACGGCACCAGGTACGGCACTAACTCGTCCGTAACGTTGGGCGTCACGCCCGCCCTGGTTGATCACACGCTCAGTCAGTTCCGAGGGCACGAGTCACTCCTTCTGTCCGAGATCCGACAAACAACCACCACAGATATCGAATAGATGAATCGAATCACCCCAAAGTTGCACGGCTGTGGGCTGTGGAGGCTACACAAACCTTCGGTTGCTGACTATTGTTTCGCTCCGCCACCCCTCACGCCCAGAAGCAGGCTTAGATCTCCCCGTATCAGCAAACAGCACCGAGAAGTTGCCACCGATCTCAAACGAGCCCATGAGCCGATCCAAATCTCTTCATCCCCACAGGCACTCCAACCAGCCACCACGGTCCCGGTCGCCGCACCGATCAAGCCCTAAGTGCACAAATGTGACCATCCGCAGCGGAAGGGCAATCATCAAGTTTCAGACCGGCAGGAATCCCATTTAACCAACAAAGGAGCACCCTTGAACGAAGAGCAGATTCAGGACCTCCTGTCAGCTCTTGAAGAACTTCTGCGCGAAACCGGATTAGAATTCCTCGTAGATCAAGAGAGAATTCTTGCCGCCGAGGGAATTACGCATAGTCCAAACGATACCCGGCGACAGTCCTCTCGCACGGCGCACACCCCACCACGGACAGGAGAGGGCATCACGGATTACCTTACGCTAAGTTCAATCACCATAGACGCCAACCCCGAAGTTCCACAGAGCGGGGTCGGGCGACGCACACCCAGACCGCGCTTCAGCAATGAGGATGCGGTCGTCACACCTTTAACAACCAGGCAGAGGCTGCAGCTGCTTCTCGACCTAATCGAGGTCGCCACTGCCGGATCAGTGGCCATTGAGCAGGAAATAGCAATCGAGCTGTCGAATATCCGGGAAGTAGCGACACATCGAGACCCAGCGCCCTCGACCCGACTTAGTGAGGACGACAGGGGCGACGGCGGCTCCCTTTGGATAGACACATGGAGTGGTCGCATAGAATTCGCCGACCCCCCGGAAGCAGAGGTAAGGGGGCGGGTGGGGGAGCCGTGGCGGCTTCCAAGCCTAGAGGAATCACAGGCAGCAGCCTCTAGGGCAAGGGCAGTTGTGAGCCTGATCGACGAGATCCGCGCCCAAGCGGAGCTTTCCCGCAGCGACTGGCTCATGCCGGGCGACAGAATTGCCAGAAACGACATCTGGGAACCTGCTAGGAGACAACATGGCACCCGCGGGTGAATCCCCGACCGGCAGGACTCCTCACGATCTTCTTAAACAGCTACGGGACGCTATTCCTGCAGCCATGCCTACCGCACTCTCGGCTAGTGGACCTTCACCAACTGCCGGCAACGACCTATACGAGGCTTTCCTGTTCACGGTCGTATTAAAGGCCGCAGCAGAGGAAGGCTTTGAGATATCCTTTGAGGACGGATCCAACCTGCCGCCGACGATCTTCCGCCTTCGCCGCAGCCCTGGGCGGCTCCCCACTGGAGGTAGTTTTACGCACGCCGTCCTAACCCTTCCAAATAGCCAAAAGGACCCACTCGAAGTCCATACGGGAATCGCCGTTATCGGCAGGAGTAAGGTGGCACACGAAGCAGACGTCATCGTTCTCCCGCAATCGAACGCCGATCGCTGCCGTCAATTGGGAATCGATCCGCCCAGCAGTAGCGCGATCCTCACTGTTGAAGGGAAGTACTACACAACGCCCGTCAGCCTGGGAATGGGAAGACAATTTTTGGGACTTGCTGCGGACCTCTCGAAGAAATGCATCTTTGCAGCAACCGTAACGAGCTCATCCCTGGTTCATCTGCTTGAAGGGAGGCGGCAGGAGTTTGAGGTGGGCGTACTTCCCGGACGAAAGGCAGAACTGGATCTCCAGGCGCGCTTCGCCATCGCGCTCCGCAGCTATCGACAGCGACGTTGAGAAGATCTTTATTGGCTAGCACACTTTCAGCGCTGAGGGCTCCTACTCTTCAAACGATAACAGATACTCACGACTGCACTCTTCCGAGCCCAGCCAATAAATAGAACTTTCACCGACCGCTGGAGCTCGCTCGCATGGCTACAGTTTTCCCATCTTGGACTGAGGCCGTCCCCGAAGCACGGCTGGCCATATCTATTTTTATGAGCAGTGGGATTCACAAATGACTGATGTTGAGCAGGGCATCTACGAGCACCTCATCACCCGCGAGCTGGCCGGCCGCCTCCAGCACGTCGACCCCGCCCTCGTCCAGCACCACAAGCTCGACCCCGCCGACGCCCCCGACGCTCTCGCCCGTCACCTCGCCGCCCTGGCCCACCGCGCCCTGCACGCCGTACCGAGCGGCGACGACAAACTCCACCGCCAGATCGAACTCGCCAACCGCATCGCCGACGCCATCGCCGCCGAAAGCCCGCAGGCATCGACGGCACAGGACCAGGTCACCGACGCCAAGCACCTCCTGCACGCCGTCGCCGCCCCACCCACCCCTCCCGCGCAGCCAGCATTTCCGCAGCGCCCCACCACCCCGCTCTCCACCGGCGCGCTGCTCGTCAACGGCCGCCACCAGCCCCGCATCGGCCACGAGGTCACCCACGAGATGGCGTCGGCGGAGCATGTCGACCTGCTCTGTGCGTTCATCAAGTGGTACGGCCTGCGCATCGTCGAGCCCGCCATCCGCGAGCTGATCGCCCGGGGCGGCAAGCTGCGCGTCATCACCACGACCTACCTCGGCGCGACGGATCAGCGGGCCCTCGACCGGCTCGCCGAGCTGGGCGCCGAGATCAAGGTGTCCTACGAGACCAGGACCACCCGACTGCACGCCAAGGCGTGGCTGTTCCGCCGGCACAACGGCATGAGCACCGCGTACGTCGGATCGTCCAACCTGTCGAAGACCGCGCTGATCGACGGCGTGGAGTGGAACGTGCGCGTCTCCAACGTCGAGCAGCCGCACGTCATCGACACGTTCACCGCCACCTTCGAGGACTACTGGAACGACCCGGCGTTCGAGGACTACGACGCCAGCCGGGACGCCGAGCGGCTACGCAACGCGCTCAGCGGGGAGCGGCGCGAGGACTCGCCCACGCAGATCGCCAACCTGGACGTGCGGCCGTACCCGTACCAGGCGGAGATCCTCGCCGACCTGGACGCCGAGCGGCAGGTGCACGGCCGGCACCGGAACCTGGTGGTGATGGCGACCGGCACCGGCAAGACGGTCGTCGCGGCGCTGGACTTCCGGCGCCTGCACCGCAACGGTCAGGTCGACTCGCTGCTCTTCGTCGCCCACCAGGAGCAGATCCTCACCCAGAGCCTGGCGACGTTCCGGCAGGTGATGCTCGACGGCAGCTTCGGCGAAACGCTGGTCGGGGGCAAAACCCCGACCAGGTGGCGGCACGTCTTCGCCTCCATCCAGTCGCTGCACCGGCGGGAGATCGACCCCGAGGCGTACGACATGGTGATCGTCGACGAGTTCCACCACGCGGAGGCACCGACGTACGCCCGACTGTTGGAGCGGCTTCGGCCGCGCGTACTGCTGGGGCTGACGGCGACCCCCGACCGGGCCGACGGTCGCGATGTACGGCGGTGGTTCGACGGCCGCGTGGCGGTGGAGCTGCACCTGTGGGAGGCGTTGGAGCGGCAGTTGCTCGCGCCGTTTCAGTATTTCGGGCTGCACGACGACGTGGACCTGTCGCGGCTGCGCTGGAAGCGCGGCCAGGGGTACGACCTCGGCGAACTCGACGGCCTCTACACCGGCAACGACGCGCGGGCCCGGCTGGTGCTGACGGCGGTACGCGACACGGTCGACGTGGACCGGATGCGGGCGCTCGGGTTCTGCGTGAGCATCGCCCACGCCCGCTTCATGGCGGAGTGGTTCACCCGGCACGGAGTGCCGTCGGCGGCGGTGACCTCCCAGGTCGACCGGCCCGTGCAGCAGGACCTGCTGCGGGAGTTCAAGGCCGGCAAGCTGCGGGTGCTCTTCACCGTCGACCTGTTCAACGAGGGCGTCGACCTGCCGATGGTCGACACGATCCTGATGCTGCGGCCCACCGAGAGCGCCACGATCTTCCTCCAGCAGCTCGGCCGGGGGCTGCGCCTGGACGACGACAAGCCCTGCCTGACGGTGCTCGACTTCATCGGCGGGCAGCACGCCAACTTCCGCTTCGACCTGCGCTGGCGCGCCCTGACCGGGGTCAGCCGCAGGGAGATCAGGGATGCCGTCGAGCAGGACTTCCCGTCGCTGCCCAGCGGGTGCCACATCCAGCTGGACCCCGTCGCCCGCCGGGTCGTGCTCGACAACCTGCGTACCGTCATGCCGACGTCGAAGAACGGTCTGCTGGCGGAGCTGCGGCACCTCGGGGACGTCAGCCTCGCCGGGTTCCTGCGGGAGACCGGCGTGGAGATCGAGGACGTCTACCGGTCGGCGACCATCGGCGGGTGGACCGGGCTGCGGCGGCTCGCCGGGCTGGAATCGTCGACGCCGGGGCCGGACGACCGGGAATTGGGCCGGGCCATCGGGCGGATGCTGCACCTCGACGACCCGGACCGCCTGAACCTGCTGGCCCGGGTGGCGGCGGGCCAGCGGCCGGACGCTGGGCGACTCTGGGACATGCTGCACTTCGACCTGTGGGGGCCGAACGCGCCGCTGGCCTCCCGGGACGAGCGGCTGGCGCGGCTCTGGGCGGAGCCGGCCCGCTGCGGCGAGCTGCGGCAGGTGGCCGAGGTGCTGCGCGACCGGATCCACCGGGTCACGCCGGAGCCGCTGTCGGCGGAGGTGCCGCTGCGGGTGCACGCCCGCTACAGCCGCAACGAGGCGTGCGCCGCCTTCGGCATGCCGAACCCGGGATCGCTGCGCGAGGGCGTCAAGTGGCTGCCCGACGCCCAGGCCGACCTCTTCTTCGTCACCCTGGTCAAGTCGGAGGCGCACTACTCCCCCACCACCATGTACGCCGACCGGGCCATCACCGACAGCCTGTTCCAGTGGGAGTCGCAGAGCACCACGTCGTCGGCCTCGGCGACCGGCCAGCGCTACATCCACCATGCCTCGCGCGGCTCGACGGTGCACCTGTTCGTACGGGAGACCCGGGTCGCGGACCGGGACCTGGGCGCACCGGCCTACCTCTACGCCGGCCCGATGACCTACCGGGAGCACACCGGCGACCGGCCCATGCGGATCATCTGGCGGTTGGCGCACGCCCTGCCCGCCGACGTCTACGCCACCGCCCGCACCATCGCCGCATGAGCACCCGCCAAGAGGGGTTGGACCGGCTGACCTCCCTGCGGCTGCATCAGCGCCCGCGCACTCGTGGAGCAGCACTTACCGCCCCACGTGCGAGTCTCTCGCCGCATAGGAACGACGAACCGATTCGGGGAAGGAACGGCTCAGGCAGCTTCGGCGTCGTCCGGAGCGAATCTGACGTCCAGTTTCATGCTGAGCGCGCGTGCGAGACGTTCCAGGACCGGCAGGGTTGGCACGGTGCCGCCAGCCTCGAACCGGGCAACGGCGGACTGGGTCATTCCCGCAGACTTCGCTAACTGACTCTGGCTCCACCCCTTGTGTTCCCTCAGGTGCCGCACCTCCTGCCCAAGCTCGAAGGCGATGCGCGTCGCCTCGTAAGCCTCGGCGGCTCCTGGTTCCGCCATCCGGCGGTCACGCAGGTCGTTCCAGTCGACGCGATCACTCACCACTACGCCCCCTCGTTCACCGTGTGCCGCTCCGCCACGCATCGCTCAAGCGCCCGGCGGGCTCGTTCCACCTCCCGGTCCTCCCGCATACGCGTCTTGCGAAACACGGTCAGCAGGATGATCCGCCGATCGGAGGCTATCCAGTACGTCACCCGGACTGCATCGCGCTCCAGGTAGAAACGCAGCTCTCGCAGCTTGCCGTCGAGCTGCCGGGAGTGCGGCTGGCCGAGCAGAACTCCCCCTACTCCCAAGTAGGTCGATATAGAACGCCGCTCGCGCGAAGTCTGCGCTTGACAGTCCCTCCAACCAGTCTCGAACCTCTGGATCCAGCTCCACGCTACCCGAGGTCATAGCATCGATGCTATGGCCTCGTGACAATTCCCCTGGGCATTGCGCCCCGCATGTCGTTACGAACTGCTTGTCAGAATGCGTGTGCCGAGGCGTCCACCACCCGGTTGCTGGCGATGGCGAGTTCCTCGTCGGTGAACAGCAGCCGGAAGGGTGGCCGGGGCACCACGGACGGACGCTGGCCCGGCGGGATGACGAGGGCGCCAACCCGGGCAGAGCCGTTGCCTCTGTGTCCGGTGGATAGCATCGCGCGATGCAACCGACCTATGTGACCTTCGCCGGAAGTCCGGCGGCGACCGCGAATGCCGACCTGCGCATCGACCGCGGCACCGCGACCGGGGGGCATCTCACGCTCGGCCCCGACGGGTGCGTGGAGATGACGTTCGACGTTCCGGCGGCGGACGCCGGCGGGGAGGCCACCCTGGGGATCGTGGCGCTCGTGTCCAGGTCGGGCGGTGCCCCCGGGTTCGCGCCGCTCGACATCACCGTCAACGACCGGTGCCTGGTGCACGGCTGGCGCATCCCCGGCGGCGGCGACCTCTTCCAGCAGATGGACTTCGTCATACCCGCCGGCTGGCTGCGGCCGGGCGCCAACAGGCTCCGGCTCGCCACTGCCGTCGACGCCCGCAGCATGCTCTGGCTCAACCGGATCACCGTCGACGCGGTGTTCGACCGGGGCCGTTCCGCGCGGGCCATGGACCAGCGCGAGGCCGAGGAACCGGTGCTCCGGTACTCGACCCGACTCCTGCCGGCCAAGGGCCGCCGGTGGCAGCCCGGCCCGGACATCACCGTGTACGTGGACCGGGGCGAGCAGAGCCTGCTGGCCGACCTCGCCTGGGCGGACGCCTCCGGCGCGGAGTACGCGGTCACCCTCACCGCCGAGCTGAACGCCTTCTACGGCTGGTGCCGACCGGCTGGCGGAGAGCCTCCGCGCGAGATCCGGGGCTCGCTGACCGGGCGGTGGCACGCCGATCACCCCGACGCCGCCGTGACGAGGCGCTCATTCACGACGGAGGAGGGATGGGGCGGCGGCTGGCACCGCTCGAGCGAGATCACCTTCGCGATCGGCGCCGACTCGTTGCCACTGACCAGGGCCAGTTGGCGGGACAAGCGCGGCAACATCGGAACTGTCGCGTTCACCGGTCCCGGCGACGCCTTCGTCGGCACATACCAGCGGGTGGGCGAGGGCGCCATCGGCTACCGTGGCCGCTCACCCAAAGTGACCAAGGGCGAAGAGCACAAGGGTGGTGTCACAGCCGGCTGACAGCATGGTGCGGTGATCGGCATCCGGCACGGCGACCTTCTCGACGCGGACGTCGAGGCCCTCGTCAACCCCGTCAACACCGTCGGCGTGATGGGCAAGGGCCTCGCCCTGACCTTCAAGCGGGCACACCCCGCCAACTTCACCGCCTACCGCGCCGCGTGCGCCGCCGGCACCGTCCGTCTCGGGCGGATGTTCGTGTACGACTCACGCGTGCCGGGTCGGCACCGCTACGTCATCAACTTCCCGACCAAGGGTCACTGGCGTTCATCGTCCCGCCTCGCTGACATGAAGCCGGGTTACCCGATCTGGTACGCGTCCTCCGCCACGACCGCATCGCCTCGGTGGCGGTGCCGGCTCTCGGCTGTGGCAACGGCGGCCTCGACTGGGCCGAGGTCCGCCCCCTGATAGAGGCCGCTCTCGCCGGCCTGCCCGACGTTGAGGTGTCTCTGTACGGACCCGCGTAACCCATGCCGGCCCGGAACGAGGCCTACCTGACGGCGTGCCCGCCGCTGGGGATTGCCGGCCCGATTTGCGCGAGTGCCTGCTCAAGGTAGGTGTCGACGTCGGTCGCGTGGTAGATCCGTTCGCTCGCCTCGATGCCGTCGAGGAACATCGCGTACACCGCCGCCATTCGCAGCGCCGCGACCGGCCGCAGCAGTTCCACGGCCCGCTCCGGCTCGCAGCCCGGCACCTCGGCCCGCCACCGCGCGCACCACTCGGCGAGCACCGGGGCGGCGACGTCGTCGGCGAGCCCCTCGGCCAGCCGCAGCGCGTCGAACGCCGGGTGTCCCACGAACGCGTCGCCCCAGTCGATGACGACGTGCCGCCCGGCGTCGGCGCGTACGTTGCCGGGGTGCAGGTCGCCGTGCACGAGGGTGTCCGGCAGCCCGCACCCGCGTACCTCGTCGAGCCGCGCCTCCAGCCCCGCCAGCAGGGCCTGCACCGGCGAGGTGTCGTGGCCGGCCAGCCGATCGCGGATCCAGCCGGGCAGGGCGTCGGCGCGCAGGTCGGGTACGCCCGCCGCGACCAGCTCCGCCACGTCCGGGACGGACCGCACCTGCACCGGGTGGAAGCCGCCGGCCATCGCCAGCCGCTCCTCGATCGGCGCCCCGTAGCGGTCCTCGCCGGGCACGTGCTCGATCAGCATCCGCCCGTCGCCGTCGTCCGCGAGCAGCGTCGACGTCTTCCCCGGCGCGGCCCGGCCGAGCCAGCGCAGCACGGCGGCCTCGTGCCGGAAGAACGCCGGCACCTGCTTCAGCCAGGCCGTTCCGCCCGGCCCGTCGAGCCGCCAGACCGCCGACAGGTTCCAGGTTCGCTGCTGGGTGACGGTCTCGGCCGGGCGGCCGAGCCGCCGCAGCTCCCCCGTCGCCCAGGCCAGGCTGCGCGCCGGGCCGCCCGGTTCGGCGTACGGGGCGCGCAACGGGTCCGCCGACAGGTCCACCTCCGCGGGGAGGAGCGGCGTGGCGGGCGGCTCGTCGACCTGTCCGAGGTACGTCACCGTGCCGCCGATGGTGCCGGTGTCGTCCCCGCTGAGCAGGCGCAGGACGGCGACCTCGACGCCGTACCGTCGGCGGGCCTCGGCCACGACGGGGGCGATCTCCTGCCACCACGGTGATGGCACGTCGAACGGCGGCAGGGCGCCCAGCGGGGCGCCGGCGGCGTCGACCAGGGCGAGGGTCACGGTGCGGTGGGACACGCCGGCACGCTACCGGCGCCCGCCGGGCCGGGGCGACCGTTTAACACCCCACGTCGCGGCGGCCCCTGTGGCATGCCGGGGGCGCGCTGGTGGCCGGTACTTTCAGAGGCGCCCCGACGACGACGTGAGTTTGTGTGACCTGGACAGGTGCCAACCAGTCTCCACGTAGGTACGAGGATGTCTCGTGAAGGCGAGGTTGTGAGCGTGACCGATCACGCGTACCCGATCAGGACCGACATGTCGGCGGTGGTGGACGCCGCGCGTCGCGGCGACCAGGCGGCAATGGACGAACTCGTCTCGCACTACCTGCCACTTGTCTACAACATCGTGGGCCGGGCACTGAACCGGTCGGCGGATGTCGACGACGTCGTGCAGAACACGATGTTGAGCGTCGTGCGGGGGCTGGCGGGCGTGCGCGACCCGCGGCTCTTCCGGTCGTGGCTGGTGGCCGTCACCATGAACGAGGTTCGCACCTCCCGCCAGTACCGGCACACCGCACCGGCGTCGCCGGAGGACATCGACAGCGTGATCGATCCGGGTTCCGACTTCGAGGATCTGACCCTGACCCGGCTCCGTCTCTCCGACCAGCGCCGCGAGGTCGCCCTGGCCACGCGCTGGCTGGACGACGACCACCGCCACCTGCTGTCCCTGTGGTGGCTGGTCGAGGCCGGTCACCTCTCCCGCGCCGACCTCGCCGACGCCCTGCACCTGGACCCGCACCACGTGACCGTCCGCGTGGCCCGGATGAAGGCACAGCTGGACATCGCTCGTCTGGTGGTGCGGGCCCTCGCCGCCCGGCCCGGCTGCGCCGGCCTGCTCGACACGGCCTCCGACTGGGACGGCCGGCCGGCGCCGGTGTGGCGTAAGCGGTTGGCACGGCACATCCGGACCTGCGCGTACTGCCCGGACGTCACGTCGGACCTGGTCCCGGCCGAGCGGCTGCTGGCCGGCCTGGCGCTCACGCCGCTCCCGGCCGGTCTCGCCTGGCACGTCACGCAGCGGGTGCGCACCGCCGCCGGCGCGTCCCGGGGCGCCGCGTCGGCGGGCGGCCACGCGAAGACCGCCGGGTTGCTGGGGCAGGCCCGCGTCGCAGCGGTGTCCCTACCCAAGACCCTGGTCGGCGTCCTCGCGGCCGTCGCCGTGGTCGGAGGCGGAGGTTTCATCCTCGCCGGTTACGCCGCCGAGCCGAGCAGGCAGCCGTTGAGCGCGACAGGCGCGCGGTCCTCGACAGCGGTCACCGCACCGGCCTCCGGGACGACCGAGCCTGCGCTCGCGTCCCCTACCCCGACGGCGCTCGACCGGTCCCCCACCCCCTCGCGCTCCGCCTCCACCATGCCGCCGACGCCGACGCCGACCAAACCATCGAAGACCAGATCGCCGACGCCCACGAAGTCGCCGACCAGGTCTGCCGGCACGTCCACCGGCGTGTCCGCGGCGGAACAGCGTCTGCTGGTGCTGCTCAACGAGCGGCGTCGCGCGCTCGGGCTGCCCGAGGTCAGGCTGCGCACGACGGAGCAACGCGCCGCGGATGCCTGCGTGAAGCAGAACCTGGACGCCGGCACCTTCGAGCACTGCGGCCACGAGGTCCTGTGGGCGTCCTCGGGCAACTCCTCACCCGAGCAGATGATCGAGGCCTGGTTCAACAGCCCCGGCCACAAGACGGCGCTGACCTACGCCAGTTCCCGCTTCGCCGGCCCCGCCATCGTCTGGAACGGCACCCGCCAGATCGCCGCCATCAACATCGACTACTGAACATCCCGCACCTGCGAGGGTGGCCCGGTGCCACGGCGCGACCGGCCCGACGCCAACCGGTGCCGGGCCGGTCGCCCGGCCGGCTCAGCCGCCGCATCCGTCGCGTCCGGCGCGCGATGACTGTCACACCCGCGCAGGCGTCCGGACATACACCCTCTTGCATTGAGGCCATAGGCTGTCACCGACGGTGCCGGTCACCTCACGGGGAGGCATCATGGTCCAGGGCGCAGCATCCGACGACGCACAGCCGGAGCAGCAGCCGACGCACCCTCCGCAGGCACCGGTGCCTGCGCCGCCCGGGCAGGCCAGCCCGGCGACGGGTCCGGTGCCTGCCCAGCCCGGCCCACCGGCCACATCGCCGCCCGCGCCCACCGGCCCGACGCCGGGTCCGACACCCGCGCCCACCGGCCCGACGCCGGGTCCGACACCCGCGCCCACCGGCCCGACGCCGGGTCCGACACCCGCGCAGGCCGGCCCGACGCCGGGTCCGACGCCTGCGCAGGGCGGCCCACCGGCGGGCCCGCAGCCCGCACACACCGGCTTTTCGCCGGGCCCGCCGCTGCCGCCCCACGCCGCCGGGGCACCGGTGCCGCCGCAGTACCGGCCGGGGCCCGCGCCCGGGCAGCCGTGGGCGGGAGCCCCGCTGCGCGCGACCACGCCCCCGCCGTACCCGGGCTATCCGCCACCGCCACCACCCCCGCGCCGCAATCACACCGCGCTCCTCCTCGGCCTCGGCGGCGGCGCCCTCGCGCTGCTGCTGGTCTGCGCCCTGCTCGGCGTCTTCCTGGTCCGCACCGTCGGCGACGACCCCGACGCGCCACCCCTCGACCCGCACGTCGCACGGCAGGTCGCGGCGGCCGGCGACCTGGCCGCCGCGGCGGTGACCGTGGCGGGTGTGCCCGGCGCCCGCTACACCGGCTGGTTCACCGACGACGGCGACCGGGTCACCGTCGACGCGCGGGTCACCGCCGAGGGCTCGACGTTGGCGCAGCTCGGCGTGAACGGTCACCGCCTCCAGGCGCTGGACACCGGCGAACGCACCTTCGTCAAGGCCCCCGCCGCCTACTGGCGCGGCACGGGCGTACGGGCCGACGTCGTCGCGGAGTACGGCCGGCAGTGGGTGCAGGTCGCCGACGACCATTTCGGCCTCGACCTCGGCGACTCGCTGGCCCCCTCGACCCTGGCCGAGGTGCTGGCGGGCGAGGGCGTCGCCGACCTGCCGGTCCCCGGCGCCACCACGACGGTCGACGGCGTGCCGGTGCAGGTCATCGACGCGGGCGGGATGCAGGTCTACGTGACCACCGCCGAGCCGCGGCAGGTCGTCCGGGTGGCGGCCCGGGCGGGCACCGGCCCGACGGTCACCGGCACCCGCAACGACCACGGATCGGGAGGCGTACGGCTGATCGCCCGGGGCGAGCGGGCCGACGACGAGTTCGAGTTCGACTTCGCCCGCCTCACTCCCGAGGAGACCGAGGAGTTCTTCCGCACCCTGGCCGCCCGCGTCCAGGAGCTGCGCAACTCGGTCGACTCCCAGGTCAGGTTCACCCTCAACGGGGCGATCACCCTCGCGCCGTGCACGGTCAACGGGTGCCGCGCCAACGTGACGGTGTCGAACCGGGTGGTGTCGAGCTCGCCGTACCTGTCGGTCAACCGGCCGGTGAACGCGTCCATCACCACCTCGATGACGCTGGACGGCCGCCCGGTCGCCACCTGCACCACGACGAAGAGCATGCGGCCCAACGGCAGCGTCACCACGTCCTGCTTCGCCCGCTACCGCATCCCCCCGTCGCGGAACCCCAGGGTCCACACGGTCCGCGCCCAGGCGTCGACGGTCGCGCGGGCGCTCGTCCAGGCCGACATCAAGGCGCTCGCCGACGACCTGGCCAAGGAGCTCATCCGCAACCGCCGTCTTCGGGGCACGCCCACGCCGACCCCGGCGGGCACGGCGCCGAACGCCCCCACGGCCAGCGCCAAGCCCCAGGCCACCCGCAGCGCGATGGTCTTCCCCACCACGACGTCGCCCAGCCTGACGCCCGCCCAGCAGCAGACGAAGGCCCGGGTGGAGCAGCTCGCGCGGCAGGCCTGCCGGGAGGTCACCCGGCAGCCCCACCACACGGCTGCCACCTGGGGCACGGCCGTGCACTCACGGTTCGCCGAGCTGATCGAGGCCGAGGGCGGCAACCTGCACAGCGAGGTCTCCTACCTGCGGGGCCGCCTCGCGCCGATGCGCTACAACCCGTACTTCGGGCGCAAGGCCTGGCCCGCCGGCAGCGCCCGTGCCGACGTCGTGGTGGGCGCCGACCCGCTGAAGCCCGAGTTCTTCCTCGATCTGAAGACGGGCGACGAGGGGCTCAAGCAGGACTGGTACGACAAGCTGCACCGCAACCTGCCGGCGCAGTACCGCAACAAGCAGCTACCGGTGTTCGAGGTACGGTGCTGAGCGTCATGGACACGCAGGTGTGGATCGAGGCGCTGAGGCGCCACGTGATCCCGGCGCTGGGCGACGGGTGGGAACTGGCCGGCGACTCGCTCGTCCGCACCCCGGTCGGCTGGACGGCTGCGCGGGTCGTACCGCAGCCGTCGGCGCACGGGCCGGCGTTCTTCCTGCACGCGCAGGTGCAGTTGCTGGCCGAGCCGGAGCCGGAGAGCTACACCTGCGGATTCCGGCTCGGCCGTTGGGAGGCACCGGGCACCCTGGCCGCGTACGCGCCGATCGCGGCTCAGGTGGTCGACACGATCGTCTCCCGTGCCGTGCCGTTCTTCGACCGCCACGGGTCGCTCGACGGATACCTGTCGCACCTGCGGGAACGGTTGGCCGACCTCGACCCGGGGCAGGAGTGGATCGACATCCTGCTCGACGAGGAGCTGACGTACACCCACCTGCTGCTGGGTGATCTGCCTGCCGCCGAGGTGACGGCCGGGTTCGCCGAGCGTGCCGCCGAGCAGAACCGCCGGGACCCGCAGCCCCTGGACTGGGTCGAGGAGGCCGCCGGACGGGTGGCCGAGGTGATCACGGCGGCGCGTCGCGACCCCGCCGAGGCACGGGAGATCCTCGCCGGGCACGCCCGCGCGAACGCCGGGGAGCTGTGGCTGACCGGCACGGCGACGCCGGACCTGAGCCGCTAGCCGACCATCTGACCTCGGGCCCGCCCTCCGCGCCGACAGCGACGGCAACGGCGGTCAGGGGCGGCGGTCAGGGGCGGCGGGTGCGGGCCAGGGTGCCGACGACGGCGAGGGAGGCGGCCGCCGCCCCGGCGAGCACCACGGCCATCGGGACGGCGCTGCCCTCGCCGCCCAGGCCGACCAGCGGCGCGGCCATCGCCCCCACCAGCGACTGGATGGTGCCGAGCAGCGCGGCGGCCGTGCCGGCGTGGGCGGGGTGCCGGTCCAGGGCGAGCGCGGTGCCGTTCGGCATCACCATGCCGAGGGAGCCCATGAAGACGAAGATCGCGACGGCCACCAGAGGCAGGCTGCCGAGCAGCGCGCCGGCGAGCAGGACGGCGGCGGCCAGCACCCCCACGCCCAGCGGGCGCAGCAGCAGGGTGCGGGGCGCGAAGCGGTCCAGCAGGCGGGCGTTGAGCTGGCCGGCGGCGACCAGGGCGAGCGCGTTGACGCCGAAGATGAGGCTGAACGCGCCGGCCGAGACGCCGAAGACGTCCTGGAAGACGAAGGACGACCCGGAGATGTAGGCGAAGAGCGCGGCGAAGGCGAGGCCCTGCGCCAGCGCGTACCCCAGGAAGATCCGGTCGGTGAAGAGCGAGCGGCCGGCGGCGGCCGTGGCGGCGAGGCCGCCGGTGCTGCGCCGCGCGGCGGGCAGCGTCTCCGGCAGCCGCCACGCCACGGCGGCGGCGAGCAGCGCGCCGGTCACGGCGAGGGCGACGAAGACGGTACGCCAGTCCCCGAAGCGCAGCACCAGGCTGCCGAAGGCGGGCGCGGCCATCGGGGCGACGCCGAAGACCAGGGTGAGCCGGGAGAAGTACTTGGCGGCCTCGCGCCCGGAGTAGAGGTCGCGGACGACGGCGCGGGCGACGACGACGCCCATGCCGCCGGCGAAGCCCTGCGCGAGGCGCGCCGCGGCCAGGGTCTCGGCCGTCGGCACGGCCGCGCACACCAACGACAGCAGGGTGTACGCGGCGACGCCCACCAGCACGGGCCGGCGCCGCCCGAAGCGGTCGCTGAGCGGGCCGGTGACGAGCTGGCCGAGGGCCATGCCGATGAGGCACGTGGTCAGCGAGAGCTGGATCTGCGCCTGGCTGGCGGACAGGTCGCGGGTCATCTCCGGGAACGCCGGCAGGTAGGTGTCGAGGGAGAGCGGCCCGACGGCGGTGAGCGTGCCGAGCAGCACCAGCAGCACGACGGCGGCCCGCCCGGTGGGCGCGGCGACGCGCTCGCCCGGTGGTACGGGTGGCGCGGTGGCGTGCGGCATGGTGGTCCCCTCACTGACGGCTCGGCCCGGTTACGATAGCTCTGACTACAGAGCTATTGCGCCGACGAAGGGCCTGACTGTGACGGACGAGACGGTCGACCAGCTCGGCGGAGCGCTCGGCGACCTGCACCGGATGCTGCGCCGGACCGCCATCCAGCGGGTCGGCCGCACCGTCCTGCCGGACGCCCAGGTGGAGGTGCTGCGGCTCGTGCAGCGGTGGCCGGGAATCGGCGTCCGCGAGGCCGCCGAACGACTCGGCACCGCGCCGAACACGGTCAGCACCCTCGTCGGCGAGCTGACCACCGCCGGCCTGCTGCGCCGGGAGCGCGACCCGGCCGACCGCCGTACCGTCCGACTGGAGCTGACCGACGCGGCCCGGGAGCGGATGGCCGCGTACGGGCGGCACCGCCGCGACCTGCTCGCCGCCACCCTGGCCGAGCTGGACGGCGCGGACCGCGAGACGCTGCTCGCCGCCGCCCCCGCCCTGCGCCGCCTCGCCGACCGGATGACGGGCCAGGCCTGAGCCACCGGAGCCGGGACAGCCTGCGGGCTCGACGCTACGGTGGCGGTGGACGGTGCCGGGTCGTAGGTGGAGGGTCGCCCGATGATGGAGCAGCGGATCAGCCTCGTGACGCTCGGCGTCGCCGACGTGGCCAGGGCACGCGCCTTCTACGAGCGGCTCGGCTGGCGCGGCCAGGAGGTCGAGGAGACCGTCTTCTTCCAGGCCGGCGGCTTGGCGCTGGTGCTGTGGAGCCGGGAGAAGCTGGCCGCCGACGCGGGCGTGCACGACCGGGGCGCGGGCGGCTTCGGCGGGACGACGCTGGCGCAGAACGTCCGCTCCCGGGGCGAGGTCGACAAGCTGCTGACGGCGGCGGCCGACGCCGGGGCGCGGGTGACCGTGCCGGCACGCGAGACCTTCTACGGCGGCTACGCCGGCTGCTTCGCCGACCCCGACGGGCACGTCTGGGAGATCGCCTGGAACCCGGGCCTCCCCCTCGGCCCCGACGGCTCACTCACCGTCCCCGACCTGAGCCCACCGGGCTGAGCGGTCAGCAGGTGGCACGGCGGGGGTACGCGTCGGCCTCCCGCGCCCACTGCTCCGCGGCCACCGAGAGGGCGTCGGCGGAGACGGTGAGCGTCAGCGGGTAGACCGCGCCGGGCGGCTGCCGCCGCATCCACGGCGGCAGGGACTCGTACGCGAACTCGACCGTCAACGCGAGCCGGCGGCGACGCAGCACGCGGGTGCGGAAGGCCAGGTTCGGCTCGGTGAAGCGGGCCACCGCCGACGGCTCCGCCGGGTCGCTGGTCGTCTCGGCCTGCTGTCGCAGCCAGCCCGCCAGCGCGTACGCCTCGGTGACCGTCAGGCAGGGTTCGAGGTGCGACCAGGCCTGCCCGTCGGCGGTGCGGGCGTCGGTCTCGACGAGCAGCCAGTCGTCCCACTCCGCCGCCTCGTCCGGGTCGTCCGGCGGCTCGACCCCGGGCTGGTAGCCCACGGGCCGCATTCTCACCCGGGCACCGTCGTCGGAGCGGATCTCCATGCTGTCATCATGACCGATACCGAGGCGCGGATGGGGGGCATATCCGCAGCTCAGAGCGCCGCGACCAGCAGCGCAGCGGTCGCCGGCACCCGGTCAGCGCACGGGGTCGTGGGTGCCGCGCGGCACGTCGGGCCGGCAGCGGCGCACCCGGTCGGCGGCCATCCGCCCGCCGACAGCCAGCCCGTACCGCTCCACGGCGGCCAGCCCGTACGCGCTGCACGTCGGGGTGAAGCGGCACTGCCCGGGCCAGCGGTGCGACAGCCAGCGCCGGTAGCCCAGGATCGCGGCCCGTCCGGCCCGGTCCACCAGCGGCGCGCGCCCGGCGGCGATGGTGGGCCCGGCGGCGTCGGTCGACGGCGCCGAGGCCCGGCCGGGCGCCACGAGCCGGGCGGCCAGCGCGCCCAGGGTCAGCAGGGTGGAGAAGAGCCCCAGGTCGCAGCAGGGGATGTCGCAGTTGCAGGCGTCGCAGTTGTCGAAGCGGCTCTTCTTCTTGCGACGCCGGTCGCTCTTGAGGTGGATCACAGGGAACATCATGCGACGGCCGCGCCACCCCGGATTCCTCGGATGGCGTCGCATCGCCTCGGCGGTAATCGGCGAGCCGGCCCGGCCGGGCTGCCCCGCCGGGGGCGCGTGCTGGTCGAAGGCGCAGGGACAGCGGGTGGAGAGCTGGGGCGTGTTCCCGGTGGTACCGGAGAGCGGCTCGTTGCGACGCTGTCGAGCTGAGTCGTCTGCGACATCGGGTGTTGGTATCCGGCGCGCGGTGCCGCCAGCGGGCGGTGAATCGTCTACGACATCAGCTCGACAGCGTTGCGCACGTCAGCCCTCGCCCCGACCGGGGTGCCGCGGAGCCGGTGCGGACGCCCCCGCCAAGCCGGACGACGACACGCGGCCCGTCGCCTCCGCCGGCCCGTCACCTCCGCCGGCCCGTTGCCCCAGCCGGCCCGCCGCCGCCCGGCCAGGTGGCGCAGCCGGCCCGTCGCAGCCCGGCCAGGTGGCGCAGCGGGGTCAGCGCCAGACCGTGCGGCGCACCCCGTCGTGCGCGGCGCAGGCGTCGCGCCGCCCGCCCGTGAGGCTGACCGAGCCGTCCCCGCACTGCACGAGGTGGCCCCGGCCGGCCCAGAACTCGGGCACGCAGTCGAACCAGTCGCAGACCTCGACGGCCGGCCTGCGGATGCGCTCGCCGCCGCAGAAGTCGTACCCCATCGGGTTTGCCGGGGCGCCGCAGCGCGGCTCGCGGGCGGGCGTCGGCGTGGCGGCGGTGCTGCTGCGGCGCGGCTTCGACACGGCGGGCGGCGCCTTCGCCGGCGCAGCCGGCAGGACGACAGGCGGGGCGGCGGTGCTCGGCGCGGGGGTCGCGGCGACGGCGACCTCGGAGCCGGTCGGGTCGGAGGGATCGGTGTCCAGCAGGGCCGCGGGCACCAGCAGTGCGATGCCGGCGGCGACGGCCACGGTGCGCCGGCCGCCGGGCACGAACGCGAAGTGCCGGGCCTGCGCGGGGGTGGCGATCTGCGGCCGGAACGGCTTGAGCTGCGCGTGCTCGGCGATCGCCTCGTCGAGCTGGTCGAGCACCGCGCCGCGCTGCTCGATGGCGTCGGCGAAGGCCAGGGTCAGCTTGAACCGGAAGTCCGCGGCGACGTCGGCGGGGAGCATCAGACCGGAGGTACGCCGCCGGTCCAGCACCTGCATGAGGGTGACCGGCGCGTGCGGGTCGTGGGCCAGGCCGGTCATCCTCCCGTACGACCAGTCGCGCCGGCCGCGACCGCCGAGCAGCACCAGCCGGCGGTTGGTGATGACCGCCATGCCGGCGTCGGCGACCCGGACGCCGTCGGGCCGGCGTGGCCGCGGCGGCGCGGCCGCCGGGGCGACCGTCAGGTCCGGCGCGGGCAGCACGGTGGTGTGTCGGACCTCCACCAGTTGCGCGGCCGGCAGCACCCAGAAGACCACCTCGTCGGGCGCGAGCTCCAGGGGTAGGCCGGCGCCCGCCTCGGCCGAGCCCTGGAACTCCTCGGCGAGGGTACGCAGGCGGCGCAGCTCGTCGTCGCGTCGTCGCCATGCCTTGTCGGCGCTGCGGAACTCCCGCCGCCGCCGTTCGTTCTGCCGGTGCACCCACCGGTACCGCCACGTGGAACCCGTCGAATCAGTCCTTGCCACGCCGACTCCTTCGCCGCGCAGGCCACCAACCGGGGTGTCACAGCTGTCAACTGCGACAACGCCCGGCGGGGACACGCCGTAACGGGGCAAATTGGCCGAACGACGGGCGAAATCGGGCGAGAGGAGGATTTCGCCGAGTCGATTCGCATCCGTCGGGCGTGTCGACGGCGAGCGCCGAGCGCCGAGCGGCGGACGCGAGCGTAGGCGCCGACGGGGTGTGGCCCGCACTCCCGCACGGCGCAGCCGGGAACGCGGTCGCGCCCGCCCGGTCGCGGTGACCGGGCGGGCGCGACGGACGGCGGGTCAGTGGCGGCGGCCCTCCCCCACCCGGTAGGTGCGCAGGTTCGGGTCGGCCTTGATCTGCGCCTCCGTGTACTTGATGGTGTCCCAGCCCTTGCCGGAGTAGAGCCGGGTCTGGTCGGCGTACCAGGGAGAATTCGGGTTGCTCGACTGGGAGTAGGTGAGGATCTGCCGGCCCGAGGGGCCGTCGCGGCCCAGCTCGACGGCCATCACGAAGGACGAGCCGTGGACCACCTTCGGGTAGCCGACGCCGGGCGCCAGCGGACTGATGATCAAGTTGAAGACGCCGGCCTCGGCGCGTCCACCGTGGATCGGGATGCGCCGGTCGCCGCGCGGCTCGGTCTGGATGTCGCCGAGGCGCGCGTCGAGCGGGATGCCGGCGAGCTTGCGGACCGCGTCGGCGAGGGCGGTGAGCACGCGCGGGTCGGCGGTGTTCAGCCGGCTCGGCGTACGCACCGGGTCGGCGGCGTCGAACGCGTCGGCGAACCGGATGCCGCCGGCCAGGGCGAACTCGGTGAACAGGTGCGCGCCCCGACTGTCCAGGTCGACCCGCAGGTCCCAGCCCTTCAGCGCCGCGCACGCCCCGCGCAGGTCGACGGTCGTCCCGTCCGAGGCGGTCGCCGTCGGGTGCGCGGCGCACAGCGCCACCAGGTCGTCGCGCAGCAGCTCGCCGCCGTACGCGCGGTTGCCGAAGACCGTCTGCCAGAGCCGGGACGTGGTGTAGCCCCGCCCGGGCAGCCCGTCGGTGCCGGCGAGCCGCTCCCGTACCTGCTCCACGCCGAGGCGCGTACGCAGGCTGCGCTCGGTGCGCTCGTTGCCGATGATGCGCGGGTAGCCCTCCAGCGGCGCCTCGGGGTTGGCCAGCCAGTGGCTGTCGTTGGAGTTCGTCACGTAGTCGGCGCGGAAGCGGACCGGCAGGTTGGCCGGGCCGAGGATGCCGGGCACCACCGCGTCGCGGTCGCGGCCCAGCGCGCAGGCCGACCGGGAGCCGTCGAGGACGGCCTGGCCGCTGGAGGCGTAGAGCGGCTGGAACGGCGCGGGGATGCAGGCGGCGGCCAGCTCGTCGGTGACCCGGGGCACCACCGAGTGGTCGGCGTAGAGCGCCTCGCCGCGGGCGTCGGCGGCGATCACGTTCACCCAGGGCAGGAACTGGTGCCGGTCGAGGACCCGCTTCAGCTCGCGTACGGTCTTCGCCCGGCCCATCTCCAGCCAGCCGTCGAAGGCGCGGTTGTTGGTGGCGTTGACGTCGGTGATCGCGTACGCGGCGGTGGCGGTCCAGTCGAAGGTGCCGGGGACGACGACCACCGGCCCGAAGTGGGTGTCGTGGAAGGTGCGGCTGACCGGCACGGTGCCGCCGCCCGGGGCGGGCACCTGGACGGTGACCGTGCGGGTGGTCATCTTCCGGGCCCGGCCGTCCACGTAGTACGAGGTGGGGTCGCCGGGGACCAGGGCGAGGCGGTGCCAGACGAAGCGGCGGGCGGTGGAGACGGTGTGGCTCCAGGCGAGCGTGCGGTTGTGCCCGATCTCGATGACCGGGTCGCCGATCAGCGCCGCGCCCTCCACGTCGTAGCGGCCGGGGACCTTCAGGTGCATCCGGTAGAAGCGCTCCGCGCCCTCCCACGGGAAGTGCGGGTTGGCCAGCACCATGCCGCCGCCGTGGGTGGTGGCCCGCGCGCCCAGCCCGTACGCGTTGCTGCCGACTCCGGCGGGCGCGCCGTCGCGGGCGGCGACGACCGCCGCGGCGCCCGGCGCGTCGAGGACGGCGGCCGGGCCGGTGGCCGTGGGCGGGGCGGCGGCGACGATACCGTCGAGCACCGCCCGGGAGCTGGCCCGCACCATGCTGGCCCAGCTCGTCCGCCACATGTCCAGCTCGGTCAGCGGGCGCACCCACGGCTTGCCCCGGCAGGCCGGGTCGGTGAGGTTGGCCGCGCCGGTGCGGCGCAGGTAGCTGTTGTAGCCGGCGACGAAGCCGCGGATCTGGTCGCGGACCTCGTTCGACGGGGAGTGCACGCCGTCGCGGGGCCCCTGCAACAGCCGCTCTGCGGTGCGGTCGTCGATCGCCTTGCGGTGGAACAGGTCGCTGCGCACGTTGGCGTCCGTGGGGCTCGCGGCGCCGAAGTAGCGGGACCGCTCGGCGTTGACCGTGACGACCTTCTCCGCGATGACGCAGATGTTGTCCTCGGCCTGAACGTGGCCGACGCCGAAGCCGAGGCTGGCGAAGGTGCGGGCGGTGATGTGCGGAACGCCGTACGACGCCCGGCGGATCTCCGCCGAGTAGCCGCCGTCCTGGTGCCGCGCGGCGGCGGGCGGGACGCCGGCGACCGCCGTGGTGGCGACCGTGGCGAGGGCGGTGACCAGCGCGCAGAGCGGCTTCGGCCTCATCGTGACTTCCTCCCCGTCGGGTGGACGTGTGAAGCGTTCACACTGACGGGCATTCTCGCCGGGCGCGGGCGTGCCGAGGAAGACCCGGTCGGGAAACAGGTTGTTCCCCCTACGGGCCGCCCGGACGCTGGGTAACGTCGGCGGCACCCAGGGCCGACGAGGGGGTGGGGCCGGTGGGTTACCCGCTCCGCCCGGTGGTGATCGGCGTCGACATCGGCACCACCAGCACCAAGGCGATCGCGTACGACGTGGACGGTGTGCGCCTCGCCCACCACTCGGCGGGCTACCCGCTCGACGAGCCGCACCCCGGCTACGCAGAGCAGGACGCGCGGCACATCCACGCGGCGGTGCTGGAGGCGATCGGCACTGTCGTGGCGGAGCTGGACCGCCCGGTCGCCGGGCTGAGCTTCGGCACGGCCATGCACAGCCTGATGGGCCTGGACCCGGACGGCCGCCCGCTCACCCCGTCGGTCACCTGGGCGGACTCGCGGGCCAGCCGACAGGCCGAGCGGCTGCGCGCCGCCCCGTCCGGGCTGGCGCTGCACCGCCGCACCGGCACCCCGGTGCACCCGATGGCGCCGTTGCCCAAGCTGCTCTGGTTCGCCGAGCAGGAGCCGGTGCTGTTCGGCCGGGTGGCGTACTGGGTGGGCGTCAAGGACTGGGTGCTGCTGCGGCTGTGCGACACGCTGGTGACCGACCACTCGGTCGCCTCCGCCACCGGGCTGATGGACCTGCGCCAGCTCTCCTGGGACTCCGAGGCGCTCGGCATCGCCGAGATCACCGCCGAGCAGTTGCCGCAGCTCGTGCCCACCACCACCGTGCTGCCCGGCCTCACCGCCGAGGCCGCCGCGGCCACCGGGCTGCCCCGCGACACGAGGGTGGTCGTCGGCGCCGGGGACGGCCCGCTGGCCAACCTCGGGCTCGGCGCGGTCGCCCCGGGCGTGATGGCCTGCTCGATCGGCACCAGCGGCGCGATGCGGGTGATGGTGGAGCACCCCGGCGTCGACCCACTCGGCGGGGTGTTCTGCTACGCGCTGACCGAGGACCGCTGGGTGGTCGGCGGGGCCATCAACAACGGCGGCATCGTGCTGGACTGGGTCGGCGAGGCGCTCGCCCCCGAGCTGGGCGAGGACGCCGAGGAGTTGCTGGCGCTGGCCGCCCGGGCACCGGTGGGCTCCGGCGGCCTGATCATGCTGCCGTACCTGCTCAGCGAGCGCGCCCCGCACTGGAGCGCGCTGCCGCGCGGCGCGTACGTGGGGCTGACCAACGGCCACCGCCGCGCGCACCTGGTGCGGGCCGCGCTGGAGGGCGTCTGCCAGCAGCTGGCGCTGGTGCTGGCCTCGGTACGCGCCGCCGGCAACGAGGTCCGCGAGATCCGGGCCGGCGGCGGCTTCTCGCGCAGTCCGCTGTGGCGGCAGATGCTCGCCGACGTGCTCGGCGTGCCGGTGCGCTTCCCCGCCGGGCACGAGGGCTCCGGTTTCGGCGCGGCCCTGCTCGGCATGCAGGCGCTGGGGCTCATCCCGTCCGTCGACGTCGCCGCCGACCTGGTGCGCATCGAGCAGACGGCGTACCCCGACCCGGCCGCCGCCGCCACCTACGCCGCCCTGCTGCCGCTGTTCAACGAGCTGTACGACGCGCTGGTCCCCACCTTCACCTCGCTGCGCCGCCTCGCCCCTGGCTTGTCGCCGCAGTGACCCGGCCCGGTCAGGGCGCCTCGACCCCGGAGATCAGGTAGCGGTGCACCTCCGCGCCGCGGATCGCCACGGTCTGCTCCTCGGCGGGGCCGGATCCCCGGAAGTCGAGCAGTTGCTCCTCGGACTCCCAGCGCTCGTAGACGTTGATCCGGCCGGGCTCGACCAGGTCCGCGCCGATCGCGAAGTCGACGCAGCCCGGCGCCGACCGTGCCTGCCGGACGACCTCCACGCAGTCGGCGAGGTAGGCGTCCCGCTGGTCCGGGTCGACGTAGAGACTGCCGGCGACGATGAGCACTGCTGACCTCCGGGGACGGCCGCGCCTCAGGCGCGGGTGATCGCGTTGGCGTGGATGGCCTCACCCAGGTACGCGGCCATCCCCGGCCTGATCGTCTCGAAGTACGCGGTGAACCGCTCGTCCGACACGTACATGTCGGCCAGACAGGTGTGCAGCTCGAACGGGCAGTCGTAGAACCAGCGGCTGATGAGCTGCCGGTGCTCCTCGGCCAGGTCCATCGCCGCCGGCCCGTCCGCGGGTGCCCCGGAGGACATCACCTCGACGAACCGCCGCGCCCAGTCCTCGTTCTCGGCCTTGTTCCGCAGCCAGTCGTCCTTCGTGTAGCGGGAGACCCGCTCGTTCGACTGGCGGTACGCGTCGGTGTCGCCCCAGCGCTGCTCGACCTCCTCGGTGTGCGCGTCCGGGTCGAAGTCGCCGAAGACCTCGAACCGCTCCTGCGGGGTGAGTGGAATGTTCAACTTGCTCGCCTCCATCGCGAACTCGATCGCCGCGACCATCTCCTGGAGCTTCCTGATCCGTACGGACAGCAGCTCGTGCTGGCGGCGCAGGTGCGCCGCCGGGTCGCTCGCCGGGTCGTCGAGGATCGCGGCGATCTCCTCCAGCGGGAACCCCAGCTCCCGGTAGTAGCGGATGTGCTGCAACCGCTCCAGGTCGGCGTCGTCGTAGCGCCGGTAACCCGTGCCGCTGCGTCCGCTTGGCGAGAGCAGTCCGATCTCGTCGTAGTGGTGCAGCGTCCGCACGGTCACGCCGGCCGCCTTCGCCACCTGTCCCACCGTGTAGGCCATGGTTTCCCTCCCTTCCGCCAACGAGGCTCCCGCCTGCCGTTACGTGAGGGTCAAGCCCGATTCTGCGACCCGCGTCACGCGGGCGGCGGGCGTTCGGCCCATGCCGCCCGAACGCGTGTGGGCCGCCCGGTCTCCGGGCGGCCCACACGGTTGGTGCGTCAGATCGTCAGCGTCTCACCAACGCCGGGTGCTGTCCGGCCACGAGTCGTACGGCACGGCCGACAGGATCGGGTCCCATCCGCTGCTGGTGGTGCCCGTCGGCACGTAGGCGGTCACGTCGGTGCCGCTGCCGTTGAACGGGCTGTTGTCCAGGTGACCGGTGACCACGCCGTCGGCCGCGCGCCGGTAGTAGTGGCCGCCGCCCGGGGAGAAGAGCGAGGTCATGTTGCCCCAGCCGGTCGTCACCAGATCGTCGCGGTGCCACACGTTGCTGGCGTCGATGTCGTACGCCACCAGGATGGTGCCGGCCGTGGCGACCAGCCGGTTCTTGCCGGTGGCGGCCAGCGTGGGCAGGCTGAACCCGGAGGCCTGGGTGCCGTCGCCGTTGTAGACCGTCCAGCCAGGGAAGTCGCCCGGCCCCGGCTTGGCCTTGGTCACCTTGTAGCGACGCAGGAAGCCGCTGGCCGTGCCGAACAGGCCGCCGTTGCCGTCGTAGACCAGCCGGTCGTGGCTCCACCCGCTGGTGGCGATCGGCGCGGACACGGTGAAGGCCAGCGGCTCGTGGCTGGTGACGTCCACCCGGTAGAGGTGCGAGTTGGTGCCGGTCATCACGATGGTGTCCGAGTTGAGAGCGGCCATCGCCCTCGGGGTGAAGCCGAGGGTCTGCGCCGAGACGGTGCTGACCTTCTTCGCCCCGGTCACCGGGTCGAGCGCGGTGTACGACAGGCGCCCGTCGGGGCTGGTGCCGAAGACCGAGACGAGCCCGGTCCAGGGCCGAGCGGAGAGCAGCGTCTGGTTCCAGCCGGACGTGCTGACCGGGTCGGTGGGGAAGCTCTGGATGTCGGTGCCGCTGCCGTCGACGGGGTTGGCGTCGCGGTAGCGGTCCAGCCGGCCGGTGGAGCTGCGGGCGTAGTAGAGGCCGCCGCCGGGCGAGACGAGGTGCGTCGGGCCCGCCCAGCCCGTGGTGGCCAGCGCGTTGACCGCCCAGCCGCCCGGCCCGTCGCCGTAGACGCGGTAGGAGAGCAGCCGCCCGTCGGAGACCGTGCCGAGGATCCGCCCGGGGGCCGGCGAGGTGATGGTCTTCTGAGCGAAGCCGGAGGAGACCGCCACCGTCCGGGTGAGGTCCGCGCCGGTCGGCTTGGCGCTGGTGATGGTGCGCCGGTAGAGCTGGTTGGTGCTCCCGTTGATGTAGTAGAGGGAGCCGTAGCCGTCGTAGACCATCCGGTCGTACGGCGACCAGCCGCTGGCGATGCTCGTCTTGGTGAAGGTCAGCGGGTCGTACCCGGTGACGTCCACCCGGTACACGGTGCCGCCGGTGTCGTTGATCAGGATCGTGTTCTCGTTCAGCGTCGCCATCGCCTTGGGCGTGAAGCCGAGGGTGGCCGTCGACTGCCGGTTGGCCCGCAGGTCGCCGGTGGCGGAGTCGATGACGCCGTAGGTGAGCTGCCCGCTGGCGAGGACGCCGAAGATCTGCACGTCGGCGAGCTGCTCGCGGACCCAGGGTCCGAGGTCGTCGACGCGGGTGGCGGTCGCGCCGTCGCGGGTCTCGGTCGAGCCCAGGCAGCCCTTCTGCCAGGACGTGGCGGCGATGGCGACCAGCTCGACGGTGCCCGCGACGTCGCGGAACGCCGGGCCGCCTGCGTCGCCCTTGCAGAGAGTGGCGCCGGCCGACGCCCCGACCAGCCCGACGGACCCGCCGGTCACGTCCTGGACGGTGAAGGAGCCCTGGTGCAGCCGGTCCGGCACCCACTCGGTGGCGGTACGGCCGTAGCCGGTGACCCGCAGAGTCTCGGCGGCGGTCGGCGCGGCGGTGGCGAGCGCGACCGTGGGCACGCCCGTGGCCGGGGCGGAGAGCCGTGCCAGGGCGAGGTTGCGGTCCGGGTGGGGCACGACGTGGGTGACGCGACGCTGAGCGCCGGACGCGGTCGTGAGGTCGGTGCGGCCGACGAGCGCGGTGGTCGTCCGGGTGGGCGCGCCGGCGACGGCCGGGGTGGTCCCGTCGGCGAAGCAGGACTTCGCCGTCACCATCCAGTTGGGGTCGATGAGCGCGCCCGAGCAGGCGTGGACGTCACCGAAGGTGATCTTGGCGTTGAAGAGGTAACTGCCGTCCGGAACCGGATCGGCGGCGGCGATCGCCGAGGCGGAGCCGCCGCCCAGCAGACCGGCCGCGAGGGTTGCGCCCAGCAGGGCGGCGCCCCACCGGCGTGCGCGACGAGATGACAATGCGTTCCCCCGTGTCTCTAGGTGTCATCCGGGCCGGATCAACCGGCCGGACAGAGCGCATGCTATCGAGCCCGATGCATGACCGGGGACCTCACTCGCAAAGCCTCCACCGAGGACAAATGGCACCCAACCAGCCTGTGTCCGATCCGCGTCCCCTCAGGACCACTCTTCCGTCGGGTCGTCGTCCGGAACCGGCCCGGCCGAGCCGACGCCACCTGCCGGGGCGGCGGCCGGCGGGCCGCCGTGCGTCCACGGTGTCTCCTCCGGCGCCGGGAACGTCCCCGCCGGCATGAACGCGTCCGACAGGGTCGTGTAGCAGAGCCGCTCCCCCACCTCGGGCACGCTGCCCGGCGGCGCGGTCAGCCCCCGCCCCATCCCGCCGGAGAGCTCCAGCACCACCTCGGTCTTGCCGTCCGGCGCCGGGGTCACGAAGACCACCCGGGCCTTCTGCGCCGGCCGGGCCGGCGAGTACAGCGCCGCGCCGGTCGGCATCGGCACCGGCTCGGTGGTCACCAGCTGGATCCGGGGGCGCAGCACCGGCCGCTTGCCGGTGTCGTCCACGCGCTTCGGGTCCGCCAGGGTCACCTCGCCGACGAACGCCTCCCCGGTCAGCCGGTGCTCCGCCATCACCAGCGGGTCGTCGTAGGCGCGCTGCACCGCGTACGAGGTCAGGGCCCGTTCGAGCCGGTGCAGCCGCTGGGCGGCGGTGACCGCCCCGTCCCGGCGGGGCTGCGGCGCGCCGCCGGCGTCGACGTGCTCGGCGTAGCCGGTGAAGGCGTCCTTGTCGCCGTCCCACCGGCCGGGCACCCGGGCGCCGGGCGGCAGGGCACGCAGCAACCCCACGCCGCGCCACATCAGCTCCCAGGTGGGCGCGAGCTGCTCGTGCAGCAGGCGCCGCAGCTCCGCGTACGCCCCGGCGCGCGCGACCGGGTCGTACTCGGCGGCGGTGTACGCGGCGATGGCGGGGGCGAGGAGCGTGTTGTCGAAGTCGGGGTCGGTGGCCGGGCCGGCGGGCGGGCAGGTCGCCGGGTCCTCGGCCCGGGTCGCCGCCTCGGCGCCGGTGAGCCCGGCGGGCGGGTCGATCCAGCCGAGCAGCGCCGGCAGGTGCAGGTCCTCCACCACGCTCTGCCCGGTGGCCCAGTGCAGGCTCAGCGCGTCGGTCATCGCCAGCAGTGCCGACGAGCCCGGGTGCTCGGCCCGCTCGGCGAAGAAGGTGAGCCAGCGCCCGAGCACCGGCACCGACGGGTGCACCGGATACTCCCCGTCGGGGCGGCGGAACCGGGTGGAGCGGCCGAGCAGCCGCAGGAAGGTGATCCCGGCGGGGTTGGGCACCAGCAGTTGCGGGGCGTCGACGTGGCGGTACCGCACGTCCCGGCCCCGGTCGACCGGCACCGCCTCGGAGACGCCCCGGAACCCGTCCAGGTGGGGCAGCACGATCGCGGCCAGCTCGGCGGCGAACGCGAACCGCTGGTCGCGGTTGCGGGGCTGCGGCACGATCAGCAGCCGCGCCGCGTCCGGCGCGTCGCCCACCAGTGCCGCCAGCGGCGCGTTCGCCTCGCCGGCCATCGCCAGCGGCACCAGCACCAGCGGCCGCTCGGACAGGTGCAGGTGCCGGACGGTGGCGACCGGCTGGGCCACGCCGGCGGCCAGCGCCTGGGCCCGGGCGAACGCGCGCAGCGTACTCACGCGTGCCCACCCCGTCCGGCGGGCGCGGCGCTCGGCGTGGTCGGTCGGGGCGCGTGGGGCGTACTCATGCGGGGGTCCCGGTGAGGGCGTCGGCGCGCAGCCGGGCGGCGGCCCGCAGCAGCGCGGCGGCCTCCTCCTGCCCGGGCTCCGGGGTGCGCTCACCGGCGGCCAGCGCCAGCACCTCGTCGACCTCGGCGATGCCGCCGAGCGCCTCGCGGACCGGCCGGCCCAGCGCCCCGGTGTGCCCGCGCGCCTCGTCGCGGCAGAAGTACGCCAGCTCGCAGGCCGCCAGGCAGTCGGGCGCGTAGCGGGCCGTCACCCCCGACAGCGCGGCGAGCAGCGCCGCGGGCTCGGCCGTCACGTCGGCGGTGAAGTCCCCGGGCACGGCGGCCAGCAGCGCGTCCAGCCGGGCCATCCGGTCGAGCTGGCGACGCAGCACCAGCAGTTGCTTGCGCACGTCGACCAGGCTGGCCACCGGCTGGTTGGCGAAGTCGCGCGGGCAGACCAGCACCGCGTCGTGCGACACCAGCTCCGGGTCGTGGCCGGCGGCGGCGAGCAGCTCGCGCAGGGCCAGCACGTAGACGGCGGCCTGGATGGCGGCGGCGGACACCTTGGCCGGGTCGGCCTGGCCGTCGACCACCGGGAACGACTTGATCTCGACGACGTGGAACCGGCCGGCGAGCCGGGCGGCGACCAGGTCCGGCTCCAGGTGCACCCGGCGGCCGGCGACGTCCAGGCCGAGCAGCGGGTGGTCGAACAGCGCGGCGGTGTCGTCGGGCCCGCCCGGGGTGGCGTCGGTCAGCAGCGCGGCGGAGCGTCGGTGCCGGGCGGCCGTGTCGTCCTCGACGCCGTCGCCGAGGTCCGTCCAACTCGCCGCCGCCGGCACCGGTACGCCCAGCCGCTCGGCGACCAGCCGCAGCAGCTCGGCCCCGCCGTCGGCCTTGACCTGCGCCTCGAACGCGTTGCCCCGGGTGATGGCGAACCGGGACTGCCCGAAGCGGGCCGGGAACCCGATCCGCTCGGCCAGTCTGGGCTTGTCCACCCCGGCGCCGTCCAGTACGGCCCGCCGGGTGCAGCCCGGGTTGCCGGTCAGGGCGGCGATGGTGCGGGCGTTGTGCCGCCTCGGTGGCACGCCGCCGCGGATCGCGGCCAGTCGTTCCTCGGTGCTCGTCACGATCCGCCACGATAGGCGGTTCCCGCCGCCCGTGCCCGGCGCCGCCCCGGCCGGTGGCACCCGCCGCAGGGGCCGACCGGGACGGAATCGGCTCAGAGCATGGTGGTGAACGGCCCCAGGACACCGCAGCAGAGCAGCCCGAAGACGCCGAGCGTGAGCAGCGCGATGCTGTAGTTCGACCAGAGCCCGAACTTCGTCACGTCGGTGCCGTACCCGTCGTAGGCGCGGTTGCGCCAGCCACCGAAGCGGAACGACAGGTGGTACGCCACGCCGGGCTGGGCGACCAGTGCGGTGGTGATCAGCGGCAGGCCCAGGAAGTCGGTGTACCGGACGTCGTGCGGCCCGGCGGGGATCACCACGTGCCAGGTGCCCTCACCGGGGATCGGCACCGACTGGCCGTCGATCTTGAACTTGCTCGTGGTCGGTGCGGGCACGATGTAGGGGCCACGGTTCACCGAGACGACGAGCACCGCGTAGCCCGGCGGGGGCGCGATCGGGTGGGGGTACACCATGGGCGTCACGGGGCCGGGCATGTGCGGGTACGACGCAGGAGGGGGGTACGACACCGCCACATCCTGGCACGACCCGACCAGCCTGCCGAGAGCTGACGGATCACGGACCGGTCAGCGCCCGGCGGAGCGGTTCCAGGGCGAACGGGGCAGGGCGGTGCCGGCCAGCGGTCGGCGGTCGCGGCGACGGCGGCGACGTCCGGGAGTGCACGGCGGCCGGGAGACGGTGTGCACCGGGGCCGGCGCGGGCACGGCGGGCTGCCGGCCGATCAGCCAGCAGAGGAAACGGGCCATCGGTGGTGTTCAGCCGACGGGGAGGCGCTCGGCCTCGGCGCGGGAGATGTCGTACTGGACGCCGCAGAAGGTGCACTGCTGCACGTAGCGGGTGCGGATCGGGATGATCGGCACGAAGAACAGGCTGAACTTCGTCGACCGGCGCGTGATCACCTGCGCGGCGTGGTTGCGGCAGTTGCGGCAGACCTGCTGCACCACGCCGGACTGGCTGACCTTGGTACGAAGGCCGAAGATGAAGAACATCGCCCTTCACTACCCACCGGAGGCCCGACTATCACCTGTGAATTCTCCGCTTTCCGCGAAGGGAAGCATGCCCGGGACCAGGGTATAGCATTAGCTATACTCGGCTCGTGGAGCAGGAGGAGTGGGACATCTTCGTGGTCGACGAGGTTCGCGAGTGGATAGACGACCTCGATCCCCCGACCCTTGCGCGGGTCGTCCACGCCATCGACGCCCTGGCCGAGGCAGGGCCGGGACTCGGCCGGCCGCTCGTCGACACCATAACGGGGTCGGCGATCGCGAACCTCAAGGAGCTGCGGCCAGGCTCGGTCCGTATCCTCTTCGTCTTCGACCCCTGGCGTTCCAGCATCCCGCTCGTCGCCGGCGACAAGGCGGGACAGTGGGACAGCTGGTACCGACAGGCCATTCCACTGGCCGAGCAACGCTATGAGATCCACCTGAAGGAACGGGCACAGCAGGAGGGGGGACGACGGTGAGCAGCCACGTGCGCTGGAAGGACGTCCGGGCGGAGTACGTGCGCCGCGCCGGGGGCGAGGATGCGGTGCGGGCCGGCAAGGAGGAACTCCTCGCCGAGGTCGTCGGGCATCGCCTGGCCGAGATCCGCCGCGCCAGAGGGTTCACCCAACAGCAGATCGCTCAACGGATGGGCGTCACCAAGGGCCGCGTCTCCCAGATCGAGCAAGGCAGGATCTCGGGCCAGGACGTGGTGGCCCGCTACGCGGCGGCCCTGGGCGGGCGACTGCACCAGGCCATCTACTTCGACGACGGCGACATCGCCGCCATCGCCTGACGGCGCCGAAGGTGCCCGGCCCGCGCCACAGGCCAGGCACCTTCGGTCGCACGGCGCGCCCCGGGGGCGTACGTCAGCTCGTCGCCTTCGCGGACTCGGGTTCCAGGCCCGGCACCTCCGCCGGGAGCCAGATGGGCTGCCAGTCCTTCATCTCGTGGAAGCGGCGCAGCTCGAACAGCCCCGAGACCGACCCGGCCCAGGCCCCGTACGGCGGGTTCTGCTCGTCGAAGCCGGACTGCACGAAGGTCAGCTTCGTCTTGCCCTGCGACTCGGCCAGTTCCCAGGTGCTGACGCCCGTCGGCCCCCAGTCCACCGACAGCTTCCGGTCGGGCTCCAGGTCGACGACCTTGGCCGCGTAGCCGGACTCGAAGCCGCCCATGGCGTAGCGCCCGCCGACCCACGGCTCGATGCCGATCGGGTAGCCGAACCAGGCGCTGGCCTGCTCGGAGTCGGTCAGCGACTCGAACACCTTCGCCACCGGCGCGTCGATCAGCAGCTCGCCGCGCATCTCGGCGGAGGTGAAGTCGACCTTCGGCAGCAGCGGCTGACCCTCCAGGTGGGCGGCCAGGTTGGCGATCGACAGGCTCCAGAACGTCTGGAGCACGCCGCGGATGGTGCTGCCACTCATCGCCTCGGCGAAGTCGAAGTGGCTCTGGGTCAGGGTCAGCACGGTGGTGTCGGGGCCCTCCGGGCGCAGGGCGAACTCGGTGGTGGTCTCGACCCCGTCGAGCAGCCAGGCGAAGCGCAGCGTGTCGTCGTCGACGTGCAGCAGCCGCTGGTGCGGCGCGTCGCCCTCCGGGGTGTGCCGGCCCCAGAACTCGTACCGTCGCGGCAGCTCGACCTCGGCGTGCTCGGCGAGCCAGACGCGCAGCTCGGCCGGGTCGGTCAGGGCGCGGCGGACGGCCTCGGCGGGCGCGGCGAGCCGGACGGGCAGCCTCATCGGTTCAGTCACGGTCTTTCCCCTTCGGATAGCAGGCCACGGCGAGTTTGAAGGCGTCGCCCTCGGCGCCCCCGTAGCGCGTGAACAGGTCCCGCAGAGTGCTCTGCAGGTCGTGCAGGAACTGCTGGCGCAGCTCCGCCGGCACCCGGATCTCGCCGGCGACCCCGATCGAGGGGAGCTCGGGGGCGGCGCGGTCCAGCCCGGCGATGTCCTCCTGGACCTCCTCCATCAGGTCCAGCAGGTGGCCGAGGCTCAGCTCGTCGCGGGCGCGGCGCAGGCCGATCCGGCCGACCAGCCGGGGCGACAGCCAGTAGGACCGGGCGGCGGCCTGGTAGATGCCCTCGGTGATGCCCCGGACCTTGCGCTCGTCGACGAGCTCGACGAGCCCGGCGGCGACGAGCTGCTTGACGTGGTAGTAGACGCGCTGCGGTGTCTGCTCCAGCCGGGTGGCGACCTCGGTGCAGGTGCGCGGTTCGGCCAGTTGACGCAGCACCTCGACGCGGTGCGGCTTGAGCAGGACCTCGGCCTGCTCGATCTGTTCCAGGTACAGGACGTCTCTCATGGCAAAATCAGTTTGTACGTACAAAATCTGTTTGTCAATTGGTTCGACGACAGCCGCGCCGACGGGCGGCGCGGCTGTCGGACGCGGATCAGGGCAGCCAGTCGGGGCGCAGCGGATAGCCGCTCGCCCCCTCCGGGCCGTTGCGGGTGGCCAGCACCTGGTGCAGCTGGATGCCGTTGCGCTCGAAGGCCAGCCGGGAGCCGGCCATGTAGAGACCCCAGACCCGGGCCGTGCCCGCCCCCACCTCGGAGACGCAGAAGTCCCAGTGCGCCACGAGGTTGCGGCACCAGGCGGCCAGGGTCAGCGCGTAGTGCAGCCGCAGGTTCTCCTCGTGCTGCACCTCCAGCCCGACGTCGTGGATCTCGCCGACCAGGCGCCCCGGGCCGGCCAACTCCCCGTCCGGGAAGACGTAGCGGTCGATGAACGCGCCCGAGCGGTGCGGCGCGCGGTTGTCGGCCCGGGTGATGCAGTGGTTGAGCAGGCGGCCGTCGGGCCGCAGCCGGTCCCGCAGGGCACCGAAGTAGGTTGGGTAGTTGCGTACCCCGATGTGCTCGGTCAGGCCGATCGAGGAGACCGCGTCGAACTGCTCGCGCGGCGCGTCCCGGTAGTCGAGGTGGCGCACCTCGGCCAGGCCGGTCAGCCCCTCCCGCTCGATCGCCGCCCGCGCCCACTCGGCCTGCGCCCGGGACAGGGTCACCCCGAGCGCCTTCACCCCGTACTCGCGGGCCGCGTGCCGGACCATGCCGCCCCAACCGCAGCCCACGTCGAGCAGCCGCATCCCCGCCCTGAGCGCCAGCTTCTGGGCCACCAGGTCGTACTTGGCCGCCTGCGCCTGCTCCAGCGTGTCGTCGGGCGAGCGGAAGACCGCGCAGGTGTACGTCATCGACGGGCCGAGCACCTTCTCGTAGAAGGCGTTCGAGACGTCGTAGTGGTGGGAGATCGCGGTGCTGTCCCGCAACCGGGAGTGCCGCAGCCCGTTCATCAGGCGCTTCCAGCGCGGCTGCGCCTCCTGCGGCGGAGGCGGCGGCGGCATCAGCCGCTCCCAGCCCAGCCCGCGCACCAGGGCCAGCCCCTCGGCCAGCGACGGCGTACGCAGCCGCAGCTCGTCCTTGAGCACCCGCAACGCCTCGTACGGGTCGCCCGGGTGCACCCCCTGCAACGCCAGGTCGCCGCCGACGTACGCCCGGGCCATGCCCAGGTCGCCCGGCGCGGTGAGCAGGTACGTCAGGCCCCGTTCGGAACGGATCGACAGGGTGATCCCGGCGTCGGCCGGGCCCACCGCGCTGCCGTCGTACCCGGTGACCCGCACCGGGAGGGCCCCGGTGGTCAACGCGCGGACGACGTCCGCCACGGTCGGACCCGGGCGCCGGCTCCCCGCCGGCGGGCTGGCGGGAGCGCTCGCCGCCCCCTGGTCTCGATCGGTCAGGCTCATGCTCGTGCTACCGCCTTCTCGTACAGTCCGGTGAGCCGGTGGTCCGGGTCGTAGCGGTCCCTCACCGCGCGCCACGTCGCGCCGCCGTAGAGCCGGTCGAAGGAATCCCGGTCGTAGTACGCGTCGGAGTAGAGCGACTTGTGGCCGCCCAGCTCCGACACCATGCGCTCGATCGCCCGGTTGACGTCGCCGTCGGCGGCGCCCTCCTTGATCGGCACGCTGCCCCAGAAGCCGATGTTCACGTAGTTCTGACCGGCCCGGAGCGGATACAGCGGCCAGGCCCGACCCGATCCGGGACCGGCCGGTTCGCGCAGCCGCAGCGGGCACAGCCAGACCGGGGTCATCCCGACCGTGCCGGCGAACCAGCGCAGGAACTCCGCCGTCCGCTCCAGCGGGATCTCCACGTCCTGTACCACCCGCTCGCGCGCCGGCTGACCGCGCAGGCGGTCGATCCGGGCGGCCACGCCGTGCCGGTGCTCCAGCCGGACCAGCCGGTGGTAGACGTCGCTGCGTCGCCACCGCGCCGGCCAGACCCGCCGGAGGACCGGGTGCTGCACCCCGAACGCCGCCGAACACCAGAACCAGTCGGTGTCCCAGCGCCAGAGATAGTCGTACGTGGTCAGTGCGTCGCGGGTGCGCCGGCGCAGCGACCGGTAGTAGATGTCCTGTCCCGTGTAGTCGCTCGCCGCCGGCACGTCGTCGGTGAAGGTGCCGAGCACGAGGTACGCCTCGCCGGGGCTGAACATCACCCCGTCCATCACGTCCACCGCCTCCCCGCCCCAGGACCGGGTCGCGGTGACCTCGGCGAGCGCGTCGGCCAGAGCCTCCAGCCGGGTGAAGCGGACGTTGCGCAGGGCCACGAAGCGGCGTACCGGCTGAAGCTCGATGCGCAGCCGGGTGGCGTAGCCGAGGCTGCCCAGCGAGTTGGGGAACGCCGCGAAGAGGTCGGCGTGCTCCCCCTCCGGACGGGCGGTGACGAGCGCACCCGCCCCGGTCAGCACGTCCATCTCGACCACCGACTCGTGCGGCAGGCCGTTGCGGAACGAGGTCGACTCGATGCCGAGCCCGGTCACCGCCCCGCCGAGGGTGATGGTGCGCAACTGCGGCACCACCAGCGGCATCAGCCCGTGCGGCAGGGTCGCGTCGACCAGGTCCTCATAGGTGCACATGCCCTGCACGTCGGCCGTGCGGGCGACCGGGTCGACGGCGAGCACGCCGGTGAGCCCGGTGACGTCCAGACCCGGCGCGCGCGGGGCGGACCGGGGGCGGAACAGGTTGGAGGTGCGCTTGGCGAGGCGCACCGGTTCGCCCGCGGGCACGGCCGCGTACGACCGTCGCAGCCGGGCCACCGCGCCCTCGTGGTCGACCGGATGATGATCCACACGGACCGCACACATGCGATCACTGTACGCGCCGCGGCGCCCATCGCGGGGGACGCGACCAGGCGCGTCCGCGACATGACCGGACGACTGGCCGCAGCCGGCCGACCGGCATAGCGTGGGAGCCATGCCGAGAGCCGTCTGGAACGACCTGGTCGTGGCCGAGAGCGACGACACCGTGCTGGTCGAGGGGAACCACTACTTCCCGCGTGCCGCCCTGCGCGACGACCTCGTCCGCGAGTCCGACACGCACACGGTGTGCCCGTGGAAGGGCACGGCGTCCTACTACACCCTCGAACACGAGGGCCGGACCAGCGCCGACGCGGTCTGGTACTACCCCGAGCCGAAGCCGGAGGCGGAGCAGGTCCGCGACCGGGTCGCCTTCTGGAAGGACGTCCGGGTCGTCGACTGACGAGGCTCAGCCGGCGCGCAGCATGCGCAACTGGGCCAGGTGCTTCGGCAGGTGCACCCGGGTGTGCAGGTCCAACGTGCGGGCCCAGGGCAGCAGCTCGTCCACGACCAGGTCGAAGCCCTCGCGCAGGTGGGTCTCCACCGGGGTCTGGGCCGCCGGGCCGAGCCGATCGGTCAGGGCGCAGAGCTTCTGGCTCGTGGCCCGCAGCAGGGTGGCCAGCCCGTCGAGCCCACCGCACTCGGCGACCAGCGCGTCCACCTGGGGACGGTGGATGGTCTCCAGGTCGTAGTACGCGAACGGCGAACCGGCGAGGACCGCCTCGGTCGCCTCGGTCATCAACTCGTCGTTGGCGGCGAGGTGCGCGACGATCTGCTCGGCGCTCAACTGCCCGGCCGGCGGCACCCCGAACCCGCCCGCCTCGACCTCCGCGAGCACCTCCGCGTACGCCCCCCGCAACGCCCCGCTGTCCATGTCCCCAGTCAATCCCGGCCCGCGCTGTCCGGCCCGGCGTTCCCGCGGACGGTTCACCCGGAAGGGACCGGCTGGAACGCGTGCCGGAACGCCGCAGGCCGAAGGGCTGATCGAGCGCTGTCGAGCTGCCCCGTCAACAGGACCAGGGGCAGCGGCCGGCAGCTCGACAGCGTTCGAGGTGGTACCACCCTGAGCCGAGCCGAGCCGAGCCGAGCCGCAGCCGCTCGGTTCCGTCGAATCCGCCGGTCAGCGCCGTCGGGGCTGGCGGGTGCGCAGGTAGTCGGAGACCACGTACTCGCCGAGGTCCTCCAGGTCCGGCGTGAACATGCGGCCCTTCGAGCGGCGGGCCACCGCATCGACGAAGCGGCGCAGGCCGGGGTCGTCGCCGAGCATGAACAGGTTGAGCGTGGCGCCGTAGCGGGTGAGCCGGTCCACCTCGCGTACGGTCGCCTCGATCGTCTCCGGCAGCGGCGGCCAGTGGAACAGCGCCTCCCCGTCGTCCGGGTCCAGGTGGGCGGTCGGCTCCCCGTCGGTGACCACCAGCACCACCGGCTCGGCGTCCGGGTGCCGCCGCAGGTGCCGGGCGGCCAGCCGCAGCGCGTGCTGGAGGTTCGTCCCCTGCCGCAGGTCGGGCTCGACGGCAGCCAGCTCCTGCTGGGTCAGCGGCAGCGCCTCCAGGCCGAATCCGACGATCTGCAACGCGTCCTGCGGAAACCGGGTCGCCATCAGGTGCGCCAGCGCCAGCGCGGTCTGCTTCATCGGGCCCCACCGGCCCTGCGAGATCATCGAGTAGGACAGGTCGACGCAGAGCACCACCGCCGCCGAGGCCCGCCGCTCGGTCTCGACCACCTCGAAGTCCTCGACGGCCAGCTGCACCGGCACGCCGGAGCCGGCGCGGCGGACCGCCCGGGTCAGCGTCCGCACCACGTCGAGGGGCTGCTCGTCGCCGTACCCCCACGGCCGGGAGCCGCCGCTGACCTCGCCGGCGGCGCCCGCCGCGCGCAGGTCGTGCTGGCCGCGCGGCCCGGCCGTCAGGTCGGCGAAGACGCGCCGCAGCGCCGTGCCGCCGAGCCGGCGCAGCGCCTTCGGGCTCAGGGTCAGCCCGTCGGCGTCCCGGCTCACCCAGCCCTGCCGGCGCAGCTCCCGCTCCAGCTCCCGCAGCCGGCGTACGTCGTCGGCGGCGTCCCGGCCCAGCGTCCGGGCCACCGCGTCGACGTCGACGTCTTCCAGGGTGGCGCCCGGATGCTCCTGGTCGAGCTGGTCCAGCAGCTCGTCCAGCTCGGCGATCTCGCCGAGCGCGCCGGCGGCCTCGCCGTAGCCGAGCGGCCGCTCGCCCCGCACCCGCTCGCCCGGGCCCCGGTGCAGGTCGGGGCGGAGCGCGCGCAGGTTGGCGTCCAGCGCGGACAGCTCCCCGGCGAGCCGGTCGCCGAGCGACTGCCGCATCAGGCCGGCCAGTTCCTCGCGCTGGCGCTCCGACAGCGAGCGCATCAGCCGCTCGCCGGCGGCCGACCGCCGGGCCAGTACGTCGACCAGCTCGTCGACGTCGGCCGGCTGCTCCGGGAAGAACTCGCCGTGCCGGCGCATGAACTCGGCGAAGGCGTCGGTGGTGTCCTCCGACCGGGCGTGCCGGGCGAGCAGGTCGTTGAGGTCGCGCATCATCTCGGCCAGCCGCTGCTGGGCGGCCGGGTCCGCCGAGGCGCGCACCGCGTCGCGCAGCCCGGCGAAGCGCTGGCCGAGCACGTCGTCGCGCAGCCCGTCGAGGATCCGCTGGTACGTCTCGCGGGCTTCGTCGCTGGCCCACCGGTAACCGGTCAGCTCCTCCACGGCCCGGGCCGTCGAGCGGGGCAGGTTGTCCAGCACCGCCTCGGCGAACCGCGCGTCGTCGTCGCCGCGCCCGCGCAGCTCGTCCCGCTCGGCGGCGAGCGCCTGGTCGAGCAGGGCCCGGGCCCGGGTGACGGCCCCGTCCAGGTCGCCCCGGCGCAGCGCCTCCCGACGCAGCCGCCTGGCCCGGGCGGCGAGGTCGTCGAGGCCGCCGCGCCCCTGGGGCCCGTGCCGCAGCAGGCCGCGCAGCGCCTCCCGCAGGCTGCCGCCGGCCAGCACCTCGGCGCCGACGGCGTCCACCGCCCCCCGCACGTCGTACGGGGGCGCGAGCGGGTCGGGGCCGCCCCGCCACTGCCCGTACCGGAACCGGTTGCCGGCCATGCTCAGGCCCGGCCGCCGTAGCGGGTCCGGCCGGAGTCGGTGACGTCCTTGCCGAGCCGCCGGGTCAGGTGCAGCCCTTCCAGGACGAACTCCACGCCGGCCGCCGCCTGCTCGGGGCTGGGCGCGTCGCCCAGCCCCAGCCGGTCCAGGGCCTTGGCGAGCCCGGGTACGGTGCCCACCTGGCGCAGCAGCTCGGCGGAGCCGACCAGCTCCCCGGTCTCGATCACCGCGTCCCCGTCTACGAGGGCGGTGAAGCCGGAGAGGTCCAGCCCGGCCAGCCGGGCCCGGAACGTCTCGGCGGTCGCGGTACGCAGCAGGTGGCCGAGGATCTCCACCTCCCGGCCCTCCTCGCCGCTCTCGAACTCGACCTTGCCGCGCAGGGTCGACGTCACCGGCACCGCGTCGCCGACCCGGGCGACCGGTGCCTCGGGGCGTACCCCCTCGGGGGTGTCGGCGACGGCCAGCAGGCCGGCGCGGCGCAGCGCGGCGGCGGCGACCGTCTCGGCGGCGGCGATGGCGAAGCGGGCGGAGACCCCGGAGCGAGGGTCCACCGACGGCGACTCGCGCACCGCGCGGGCGAACCGCGCGAGGACCTCCAGCACGTGCTCCGGCACCTCGGCGACCAGGTCGGCCTCCTGCCGGATCAGGGCCAGCTCCAGGTCGAGGTCGACCGGGTAGTGGGTGCGGACCTCGGCGCCGAAGCGGTCCTTCAGCGGGGTGATGATCCGGCCCCGGTTGGTGTAGTCCTCCGGGTTGGCGCTGGCCACCAGGAACAGGTCCAGCGGCAGCCGCAGCTGGTAGCCGCGGACCTGGATGTCCCGCTCCTCCAGCACGTTGAGCAGCGCCACCTGGATCCGCTCGGCCAGGTCGGGCAGCTCGTTGACGGCGAAGATGCCCCGGTTGGTGCGCGGGACGAGCCCGAAGTGGATGGTCTCCGGGTCGCCGAGGGTGCGCCCCTGGGCGATCCGGATCGGGTCGACGTCGCCGATCAGGTCGCCGACGCTGGTGTCCGGGGTGGCGAGCTTCTCGCCGTAGCGCATCGAGCGGTGCAGCCAGGCCACCGGCAGGGCGTCGCCGGCCTCGGCGACCAGCGCCCGCGAGGCCGGGGTGAGCGGGTGCATCGGGTGCTCGTTGAGCACCGAGCCGGCGATCACGGGGGTCCACTCGTCGAGCAGGCCCACCAGCGAGCGGATGAGCCGGGTCTTGCCCTGGCCCCGCTCGCCGAGCAGCACCATGTCGTGCCCGGCGAGCAGGGCCCGCTCGACCTCGGGCAGCACCGTGTCGTCGTATCCGACGATGCCGGGGAAGCGGTCGGCGCCGGAACGCATCCGGGCCAGGAGGTTGTCGCGGAGTTCCCGCTTGACCGTGCGGTACGCGTGGCCGGCCGCCCGCAGCTCGCCGAGCGTGCCGGGCAGGTCGGCCGGTGGGGCCGGGGTAACCGGGGAAGGCGCAGTCACCCGACCCACGCTAGCTCACGAGGCGACGCGGCGACCTCGTCGAAAGCTCACTCCCTATCCCGGACGGCGGCGGGCGGGGCGCCGCCGACCGGCCGCTCGCCCGCACGGCCCGTCGACGACACCCCCCATCCGCCACGCGTCCCGGGCCGGGCACCCCCCGTCAGGTCCCCCGGCCCGCAACCGCGTGCGGCGGCCTCAGCCGCGCCCGCAACGCCGGCAGGCGCCCCGGCGGCGCAGGTGGTACGCGTACGTGGCGGCGCCGAGCGCGACGCCCCAGAGCGGCCAGAGCAGCATCGGGGCGGTGGCCAGGCTGAGCCCGCCGGAGAAGTCCCAGAAGTCGGGGCTGGCGAGCAGGCCGAGGCTCGCCGCGGTGACCGCCACCGCGACCAGGGTCGCCGGGACGACGGCCAGCGCGACCGGCACCGGCCGCCCGGCCAGGCCCACCGTCCAGCGCGGGAACCGTTCCCCCCACCGCTGCACCAGCCCGAGGGTGAGCACCGCGCCCACCAGGGCGAAGCCGCCCAGCCCGGCACCCGCCCAGACCAGGCCCGACTCCCGCATCTCGTCGAGGAACGACCGTTCGATGCCGAGCGGGACGTCGAGCGCCCAGGCGAGCCGGGTGACCGCGTACAGGGCGGGGATGGTGGCCGCCGTCCAGGCCGCCACGCGTCCCCAGCGCGCGGCCGAGGCGGGCGAGGTCCAGCCGTGGTCGACGCCGTCGCGACCGCACGCCGGGCAGGCGCCGGCGGTGCGCCGCTGCCAACGCAGCGCCGCCCCGGCCAGCAGCACCCCGCCGACCACGGCCGCGAACCGGACGGACAGCGCCCAGGTGAACACCTCGGCGTAGTCGACCGGCGGCCAGCCGAACGGCGCGCCGACGAGCAGGATCGGGGCGTAGCCGAGGATCGTCAGCACCCCCACGTCCGGCACGACGACGGCGAGCAGGAAGGCGACGGCCCAGGCGTACGCCAGCAGCAGGGTGCGCAGCGGCCGGGCCGGGCTGCGGGCCGGCCCGGTCATGGCGAGCGCGGCCACCGCGGCGCCGAGCAGCAGCACGGCGAACAGGGGTGGCCCGAGGTCGGTGGGGACCAGCCGGAGCAGGTTGGCCTCGCCGCCGCGCGGATCGTTCGCCCCGAACGGGTAGCCGGCGCCGGTGACGGCGCTGACCAGGGCGAGCAGTCCCCAGAGGCCGAGCCAGCCGGCGGCGACCGGGGCGAGCCGGTCGAGGGCCGGTCGGTGGGTGGGAGCGGTGGTCGTCGTCATGCCTCCCAGCCTCGGCCGACGGGCCGCGCCCGCCCTCCCGTGCGGCGGTGAACCGGCTCCCCCTCGGGAGGGAAAGCTCAGCCCGACGGGGTGACGAATCCCGACTCGTACGCGGCGATCACCGCCTGGGTGCGGTCGCGTACGCCGAGCTTGGCCAGCACGTTGCCGACGTGGGTCTTCACGGTCTCCACCCCGACCACCAGGTGCGTGGCGATCTCCGGGTTGGACAGTCCCGTGGTCATCAGCCGCAGCACCTCGGCCTCCCGGTCGGTGAGCCGGGCGGACGCCAGCCGGTCGGCGCCCCGCCCCCCGTACGCCCCGGCGAGGCGGCGGATGGCGGCGGGGAAGAGCAGCGACTCGCCCCGCGCCACCACCCGGACCGCCTCCACCACCTCGGCGGGCCGGGCCCGCTTGAGCAGGAATCCGCTGGCCCCGGCGCGCAGCGCCTCGTAGACGTACTCGTCGTTGGCGAACGTGGTCACCACGAGGACCCGGGGCGGGTCGGCGGAGGTGGCGAGCAGCCGTCGCGTCGCCTGGATGCCGTCGATGCCGGGCATCCGCACGTCCATCAGCACCACCTGCGGGCGCAGCCGGGCCACCAGCGGCGGCACCTCCGCGCCGTCGGCGGCCTCGCCGAGCACCCGCAGGTCGGGTTGGGCGTCGAGGATCGCCCGCAGCCCGACCCGGATCAGCTCGTCGTCGTCGACGATCAGCACGCCCGTGCTCGGCGTCGCGGTCCCGGTCGTCATCGGCCCTCCTCGAACGGCAGCCGCACCCGGATGCGCCAGCGGTCGCCGTCCGGCCCGACGGTCAACCGGCCGCCCAACAGCAGCACCCGTTCCCGCATCCCGTCCAGGCCCCGGCCGCCCCGGCCCGGGTCCGCGCGGCGCGGCCGGCCCAGCGCGTTGTCCAGCTCCAACTCCAGCGCGTCGGCGTGCACGTCGAGGCGCAGCGCGACCGGCCCCCGGCCGTACCGGGCGGCGTTGGTCAGCCCCTCCTGGACGATCCGGTAGCCCTCCCGGGAGACCGCCGCCGGCAGGTCGGCCGGGTCGCCGGTGCGCCGGGCGTCGACCGGCAGGCCGGCCGCGCGGGTGTCGGCCACCAACCGGTCCAGGTCGGCGAGCGTACGCTGCGGCGCGGGCGCCGCCGGCCGCCCGTCGGGCTCGCGGAGCAGCCCCAGCACGTGGTCGAGGTCGTCCATGGCCCGTCGCCCCGCCTCCTCGATCGCGCCGAGCGCGCGCCGGACGAACTCCGGGTCCCGGTCCAGCAGCTCGCGGGCGGCCCCGGCCTGGAGGGTGGCGACGGTGAGGGCGTGGCCCACCGAGTCGTGCAGCTCCCGGGCCAGCCGGTTGCGTTCGGCCAGGCGCGTGGCGCGCGCCTCCAGGGCCGCGATCCGTTCCGCCGGGGCCGGGCCGAGCAGCACGGGGGCCATCGACACCGCCAGCGCGCCCAGCCCCGCCACGGCGTAGCCGAGCGTCACCAGCACCACGACGCCCGCGACGGTCAGCCAGCCGGTGTCCCGCCCGTCGAGCGGCCCGAACCGGTCGCCGCCGGTCATCCCCGTGTCGAGCCCGAACTGCTGCCCGATGAAGGCCAGCGCCATGGGCACGGCGCTGAACAGCGCGGCCACCACGAGCCCGCCGCTGATCAGGTGCAGCCCGATCCAGAGCGCCGAGCGCAGCCGGGTCTCCCGGTCGGCGGCGTGCCCGGGGGCCGGGTCCGGCAGGTCGACGCCGAGCAGGGTCCGCGCGGCGGCGATCTCCAACGCCCGGGGTCCGTCGAGGAAGACCGGGACCGCCGCGATGGTCGCCGCGACGGCGAGCAGGGACAGCACCAGCGGCCGGGGCACGTCCGAGCGGGTCAGCATCTGGGCGAAGGCCACCGCGAGCAGCACGTACGGCAGCGCGAGCACCCCGCCGAGCAGCAGGAACACGCCGCGCCGCCAGGTGCTGGCGGCCACCAGCGGGGCGACGACCGTGCGGGGCTTCACCGGCCCATTCTGTCCCGGTCCCGCCCCGGGCCGACTCCCCCACGTCGGGGAGATCGGCGGACGGGCGGGCCGCCCGGCCGCCCCGGCGCCCACCCGGCCGGGTGTGGCCCGACGCCGGTCAGCTCAGCGGCGGCCAGCTCGACGCCGTCAGTCCGGCGGCGGTGTGTCCGGCGGCGGGGTCACCGGCCGATCCGGGCCCGCAGCAGGCGGGGCGCCGCCGCGAGGCCGGTGATCGGGCGGAACTCCTTGGCCGCCCGCGCGAGCGCGGCGTGTTCGTCGTCGGCCAGGTCGATGTCGGCGGCCGCCGCGTTGCGTTCGACCTGCTCCACGCCGGACGCGCCGGGGATGGCCAGCACGTTCGGGTGGCGCAGCAGGTAGGCCAGGGCGATCTGGCTGGGGGTGGCGTCGTGGGCGTCGGCCACCTGCCGCAGGGTCTCGATCAGGGTCGCGCCGCGTTCCAGGTTCTCGGGCAGGAAGTACGGGTTGGCCCGGCGTACCGCGCCGCTCGGCGGGTTCTTCGCGTCGTAGCGGCCGGAGAGGAACCCCTGGGCGAGCGGGCTGTACGCGATGACGACGCGGCCGGCCTGCTTCGCGTACGGCAGCAGGTCGTGCTCGGGCCCACGGTCGATCATGCTGTAGCGGACCTGGTTGCTCAGCACCCGCCGGCCGAGCGCCGCCTCGGCGACCTGCCAGCGGCGCAGGCCGTAGTTGCTGACGCCGACCTCGCCGACCAGCCCGACGTCCTGCAACGCGCGCATGCCGCGCATCGTGGTGTGGTCGGCGACCAGCGGGTTGGCCTGGTGCACCTGGTAGAGGTCGAGGTGGGTGACGCCGAGCCGGGCGGCCGAGGCGACCGCCCGCTGCTGCACCACCGGGGCGACCGGCAGGATCGGGAAGATCTTGGTGGCGAGCACCACCTTCTGCCGGTCGTCGCCGAGGGCGTCGCCGAGGATCCGCTCGCTGCGGCCGAAGCCGTACAGCTCGGCGGTGTCGAAGACGGTGATCCCGAGGTCGACGGCGCGCCGGACGATGTCGGCCGCCCGGCGCTCGTACTCGGGGCCGTAGCCCCACTCCCGGGACCCGAACTGCCAGGTGCCGAGGCCGATCTTGGACAGGGGCTTCGGGGTGTCGAGCTCGACGAAACGCATGGCCCCGAAACTACCCCGGCGTCCGTTGTCCCAGGCCCGTTCGCCGCGCGTCGGCGGCCGGCGGGGCTAGGCTCGGTGACCGTGACCTACCTCGCCGCGGACCAGCGCTACGACAAGATGACCTACCGGCGCAGCGGACGCAGCGGGCTGCGGCTGCCCGCCATCTCGCTCGGGCTGTGGCACAACTTCGGCCCCGACCGGCCGTACGAGCGGCAGCGGGACATCGTGCGCCGCGCCTTCGACCTCGGCGTGACCCACTTCGACCTGGCGAACAACTACGGGCCACCGCCGGGCGCCGCCGAGGAGAGCTTCGGCCGGATGCTCGCCACCGACCTGAGGGCGTACCGGGACGAGTTGGTCGTCTCCACCAAGGCCGGGTACCTCATGTGGCCCGGCCCGTACGGCGAGTGGGGCTCGCGCAAGTACCTGGTCTCCTCGCTGGAGCAGTCGCTGCGCCGCCTCGGGCTGGACCACGTCGACATCTTCTACTCGCACCGCTTCGACCCGGACACCCCGCTGGAGGAGACGATGGGCGCCCTGGACGCCGTCGTGCGGGCCGGCAAGGCGCTCTACGTCGGCGTCTCCAACTACGACTCGGCGCAGACCGAGCGGGCCGCCGCGATCCTGCGCGACCTGGGTACGCCGCTGCTGATCAACCAGCCGTCGTACTCGATGTTCAACCGGTGGACCGAGGACGACGGCCTGCTCGACACGCTGGAGCGGGTCGGCGCGGGCTGCATCGCGTACAGCCCGCTGGCCCAGGGGCTGCTCACGGACCGCTACCTGGGCGGCATCCCCGAGGATTCCCGGGTGCGCACCAGCGTCTTCCTCAGCGAGGGCGACCTCGACGAGGCCAGGATGGCCACCATCCGGGCGCTCGGCGCGGTCGCCGAGCGGCGCGGCCAGTCGCTGGCCCAGCTCGCGCTCGCCTGGGCGCTGCGCGATGCCCGGATGACCAGCCTGATCATCGGGGCGAGCAGCGTGCCGCAGCTGGAGGCGAACATCGCCGCCCTCGACAACCTCGACCTCGGCGCCGACGAGCTGGCCGAGATCGAGCGTCACCTCGGCTGAGCCGGCGGCGTCCTCAGTAGATGTCGGCGTACGGCGACGCCCGGGAGAAGGCCCTGAGCACGTCGAGGTCGTAGCCCTCCTCGAAGTTGGTCAGCTCGGTCAGCAGGTCCTCGGGCTCGTAGCGGTAGCGGCCGGCCCAGGTCTCGAACGACTCGACCCGGGCCGGGTCGGCGGCGCTGAAGCAGCGGTAGCCGCGCGGCGAGTTCCGGATCACCTCGTCGACGGCCGGGGCGAACCGGATGTCGATGTTCCACCGGATGCGGTCCGACACGTTGGGCGTCGAGCGGTGCAGCGTCGTGTCCGTGAAGATCACCACGTCGCCGGGCTCCATCCGGGCCGTGCTGACCGGGCCGTCCCCGACGGCCTCGTCCGACGTGCCGTACTCGCCGTTCGGCAGGCGGTCGCGGGAGATCCAGCCCCGGGTGTGCGAGCCGGTGACGAACTGGAGGCAGGCGGTGTCCTCGTCGACCGGCACCAGCGGGATCCACGCCGACAGCAGCGGCCCGACCGACGGGTCCCAGCCCTTGTAGTAGTAGGCGTCCTGGTGCCAGGCGACCTGCTGGGTACGGCCGTGGGGGTCACGCGGCCGGGCGTTCCACACGCCGTGCGCGTAGACCTCGTCACCGATCAGGCTGCGCACCGGCCCGAGCAGCTCCGGGGTGCGCCACAGGTCGTACACCGGGCGTCCCACCAGGATCCGCCGCCAGGCGGCCGGCACGCGGACCTGGCTGGACTCGATCAGGCGCAGGTAGCGCTGGTCGTACGGCAGGTCGGCGAAGGTCTCGGTGACCACTCCCCGCTGCTGCCACTGCCGGGCGAGGTGGTCGACGACGCGGCTGAACGAGCCGTGCAGCGCGTCGAGCGTCGCGGTGGGGAGCACGCCCCGCAGGATCAGGTGCCCGTCGCGCCGGAACTGCTCCGACTGCTCGGCTGTCAACGCGTGGGGGTGATCCACCATCGGCTCCTTCGCGGCGCGCCACGGGATCGGCCCCACCACCGGGCGGGGAAGGGCCTCCAGTGCGGCGATCGTGGCACGGGCGCCGACGGGCGACAACGCCTCATTCGTGGGACGGAACCCCTATTCCGCTCGCCGTCGGCGGGCGGCGGTGCGGGACCACGCCGGAAAGCCGAAAGCCCTGGGGCGGGACGACTCCCGCACCAGGGCTTTCGCAAGGGTGGAGCCGAGGGGACTCGAACCCCTGACCCCCACACTGCCAGTGTGGTGCGCTACCAGCTGCGCCACGGCCCCTTGCCTCGTCCCGGTCACCCGGGCACGAGAGAACTATACACAGCGCCCGTCGCATGGTCATCTCGCGGGGGGCCACCCGTCGGCGGGCGCGGCACCCGGGCGTCCCGGCGTTCAGTTGAGCGCCACGTCCGGCGGGAAGTGCGCGACCGCCGCCATCATGCCGCCCTGACGGCGCAGCACCATCGGCCACAGGTCGTCCGGCCGGTCGACGAAGGCGTCGCCGGGCAGCGCGTCGAGGACGAACCAGGAGCCGTCCTCGATCTCCTGCTCCAACTGCCCCGTGCCCCAGCCGGAGTAGCCGGCGAAGACCCGGATGCCGGTGATGCCCTCGCGCAGCGGCCCCGGGTCGACGGAGAGGTCGAGGGTGCCGACCGCCCCGGAGACCTGGTGGAATCCCCTTAGCCGCTGCACCGGGTGCCGCATCCGGGCCAGGCAGATCGCCGAGTCGGGCTGCACGGGGCCGCCCTCGAAGAGCACCGCCGGGTCGCGGGCCAGGTCGCTCCAGTCGCCGAGCACGTCGGCGACCGGCACCTCGGTGGCCCGGTTGAGCACCACACCGAGGGCGCCGCCAGGCTCGTGCGCCACCAGCAGCACGACCGTACGGTCGAAGTTCGGATCCTTCAGCGCCGGCGTCGCGACCAGCAGCCGCCCGGTCATCGACCCCGTCGCCCGCCCGCCGATGGCCTGCCCCTCTCCCTGCATGCCGGACACCCCGTCAGACCGACCGGACCGGGACGCCCGGGGGCACCGGTGTCATCCGCGCTGTGAACGCCATGCCTGGCACCATAGCTTGCCCCCGGGGCGGTGGTTAAGGTCTGACGGTCGGTTGATCGACAGACACGAGGGAGGACCGATGGGTCCCACGGCGGAACTCGCGGTGATCGGTGGCTCAGGGCTCTACGCACTGCTCGACGGCGCGACCGAGCACGTGGTGGAGACGCCCTACGGGCCGCCGTCCGACGCCGTCACCGTCGCCGAGGTGGGCGGGCGGCGGGTGGCGTTCCTGCCCCGCCACGGCCGCGACCACCGCCACCCGCCGCACCTGATCCCGTACCGGGCCAACCTCTGGGCGCTGCGCTCGCTCGGCGTACGCCAGGTGCTCGCCCCCTGCGCCGTGGGCGGCCTGCGGCCGGAGCTCGGGCCGGGCACGTTCGTGGTGCCCGACCAGCTGATCGACCGCACCAGCGGGCGGACGCAGACCTACTACGACCGGGGCGCGGTACACGTCTCCTTCGCCGACCCGTACTGCCCGGCCGGGCGGCGTACGCTGCTGGCCGCCGCGGCCGGCCGGGACGTGCCGGCGGTCGACGGCGGGACGGTGGTGGTGGTCGAGGGCCCGCGCTTCTCCACCCGGGCCGAGTCGCGGTGGTACGCCTCGATCGGCGGCGCGGTGGTCAACATGACCGGCCACCCGGAGGCGGTGCTCGCCCGCGAGCTGGCCCTCTGCTACTCCTCGATCGCCCTGGTCACCGACCTGGACGCGGGCGTCGAGGGCGGCGGGGCGGTGACGCAGGAGGAGGTGTTCCGGGTCTTCGGCGAGAACACGGACCGGCTGCGGGGCATGCTGCTGGCGGCCGTCGCCGAGCTGCCGACCGAGCGGGACTGCGACTGCGGGCGCGCGCTGGACGGCATCACCCTGCCCTTCGCGCTGCCCTGAGGCGCGAGGGGGGCGAAAGGCCCGGACCGCCCGAGTCGTCCCGATAGATTGGGAGACGATGGCTACGGTCCGCGACACCACGTACGACCTGCTCCGTGCCCTCGGCCTGACCACCGTCTTCGGTAACCCGGGCTCCACCGAGGAGCCGTTCCTGCGGGACTTCCCCGACGACTTCCACTACGTGCACGCCCTGCACGAGGCGTCGGCCGTCGGCATGGCGGACGGCTACGCGCAGGTCACCGGCCGGCCGGCGCACGTCAACCTGCACACCGCCCCCGGCACGGGCAACGGCATGGGCAACCTGGTCACCGCGTGGCACAACCGCACCCCGCTGATCGTCACCGCCGGCCAGCAGACCCGGGAGATGCTGCTGGCCGAGCCCCGGCTGACCAGCCGGCGGGCCACCGAGCTGCCCCAGCCGTACGTCAAGTGGAGCCACGAGCCGGTGCGCGCGCAGGACGTCCCGGCGGCGCTGATGCGGGCGTACGCGACGGCCGTGCAGCCGCCCGCCGGGCCGGTCTTCCTCTCGCTGCCCCTCGACGACTGGGCGCAGCCGTCCGGCCCGCCGCCGGCGGTGCGGACGGTGGCCACCCGGTTCGCCCCCGACCCGCACCGGCTGCGCGAGTTCGCCGACGTGCTGGCCGCCAGCCGCGCGCCCGTGCTGGTGCTCGGCGCGGCCGTCGACCGGGCCGACGGCTGGCCCGCCGCCGTGGCGCTGGCGGAGCGGCTGGCCGCGCCGGTCTGGTCGGCACCCGCCCCGGAGCGGGCCGCCTTCCCCGAGGACCACCCGTTCTTCCGGGGAGTGCTCCCCTTCGCGATCGGGCCGCTGTCGCAGGCCCTGGACGGGCACGACACCGTGCTGGTGGTGGGGGCGCCGGTGTTCCGCTACTACCCGCACGTGCCGGGCGAGCACCTGCCCGCCGGGGCGCGTCTGCTGCACGTCACCGACGACCCCGACGAGGCGGCCCGGGCCCCCGTGGGCGACAGCCTGCTCGGCGACGCCGGGCTGGCCCTGGCCGCCCTGGTCGACCTGCTCCCGGCGGCGGACCGGCCGGCGCCGCCGGCGCGCCCCGACCCGCCGCCGCCGGCCGACGGGCTGCCGCTGGAACCCGACGCCCTCTTCGCCGCCCTGGCCCGGCACTGGCCGGCCGACGGGATCCTGGTCCAGGAGTCGCCGTCCAACCTGCCGGCGCTGCGCCGCCGGCTGCGCGCCACCCGCCCCGGGTCGTACTTCACGATGGCCAGCGGCGGCCTCGGGTACGGCCTGCCGGCGGCGGTCGGCGTCGCGCTCGCCCAGCGCGACACCGGACGGGGACGGCCGGTGGTGGCGGTCATCGGGGACGGGTCGTTCCACTACTCGGTGCAGGCGCTCTGGACGGCCGCGCGGCTGCGCCTGCCGCTGGTCGTCGTGGTGCCGGTCAATCAGCAGTACGCCATCCTGAAGGCCTTCGCCGCGTTCAAGGACACGCCCGGGGTGCCCGGGCTGGACCTGCCCGGGCTGGACCTCACCGCCATCGCCCGCGGCTACGGCTGCGCCGCCACCGTCGCGCAGACCCCGGAGCAGCTCGGCGAGGCCCTGGCCGCCGGGCTGCACGCGGACGGCCCGACGGTGCTGCCGGTGCCGGTCAGCACCGAGGTGCCCCGCCTCCTGTGAGCCGCCCGGTCCGCGCCGGGCGGCCCGCTCCGTCAACTCCCAGCGCGGCGCCGATCTCGCCGGCCCGGGACGGTGGCGTGACTGCCCTGTGCCGGCGGCTGCGCGAGCGCGGGGGTCCGGCCAGGACCGGCACCCGGCGCGTCAGCTCGACGCGAGGCGCAGCGGCGCGCCGGTGAGCACGTCGAGGACCGGCCGGCCACCCAGCGGCGCCTTCAGCGTGGCGGTGACCGGTTCGAGCTTCAGCATCGAGTTGCACACACCGGTGGCGGTGACCACGCTGCCGCCCACCACCACGACGTCGTCGCGCTCCTGCACCAGCGGCGTGATCCCGGTGTCGCAGCTGCCCACGCCGAGCCGCCAGGTCAGCTCGGCGCCGTCGACGGACTGGACGTCCTGGGCGCCGACCACGCCCTGCGGGGCCGGGCCGGCCGGCGGGGCGGGCTCGGGCGGTGCGCTGACGGCCTGCGGCGCCACGGCGAGCCGGGCGACCGGCGCGGCAAGTTCCTCGACGGTGAACAGCCACGCCGGCACCTGCGCCTCGCCCCGGCTGGTGCGCACGGGCGCGGTGCCCAGCTTCACGGCGGTGACCGTGAGCGGAACGCAGGCGGTGTGCGGGGCGCTGCTCACCGGGCCGTCAGGGCCCGGCTCGATGGTGGGACCACCGCCGGGGAGCTTCGGCCCGGGGTCCCGGGGACGGCCGTCGCACGGCGGCGGGTCGCCCTGGTCGAGCTGCCCGTACGCGGTGGCGGCGCTGACCAGCGGGACGCTCAACGTGCCGTCCGGGAACCGGATGGCGCCGTCGGCGGGCTTCGCGGTCGGCAGGTCGATCTGGTCGCGGTACCAGCCGCTGCGGAAGGCGACCCTGGTCTCCTCGGTGAAGCCCGGGTCGCCGACGAGCACCGTCGGGTCCTGCAACGGCACGTAACCGGACTTCCACGCGGGGAGCGGTCGCCACGCGTCGGCCACCTCGGTGGCCCGCTGGGCGAAGGCGTCCCGGCGCGGGTCGGCGGCGGGCGCGTCGACAGCGGGGTCGGAGCCGGCCGGCGCGCACCCGGCGACGATCATCAACAGTGGAAGGCCCAGCAGGGCGGCGGTACGGCGCATGTCGGTTGGACGCCGGCACGCGCACGCCGGTTCCCCGCGATCAGGTCTCTCCGCCGAGATCCGTCTCGTACGCCTCCCAGAGCAGGTCCGCGCCGCGCTGCCGGTGCCCGGCGAGGACCCGCAGCAGGTACCCGGCCCGGCCGAGCAGGTCGTCGACCGAGGCGTCCGGCGCCTCCGCCGCGTGCTGGAGGGCGGCCAGCGCGGCGGTGATCACGACGTGCTCCCGGGCCAGCAGCCGTACGCCGCGTGCCAGCCGGGGCGCCTGGCCGAGCAGCTCGGCGTACAGGCCGGCGGGCCCCTCGGTGACCCGGACGTGCTCGGTGAAGCTCCGCCGCACGGGGCCCAGCCCCACGAGGAGGCGTTCCCGCCAGCGCGGTTCGGCCGGCGCGGCGGCCAGGGCCCGGGCGAGCGGGTGCAGGTCCCCGAGCCCGGTGACGGCGGGCCGGCGCGCGGCGGGCGGCCGGAGCCCTCCGGAAAGGGTGGGCGGCTGCTGGATCGGACCGGTGACCATGGGCACCTCCCGCGTCGCGTCTGACCGCGTACAGCGATGGTGGACCCGCCGCGTCGCCCTGTCCAGGGGCCGGCCCCACCTCATCCGTCCCGCCCGCCCCACCTGTCCCCTGAGGCCCAGCAACCTCACAGCACGGGACGGCCCGGCGGCACCACGGCCCAGGGCGGCCCGGCGGCGCCACGGCCCAGGGCGGGCGGCCGGGGCCGGACACGACGATGCGCCCCGGTCGCGTGGACCGGGGCGCATCGTCTGGGTGGTGGAGGTGCCGGGAATCGAACCCGGGTCCTTCGCCGGTTTGTCAGGGCTTCTCCGAGCGCAGCTCGCTATGCCTCTACTCGGCCCCACCGCTCACGCGAGCAAGTTGGTGTGACGGGCCCAGTCGCTGATTGATCTCGCCGCACGGACCCCGCGACCGGGTCCGATTGGCCAGCCTTCTAGCTGATGCCGGCAGACTGGGTCGAAGGCACTCCCAGGCCGACAGACTCACTACTCGCCTCAGGCGGCGAGAGCGAAGTCAGCGCGATTGTTCTTGGCGCTTATTGGTTTCCGACGACCGATTCTCGAGACGACGTCGGCTTCCTCGGCTCGCTTCCCCTGTCGCTGCGTACGAAGTCGAAACCAGTCACCCCCTCGACAGGCCGCCCATGTGGCGGCACCGACAAGCGTAACGCCTACCGCAACGGGTTTCATCCCGAGCCCCGGGGGCTGACGCGCCGACCGGGACGAATGCGACAGATCAGTCGTCCATTCCCTTGCCACGCCGACCGGCGACCCGGGCGATCTCCCGGTCCGCGTCCCGCTTGGCGAGGTCCTGCCGCTTGTCGTACGACTTCTTGCCCTTCGCCAGGGCGATCTCCACCTTCGCCCAGCCGTCGGAGAAGTAGACCTGCAACGGCACCATGGTCAGGCCGCCCTCGCGGGTCTTGCCGATCAGCCGGTCGATCTCCAGCCGCTTGAGCAGCAGCTTGCGGGTCCGCCGGGGCTCGTGGTTGGTCCACGTGCCCTGCGTGTATTCCGGGATGTGCATCCCGTGCAGGTAGAGCTCGCCGTTGCGCTCCTGCGCGAACGCGTCGACCAGTGACGCGCGCCCGGCCCGCAGCGACTTGACCTCCGTGCCGGTCAACGCCATGCCCGCCTCGTAGGTGTCGAGGATCGCGTAGTCGTGCCGGGCCTTCTTGTTGGAGGCGACGACCTTGCGTCCCTTTTCCCGTGGCATCGGCGCCACCCCCTTTCCGGTGATCCGCGCCGGACGTCACCGGCCGCGGGGCGGAGATCATGCTACCCGAACGACAAGGACCCTCCCGCGCCGTTTATTCCTGGCGCGGAAGGGTCCTTGTCGAGCCGTACGGCGTCAGACCCGCAGGTAGAAGCGGAGCGTGACCCAGGCGGTCACCGCGCTGACCAGGGCACCGACCCCGGCCATCAGCGGGAACATGAACAGGATGTCGCCCCAGCTCACCGGCGAGAGCAGACCCTGCAACGCCTGGAGCGACCCGTCGAACAGCAGATACTTGGCCGCGATCAGGGCCACCAGGCCGAGCAGCGAACCGATCAGACCGGCGACCACGGCCTCCAGCACGAACGGCGCCTGGATGAACCAGTTCGACGCGCCGACCAGCTTCATGACCGCGACCTCACGCCGCTTGCTGTACGCGGCCACCTGGATCGTGTTGGCGACCAGGAGCAGCGCGGCGACGGCCATCACGATGGCGGCGGCCAGGGCGATGTTCTGGATCGAGGTGAGGATGTCGAAGATCTTGTCCAGCAGCCGACTCTGGTCGACGATCTCGTCGACGCCCTCGGTGTCCTTGTACTGGTCGTAGATGCTCTTGTACTGCTCAGGATTGTTGAGCGTGAGCCGGAAGGACTCGGGCAGGCTGTCCGCCTTCACGGCGCTGAGCAGGTCCGGAGCGTCCTGGAACATCTCCTGGAAGCGCTTGTACGCCTCGTCCTTGTTGACGTAGATGCTCTCCTTGACCAGCGGGTCGCCCTCCAGCTTGGCGGCCAGCGCGTCACGCTGCTCGGGGCTCACCTCCTGGTCGAGGAAGATGGAGACCTGGATGTTCTTGTAGTACAGGTCCTTCATGTCGTCGACCTGGCGGTACATCAGACCGCTGGCGCCGAGCATGGTCAGCGAGACCGCCATCGTAATGATCATCGCGATGGTCATGGTCACGTTGCGCCACAGTCCGACCAGTACCTCGGACAGGACGTATTTCACGCGCATCGGGATTTCCTCCGGGTCTCCGGCATGAGGTGTTCGTCGTCAGGCTGCGCAGGGGTGGCGTCGGCTCAGCCGTAGACGCCGCGGGCCTGGTCGCGCACGATGCGGCCGCTCTCGATCTCGATGACCCGGCGACGCATCTGGTTCACGATGTTGGAGTCGTGCGTGACCATCACGACGGTCGTGCCGGTGCGGTTGATCCGGTCCAGCAGGCGCATGATCTCGATCGAGGTGTCCGGGTCCAGGTTTCCGGTCGGCTCGTCCGCGAGCAGGATCAGCGGACGGTTCACGAACGCCCGGGCGACGGCGACCCGCTGCTGCTCACCACCGGAGAGCTCGTGCGGGTAGCGGTGCTCCTTGCCACCGAGCCCGACCAGCTCCAGAACCTCGGGCACGACCCGGCGGGCGACCGCCTTGGTCTTGCCGATCACCTCGAGGGCGAACGCCACGTTCTCGTACGCGGTGCGGTTCGGCAGCAGCCGGAAGTCCTGGAACACGCAGCCGATGGAACGCCGGAAGTGGGGTCGCTTCCAGGAACGCATCGACGTGACGTCCTTGCTGTTGACGACGACCCGCCCCTTGTTGGGCGAGACCTCGTGCAGCAGCAACTTGATGATGGTGGACTTGCCGGAGCCGGATGGACCGATGAAGAAGACGAACTCGCCCTTCTCGATCGAGACGGACACGTTGTCGAGCGAAGGCCGGGACGCCTTCGGGTACGTCTTCGTCACTTGCTCAAGCTGAATCACGGGTGGTGAGTCTACGCGGTGTAACCGGGGAGCCAAGCCCCACGCCCCGCCGTTGCGAGTCGCGTCATCCAATTCGGGCGTACCGGAGAGATCGACGACGCGCTCCGCCCACGGTCGATCACGCAGCGTCGCCGGCGAGCTGCTGCTGCTTGCGCCACCGGATGCCCGCCTCCAGGAACTTGTCCAGGTCGCCGTCGAAGACCGCGGTCGGGTTGCCCGTCTCCTGCTCGGTCCGCAGATCCTTCACCATCTGGTACGGGTGCAGGACGTACGAGCGCATCTGGTCGCCCCAGGAGCCGGCGGCGTCGGTCTTCAGGCCCTGGAGCTTGGCCTGCTCCTCCTGGCGCTTGCGCTCCAGCAGCCGGGCCTGGAGCACCCGCAGCGCGGAGGCCTTGTTCTGCAGCTGGGACTTCTCGTTCTGGCAGGTGACCACGATGCCGGTCGGGATGTGCGTGAGCCGCACGGCCGAGTCGGTGGTGTTGACGCTCTGCCCGCCCGGGCCGGAGGAGCGGTAGACGTCGACCCGCATCTCGTTCTCGGGGATCTCGATGCTGTCGGTCTGCTCGACCACCGGCAGCACCTCGACGCCGGCGAAGCTGGTCTGCCGGCGGCCCTGGTTGTCGAAGGGGCTGATCCGGACGAGCCGGTGGGTGCCCGACTCGACACTGAGCGTGCCGTACGCGTAGGGCACCTTGACCGTGAAGGTGGCCGACTTCAGGCCCGCCTCCTCGGCGTAGGAGGTCTCGTAGACCTCCGTCGGGTAGCCGTGCCGCTCGGCCCAGCGCAGGTACATCCGCAGCAGCATCTCGGCGAAGTCCGCCGCGTCCACCCCGCCGGCGCCGGCCCGGATGGCGACGAGGGCCTCCCGGGAGTCGTACTCGCCGGAGAGCAGGGTGCGGACCTCCATCTCCTCGATGGCCTTGCCCAGCGAGGCGATCTCCGCCTCGACCTCGGTGAGCACCCCCGGGTCGGACTCCGCCTCGGCCAGCTCCAGCAGCACCTTGGCGTCGTCGAGCCCGGAACGGAGGCTGCCGAGCTTGCTGATCTCGCCGTTGACGTACGACAACTGGGAGGTCACCTGCTGGGCCTTCGCCTGGTCGTCCCACAGGTCGGGCGCGGAGGCCTCCTGCTCCAGGCGGTCCTTGTCCGCGCGCAGCCGGTCGATGTCGAGCACCGCCTCGATGTTGCGCAGGGTGGCGTCGAGGTCCTTGAGCTGTTCGGCGTAATCGGCAGCGGTCACGACAGACAAGGGTACTGCTCGTGCGAGGAGTGAGCTTGCGAGCCCCGCAGTCACGAGCCAAAAAGGTGCCGCTCGTGCGAGGAGTGAACCTACGAGACTCCGCAGTCACGAGCCGAAAAGGTGCCGCTCGTGCGAGGAGTGAACCTACGAGACCCCGCAGTCACGAGCCGAAAAGGTGCCGCTCGTGCGAGGAGTGAACCTACGAGACCCCGCAGTCACGAGCCGAAAAGGTGCCGCTCGTGCGAGGAGTGAACCTACGAGACCCCGCAGTCACGAGCCGAAAAGGTGCCGTCGGGCCGGGGCGGTCAGCCGACCGGGGCGCTCTTCAGCCAGGACAGGGCGGCCTTGTGGTAGGCGACGGCGAACTCCAGCGCGCTGGCGTCGTACGCGTCGCCCTCCTTCTTGGCGTTCTTGACCTGCTCCCGGACCTTGGCCAGGGCCTCGGTGTGGTATTCGTTGGCCGCCGCCTGGAGGTTCTTGAGCTGGCTGGCCGAGTGCAGCTCACCGAAGGCGATCCGCAGGGCGATCGGATTGCGGATGGTGTCCCGCCCCGGCTCCTCGGCCAGCCAGCGGGAGAATGTCCGTTTTCCCGCTGCGGTGATCGCGTACGGCTGGCTGGAACGCGGGCCGGGCTTGCCCATCCGGACCAGGCCCCGCTCGGCCAGCACCGGCAGCTCCCGGTAGACCTGGCTACGCGTCATCGACCAGTACGGCGCCAGCCGGCGCTCGGCGGCGGCCATCAACTGGCCACCTGTCATGGGGCCCTCGTGGAGCAGCCCGAGCAGGGCCGCCGCCGTGGGGTTGACTCCGGAATCCGCCATGCCCCTCACGCTGCCACTTTGCCGACCCGGCGTCCAGGATTTGGCATTTTCGCCACCCGGTCGGGTTCCTATGTGCACTGTCGGCGCGAGACAGTCCGCCGGGGAGGCGGGCGGGACGGTCCCCCGGGGAGTCCCCGGGGGAAGCCCGGGGGTCACAGCCGGCTACGCAGCTCCCACAGCTCCGGGTAGAACCGGGTCTCCACGCGCGAGCGCAGGTACGCCCCACCCGCCGAGCCCCCGGTGCCGGGCTTCGTGCCGATCTGCCGCTCGGCCATCAGCACGTGCCGGGCCCGCCACAGCGAGAACGCCTGGTCGTGGGCGACCAGCGCCTCCGCGAGGTCCCACAGCGGCCCGAACCGCTCCCGGTCCCCCGCGATGGTGGTGTACGCGGCGAAGCGCGACTCCTCCTCGGCGACGTCGAAGCCGGCCCTGCCGAGCACGGCCAGGAAGCCGTCCCAGAGGCTCGGCTCGGCCAGCCGCCGTTCCAGGCGCTCCCGCTCGGCGTCGGGCAGGCCCCGGAAACGGCGCAGGTAGTCCGGGTCCTTCAGGCCGGAGAGGAACTCGATCTCCCGGAACTGGGCGGACTGGAAGCCCGAGGCCGGGGCGAGCTTGGTGCGGAAGGCCAGGAAGTCCTGCGGGGTCATCGTGTCGATCACGTCGACCTGACCGATCAGGACCCGCTCCACCACGTGGCAGCGCTCCAGCCGCACCCGGGGCAGGTAGGTCTCGCCGGCGAGCAGCCGGTCCCGGGCGTCGGTCAGCTCCGCGAGCAGCAGCTTGAACCACAGCTCGTAGACCTGGTGGATGGTGATGAAGAGCAGCTCGTCGTGGGAGGCCGGGTCGGACTCCGGCACCTGGGCGGCCAGCAGGTCGGCCAGCCGGAGGTAGTCGGTGTAGGTGAGCAGGCCACCCTGCTCGCCGAAGTGGGGGTCCTGAGCGGGGGTGGGGTGGGTCACAGCGGCCACGGTACCGCCGTACGGCTGCCCCCGCCTCTCCCCGGTAGGGGTGCGGGGAAGGGCCCCCTCCCGTGCGCTCGACGCCGGGAGGGGGCCCTTCGGCACGCCTCAGCCCATGTGGGGGTAGGTGTGGTCGGTCGGCGCGACGAAGGTCTCCTTGATCGTGCGGGGCGACATCCACCGGACGAGGTTGTGCCAGGAGCCGGCCTTGTCGTTGGTGCCGCTGGCGCGGGCGCCGCCGAAGGGCTGCTGCCCGACCACCGCGCCGGTCGGCTTGTCGTTGATGTAGAAGTTGCCGGCGGCGTACCGCATCTTCTCGGCCACCGCGTCGACCACCCGGCGGTCCGTCGCGAAGATCGACCCGGTCAGGGCGTACGGCGCGATCGACTCGGCCTGGGCGACCACGTCGTCGAAGCGGCCGTCGTCGAAGACGTGCACGCCGAGGATCGGCCCGAAGTACTCGGTGGTGAAGGTCTCGTGGGCCGCGTCGGTGCACTCGAAGAGCGTCGGCCGGACGAACCAGCCCACCGAGTCGTCGGCGGTGCCGCCGGCGAGGACCCGGCAGGCGTCGTCGCCGCCGATCAACTCCAGCGCGGCCGTGTGCCGGTCGAACGCCCTGGCGTCGATCACCGCGCCGCCGAAGTTGCCGAAGTCGGTGACGTCGCCGTAGGTGAGGGACTCCGCGGTGGCGGCCAGCCGGTCGCGCAGCCCGCCCTCCCACAGCGAACGCGGGACGTACGCCCGGGACGCCGCCGAGCACTTCTGGCCCTGGTATTCGAAGGCGCCGCGGATCAGGGCGGTGTGCAGGGCGTCGACGTCGGCGCTGGTGTGCGCGACGACGAAGTCCTTGCCGCCGGTCTCGCCGACCAGCCGGGGGTAGCCGCGATAGCGGGAGATGTTCTCGCCGACGGTCCGCCACAGGTGCTGGAAGACCTTCGTGGAGCCCGTGAAGTGGATGCCGGCCAGGTCGGCGTCGGCGAGCACCACGTCGGAGACCTCCTCGCCGCGCCCGGTGACCATGTTGATCACGCCGGGGGGCAGGCCGGCCGCCTCGAACAGCCGCATGGTGAAGTGCGCGGCGAACTGCTGGGTCGGGCCCGGCTTCCAGACCACGGTGTTGCCCAGCAGGGCCGGCGCCGAGGGCAGGTTGCCGGCGATGGCGGTGAAGTTGAACGGGGTGACCGCGTAGACGAAGCCCTCCAGCGGGCGGTGGTCGAAGCGGTTCCACACGCCCGGCGACGACATCGGCTGCGCCTCGAGCAGCTCCCGGGCGAAGTGCACGTTGAACCGGAGGAAGTCGATGAACTCGCAGGCGGCGTCGATCTCGGCCTGGATCGCCGTCTTCGACTGGCCGAGCATGGTGGCCGCGTTCAGCGTGTCCCGCCACGGGCCGGCGAGCAGCTCGGCGGCGCGCAGGAAGATCGCGGCCCGCTCCTCGAACGGCAGGGCCCGCCACATCGGGGCGGCGTCCTTGGCCGCCTTCACGGCGGCGCGGGCGTCGTCGTGGGTGGCGTGGGCGGTGACGCCGAGCACGTGCGCGTGCCTGTGCGGCTGCACGACGTCGATCGACTCGCCGGCGGCCATCCGCTGCTCGCCGGCAATGGTCATCGGCAGGTCGATCCGCTCGGCGGCCAGCTCGGTCAGCCGCCGCTGGAGCCGTTCCCGGTCGGTGCTGCCCGGCTCGTAGTTGCGCACCGGCTCGTTGCGGGGCTCGGGTACGGAGAACACGGCGTCCATCAAGGCTCCTGGCGATCTCGGCAGCGGTGGCGAAACCGGACCCGCGGGCACCGGCCGGACGACCGGCGCCGACGCCGCGCCGGGTTCACCGGTCACGACAGCGGGGCCTTTCCCGATTCTTCCACGCCCCGCCCCCACCGCCGTCCCACCCGTGGCCGTCGCCGCCGCGTCGCCGCCCCGCGCCAGGCTTCATCGATCGAGGGCTCCTCCGCCGGGCCGGCGGGCTCGTCGACCCGGGCCCGGGTCGGCGGCGGGAGGGCGGGCACGGGGAACGGGGCTCGTGGACGCGTACGCTGGGTGGCCGGTGAACTGCCGGCCCACCGGGGCCGGGCGTCCGTCGGAGGGAACACGATGACCAAGCAGCCCGGCAGCTCCGCAGCCGCGGAGTCGGACCGGTCGGCGTCGGCCGCCGACGCCGCCACGACGGACGCCGTCGGGGACGCCGCCGCCGAAGCATCGGACCGGTCGGCGTCGGCCGCCGACGCCGCCACGACGGACGCCGTCGGGGACGCCGCCGCCGAAGCACAGGACGCCACCGGCGCCGGACCGGTGGACACGACCGACGCGACCGGGGCCGGGCCCTCCGCCGACGCGCGGGGCGGTACCGCTGCGGCGTTCGCGCCCGGGGCGCCGGTGCTCGCCCTGCTGGCCCTCGGGTGGCTCGCCGCGATGCTCTGGTCGACCCGCGAGGTGATCAGCTCGGCGGCAGCCGGGCTCACCGCCATCAGCCTCTCCGCGTTCGCCCTGCCGGGGGTGATCTCGGCCGCGCTGGTCGCGGGCGCCGGCTTCGCCCTCTTCGGCGTGGACCTGCTCGCCCGCCGGGGCAGCGACCGGGTCACCCTGCGCTTCCTGGCGGCGATCGGCACCGGCCTGCTCGTCGGGCTCGCCGCCGCGTTCGCGATCAACCTGACGTACGCCGACAACGCGACCACCAACGTGATCGCCGCCACCACCGCCGCCGCCGCGACCATCGGCGGAGCCGTCGCCGGCGCCCGCAGCGGGCCCGTGGTCGGGGCCGTGGTGGCCGCCGCCCTCGGCACGCTGATCTTCGTGGTGGCCTTCAGCCGGGCCCGCGACCCGCTCTTCGACCTGTTCGGCAGCGGCGACGGCCAGGAGTCGCTGTTGAGCGCGGCCAAGTGGGTCTCGCGCACCGAGTCCCTGCTCGCCGGCCTGGTGGCCGGGCTGCTGGCCTTCGGATACCTGACCCTGGCCCGCCGTCGGGCCGCCCGGCTCGATGCGGCGGCGCCCGCGCCCCGCTGGCCCGCCTACCTGCTGGCCGGGGCCGGCCCGGGCCTGCTCCTGCTCGTGGCCGAGGTGATCATCCGGGTCGGCGGGCGGTCCCTGCTCGACCTGGCCGGTGCGCTGAGCGAGGCGGACGCGGTGGCCCAGACCTCGCTGGGTACCTCCCGGATCGACAACGCCATCTGGGTGCTCTTCGTCGGCGCCCTGACCGCGATGATCGCCTTCGGCCGCACCCTGGGGCCGGCCCACGCCGACGACGACGAGCCGGCCGAGACCGCGTTCACCCGCTGACCCGGGCACCAGCCACGCCCGCCGGCGCGGTCGGCGCCCCGTCGGTGCGGGCGGCGGTCGATCAGGAGGTGGCGCGCAGCAGCAGGTCCAGCTCGGTGACGTCGTACCACTCCAGCTCGTGGTCCTCGGCACCGTCGACCGTGAACTGCGCGTCCGCGTCGCCGGCCAGGGCCTCGGTGACCGCCTCCGTCGCGGCGGTGACGTCCTCGACCGCGTCGGCGCCGTCCACGTGGACGGCCGCGACGGCGCCGACCGGCACGGGGTCGCCCAGCTCGACCGCGCTGGAGCCCAGCTCTCCGTCGCCCCGGGCCACCGCCGAGGCGGGCAGGTCCACCGAGACGACCACCCGGCGGCGGGGCGCGTCCGGGTCGGCCCGCAGCAGTTGCAACGCGTCCTGGGCGGCCCGCGTGAAGGCGACGTACTCCAGCTCCTCCTCGTCGCCCTCGGCGTACCACTCGCGCAGCGTGGGGGTCACCGCGTGCGCGGCGGCCACCGGCAGCCCGGGGCCGCGCAGGAGGGTCAGCATCGGAACGGTCGCCGGCACGTACACCCGGACAAGCTGCTCGGTCACCGGTCGTCTCCCCCGCTCAGGTTCCGTGCCGGCCTCCGCCGGTCCCGGCCGATCATGCCCTATCCCGTGACCGTCATACACCGCGACCTGTGCGGGCGGAAGCGCCCCGCCGGTGTGTCCCGCGAAGGCGTCGCCGCAGGTCGCGACCCGTCGGCTGGGCCACGTCGGTGGTCGGTGGCAAACTGAACCAAACGACGCCAACCCCGGGGGTTCTCGTGGAGCCGAGGTTCCTGCTGCTCTCCGACGTGGCCACCGAGCTGAACGTGTCGGACTCGCAGGTCTATCACATGGTGCGCAGCGGCGAGCTGCCCGCGATCAAGATCGGCGGACGCGGCCAGTGGCGCGTGGAGCGTGCCCGGCTGGAGGAGTACATCGAGCGCAAGTACGCCGAGACGGCCGAGTGGGTGCGCAGCAATCCGCTGACCGAGCGCGACCCCGAGTAACCGGGCCGATCCGCCGGGCATTGACCGAGGGCTCTGCCATGCCCGAGAATGGAGTCCGTCGAAGGCAAACGGAAGCAAACGCAGGAATCATGGGAGGTTCCCGGATGACCGACCCCCGCCGTCCCGGGCCGGCGCGGCCTCCCGTCCGGCTGCGTCCCGCCCCCTCGTTCGAGCCGCCGTTCACCGACGACGACGCCGCCCACTGGCCGGCCCCGGGCCACGCCCAGCTCGTGCTCGACCTGTTCGAGCCGGCCCGACGCGAGGCCGACCGACCGCTCGGCCGCCGGCAGCGACCCGCGCCGACCGGCCCCGGCCGGCGCAGCGCCGCCCCGCTGCCGCTCGACGCGCTCGTGACCGCCACCCCCGAGGCGACCCGGGCCGCGCACCGCTTCGTCGGCACCTGCCTTGAGGTGATCAACGGCTACCGCCCGCCCGGGCAGCTCAGGCCGCTGCTCGATCCGTCCCGGGCCGCCGGGCTGCTGCCCGAGCTGGCCCGCGCCACCGCCCGCTCCGGTCCGGTCCGCCGCCGGTCGACCCGGCCGGCCGTACGCCTGCGTCGGCTGCGGGTCTGCGAGCCGCGCGCCGCCGCCGTCGAGGTCGCCGCGGTCCTCGCCGGCGCGGGCGGGCGCACCTGGGCGATGGCGCTGCGCCTGGAGCACCGCCGGGGCAGCTGGCTCTGCACGGCCCTACAGGTGCTCTGAGCGTCCGGGCTCCGGCCACGGCGCCCGGACGTTCGCCGAGACGGAAGCGAGCCGTGGTCCACGAGGACCACGGCTCGACTGCTCCGGCGGGCGCGGGCCCGCTCAACTGCTTGTCACGCGCCGCCGTTGGGGGAGCCGTGGCAGCGCTTGTACTTCCGGCCGGACCCGCACGGGCACGGCGCGTTGCGGGACGGGCCGTTGCCGGCCTCCGCCTGCCCCGGCGCCACCCGCCGGCTGCTGGCCGCCGGGACGCCCGGGCCGCGCTGGCCGGACGCCGGGCGCTGCGGCGCCGCCGGGGCGGTCGTCCCCGGCGCGGCCGGGGCCGCCGGGGCCGGGCCACCGACGCCCAGCGCCGGCGCCTGCTGCTCGGCACGCTCGACGGCCACCGCGCCGGCACCGGCCTCGCCGTCGATGGTCGGCGCGGAGTATTGCAGGCCCTGCTGCTGCGGCGCCCGGCCCAGGCCCTTGGCCCGGATCTCGACCGGCTTGTCGAGCAGCTGGACCTCCTCGGCCTCCGGCTCCGGCTCGTTGACCTGCACCTCGAGGTTGTAGAGGAAGCCGACCGTCTCCTCCTTGATGCCGTCCATCATGGTGGCGAACATGTCGAAGCCCTCGCGCTGGTATTCCACCACCGGGTCGCGCTGGGCGTACGCCCGCAGGCTGATGCCCTCCTGGAGGTAGTCCATCTCGTAGAGGTGCTCGCGCCACTTGCGGTCGATGACCTGGAGCAGGACCATCCGCTCCAGCTGGCGGGTGCCCTCCTCGCCGAGCTGCTCCTCGCGCCGGTCGTACGCGGCGTGCGCGTCGTCCTTGAGGCGGGAAAGCAGGAAGTCGGCGTCGATGCCGGCCCGCGAGCCGCCGGCCTCCTCCTCCAGCTCCTCGATGGTGATACCCACGGGGTAGAGCTGCTTGAGGCTGGCCCAGAGCTGCTCCAGGTCCCAGTCCTCGCCGTAGCCGTCGGCGGTGGCCCCCCGCACGTACGCCTCGACGACGTCGTCGATCATGTTGCGGACCTGGTCGGAGAGGTCCTCGCCGTTGAGCACCCGCAGCCGCTCGGCGTAGATCACCTGGCGCTGCTTGTTCATGACCTCGTCGTACTTGAGGACGTTCTTGCGGATCTCGGCGTTCTGGCCCTCGATCTGGGCCTGCGCGCTCTTGATCTGCTTGGTGACCATCTTCGACTCGATGGGCACGTCCTCCGGGATGTTGAAGCGCTCCATGACCGCCTCGACGGCGCCGGAGCGGAAGCGCTTCATCAGCTCGTCCTGGAGGGAGAGGTAGAAGCGGGACTCGCCCGGGTCACCCTGCCGGCCCGACCGACCGCGCAGCTGGTTGTCGATGCGGCGGGACTCGTGCCGCTCGGTGCCCAGCACGTAGAGGCCACCGGCGGCGGCGACCTCCTCCGCCTCGGCGTCGCAGGCCTGCTTCCACTGGGGCAGGACCTCCTCCATCGCCTTGGCGTACTCCTCCTCGTGCTCCATCGGGTCGAGGCCACGCTGGCGCAGCTCGTTGGCGGCGAGGAACTCGGCGTTGCCGCCGAGCAGGATGTCGGTGCCACGACCGGCCATGTTGGTGGCGACGGTGACGGCGCCCTTGCGGCCGGCCTGGGCGACGATCTCGGCCTCACGGGCGTGGAACTTGGCGTTCAGCACGGAGTGCGGGATGCCGCGCCGGCGCAGGAGCTGGGAGATGATCTCGGAATTCTCGACCGAGACCGTGCCCACGAGCACCGGCTGGCCCATCGCGTGCCGCTCGGCGATGTCCTCCACCACGGCGTTGAACTTGGCCTTCTCGGTCTTGTAGATCACGTCCGGCCGGTCCTGCCGGACCATCGGCCGGTGGGTCGGGATCGTCACCACGCCGACCTTGTAGACCTTGTTGAACTCGCCCGCCTCGGTCTGGGCGGTACCGGTCATGCCGGAGAGCTTCTCGTAGAGGCGGAAGTAGTTCTGGAGGGTGATGGTGGCCAGGGTCTGGTTCTCCTGCTTGATCTCCACCCCCTCCTTGGCCTCGATCGCCTGGTGCATGCCCTCGTTGTAGCGGCGGCCGTGCAGGATGCGCCCGGTGAACTCGTCGACGATCAGGACCTCGCCGTCGCTGACGATGTAGTCCTTGTCGCGCTTGTAGAGCTCCTTGGCCTTGATGGCGTTGTTGAGGTAGCCCACCAGCGGGGTGTTGACCGACTCGTAGAGGTTGTCGATGCCCAGCCGGTCCTCGACCTTGGCCACGCCGCGCTCGGTGACCGCGATGGTGCGCTTGGAGTGGTCGACCTCGTAGTCGCCCTCGCCGTCCTTGCCGGGCTGGAGCCGGGCCACGACGCCCGCGAACTCCGAGTACCAGCGGGCGGAGTGCTCGGCCGGGCCGGAGATGATCAGCGGGGTGCGGGCCTCGTCGATCAGGATCGAGTCGACCTCGTCGACCACCGCGAAGTTGTGGCCGCGCTGGACCAGCTCCTCCTTCGACCACGCCATGTTGTCGCGCAGGTAGTCGAAGCCGAACTCGTTGTTGGTGCCGTACGTGATGTCGCACTCGTAGGCGGCCCGGTGCTCGGTGGCCGGCCGGTTGGGCAGCACCACGCCGACGGTGAGGCCGAGGAACTCGTGCACCCGCCCCATCCAGGCGGCGTCCCGCTGGGCCAGGTAGTCGTTGACCGTGATGACGTGCACGCCCTCGCCGGAGAGCGCGTTGAGGTAGACCGGCATGACCGAGGTCAGGGTCTTGCCCTCACCGGTCTTCATCTCGGCGATGTTGCCGAAGTGCAGCGCCGCGCCGCCCATGACCTGGACGTCGTAGGGCCGCTGGCCGAGCACCCGGGCGGCCGCCTCGCGGCAGACCGCGAACGCCTCCGGCAGCAGGTCGTCGAGGGTCTCGCCGTCGGCGAGCCGCTCCTTGAACTGGTCGGTCATGCCGCGCAACTCGTCGTCGGTGAGGTTGACGTAGTCGTCCTCGATCGAGTTGACGGCGGCGGCGATGGCCTTCAGCCGGCGCACCATACGGCCCTCGCCCGCGCGGAGGACCTTTTCCAGAATCGACACGGATCAACGCTCCCCTAGACAGTCTCGAACCATCGTAGGCGCTCCATCGGCGCGATGGTCACTGGTGGCGGCCCTCCGAGTCGGCGAAACCGACATAACACGCCCGGCACGCGCCGCGCCGCCGAAATCCGGTTACGCCGTCCGCGAACGGTCCGGCACGATGGCTCGGGTGGAACCTGTGGAGATCACCGAGGACGGCCTGCTGCTGCGCCCCTGGCGGGCGACCGACGCCGACGCTGTGCACCGGGCGTGCCAGGACCCGGACATCCAGCGCTGGACCACCGTACCTCGCCCGTACCTGCCCGAACACGCACACAGGTTCGTGACCGAGGTAGCCACGGCGGACTGGGCGACGGGCACCGGGACGCCGTTCGCGGTCTGCGACGCCGCCACCGGCGAGTTGCTCGCCTCCTGCGGGCTCGTCTCGATCGACACCGGCCTGCGCTCCGGCGAGATCGGCTACTGGACCGCGCCCTGGGCCCGGGGTGCGGGCGTGGCCGTCCGGGCCAGCCGCGCCGTCGCCCGCTGGGCGTTCGACGCGCTGAAGCTGCGCCGGCTGATCTGGCAGGCCGAGGTGGGCAACCACGCCTCCCGCCTGGTCGCGCTCCGGGCGGGCTTCCGCGTCGAGGGCCGGCTGCGCCTCGCCGACCCCGCCCCCGACGGCAGCCCCGCGGGCTGGATCGGCTCACTGCTCCCCGGCGAGGTGCCCGCACCCGGCGAGACCGGTCCCGTCGGCCCGGGCACCCTGGAGGCCCGCCGCGCCGCCGTATTCGGCGCACCCCCGCCCGTCCTCTTCGCCACCGCCGGCGGCACCGAGATGCGGCTGCGTCCCATGGAGGAGCGCGACCTGGACGCGATCGTCGACACCTGCCGGGACCCGGAGACCATCCGCTGGACCAGCCTGCCCGATCCCTACGAGCGGGCGGACGCCGAGTCGTACCTGGCCTACACGCGCAGCACCTGGGCCGGCGGCAGCAGCGCCTGCTTCGTGGTCGCCGACGTCGACGACCGGTACGTGGGCACGATCGACCTGCGGCTCTCCGCCGCCGACCCGCTGCTGGCCGACGTGGGCTTCATAGCCGACCCCCGGGCCCGGGGCCGCGGCCACCTGTCGGCCGCGCTGACCGCGCTCAGCGCCTGGGGCTTCGCCACGCTGGGCCTGGCCCGCATCGAGTGGCGGGCCAACGTCGGCAACACCGCGTCCCGCCGGGTCGCCGAGAAGGCCGGCTTCACGGTCGAGGGCATCGCCCGGGGCGGGCTCACCCACCGCGACCAGCGGGTGGACGTCTGGGTCGGCGCGCTGCTGGCCGGGGACCTGGCATGACGCCGGAGACGATCGAGGCCGACGGGGTGCGGCTGCGGCAGTTCCGCCCCGCCGACGCCGCCGACCTCGCCGCCGGCTGCGGCGACCCGGTCAACCTGCGGTTCAACCCCGGCATGCCGCAGCCGTACACCGAGGCCGACGCCCGTTGGTGGATCACCGAGGGCGCCCCGGCCGCCTGGGCCAGCGGCGGGGCCGCGTACGCCATCGCCGATCCGGCCACCGACCGCCTGGTCGGCGGCGCGGGCATCGGCCAGGTCGTGACGCCGCGCCGGCAGGCGGAGGTGGGCTACTGGGTCGCGCCGTGGGCGCGGCGGCGCGGGGTCGCCACCGCCGCGACCCGGGCCCTGGCCGACGCCGCGCTGCGCCACGGCGTCGACCGGCTGGAGCTGCTGACCCACGCCGAGAATCCGGCCAGCCAGCGGGTGGCGCTCGCCGCCGGCTTCCGCCACGAGGGCGTACGCCGGGCGGCCGGCCAGCTGCGCGGCGGCGGCCGGACGGACCTGCTGGTGTGGGTACGGCTCGCCGACGACCCGCCCGGCCCGGCCCCCCGGGCGCTGCCCGACCTGCCCGAGGGCCGGCTGACCGACGGCGTGGTGACCCTGCGCCGGCTCGGCCCGGACGACGTCGACCTGATGTACCGGCTGCACTCACGGCCGGAGGTGGTGGCGAACCAGGCCCCGCCGGTGCCGCCGACCCGGGCGGCCATCGAGCGGCGCTGCCTGACTGCCGAGAGCGCGTGGCTCACCGGGGCCATCGCCCGGCTGCTGATCCTCGACGCGGTCACCGGCGAGCCGGCGGGCAGCTGTGGGCTCAGCATCTCCGACCCGGCGGCCGGTGAGGGTTCGGTCGGCTACGCGCTCCTGCCCGAGCGGCGGGGACGCGGGCTGGCCACCCGGGCGGTGCGGCTCCTGGCCGGCTGGGCGTTCGGCCCGGCGGGGCTCGCCCGGCTGGTGGCCGGCACCGTGCCCGACAACACCCCCTCGCACGGGGTGCTGGAGCGGGTGGGATTCCGCCGGGAGGGCCTGCTGCGCGGGCGCCTGCCGGGACCGTCCGGCACCCGCCTCGACGACCTGGTCTTCGGGCTGCTCCCCGACGATCTGCGCTGACCGGCGGCAGTCCGGGAGGTACGCCGGGCGTCGACGCCGCGCAGTCGAGCGCCGACGCGGCGGGCGGGCGGGCCGCCCGGAGGCCGGCCCGGGGCCGTGGTGGCGGCGTGGGCCACCACCACGGCGCGGGCGGCTCAGGCGTCCAGGGAGATGATTCCGTAGTCGTAGGCGTGCCGTCGGTAGACGACGCTCGGGCGGCCGGACTCCTTGTCCTGGAACAGGTAGAAGTCGTGGCCGACGAGTTCCATCTGGAACAGGGCTTCGTCGACGGTCATCGGCTCGGCGGGGTGCACCTTCTCCCGCGCGATGTGCCAGGGCTGGTCGTGCTCCTCCTCGACCCGTTCGGCCACGGCGGTGGCCGTGGCGGAGCCGTCGGGGGACGCACCCAGCGGCCCGTCGAGACCGGCGACCGGCAGGCCGGCGGTGGCGGCGGCGACGGAGAGCGGCGCGTGCCGTCCGCGGTGGACGCGGCGGCGGTCGGCCGCCCGGCGCAACCGGGTGTCCAGCTTGGCGATGGCCGCGTCGAGCGCGCTGTAGAAGTCGTTCGTGCAGGCCTCCGCCCGGATCACCGGGCCACGGGAAACGCAGGTGATTTCGACGCGCTGGCAGTGGTCCGCCTGGCGCGGATTGCGCTCGTGGAAAAGCTCTACATCGACACGAATAAGTTTGTGATCGTAACGTTCGATCTTCGCGAGTTTCTCCGCCACGTGCACCCGGTAGTGATCCGGCACTTCGACGTTACGGCCCTTGACCACGATGTCCATGTGACCTCCCTAGTTCGGACGGTCGTTCGTTCCAACATCCGGTCGTGCGCCCCCGGGGGAGGTCCCACTCGGCGTCGACCGGTCAGTGCGGCTACGCCTCCTTTCACCGCCGGGAGCGGGTGGAAAGACCTCCTACCCCCGACACGAAAACGCTAACTCCAATTCGCCCGACAGTCACCCCCAGTCGCCGGGACGGCCCACAATTTTTCACGGCTCATACACCAACGGGTGAAACGGAAACACGCAGCGCTACGGCCGGTGCCGTTTCTCGGTCGCGGCGAGCACCGCGGCGACCGTGGGTGACAGCCCGCTCGCCGTCAGCGCCCGCCCCACGGCGGCGAGGGTGGCGCCGGTGGTGAGGATGTCGTCGAGCACCACCACCGCCGCCCCGTCGGGCACGGACGGCACCCGCGGGCGGACCCGGAAGGCCGACTCGGCCGCCGCCGCGCGGCCGGCGCTGTCCAGCGTCACCGAGTCGGGTCGGGGCAGGGCCCGCAGGGGACGGCGCACCCGCACCGGCCAGCCCGCCCGGCGCAGCCGGTCCGCGCAGTGCCGGGTCAGCCGGCCGAGGTGGTCGCCGTAGCGGGCGCGGGCCGCCGCCGCGGTGTCCGGCACCGGCACCAGCGTCACCGGGCGGGCCTCACCCACCGCCGCCGCCACGACCTCGGCGAGCAGCGCCCCCAGCGGCCGGGCCAGCCCGTGCCGCCCGTGGTCCTTGTACGCCAGCAGCGCCTCCCGCAGCGGGCCGGCGTACGGGCCGAGGGCGACGCAGGGCGGCAGGTCGGGCGGGGCGGGAGTGGGGCGTACGGCCCTGGGGCGCAACGCGCCGAGCGCCGCCACGCACTCCGGGCAGACGCCGTGCCGCAGCCCCGGTCGGCGTTCCCGGCAGCCGGCGCACTCCACGGGCAGCACCAGGTCGGTGAGGTCCGCCCAGAGCCCGCCGAGATCCCGCACGGAGATCAGTAGAGGAAGAAGGGGGCGGTCGGGTTGCCGGCGCGCGCCCCGGCCGACGGCGGCGTGACCTCCTGCACCTGCTGCGGCTGGATCCGCTCGAACGGGCTGCTGCGGTACGCGACCCCGTTCGCCTCGTACATCGCGGCGCCGAGGCGACCCACCGCGTTCGCCGGGTACGCGGCGAGGTGCGTCACCCGGGCGCCGATCTTGTCCTCCAACCGGCTCTCCCGGGCGCCGTCCACGCTGACCTCGTAGACCGCTGGGCGGCCGACCGCGCCCGCGAGGACCAGGGTGTTCTCGCCGTACCAGTCGACGGCCGACAGGCTGGTCAGCCGGGTGTGCAGCCGACGGGCCGGGCCGGGGGTCGCCCCCGCGCCGTCGGGGCTGAGGGCGGCGACGTAGAGCGTGCCCCCGGCGATGACGGCGATCCGGTGCCCGTCCAGCGAGGCCGCCACGGCGGTCACCGGACCGGGTACGCCCAGCGGCACGGCGGTGAGCTGCGCCTGGGCGTCGAAGCGGTAGAGGCTCCCGTCGGCGACCACGAGCCCGGCCGGCTGCCCCCGGTACGTGGAGCGCAGCCAGACCGGCTGGCCCATGGCGGCGTACCCCTTGGCGCTGCGGGTGAAGGTGGCCACCGGGTCGGTGCCGGTGCCGACGGAGAGCCACTGGCGGTTGGCGTCGGAGACCACCAGCGCCGCCAGGATCTGGTTGTCGGCGCGGCTGAGCCCGGCGGAGACGACGTTCCGGTTCGCCTTGGGGTCCACGGGCACCGGGCCGGTCGGCTCTCCCGGGTAGGCCAGCGGGTGGACGGCGCCCTCGTAGACGCAGAACCGCTGGAAGCTCTCCGGGAGCTGGTGCACCGGGCGGTCCAGGCGGCGCCGTTCCAGGTCGGGGATGAACTCCTGCGACTGGTTACGGATCTTGATGTCGAGCGGCCCGTCGAGGTCCGACAGCGACCAGGCGAGCTGCGTGCCGAGCTGCTCCAGCCGGGCCTTGTCCTCCGGCATCTCCAGGTCGACCTCCCAGCGGCCGTCCGTCCGGGTGGCGTTGTTGATCAGGCGGGTGCCGTCCGGCAGCCGGCGCACGGCCGTGCCGAGCCAGGCCGAGGGCCCGGCGGTCAGCCACTTGACCACCTCGCTGACCCGCCGCTCGTCCGGCACGGCGAGCGGCAGGTAACGCTGGTCGGGGACGAGCCGGGTGCGGTCGTTGTTCCAGAAGTAGATCGTCCGGCTCTGGTAGTACGTCTCCAGCGCCTCGACGCTGAGCAGCAACGCGGTCGGCGGGTTCGCCACGTACAGCCCGCCGTCCGTCAGGCCGTCCGGCCCGGCCTGGCTGCGCAGCTCGAAGGTGTAGGTCGTGGTGCTCGTCTCCGGCGGGGCCAACGTGCCGTCCGTGCGCAGCTGCCCGACCTGCTGCACCTTGAGGGTGACCTCGGTCCGGTCCGGGGCGTAGACGGGCACCGGCTCCTCGGTGAGCCGGACGACGGCCAGCGTGACCTCGCTGCCCTGCTTGGTCTGGAGGCGGTCGCGGTCCGCCGGCACGATGAACTGCCGGACCCGCTGGTACGCCCCGTCCGGTTCGCCGGCCGCGGCGGAGAGGAAGTTCTGGACGAACTGCTCGGCGTCGGTGCCGGCCGCGCTCCGGCTCGGGGGCTCGCCCCGGCTGCCGCTGGTCGAACCGCCCTCCGCCGCCGGTCCCGGCCCGTCCACCCGGACCTCGGTGTTCTCCGGAATGCCGCAGCCGGCCACGCCGCCCAGCAGCAGCGCGCCGCCGAGCAGTCCGGCGAGCAGCCGACGCCTCACGACCCCACCTCCGCGTGCCCACCGTTGCCCGGCCGCCCCGGACCGACGGTCAGCGCGCCGTCGGTGCCCGGACCGATCGCGAGGGCGCCCTGAGTGCCGGGGCCGATGGCCAGCAGCCCGCCCGACCGGGGCCCGCCGAAGGGCAGCGCGGCGTCGGCCGGCACCAGGCGCAACGGCGAGGTGGTCAACCGGTCGCCGGCCCGCGACGGCAGGGTGAGCCGGAACTGGGCACCCTGTCCGGGCGCACCCCAGGCCTCCAGCCAGCCGCCGTGCAGCCGGGCGTCCTCCAGGCTGATCGACAGGCCCAGCCCGGTGCCGCCGGTCTGCCGGGCCCGGGACGGATCGGCCCGCCAGAAGCGGTTGAACACCAGCTTCTCCTCGCCCGGCTTGAGCCCCACCCCGTGGTCGCGGACGGTGATCGCCACCGCCGTGTCGTCCATTCCGAGCGTGATCAGCACCGGCTTGGCCTCGCCGTGCTCGACGGCGTTGCCGACCAGGTTGCGCAGCACCCGCTCCACCCGCCGGGGATCGACCTCGGCGATCACCGGGGTGCCGGGGACGTCCAGCTCGATGGCCACGCCGACGCGCTCCGCGAGGCCGGCCAGCCGGTCGGCCACCCGGTGCACGACCGGCACCAGGTCGGTCGGCTCGGAGTCGAGCATGGCGAAGCCGGCGTCGAAGCGGCTGATCTCCAGCAGGTCGGTCAGCAGCTCCTCGAACCTGTCCAGCTCGGCCTGGAGCAGCTCGGCGCTGCGCGCCACCGCCGGGTCGAACTCGTCGCGCTCCGCGAAGATCAGGTCGGCGGCCATCCGGACCGTGGTCAGCGGGGTGCGCAGCTCGTGCGAGACGTCGGAGGTGAAGCGGCGTTGCAGCCGGGACATCTCCTCCAGCCGCAGGATCTGCCGTTGCAGGTTGGTGGCCATCTGGTTGAACGACGCCGCGAGCAGGGCGAGGTCGTCCTCGCCGTTGACCACCATGCGCTGGTCGAGCAGGCCGGCGGAGAGCCGCTGGGCCGTCCGGGCGGCGACCCGTACCGGGGTCACCACCAGCCGGGTGACCAGGCCGGCGAGCAGGCCGAGCAGGAGCACCAGGGCCGCTCCGGTGGCGGCCACGGTGTCCCGGACCTCGGCGGCCGTGGCGTCCTGCCGGGCCAGCGGTACGAGGTAGTAGAGCTCCACCTGACCGAACCGGGTGGGCACCGGGGAGCCGTAGACCAGGTACTTCGTGCGCTCCTCGCCGAGGCGCCCCGTGCGGATCTGGCTGGCGACCTTGCCCCCGGCGACCGTCTCGCGCAGCTCCGGGCTGATCAGCGGACGGACGTTGACGGCGGGCGAGGAGCGCGGCTGGATGGCGTCGGTGTGGTTGTCGGCGGCGAGCGCCACGATCACGCCGGTGGTCTGCTGCGGGTCGCCGCCGGCCAGGTAGTTGACCGTGCCCTCGATGGTCTCCTGGAGCTGCGTCTCCTGCGGCTGGTTGTAGAGGCCGAACTGCTTCGCCGCGTAGTCCGCGCCGCTGCCCAGCCGCACCCGCACGTCCGTCTCGACGTTCTCCACCAGGATGCCGGTGATCTTGTCGGCGATCAGGTAGGCGAAACCGCCCACCAGCAGACTGGACGCGACCAGTGTGATGGTCACCACCCGCAGTTGGAGCGACCGCCGCCAGGCCTGGTGCAGGCCGGCGAGCAGGCGCGCGGCCCGGCCGTGCACGCCACGCCACAGCTCCCGCGCGGCGACGCGCCGGCGCGGGACTGCCGTCGGGGGGTCCGGGATGGGGGAGGTGGCCACAGTGTGACCAGGCTATCCGGTGCCCGCCTTGTAGCCCACGCCCCGCACGGTGAGGATGATTTCCGGCCGCTCCGGATCCGGCTCGATCTTGGCCCGCAGCCGCTGCACGTGCACGTTGACCAGCCGCGTGTCCGCCGCGTGCCGGTAGCCCCAGACCTGCTCCAGCAGCACCTCGCGGGTGAAGACCTGGCGCGGCTTGCGGGCGAGCGCGACCAGCAGGTCGAACTCCAGCGGCGTCAGCTTCACCTCCTCGCCGTTGCGGCTGACGGTGTGCGCCGGGACGTCGATGGTGATCTGGTTGCCGGGCGGCCCGATGGTCAACATCTCCGGGGCGACGTCCTCGCCGCGGCGCAGCCGCGCCCGCATCCGGGCGACCAGCTCCTTGGGCTTGAACGGCTTGACCACGTAGTCGTCGGCCCCGGACTCCAGGCCGAGGACCACGTCGACCGTGTCGCTCTTGGCGGTCAGCATGACGATCGGCACGCCCGACTCGGCCCGGATCGACCGCGCCACGTCGATGCCGCTCATGCCGGGGAGCATGAGGTCGAGCAGGACGATGTCGGGGCGGTTCTCGCGGAACGCCGCCAGCGCCCGCTCGCCGTCGGCGACGAACGAGGGCAGGAAGCCCTCGCTGCGCAGGACGATGCCGAGCATCTCGGCGAGCGCGGGGTCGTCGTCGACCACCAGTACCCGGGCTCTCATGGGGTTAATGTTTCCATCCCCTTCAGTTAGGTGGGATCCCCGTCACCCGGCACGGTACTGCCGTGGGACGTCGCCGCCCAGCAACAGGTGCCCGGCGTCGCCGCCCCGACGTGCGGGTCCACCCGATCGGAACGGGCGTGTCACCATGATCCCCGCGTGCGCCGTCACGCGCCACCGCCGTCCCTCCCCAGGAGTACGCGTGCCCGACGCCGGCCCGACCGCCGTGCTTCCGCGCCGCCCCCTCACGGTCGGCGAGCTGCTGGACTCCGCGGTCCTGCTGCTGCGCGCCCAGGCCCGGGTGCTGGTGCCGGTCGCCCTCGCGCTGGCCGTGGCCGAGCAGCTCCTGCTGTACCCGCTGCGCCTCTTCGCTGGCACGGCGCCGCCCGTGTGGTTCCTGGAGTCCGGGCGGTTCGGGGCGTACTGGCTGCTGCTGGCGGTGGGCGCGGCGACCGAGGCGGTGGTCGTCCTGCTGCTGGGCAACCCGGCCGCCCGCGCCGCCGGGGCCGCGCTGCTCGGCCGTACGGTCGGGGCCCGGGAGCTGCTCCGCCCGGCCGGCGCGCGCTGGGGCGCCACCCTGCTGCTGGCCGTCCTGGTCGGCGTGGTGATGTGTGGGTTCGCGCTGTTCGGGCCGGTCTGGATCGTCGGTTTCGCCCTGCTCGGCGCCGTGGCGCCGGCGCTGGTCGTGGACCGGGTGCACCCGCTGCGCGCCCCGTTGCGCTCCGCCGCCCTGGCCGTCCGGGGCGCCGGCCGGGCCGGCTGGATCCGGCTGCTCGGCTACCTGGTGTGGTGGATCGTGCGCCTGGGCCTCGGCATCGGCGTCTACCTCGGGCTGGACTCGTTCGACCTCGTCGACCGGGCCTGGGCCGGCTGGCTGTCGCTGGCCGTCTGGGCGGGCGTGAACGCCGTCGCCTACCCGGCCCTGGCCTGCCTCGACGCGGTGCTGCACCTGGAGACCCGGATGCGTACCGAGGGACTGGACATCCGGCTCTCCCGGGCCAGGGCGGGCACGCCCGGGGCTGTCCTGCTGGCGGCCGGGCGATGAGCTTCAGCCGGTGGTGGACCGAGACCACGGCGGCGCTCGGCGACCGGGTGCCGCTGCCCCTGGTCGCGCTGCTGCTGGTGCTCGCCACGGTGCTGGTCGCGGTCGGCTGGTACACGTTCCCGGCCTGGATCCCCCGGCGGCTGCCCCGGCTGCGCCGACGCCGCAGGCCCGCGCCGCCGGAGGCCGCCGGGCAGCCGGTCGTCCCCGCGCCCCGCGAGCCGGAGCTGGCGGCCGCCGCGTACGTCTCCCTCGCGGACCGGCTCGCCGCCGAGGGCCGGTACGCCGAGGCCGTCCGGGAGCGGCTGCGGGCGATGGTCCGGGAGCTGGCCGCCCGCCGCGTGGTGCAGCCGCAGCCCGGCATGACCGTCGTCGAGCTGGTACGCGCCGCGACGGACAGCCGGCCGCAGGTGGGCCCGCCGCTCGGCGCCGCCGGGGCGGTCTTCTCCGAGGTCTGGTACGGCCAGCGCCCCGCCTCCGTCGAGCACGACCACCGGATGCGGGAGCACGCCGCCGAGCTGGACCGGGTGCTGACCGGGCACCCCGAGGACGGGCCCCGAGCATGAGCGCACCCGCCACCGCCGCCCCGCCGGCCCCACGGACCGCCGCCGCTCCCCAACGCCGCCGGCACCGGCTGCTGATCCCGCTGGGCCTGGCCGCACTGCTGCTGACCACGACCCTGGTCACCCACGCGGTCGACCAGCCCGACCCCGACGACCGGGGGTTCCTCTCCCCCGTCGCGACCGGGGACGACGGCGGCAGCCGGCTCGCCGACGCGCTGCGCGAGCGGGGCGTCACCGTGCAGCGGGAGACGGAGACGCTGCCGGCGCTGCTGGCCGCCCGCAGCGGTGCGACCACGCTTTTCGTGCCCGCGCCGACCCTGCTGCACCCCGACACGGTCGGCGCGTTGGACTCGCTGCCCTCGACCACCAGGCTGGTGCTGGTGGATCCGCCGCGCCGGGTGCTGGAGGCGGTCGGGCTGCCCGTGGAGCCGGCCGGCCGCCGGTGGGCCGCGCAGGCGGTGGGGCCGGACGCGCGGGGCCTGCCCTGCCCGTTGCCCGAGCTGCGCCAGCTGGGGCGGGCGGCGGTCGGGCTGCAACGCTACGCGGCCACCCCGGGCGCCTCGGCGCCCGTCCGGTTCTGCTTCGCCGACGGGCTCGCCCTGCTGCCCCGGGTCCCCGACGCAACGGTCGTGGTGGGCGCCAGCGACCCGTTCCGCAACGACCGGATCGACGAGTGGGACAACCGGGCGTTCGCCACCGCGCTGCTCGGCGGGCCGGGTCGGGTGGTGTGGCTCGACCTGGACGGCCCCGAACCCCCGCCGGTCTTCGGCAACGGCAGCACCGGCCGCCCGGCCTGGTCGCCCACGCCGGGCGGCTCCACCGGGGACGGCCGACCGGGCAGCGGAGACGGCGACGGCACCGGCACCGGCACCGGCGACGGGGATCCCGGCGGTCCCGGCGGGAACACCGCCGGCGACAGGAACGACGACGGCGAGGGCGATTCGCGGGCCGACCGGCCCGCCCCGCCGAACCCGCTGTGGTCCGCCTTCCCCCGCTGGCTGTGGGCGTTGCTGGCCCAACTCGCCGTGGCCGCCCTGTTGGCCGCGCTCTGGCGGGCCCGGCGGCTCGGCCCGCCGGCTCCCGAGCCGCTGCCGGTCTCGGTCCGCTCGGCCGAGACGGTGCTCGGCCGCGCCCGCCTCTACGAGAAGGCCGGTGCCCGGGACGCGGCCGCCCGGACGCTGCGGGCCGCCGCCCTCGACCGCCTGACGCCCCGGTTGCACCTGCCGCCGACCGCGCCGCCGGCCGACGTGGCCGCCGCGGTGGCCGCCCGTACCGGCGACGACCCGCGGTGGACCGACGAGGTGCTGCACGGCGCCGAGCCCGAGACCGACGGGGACCTGCTGGACCTGGCCCGCGCGCTGGACCGGCTCACCCGCGCCGTCGCCCCGCACACCGCCGACGGACCGCCCCCGCCCGCCGGGGTCCCGCACCCGGCCGCGGTGCCGTTCCACGAGGGACCGCCCCCGGCCACCGACGGACCGCCCCCGGCCGCCGCGCCGCCCGCCGAGGGGCCGCCACCGCCTGCCGCACCGCATCCGCACCGAGCCGAAGGAGACCCCCGGTGACCCGACCCGCCGGCACCGCCGAGCCGTCGACCATCGAGCCCGTCGACCCGCGCGCCGCCCTGCACCGGCTGCGTACCGAGGTCGCCAAGGCGGTCGTCGGGCAGGACGCGGTCGTCACCGGCCTGGTGATTGCCCTGCTCTGCCGCGGGCACGTGCTGCTGGAGGGCGTACCGGGCGTGGCCAAGACGCTGCTGATCCGCACCGTGGCCACCGCCCTCGACCTGGGCTCCAAGCGGGTGCAGTTCACCCCGGACCTGATGCCGGGCGACGTCACCGGCTCGCTGATCTTCGACCCGCACACCGCCGCCTTCACCTTCCGCGAGGGGCCGGTCTTCACCAACCTCCTGCTCGCCGACGAGATCAACCGGACGCCGCCGAAGACCCAGTCGGCGCTGCTGGAGGTGATGGAGGAGCGGCAGGTCTCGGTGGAGGGCGATCGGCGGCCGCTGCCCGACCCGTTCATCGTCGCCGCCACCCAGAACCCGATCGAGTACGAGGGCACCTACCCGTTGCCGGAGGCGCAGCTCGACCGCTTCCTGCTCAAGCTCACCGTGCCGCTGCCCAACCGGGACGAGGAGCTGGGCGTGCTCCGCGCGCACCACGCCGGCTTCGACCCCCGCGACCTGGCCGCTGCCGGCGTACGGCCGGTGGCCGACGCGGCCGACCTGGCGGCTGCCCGGGCGGCGGTCGGCCGGGTGCACGTGGCCGAGCCGCTCTTCGGCTACATCGTCGACCTCTGCCGGGCCACCCGCAACACCCCGGCGCTGGAGCTGGGCGCCTCGCCCCGGGGCGCGACGGCGCTGCTCAACACCGCCAAGGCGTGGGCCTGGCTGGCCGGCCGTGACCACGTCGTACCGGACGACGTGAAGGCGGTCGCCCGGCCGACGCTGCGGCACCGGCTGCGGCTGCGCCCCGAGGTGGAGTTGGAGGGCGTCGGCGTGGACGCGGTGCTGGACACGGTGCTCGCCACCGTGCCGACGCCGCGATGACCTGGCGGGCGGCGCTCCTGCTGGCGGTCGGCGCGCTGACCCTGCCGGCCTGGCCGGCGCCGTTCGTCGGGCTGCTGGTGATGACCGGGGCGGTGCTGCTGCTGGTGCTGCTCGACCGGGCGCTGGCCGCGCCGCCGGGTGCGCTCACGGCCGCCCGGCAGGGGGACCGCGCGGTCCGGCTCGGCGGCACCGCCACCGTCGCGCTGCTGCTGCACAACCCCTCCGGCCGTACGCTGCGGGCCAAGGTCCGCGACGCCTGGGTGCCCTCCGCCGGTGCCCGCCCCGACGTGCCCCCGTCGCGGCTCGTACGCGTCGATCCCGGCGTGACCGTGGCGCTGCCCAGCCGGCTGACCCCGCTGCGGCGGGGCGACCGGCCGGCGGTGGCGCTGACGGTGCGCTCGTTCGGGCCGCTGGGGCTGGGATTCCGGCAGCGCTCCGGCCGGCCGGCCACGCCGCCGTGGACGCTGCGCGTGCTGCCGCGCTTCGACTCCCGCCGGCACCTGCCGGAGAAGCTGTCCCGGCTGCGGGTCATCGACGGCACCCAGGTGAGCCGCGGGCGGGGCCAGGGCACCGAGTTCGACACCCTCCGCGAGTACGTGGTCGGCGACGACGTGCGCTCGATCGACTGGCGGGCGAGCGCGCGCCGGGCCGACGTGCTGGTGCGTACGTGGCGGCCGGAGCGGGACCGCCGGCTGCTGTGCGTGCTGGACACCGGGCGGACCTCGGCGGTGCGGGTCGGCGACGAGCCCCGGCTGGACACCGCCATCGACGCCGCCCTGCTGCTCACCGCCCTCGCCGCCCGCGCCGGCGACCGGGTCGACGTGCTCGCGGCCGACACGGCCGTACGGGCCACGGTCACCGGCACGGGCGGGCCGGCCCTGCTGCCGCGCGTGGTGCACGCCCTCGCCCCGCTCCAGCCGACGCTGGCGGAGACGGACTTCGACCTGATCGCCGGCGAGCTGCTGCGCCGGCAGCGCCAGCGCAGCCTGGTGGTGCTCTTCACGGCGCTGGAGGCGGGCGCCCTCGGCGAGGGGCTGCTGCCGGTGCTCCCCCGGCTCGCCGCCCGGCACCGGGTGGTGGTCGCGGCGACGCACGATCCGGTGCTGACCGCCCTCACCACCGCCGTCCCGCAGCGCCCGGCGGACGCCTACGCCGCCGCGGCGGCCTGGCGGGCCCTGGCCGAACGCGACCGCGTCCGCACCGCCCTGGGTCGCCACGGCGTGACGGTCGTGGACGCCCCGGCGGGCCGCCTGGCCTCCACGCTGGCCGACGCCTACCTGCGCCTCAAGGCCCTCGGTCAGCTCTGAGGCGGCTCGGGGCCGGCACCGAGGGTCAGCGTCCCGGGTGGAGATCGAGGACGTCGTCCCCGTCGTGCGCGCCGGAGGGTGCGGCACCCGCGCGGCGGCCGAGGAGCACCACGTACGCCAGGAAGGCGAGCCAGACGGCGGCGCCCACGGCGACGCGCAGCGGGACCGGCACGGGCGCCGGGGTCACGAACGCCTCGATGACGGCGGAGACCGCGAAGAGCCCCACCAGCCCGACCGCGACCAGGACTCCCTCGCGGCCGGCCCGGGCCACCGCCTGCCCCCGGGTGAGCTGTGTCGGTGGCGCGATCCAGGACCAGCCGATGCGCAGGCCCACGCCGGCGGCCACGAAGACCCCGGTGAGTTCCAGCAGCCCGTGCGGGGTGATCAGGCCGAAGAAGACGTCCGCGCGGCCGTAGGCGACCATCACCCCGCCGACCACGCCGATGTTGAGGGCGTTCTGCCAGAGCAGGTAGAGCACCGGCACGATCAGCACCCCGGCGGCGAGGCACTGGGCGGCGAGCCAGGCGTTGTGCGTCCACAGGTGGAAGGCGAAGGTCGGCGCGGCGTACTCGGTGTAGTAGCCGGCGAACCCGGACTCGACCAGGTCGGCGGCCGCCTCGTCGCCGATGAAGGCCGCCGCCGTCTGCGGGTTGTCGGCCACGTACCAGATCAGGAAGAGGCTGAGCAGGGTGAAGCCCGTCGCCACCCCGCACCACCAGGGCCAGGCGCGGTAGACGGCGGCGGGGAAGCCGGCCACGAGGAACCGCCCGACCGCCGCCCACGACGGGCGCGGTCGGCCGGTGAGCCGGGCGCGGGCACGCAGCACCACCTGGGAGAGCTGGCTGACCAGCGCCGGGTCGGGTGAGCGGCTGCGCAGCACCGACAGCTGGGTGGTGGCCCGCTGGTAGAGGGCGACCAGCTCGTCGACCTCGGCGGCGTCGAGCCGGCCGCGCCCGGAGAGCTCCTCCAGCCGTCGCCACTGTCCGCCGTGTTCCGCGACGTACGCGTCGAGATCCACCGTCACCCCCGTCCGGGGATCATAGTGTTCACTGTCGGGGTGAGAGCACAACCGCGACCCGCACCGTGGGCAGACGCCGGGCTGGTCAGCGGAGAGGCCGTGGAACTGGACGTCCGGGCCGCCCGGATCGGCTCCCGGGTGCTCGCGCTGCTGCTCGACGTCCTGGCCCAGGCGGCCCTCATGCTGGCGCTGTCCATGAGCGTCGGCGCCGCGCTCCTCGGCCTGCCCGACGGGCTGGTCGACGGCGCCCTGGCCGGCGGGCTCGCGACGGTGGGCCTGATCCTGGTGCTGGTCGGCTACCCGGTGCTGTGCGAGCGCTTCAACCACGGCCGCACGCTGGGCAAGATGGCCGTCGGGCTGCGCGTGGTCAGCGCCGACGGCGCCCCGGTCGCCGCGCGGCAGTCGTTGATCCGGGCGCTGGTCGGCGTGGCCGTGGAGTGGCCCGGCCTGGTGCTGCCGCTGCTGAGCTGGGTGGCCGGGGTGTCGGTGATGCTGACCGACCGGCGCGGGCGTCGGCTGGGCGACCTGGTGGCGGGCACGCTGGTCGTGCACACCCGCGCGGCGACCGCCTGGCGGCCGGTTCCGACGGCGGTGCCCGCGCTGGCCGGCTGGGCCTGCACGGCGGACCTCAGCCGGCTGGACGACGGCCTGGCGTTGGCCGCCCGGCAGTACCTGGCGCGGGTGCACCAGCTCGCGGAGCCGGCGCGCGGGCGGCTGGGGCGCGGCCTGTGGACCGAGGTCTCCGCGGTGATCGCGCCGCCCCCGCCCGCGGGCATGCCCGAGTCGGTCTACCTGGCCGCGGTCCTCGGCGAGCGACACCGACGGGCGCGGTACCGGCTGGCGTTCGGCCGGACGGCCGCCGCGTCGCTCTGGCCCGAACTGGTGCTCGCGCCGCCCGCACCCGCGAACCCGATCCGGCCGCCGGCGCCCGACCTCGCGCCGGTGCCCCGGACCGCCATGCCGGCGCAGGCCACGCCCGCGCAGGCCGTGGCGGCGCGGGCCGTTCCGGCGGTACGGCCCGCGGCTGCCCCGTCGGCGTGGGACGGCGGCGGGTCGGTCCCCGACGCCGGCAGCTGAGCGGGCTGGACGGTCGCCCCGAACCGTCCGGGGGGAGGCGGGCCGCGCGTCGATTGTGGCAGGATCCGGCTCGCCCCTACCGAGACAGGATCACCGTGGCCGACGACCTGTTCACCCCCACGATCGCGCCGGCGGCGTACGAGACGCGGCGCCCGCCGTGGCGGCCCCAGTCGTTGATCTTTCCCGCCGTCTTCGGCGGCCCGACGGCCGTCACCGTGCTCGCCCTGCTCAACGGGCGCCGGCTCGGAGTGTCCCGCCCGGCACAGTTGGCGGTGCTCGGCACCGGGCTGGCCGGGCTGCTCGCCCGGCTGACGATGACGCTCGCGATCGTCGACGACGGGGCCGGCCGACCCGTACGGCTGGTGGGGGCGCTGGCCGGCGCGCTGGTCTGGCTGGTGGCCGCCGCCACGCAGAAGCGCCCGTTCCGGTCGTACGAGCTGCGTGGCGGCCAGCCCGCGTCGTTGTGGCTGCCCGGCCTCGGGGCGGTGCTGGTGCTCGGCTTCACCGAGGCCGTCCTGGTCTTCCTGGTGGCCGTCGCGTGACCGGCCCGGAGACGCAGCTCGCCCGGGTCGCCCACCTGCTGGAGGTGAACCGCCCGGAGCAGGCCCTGACGGAGGTCGACCGGCTGCCCGCCCCGCTGTCCACCAGCCGGCTCGCGTTCCGGCTGCGGGCGGGCGCGCTGACCGTGCTCGACCGCTGGGACGACGTGGTGACCGTGGCGCGGCAGGGGCTCGCCGAGCACGGCCCGGACGCCGAACTGCTCGGCCGGCTCGGCCTCGCGCTGCGCCACCGCCGCGAGCACGCCCTCGCCGAGCGGGCGCTGCTCGACGCGCTCGCCATCGAGCCGGAGAACCCGTGGCTGCTCTGCCAGTACGCCGACCTCTGCTTGGCCGCCGGCCAGCCGGACAAGGCGGAACGCCTGGTGGCCCGCGCGGCGGCGATCGCGCCGGACGCGCCGGCCGTCTTCGCCTCGCGGTTCCAGCTCGCGTACGCCCGGGGTGACGACCGGGCGGCCGAGCGGGTGGCCCGGGAGTTCCTCGGGGCGTGGCCGGGCAACCCCGTGGCCCTCGCCCTGCACGGCGTCGCCGCCGCCCAGCGCGGCCGGGTGGGCGCCGCGCACCGCGCCTTCGGGCAGGCGTCGGCACAGGACCCGACCGACGCCGACTACGCCGACGCCGCCTGGGAGACCCGGGTGTACGCGCACCCGCTGCTGCTGCCGTTGCGTCCGCTCTACCGGCTGGGGATCCTGCGCACCTGGCTGCTCGCGGTCGGCGTGATCGTGCTGCTCTCGGCGGCCGGCCTGGACGTGCTCGGCGGCCTGTTCGCCCTGGCCTGGATGCTCTTCTGCGTCTGGTCGTGGATCGCTCCGCCGCTGGTCCGCCGGATGGTGCTCGGCCGGTGGCGGTCGTGAGGGCGTTCGGGCCGTGGCTGGCCGTCCTCGCCGTGGTGCTGCTGCTCGACGCGCTGCGCCTGCGCGTGCTGGCCGCCGTGGTGTCGGTGGCGTGGCTCGCCTGGTGCGTGTGGAGCTGGGTCCGCCCCGCCCGCCGCCGCTCGCACCGGGACTGACCGCCCGGCGGCACGCGTCCGCCCGCGCGGCAACGCCGGCCGGCTCGCCCCCGTGCCGGCGGCGCGCCCGCCCCCGGAAAAGCCGACCGGGCCGGCCGCTCGGCGGGGAGCGGTCGGCCCGGTCGGTGCGGCCGGGATCAGTACCGGTAGTGCTCCGGCTTGAACGGGCCCTCCACGGAGACGCCGAGGTAGGACGCCTGCTCCTTGGTCAGGGTGCTCAGCTTGGCGCCGAGCGCCTCGAGGTGCAGCCGGGCGACCTTCTCGTCGAGGTGCTTGGGCAGCACGTAGACGCCGATCGGGTATTCCTCGGTCTTGGTGAACAGCTCGATCTGGGCGATCGTCTGGTTGGCGAACGAGTTCGACATCACGAAGCTCGGGTGGCCGGTGGCGTTGCCCAGGTTCAGCAGGCGGCCCTCCGACAGCACGATGATGGCGTGCCCGTCGGCGAACTTCCAGAGGTCGACCTGCGGCTTGATGTTGACCCGCTCGACGTCGGAACGCTTCGCCAGGCCGGCCATGTCGATCTCGTTGTCGAAGTGGCCGATGTTGCCGACGATGGCCTGGTGCTTCATCCGGGCCATGTGCTCGTTGGTGATGACGTCGAAGCAGCCGGTGGCGGTGATGAAGATGTCGGCCTGCTCGACCACGTCGTCCAGGGTGGCGACCTGGTAGCCGTCCATCGCCGCCTGGAGTGCGCAGATCGGGTCGACCTCGGTCACCACGACCCGGGCGCCCTGCCCGCGCAGCGACTCGGCGCAGCCCTTGCCGACGTCGCCGTAGCCGAGCACGACCGCCATCTTGCCGCCGATCAGCACGTCGGTGGCGCGGTTGATGCCGTCGATCAGCGAGTGGCGGCAGCCGTACTTGTTGTCGAACTTGCTCTTCGTCACCGAGTCGTTGACGTTGATGGCGGGGAAGAGCAGGGTGCCGGCCCGGTGCATCTCGTAGAGCCGGTGCACGCCGGTGGTGGTCTCCTCGGTCACGCCCTTGATGCCGGCGGCGATCCGGGTCCACCGCTGGCCGTCCTCGGCGAGCGAGCGGTGGAGCACGCCGAGGATGACCGCGTACTCCTCGGAGTCGGCGGACTCGACCGGCGGGACGGCGCCGGCCTTCTCGAACTCGGCGCCCTTGTGCACCAGCAGGGTGGCGTCGCCGCCGTCGTCGAGGATCATGTTCGGGCCCTGCCCGTCGGGCCAGGTGAGCACCCGCTCGGTGCACCACCAGTACTCCTCCAGGCTCTCGCCCTTCCAGGCGTAGACCGGAACGCCGGCCGGGGCCTCGGGGGTGCCGTCGGGGCCGACCACGATCGCGGCGGCGGCGTGGTCCTGGGTGGAGAAGATGTTGCAGGACGCCCAGCGGACCTGCGCGCCGAGCGCGACCAGGGTCTCGATCAGGACGGCGGTCTGGATGGTCATGTGCAGCGACCCGGTGATCCGGGCACCGGCGAGCGGCTGGGCGTCGGCGAACTCACGACGGATCGCCATCAGGCCGGGCATCTCGTGCTCGGCGAGCTGGATCTCCTTGCGCCCGAACTCGGCGAGCGACAGATCCGCCACCTTGTAGTCGCCCTCGGCGAGAGTGCTCGGCCGGGCCTCGGACGGCGTGCCACTGGCGGACGCCGGGAGGGTGCTGGTCATGGAATCTCCTGTCGGACGATGTGCTGCGCGACCATTCACCTTACGCTCGCGAGCCGCCGCCGCGAGGACCGGCCGGGTGAAGAGGACACGAAGACATCGGCGGACAGCGCACGGGGCGACCGGTCGTGGACGAAGTCCCGTCCATGGCCGCCCGCCCCGTGCATCCCCCCGGTTTGGTTCCCCCGCGCGCGTTCTCGGACCGTCGTCGCGATAACGCTGCGTACCCATAGAGTCACACTGCGCCAAGGGAGAGTCAAGCTATTCCGGAAAAGTCGGACTCGTGTCGCCGCCCCGGGCGCCGGTCAGCGCAGGCCGCAGCTCGCGACGTACGCCTCCCCCGCGCCGCCCACCCGCAGCGCTCCGGCGGTCGCGCTGCCGACGGCGGCCCGACCGGGCCCGAGCGTCACCGCGCCGGCCCCATCGTCGACCGAGACCTCGCCGGAGCGGCAGAGCACCACCCGGGGCCCCGGCACCTCGACCGTCACCTGCGGCAGCCCCGCGTCCACCGTCACCCGGTGCAGCGCGAAGTCCTCCACCGGCACCGGCCAGGTGACCAGCCCCGGGGCCACCTCCAGCGGCGGCACCACCGGGTCGTGGAGCACCTCGAAGCGCAGCACCCGCAGCAGCTCCTCGACGTCCACCCGCTTCGGCGTCAGCCCGCCGCGCAGCACGTTGTCGCTGGCCGCCATGATCTCCACGCCGGTCCCGCGCAGGTAGGCATGCAGGTTGCCGGCCGGCATCCAGATCGCCTCGCCGGGCGCCAGCCGCACCCGGTTGAGCAGCATCGCCACCAGCACCCCGGGGTCGCCCGGGTAGGCCGCGGCCAGGTTCCGAGCCAGCTCCGCGTCAGGCCCCGCGACCGGCGCCGACGCCACGGCCGCCACCAGCGCGTCGCGCCGGTCGACCGGCCAGGTCAGCAGCAGCCGTACGGCCTCGCGCAGGCCGGCCGGGCCGGTGCGCAGCGCCGCCAGCACCGGCTCCAGCGGGGGTACGCCGAAACCGGTCAGCACCGCCGCCGAGGCGGCCGGGTCCCGGAAACCGCAGAGCGCCTCCATCGGCGAGAGCGCCACCAGCAGCTCCGGCTTGTGGTACGGGTCGACGTAGTTGCGCTGCCCGTCGGGGCGGGCCGCGTCGGCGGCGTGCCCGGCGCGGGCCTGCTCGGCGTCCGGGTGCGCCTGGAGGCTCAGCGGGGCGTCGGCGGCGAGCACCTTGAGCAGGAACGGCAGCCGGGTGCCGAACCGGCCGACCAGCCGCTCGCCGAGCCAGTGGTCCGGCTCGGCGAGCAGCAGGTCGGTCAGGCTCACCCGGTTGCCGTCGCGGTCGACCGCGGCCGGGGCGCCCGGGTGGGCGCCCAGCCACAGTTCGGCCTCCGGGCCGTCGCTCGGCACCGGCCGCCCCTGCAACTCGGCGATGGCCGAGCGGGACCCCCAGGCGTAGTCGCGGATCGGACCGTGCAGCAGTTCCACCGGTCAGCTCCCGGGCCGCCCGGCGGCCTCACCCGGCTCGGCCCCCGCCGCGGCGGACGACGCCGCGCCGGCGCCCGCACGCTCGGCGGCGACGCTGTAGATGTCCGGCTCCAGGTAGATCACCCGGGCCGTCGGCACGGCGGCGCGGATCCGGGTCTCGACGGTGTTGATGCTGCGGGCCAGCACCTCCGCGGTGACGCCCGCCGGCACGGCCACCTTGGCGGCCACCATCAGCTCCTCAGGACCGAGGTAGAGCGTCTTCATGTGGATGATCCGCTCGAACTCCGGCCCGTCGGTGACCGCCTTCTCGATCACCGCGACGTCCTGCGCCTCGGCGCCCTCGCCGAGCAGCAGACTCTTGGTCTCGATGGCGAGGATGATCGCGATCGCCACCAGCAGCACACCGATCATCGCGGTGCCGACCGCGTCCCACCGGCCGTTGCCGGTGATCAGCGTCATGCCGACGCCGAAGAGCGCGAAGACCAGACCGACCAGCGCGCCCAGGTCCTCCAGCAGCACCACCGGCAGCTCGGGGGCCTTGGCCCGCCGCACGAACTTCACCCAGGACTGGTTGCCCCGGACGAGGTTGGACTCGACGATCGCGGTGCGGAAGGAGAACGTCTCCATGATGATCGCCGCCACCAGCACCACGACCGGCACCCAGTGCCACGAGGTGATGCCCTCCTCGTGCGACCACTTGTGGTACGCCTCGTAGAGGGCGAACAGGCCACCGACGCTGAACAGCACGATGGACACGATGAACGCGTAGATGTAGCGCTCCCGGCCGTAGCCGAAGGGGTGCTGCGGGGTGGCCGCACGCTTGGCCCGCCGTCCACCGAGCAGCAGCAGACCCTGGTTGCCGGAGTCGGCCACCGAGTGGATCGACTCCGCCAGCATCGACGACGATCCGGTCAGCAGGAACGCGACGAACTTGGTGACGGCGATGCCGGCGTTGGCCAGCAGGGCGGCGACGATCGCCTTCGTACCACCGTTGGCGCTCACGCGGTCGCTCCGTCGCGTCGCGCGGCCCCGCCGGGCGTCGGCGCGGTGCGCCGCTCGGCCCGTTCCCTGCTATCGCTCACTGGTTTGCCAGCTCCTTCATTTCCGTGATGGCCGGTACGGCCATCGGGTCCAGTCCGTGGGCCAGGGCGAGGTAGATCGAGGCGAAGTCCGGCACGGCGACCAGCGAGGCGAGCCGTTCCAGCGCGGAGCCGCCCTCGGCTGTCACCACGTCGCAGCGCACGCCCCGCCGCTCGGCGAGGGTCTGTACCGCGTCCGCGCGGCGCTCCTCGACGTCGAGCGGCTCGTCGGCGTCGTCCTCCGGGTTCAGCCCGCCGTCGCGCAGCAGGACCAACCGCAGCCGGGTGCCCGACGGCTCCTCCTCGTCGGGGTCGGCGAAGATGTCCCGCTCCCCCTCCGCCAGGCCGCCGAAGACGCCGTCGAGCAGGCCGACCCGACCACGCCCCGCCTCGCCGAGCGCACCGCTGACCACCGGGTAGCGGGCGTTGGCGGACAGGGTGTCGCCGAAGCGGCGGGCCGCGACGGTCGCCAGCGGCGACGAGCCCCAGACGATCGGCACCGAGCCGGCCAGGCCCAGGGCCAGCGACTTCGCCGGGTTGACGAAGGACTCGGCCGTCGGACGGCAGCGGTCGGCCTCCGCGTCCAGCCGGGCCGCGGTCTCCGCCAGGTCCGCCTCGTTGACCTTCACGAGGCCGAGCGTACGGGCGGCGAGCAGGACCGGCACGGTGAGCGCCCAGAGGCTGGCCCGGGCCGGGGCGCGCCGGGGCACCGGGATGAACGGCGCCCGGGCCCGCTCGGCCACGGACTGCAACTGCGAGTCGGGCGCGCCGACGGCGACCAGCCGGGCGCCCCGCCGGTGCGCGGCCTCGGCGGCGCCCAGCGCCTCGGGGCTGCGGCCGGAGGCGCTGACGGCGATCACCACGTCGGCGGCGCCCACCCAGCCGGGCACGCCGGCGCTGCGGTGCGGGATGACCGGCACCGGGCAGCGCGGCCCGGCCACGGTGGCCAGCACGTCGCCCGTACGCCCGGCGGTGCCGATGCCCGCGATGACGACCGCGCGGGGGCGGCCCTCGTCGGCGAGCACCTGGAGGTTGGCCTCGGCGGCCAGGGCGGCCGTCTCGCGGACCTGCGCCCCGGCGGAGGCGGTGTGCCGCAGCATGCCGCCCGGGTCGTGCTCGGCCAGCGCGGCCGGGTCGTCGAGGAGTGCCTCGTCGGGCTCGCGGCGGCCGCTGACCCCGGCCGTACCGTCGATCATGACTGCTCCGAAGGGCCGCGCGCCTCGTCCAGCAGCAGCACCGGCACGTCGTCGCGGACCTCGAAGATCCGGCCGCACTCGGTGCAGGTCAGCGTCTGCGCCTGCGCGTCGTAGTCGAGCGGGGCGTGATGCGTGTCCGGACAGGCGAGGATTTCCAGCAACTGCGGGTCCAGGGCCACGGCGCGGCTCCTTCCACGTATGCGGTTTCACCGATCGACGGTGCCGACCGGCGCAGGCGATCCTATCGGCGAACCCGGTCGAGCACCTCGTCGCGGAGGGCGGTCATCCGCTCCCGGGTCGGGGCCTCCACGTTGAGCCGCAGCAGCGGCTCGGTGTTGGAGGCGCGCAGATTGAACCACGCGCCGTCCGGGAAGCGCAGGGTCAGCCCGTCCAGTTCGTCGGCGTCGGCCTGCGGGTACGCGGCCCGCACCTCGGCCACCTTGGCGGCCTGGTCGGCCACCGTCGAGTTGATCTCGCCGGAGGCGACGTAGCGCTCGTACTCGGCGGCCAGCACGGACAGCGGCAGCGACTGCTCGCCCAGGGCGGCCAGCGTGTGCAGCGCGGCCAGCATGCCGGTGTCGGCGAACCAGAAGTCGCGGAAGTAGTAGTGGGCCGAGTGCTCGCCGCCGAAGATCGCGTTCGTGCGGGCCATCTCCGCCTTGATGAAGGAGTGCCCGACACGCGCGACGACCGGCTCGCCGCCGTGCTCACGGATGATCTCCGGCACCGCCTTGGAGGTGATCAGATTGTGGATCACCGTCGAGCCGGGGTGCTTGGCCAGCTCACGGGCCGCCACCAGGGCGGTGATCGCCGACGGCGAGACCGGCTCGCCCCGCTCGTCCACCACGAAGCAGCGGTCGGCGTCGCCGTCGAACGCCAGGCCGATCTCGGCGCCGTGCTCGATCACCGCGCGCTGGAGGTCGACCAGGTTGGCCGGGTCCAGCGGGTTGGCCTCGTGGTTGGGGAAGGTGCCGTCCAGCTCGAAGTAGAGCGGCACGATCTCCAGCGGCAGCGCCGGCAGGACGGTGTCGCCGAGCACGGCCGGAACGGTGTAGCCACCCATGCCGTTGCCCGCGTCGACGACCACCTTCAGCGGACGGATGCCGGAGAGGTCGACCAGCTGCCGCAGGTACGCCGCGTAGTCGGCCAGCAGGTCCCGGCGCTCGGCCGGCGCGGCCGACGCGTCGGCCGGGCGGGCCTCGTCCTTGTCCAGCAGGGCCTGCGCCCGCTCGCGGATCTCGGCCAGCCCGGTGTCCTGCCCGATCGGGCGGGCCCCGGAGCGGCACATCTTGATGCCGTTGTACTGCGCCGGGTTGTGGCTGGCCGTGAACATCGCGCCGGGCAGCCCCAGCGCGCCGGAGGCGTAGTAGAGCATGTCGGTCGAGGCGAGGCCCAGCTCGATGACCCCGCGACCCTCGGCGCGTACGCCAGCGGCGAAGGCGGCGGCCAGACCCGGACCGGTGGCCCGCATGTCGTGCGCGACGAGCACTTCCCCGTTCTGCTCGCCGAAGCCGTTCAGCACCTGCGCGAAGGCCGCGCCGAGGGCCTCGGCGGCGCGCTCGTCCCACTGGTCCGGCACCGTCCCACGGACGTCGTAGGCCTTCACGATCTGGGACAGATCAGACACCGGTCTCGCTCCTTGCGCCGCAGGTCGTCAACGGCCTGAGCGTATCGGAGGGGCGCCGCGCGGCCCGGCTCAGCCGGGGAGCCGGGGCATGAACACGGTGTGGTCGCCACCGCCGGCCTCCGGCGGCGGGTCGCCAGGCTTGCGTTGACCGGGCGGCGTGGAGGTCGGCGGATCACTCGGCCCGCCCTGACCGGACGGCGCGGCCGGCGGCTGGCCGTACTGCCCCGCAGCCTGTGGCTGGCCGTACTCCCCGGGTGCCGCCGGTGGGCCGTACGGTCCCGGTGCTGCCGGCTGGCCGTACTGTCCCGGTGTCGCGGGTTGACCGTACTGCGCCGGTGCCGGGGGCGCCGACCTGGGGCTGGCAGGCGGGGCCGACACGGGCGGGGAGGCTGGGGCGCCGGGCACCACCTGGGTGGCCTCCGGCGTCGGGCGGCTGCCGTACACGCCGCCCGCCGAGCGCGGCGCGGGCGTGCCGCCGTACAGGCCGGGGGCGGGGGGTTGCTGGCCGTACACCTGACCGGGCGGGCCGGGAGCCACGGTCGGGCCCTGCCCGGAGCGGTAGGTGGTGCCGCCGGGGTTGCGGGGCAGCGGGACGTGGCCCGGGTCGCCGGCCGGCTCCTTGTCCGCCCGGGAGCGGCGGAAGAGCAGGACGATGAGCAGGATCCCGACGGCGACCATCGCGATGCCGAAGAACATGACCACCGAACCGCCCGAGGACTCCTCCTCGGCGGCGTTACTGACGGAGCCGGCCCCCCGGCCGGCGACGGCGGCCAGGCTCGGGTCCTCCGCGCCGGCCCGCACCTCGGTGGCGGTCGCGCTCGGGGTCGGCGACGGCTTCTTCGAGGGCTTCGGCGTCGGCGAGGCCGACGCCCGGCCGCCGACCACGCGGGACGCCTCGGCGCCCCGGCCCAGGGCCCGCCCGAGAGCGTCGCTGGCCACGCCGCTCACGGTCAGCCGACCGGCCGGCGCCTCCGCGGCGAACGCCACCCGGTAGCGCACCGTGATGCCCTTGCCCTTGCAGAGCCTCGGGTTCAGCGGTGAGGTGGCCGACGTCGCGGCGCTGCCGCGACCCCCCGAGAGCGGCACCGGGAACCAGCGTCCGCCCACGTTGACCTGCACGCTGGCCTGGTCGGCGCGCAGGCCGGCCAGGCGCAGCCCCACGGCGGTACGCAGCAGCACGCAGCCGTCGCTGCGCTTGCGCACCTCGATCGAGACGCCTCCGGCGGAACCGCCGGCGGTGAAGCTGCCCGCCGAACGCACCCGGACCGAGTCGCCCTCGGCGAGCGCCGGCGTCGCGCCGAGCGCCACCAGGCCGCCCAGCAACGTGCAGACCGTCGCGAGCCGCGCCGCGTGCCGACGTACCGCCATGATCACCTCGCCGTTCCTCCCCCGACGGGGGTCCGCCGGTCAGGCTACTACCGGGGCCTGTCAGGGCCCGGTCATAGAGCACTCCGGATGTGCGCCGTATTACCCGGCAGGCCGGTCGAGGCACCTGACCCGGCCGAACGGTCGCCTGCTGTCGGCCTCGGGGTCAACCGGCCCCTCGACGGCAGAGAACGGCGGTCCCGCCCGGTCCGGGTCGCCAAGCCGGCGGCGGCTTCCGGCGACGAGCGCGTCCGTCCGGGTCATCGGCGCGGCGGCGGGCCTCAGGCGCCCCGGGTGGTCGCTCCGGCGGCGGCCAGTGCGTCGCGGCAGAGCCGGTCGGCCGTACGGGTGGTCTCCGGCAGCCGGTAGCGCGGCGTCAACGCCAGCACCCGCGCGGTCGCCCCGTCGAGGCTCATCCGGTGGCCGACGCTGACGAAGACCGGCTTCACGCCGTCGCGGGTACGCAGCACCCGACCCACGATCTCGTCCCCGTCGCGCAACGGCGCCCACGCCCCCCGCCGGTCGGTCGGCGGCGTCCACTCGCCGAGCAGCGGCGTCTTGCCCACCCCGATCGCCGGCAGGCCGGTCACCACGCCCAGGTGACAGGCGAGCCCGAACCGGCGCGGATGGGCCAGCCCGTGCCCGTCGCAGACCAGCAGCTCGGGCCGCACGGTCAGCCGGTCGAGCGCGTCGAGCAGCGCGGGCAACTCGCGGAAGGCGAAGAGCCCCGGGACGTACGCGAACGCGGGCCGGCCCACGCTCACCGCCGAGTCGACCACCGCGAGGGTCCGGGCGTCGAGCACGGTCACGGCCGCCGCGAGCCGGTCACCGCTCTCGGCGTACGCCACGTCCAGCCCCGCCACCGTCGCGGGCTCGGCCGGGCCGGGCCCCACCAGGTCCACCAGCGGCCGCAACCGCTCCTGTACGGCCAGCGCCTCCGCCACGCTGCCCGGCACGACCGTCCGAGGGTCCGGCGCCCCGGTCGTCCCCACCCGCACGGCTCCGGGTTCGCCCGACGTCACGACGGCCCGTCGGTACGCGACCTGTCGGCGCCCTGCCCGTCGGTACCCGGCGTCCCGGCACCCTCCGGGCTGACTCTCTGCCGCTCGGCGCCCTGCTCGTGAGCGTTCTGCCCGTCGCCGTCCTCGCTGCCGGGATCGCTGACGGCGTCCTTACTGTCGTCGTCGCTGTCGGCACTGTCCTCGTCTTCGCTGTCGTCCTGGGTGCTGCCGGCGCCCAGGGCCACGGCGAAGGCGACGCCCATGGCGATACCGATTGCCACACCGGTGGCTCCGTCGAGGGCTGCCAGGCCGATGACCAGGCCGAGCATGAGGCCGACCGGCCACGCCCAGGCGTTGGACTGCCACCTCCCCGGGCCGGACGACTTCTGCCCATTGTCTGATTCAGCCATTTCGCCATGGTATTCCGGCTCGGCAAGCCGACCTGAATCTGGCCTCTCCGCGACGGCGGGTCACCAGCCGGCTGGGAGCAGGAGACGCACCTCGGTTCATACGTGACCGCTGGTCCCGCAGCACCTGACGAGCAGGCCCACCCATCGACCGTGTCGCCGCCTGAGCAGGGATGATCGTCGGGTGGAGGAACGAGTTCGACCAGCCGAAGCGCCGGGTGAAGGCATCCCTGGAGAGGGCGGTGGCTCGGTCGACGGAGAGTCAGCCATACCAGCGCCCCGAGCCAAGGCTCGACGAGCCGCAACAGGTTTCCGCAGCGCGCCAAGCTCAGGAAGAACTGCTTCCCTCCACCCCCAATGAAGGATCGGCTGCGGGGTCACCCGCCTGTTGAAGTTGTTCTTCGAACATGACGAAGGTCTTTCTTCGAATACCTGCCACCAACGCCGACTCGTGCGGCGTGAGCGGTCGCCGTTCCAGGTCCGCCTGCTCCACGATCGCGTTCACTGTCTCGTAAAGCGCGAAGATCGGGCCGGCGCCGCGGAGGTACCTCCCTCGGTCATGTTCGGCGTACTCGATGAACTCATTGCGGGACAACTCTTCGATCTCATCGCCGCCGACAAGGAGGATCTTCCTGACGAGATCGTCGGCTCGCTCCCAGCCGCCATCAGCTTTCGAAAGCTTCCATCCAATCACATGGCCCACTTCATCAGCTACCAGCTTGACGGGAGTCTCGTAATAGCTGAAGAAGGCCGGGAGACTGCCCGGAGGTCGGTGGCTCACCGCTCTCCCCCTCCTTCCTGGTGGCGCTCCAGGGCGAGCCGAAACGCTTCCTGCTCCTTGAGAGCAAGTCCGTCCCTGATAGCCAGCTCTCTTGTCGTCAAGGGACGACCCTGCGATTCTGCCATGGCGTCAAGGTCCCTACGCACCTCGTAAAGCGCGTGCTCCCACTCTGCCACCTCATCCAACGCAAGGAGTTGCAGGCGAAGTTCAGCGATGTGATCGTTTGACATCCGCAAACTTAACAGCACATCTCGGTACCCGCTCAACTGGGGCCCAAGGAAACGATCCTTCTTAGCTACCACCTCGACGTCGGGATCCTGACCGATTCGTGAGAGTGCCTGATACAGGTCGCTCAAGCTGTCGAACTGGATCCTGGCTCCGGCGAGATCTTTTAGAGACGAAACATCGTTCCCATATTCCCTTATCTTGTCGAGTACGCGCTGATGGTCCTTGGGCTTTTCGCGCCAGCTTGCCAAGCCACGCCCGCCGGCCATTCGTACCGCCAGTTCGTTGAGTTCCAGTTGAGCCACCGACGCTTCCCTGTAGAGATTGCTGAGGTAGTCCAACCGATAGTTCTCGTCTTCCTTCCAGGAAGGGTCGAAGCCGGGCTGGTGGACCTTCCGCTTCCGAGGACTAACCGAGTCGCTGAGCACCTTCAGCTCGTCACTCAGAGATCCCTCAGGTGGCCGCACCTCTACGGTGGGCACCGCTTCGGGACCGGACTTCTCGATGTGATCCAAGACAGACCCGAGGACGTTGACCGCCTGTTGCTGACTGGCGAGGTGATGCAGTGTCACGGGACGAGCCGTCAGCGAAGTGGCCAACTCAGGCGCAGCGAGGACCATCCGCGCCAGGTCAGGTCGCTGCCCCAACTGTCGGACGAGGTTCTCGGCCAACATCGGCTCGTCCTTGGGCGGCTGCCGCCACGTCTCGTCCAGCATCCGCTGCACGCGCGGATCCGCAAACAGCCGCGCCACGTCTTCAGCGCCCGCGTCGTCAAGTTGCGGTACGAGTCGCCGGAGTGCCGAGGGGTCTACGCCGGCCGCCACCTCGGCCGGCGTCACGCCAGCGGCGAAGACCCGTTCCAGGTCGGGCTCTGCGGCCAGGATCGCGCCGACGGCAATCGGATTCCCCGCCCGTTCCGCCTGCGCGCGTTCCCGCGCCGTCCGCAGGTCCTCGGACGGTGTGTCGCTGCGTTCGGGGGCCGGTCCCGCCTCGTCGGACTGTCGTGGGAGCCCTGGTGGCATCGACCCGTCGGACGGCGCCGCGCCGGGACCATCGAGCAGGTGCATGCGGTTGAGGAAGATCTCGCCGTAGCCCTGGTCGGTGTCGACGGGTGGGTACTCCGGCAGGTCCGGTCGCTGGCTGAACCGCCCCCGCCGCAGCCCGCCCAGCGGCATCGGTCTGCCGTCCGAACCGATCACCAGGACCTCGGTGTCGACGGCGTTGTGCGGATGCGGGACGCCGTGGTGCCGGTACAGCGGCGTCGTCGAAATGGCGCCGGTCTGCGGGTCGAGGTAGAGAATGGTGCCGTTCTGGTTGAGAGCGACCCAGATGTGGGAACCGCCCTGTTCCCAGTTGTTGACGATAAAGGCGAAGCTGCCGTGGCCCCCGAGGCGGAGCTGGTCGTGGAGGTTGCGGTATCCCGTGTCGATGGCCCGCTGCCGCTCAACACCCTGGATGTCCTCGGTCGGCTGGCAGAGACGCTGGAAGCGTCCTCCGGTGATGTCCTCCACCCGCCCGATGCCGTCGCGTTCGCCGTTGATGGGGCAGGTGATGTCGCCCGCCAGGTAGGCGTCGAAGGTGCGGGGCGCGGCCACCCGGGGGCGACCGTGCATCCAGGTGTCGAACATCGACAGGGTGCAGTCGATGCAGTTGATGCCGCGGGTCGGGTCGGCCTGCGGTCCGCCGTCGTTGACCAACCCGAACCAGCCACCCACTCGTGGGTCGGCGTTGCGCTGCACGCTTCCGTCAGGTGCTCGGGGCACCTGACGCTCGATGTCGGTCTGGTGCAGGGCCAGCGGCGGACGCAGACCGCCGGGCCGACCGTAGTTCCGGGACCGGTCGATCGGCGGCGGGTAGTCGTCGCCCGTCAGCGCCGAGCGGTCGACGGTCTCCACAGCACCGTACGCCAAGTCGCCGACGTCGTCGTTGATCCGGCGGAAGTCCGCGCCCTCGACGGCGACGACGCCCGGAGCCGCCACGCCGACGAGGACCCTTTCCGCCATGTCGTTCTGCTGGTGGTACCAGCGCTCCCGGTCACGGGCACCCATGAAGTAACGCTCGGCGGCAGCACGATGTCCGGCCTGTGCCAGGCGGCGCCCCTCGCTGATCAGCCACCGGGCTTCGTCCACGTTCCGTTCTGCGGCCAGACGTAGGCGCTCCGCGCTGTCCAGACGGCGATTCTTCTCATGATTAGTGCGCTGGTGCTCGAAGTGACCTCGGTAGCGGCGGCGCTCGAACGCGTCCTGGTCCGCAGCCCATCTCGCGGCGTACCACTCAGGGGTGCGCGGGCGCGGAGGTGGCTGTTCTGCGCCCCGTGACGGGTGTGCCGTCGCCTCAGGCTTTCGGTTTGTCGATGGAGGGTCCACGGGTGCTTCCGGTGCCACGCCTGAAACGCGTGTGGATTCCACCTGCACACCCACGGTTCTCGTCAATGTCTCGCCGCCCGTGGCCGACCCCGCAGTGGTCACCGGGATGGCGGCGAGCGATGAGTTGGCCGCAGGGCCGTTGGTGACAGGTCCGCCGGTCGTCAGCGGACTAGTCGCCGCAGCGGCTGTGTGCTGCGCGGCCAGTCCCGCGCCGGGTGCCGTTTCGCCGACGGGGCCAGGGGTCGCCGGCCCGGCAGGAGCAACTACCGGAGCCGCCGGCGGCGCGACGGAGGAGAGAGTCGGGTCGAGGGGAGCTTCGGGTGCCTGTACCTGAGCCGCCGGGAGGATGGTCCGGTCCGCAGGATCATCGCCGGGCATCGGCATTGGAGCTTTCCGTGCTTCCGCGAATGCTTCCTCACCTGCAGGAGCGGGCCTGTGCATGGCGGAGACGGCATCGGAGGCAGGAGCCGGCGGGCTGGCTGAACTACCACGCTGCTCGGGAATCTGGCTGAAGGATTCGGGTGCACCAGCAGTGGGAGACGGAAGCGTCCCGGCCGCCGCCCTGGGCTCGATCGACAAGGCATCACTGCCGGCTGCTGGCACTGACGAGGACGTCCCCGCCTCTGGCGTCGAGAGCGGTTGGCGGGACGTCTCCACGCCTGGCAGCGAACCGGTGTTGGAGGTCGAGGGCTGTGCCTGGGCCGCACCCTCCACCGGGAGGAGTGTCATTCCGGCCAGGGCGCTCATCTGGCCGTTGAGCCGCGCCTGCAACGCCGCGTCGGCCTGGGCGGTGGCGGAACCCCGGACACCGGACGCGGCCGCGCGGGCGGCGTCCTCCATCGAGGTCAGCCCCTGGCCCGTGGCCAGGCTCGCGGCCTGGTCTGCCATGACCTCGCCGGCCATCTCGCGGCCGAAGTGCTCCCCGATCCGGGCTCCCCGGCCGGTGGCGTGCCGCCCGAGACCGGCCAGCGGTGCCACCGCCCCGCCGGCCATACCGCCGAGCGCCGTGGTCCCCAGCTCCGTCACGTCCAGCCCGTGCCGGCGACCCGTCGAGTTCTGGTAGGCCTGGGTGGCAAGGTTGATGCCGCTCTCCTCGGCTGCCTCGGACACGCCGCTCAGCGCCGCTCGCCGGCTGAACCCTCGCACGCCGCCCTTCGTGACCTCCTTCGCGGCCCGCTCGCCGGCCTCCTTGAGCCCCTGCTTGATCGACTTGCGGGCGAGCTGTGCCATCAGCCGTTTGAAGATCTGCTGCACGATCAGCCTGGTGGCCGTGATCGCCGCCCCGGCGGCGGGCGAGGCAGCACCCGCGGTGAGCACGGCCGCGACGGCCAGCGCCAGCAACTCGACCACCAGGATGCCCAGCTCGATCCAGACCTCGAGCTTGGCGCCCTCGATGTCGCAGCCGCACTCCTCCACCAACCGACCCAGCTCCGTACTGACGGCCAGCAGCACCGGCAGCGGCGCCTCGTCGCCCTCCGCCACCCGCCGCCAGGCGCTGTCGAAGGCAGCGGCCACCGCCCCGACCCCGCCGTAGCCGCTGCGCACCTCCCCGGCCGCGGCCACCGCGTCGGCCCTCGGCCCCGCCAGGACGGTCGCCACCGCATACCACTGATCGGCGAGTTCCCAGACCGCCCGTTCGTTGCCCTCGGGCCACTCCACACCGATCACCCAGTCGAGGGCCTCGTAGACCCAGCCCGGCAACTGCCACGGCGAGTAGTCCAGCGGGTGCGGGATGGGGCTCGGCAACACACTCATCCGAAACTCCTCAGCGGATCAACGCTGCTGGTGCCGGTCACCGACGCGCCCGAGCCGACCGGCACTCGCCGCGTCCGTCCGCAGGTTGGCGTCCACCGACCGGACCACGTCGGCACCGAGGCCCTCCACGTGCCGGCCGATCCCCTCCCACGTGCGCAGGACCAGCTCCTCGAAGCCGCGATATTTCTGCTCGAAGGCGGCCCCGATGTCGTCCTTGCCCCACGGCGACCGACCGCTCGCTGCCGCGATGGCACCGCCTGCCTCGCGGCGACGTGCCGTGATCGCCTCGCCGGACAACGAGAGGTCGACGCCCCCACGCCGAGCGCGCTGCGGGTCGAGCCAGAGCTGACCGTCCATCACTCGCTCCGGCGCAGCACGGCGTCGGCGCGGCCCAGCAGCGAACCGAAGTCACCCGTACGCAAGAAGTCCGTCGCCCCGGAGCCGGCAGGCAGGTAACCGGCCACGAGTTCCTGGGTGGCGGCGACCGCCGCGGCGCCGGCCCGGTGGACGGTGGCGGTGATCTTGCGGCCCAACGCCTTCGCGTCACGGTCGTTGAAGACGGACGGGTGCAGCTCCACCGAGATCACCTCGCCCCGGGCCCCGGCGGTGGCGGTCACCTGGCCGTCCTCGGAGCGCTCGGTCACCCGCAACTCGGCGAGCCGAACCTGTAGCTCGTCCAGGCCGGACCTGAGCCGCTGATAGTCCCCGTACACCTCGTCGAACCGCGCCCGCAGCGCACGATTGGCGTCCCGGTCCACACTCTCGGCCAACGCCACCCTCCCCCGGTTACCGTCGGTAGGGCGAACCATACCGGCCGCCACGAATCCGTGGGGTCCGGTACTTTCAAGCCGTGATCGATCGCCAACAGGCCGAGCAACTCGCCGCCGTGTGGGCCCGCCGCGAGTCACAGCGCCTGGGACACGAATGCCACCACAGCGTCGACGAGTTCGACCTCGGCTACATCATCACTTCCACCGTGCCCATCGAGGCCAGGACGGTGCCCGGCGACCTGCCGACCACGGTGGTGGACAAGCTCACCGGCGAGGTGACCACCTGGCCCCGCGTGCCCGCCGACACCGTCGCGCAGATGTACCGCCGGAGTCGGCCGACAGGCTTGCCTGTGCCTCGCACGGTCGATCCGGCAAGCCAACTGCTCCGCGAGATCCGCCGCCTGCCGACGCCCAACACGGCGGCGCACCTGACACTCGAAGGACGATTGTTCCGCGCGCACGGCGCCAAGGGCGACGTCACGCTCAACCACCACCCACTCGTACGCTCCTACCTGGACGGACTCCCCCCCGGGCACCTCGTACGCGGCGGCGAACGGCACGCCGAACTCATCGTCGTCTCCGACGTCCTGCACCACTACGACTACCACCGCGCCGCCGAAGGCATCGCCCCCCTCGGCATGGCCGACGCGGAAATGCTGCTGGGCGGCGCCCGCCTCGAGGTGTTCCGAGTGCGGGAGCCGGGCGATCCGTACGGCGGCAGGGCGGAGAGAGCCTGCGACTCGTGCCTCAACTTCCTGGTCCACTTCAACGCGTCGTCCTGGGCGGACCTCGCCTTCACCTCGGAGTGGCACCCGCAGCCGCAGCCGCCGCATCATCCGGGCCGCTTCCCCCCGGCTGTTGCCGACGCGCTGATGGATGCCGGCTGGGAAGACAGCGAGTTCAACCCCGCCCTGGCCGCCGGGGCGATCCGGGAGACCTGCGAGATCACGGGCCAACGGCACCGCCACGAGCCCTTCCCGGCGGCCGAGCGGGCGCTGACTGCCTTTCCCGCGATCGTGAGCAGTCGCCGGGGTCCCGGCGAGCAGGTCTGGATCAGTCGCTTCACGACCAATCCGCTCCGGAGCGCGCATTCGGCCGACACGCTCGCCGACTTCGCCGCCGTCCTCGGGGCGAGACTCTTTCCCGTCGGTTCGGAGCACGGTGACAGCATCTTCGTCGTGGACCAGCGGGGTCGGATCTTCGCGTTGGACCAGGCCGGCGAGTGGTTCCTCGGCGAGGACATCGACGCCGCGCTGACCACCCTGCTGCTCGGCCGGGCGCCGGCCCGCGTACGCGACGACGGCACCTGGTGAGCGGGCGGCGCCGGGCGAGCGGCTACAGCGACAGGCCGGTCAGCACCATCACCCGGGGCTCCGTGTAGTCGTCCATGGCGCTGCGCAGGCCCTCGCGCCCGACGCCGCTGCCCTTCACCCCGCCGTACGGCATCTGGTCGGCCCGGTACGACGGCACGTCGCCGACGATCACCCCGCCCACCTCCAGCGTGCGGTGCGCCGCGAAGGCCGTGTCGAGGCGGTGGGTGAAGACGCCCGCCTGCAACCCGTACGCCGAGTCGTTGACGGCGGCGAACGCGGCCTGGTCGTGCGCGACGCGGGCGACCACCAGCACCGGCCCGAAGACCTCCTCGGTACGGACCTTGGCGTCCGCCGGTACGCCGGAGAGCACGGTCGGCGGGTAGGTCGTGCCCTCGCGCCGGCCGCCCGTCTCGATGGCGGCGCCGGCGGTGACCGCCTCGTCCACCCACGCCTCGACCCGCGCGGCGGCGTCGGCGGAGATCAGCGGCCCGACGTCGGTGAGCGGGTCGGACGGGTCGCCGACGCGCAGTTCCCGCACCGCCGCGACGAGCCGGGGCAGGAACGCGTCGTAGAGCCATTCGTGCACGTAGACGCGCTGCACGGCGATGCACGACTGGCCGGCCTGGTAGTTGGAGAACGTCGCGATGCGGTGCGCGGCGAACGTCAGGTCCTCGTCGGTGTTCCAGTCCTCGCAGATCACGGCGGCGGCGTTGCCGCCCAGCTCCAGGGTGACGTGCTTCTCGGGCACGCGGCGGCGGATCGCCGCGCCGACCGGCCCGGAGCCGGTGAACGAGACCACCGGCAGCCGGGGGTCGACGACCAGCTCGGCGGCGCGCTCGTTGGGCAGCGGCAGGACCGAGAACATCCCCGCCGGCAGGTCGGTCCCGGCGAGCAGCTCGCCCAGCAGCAGCGCCGACAGCGGGGTGGCGGGGGCGGGCTTGACGACGATCGGTGCGCCGACGGCGATGGCCGGGGCGACCTTGTGCGCGACGAGGTTCAGCGGGAAGTTGAACGGCGTGATGCCGAGCACCGGCCCCTTCGGCACCCGCCGGACCAGGGCGATCCGCCCGGTGGCGGCGGGGTCGGTGTCGAGGCGTTGCAGCTCGCCGGAGAATCGCCGGGCCTCCTCGGCGGCCCAGCGGAAGGTGGAGACGGCGCGGCCGACCTCGGCGCGGGCCCACTTCAGCGGCTTGCCGTTCTCGGCGGTGATGAGCCGCGCGAACTCCTCGGCCCGTTCGGCGAGGCGCCGGGAGACGTGGTCCAGGGCCGCCGCGCGGGCGTGCGCGGGCAGGGCCGCGGCCTCCGCGGCCACCCCGGCGGCTGCCGCGACGGCCGCTTCGACCTGGTCGGCGGTGGCGAGGGTGGTACGACCGACGACGTGCCCGTCGTACGGGTGGTGGACGGTCAGCTCGCCCTCGCCGTGGGCGGGGCGGGAGGCGACCTGGAACGCGACGGAGTCCACACGCAGCAGCGTAGACCCTCCGCAGGGAGCTGATCCGCACGAGCGGGCGGCGGCCGGGACCTCGCGAGGCGTCGATGCATTACCGCAGTTCGCCCTCCAAACACAAGACGTCCTCACGTCTCCACTTTTTGCCGTGGAGGCCCTACGCTCGTGCTCACTTTGATCAATTGCGATCGATGGCGGGACCCGCCGTCGTGTAGCGAGAGGAACACCCGAGGGATGACACTCCCCTATCCAGCCGTGCGCCGCTGGCGCGCCGGTGTGCTGACCGCCGCCGTCGCCACCGCCGTGGCGTTCGGCGCCCCGGCGATGGCCGCCCCCGCCGAGGGACAGATCCTCATGGCCGGCGGCGCCACCGCCGTCGACGAGTCGTACATCGTGGTGTTCAAGGACACCTCCGTGGGCCGGGCCGACGTCACGAAGAAGGCGCGTGACCTCGCCGGCCGGCACCGCGGCGCGGTCAACCGGACGTACCAGAACGCGCTGCGCGGATTCGAGGCCCGGCTGTCCGAGGCGGAGGCCAAGCGGCTCGCCGCCGACCCCTCGGTGCGCTACGTGCAGCAGAACCACACCATGCGGATCAGCGGTACGCAAAGCCCCACCCCGTCCTGGGGCCTGGACCGGGTCGACCAGCGCGCGCTGCCGCTGAACAACTCCTTCACCTACCCGAACACCGGCTCGGGCGTGAAGGCGTACATCATCGACACCGGCATCCGGTTCAGCCACAGCGACTTCGGTGGTCGTGCCGTCTCCGGCTTCGACGCCATCGACGGCGGCACCGCCGACGACTGCAACGGGCACGGCACGCACGTGGCCGGCACGGTCGGCGGCACCGCCTACGGCGTGGCCAAGGGCGTCACGCTGGTCGGCGTACGGGTGCTCGACTGCGCGGGCAGCGGCACCAACGCCGGCGTCATCCAGGGCGTCGACTGGGTGACCGGCGACCACGCCGCCGGTCAGCTCGCGGTGGCCAACATGAGCCTCGGCGGCGGCTTCAACCAGGCCGTCAACGACGCGGTGGCCCGCTCCATCGCCGACGGCGTCAGCTACGGCCTCGCGGCCGGGAACGACAGCGGCGCGAACGCCTGCAACAGCTCCCCGGCCAGCACCCCGGCCGGTATCACCGTCGGCTCGACCACCAACACCGACGCCCGCTCGTCGTTCTCCAACATCGGCACCTGCCTGGACATCTTCGCCCCCGGCAGCTCGATCACCTCGGCCTGGCACACCGGCGACACGGCCACGAACACCATCAGCGGCACCTCGATGGCCACCCCGCACGTGGTCGGCGCCGCCGCGCTCGTGGTCGCCGCCAACCCGACGTTCACCCCGCAGCAGGTGCGCGACAAGCTCGTCTCCGACGCCACCAGCAACGCGGTGACCAGCCCCGGCACCGGCTCGCCCAACAAGCTGCTGTACGTCGGCGACGGCGGCACCACGCCCCCGCCGCCGCCCCCGCCGACCGGCTGCACCCAGACCAACGGCACCGACGTGGCCGTCCGCGACAACGCCACGGTGGAGAGCACCATCACCATCGCGGGCTGCACCGGCAACGCCGGCGCCGCCAGCACGGTCGCCGTCGACCTGGTGCACACGTACGTCGGTGACCTCGTCGTCAGCCTCGTCGCCCCCGACGGCAGCGCCTACCCGCTGCACAACCGCACCGGCGGCTCCGCCGACAACATCAACCAGACCTACCCGGTGAACCTCTCCTCCGAGGTCGCCAACGGCACCTGGAAGCTGCGCGTCCAGGACGCCGCCAGCGGCGACACCGGGTACCTGAACAGCTGGACGCTCAACCTGGGCGGCTCCGGCTCGACGGACTGCACCGGCAGCAACGCCAACAACGTGACCGTCAGCGACAACGCGACCGTCACCAGCAGCATCGCGATCACCGGCTGCACCGGCACCGCCTCGTCGACCAGCAAGGTCGCCGTACAGATCGTGCACACCTACATCGGTGACCTCGTCGTCAGCCTCGTCGCCCCCGACGGCAGCGCCTACACCCTGCACAACCGCACCGGCGGCTCCGCCGACAACATCAACCAGACCTACACCGTCAACCTCTCCTCGGAGACCCGCAACGGCACCTGGAAGCTGCGCGTCCAGGACGCCGCGTCCGGCGACACCGGCTACATCGACGGCTGGACCCTGACCCTCTAGGGTTCGTCAGCTCCAGGCACGGCCCGCAGCACGGCCGCGCCGAAGGGCCCCTCGCCACCGCTCACGCGCGGCGAGGGGCCCTTGTCGTCCGCCGCCCGCGTAGGGTGCCGGCCAGCACCAGCAGCAGCGCGACCGCGAACATGGCGGTGCCGATGACGTTGACCTGCGGCGGGATGCCCCGCTGGGCGGCACCCCAGACGTACATGGGGAACGTGACGGTGGTGCCGGCGTTGAAGTTCGTCACGATGAAGTCGTCGAAGGAGAGCGAGAACGCCAGCAGCGCGGCGGCCACGATGCCGGGCAGCGCCAGCGGCAGGGTGATCCGCCGGAAGGTCTGCCACTCGCTCGCGTAGAGGTCCATCGCGGCCTCCTCCAGCCGGGAGTCCATCCCGGCCAGCCGTGCCTTGACGGTGACCACCACGAACGACAGGCAGAACATCACGTGCGCGACGACGACGGTCCAGAAGCCCTGCGGCACCCCGGCGGAGACGAAGAGGGCCAGCAGTGAGGTGCCCATCACCAGTTCGGGGGTGGCCATCGGCAGGAAGATCAGCACGTTGATCCCGGAGCGGCCGCGGAACTGGTGCCGCGCCAGCGCGAACGCCATCAGGGTGCCCAGCACCGTGGCGAGCACGGTGGCGACGAAGCCGATCTGGACGCTGCGCACCACCGCGTCGCACATGTCGGAGGTGGCGCACGGGTTGCGCCAGTTGTCGAGGGTGAACTCGTTGAAGTCGTACGACAGGCGGCTGGAGGGGCGGTTGAAGGAAAGGGCGGCGACCACGGCGATCGGCAGGAGCAGGTAGCCGAGCACCAGCAGCGCCACGCCCATGATCCACCGGTCGGCCAGCCAGCGGGAGATCCGCGCGCTCACGGGGCCGGCCTCTCGTTCGCGACTGCGGGGCTCGGCTGCGCTGCACTCCTCGCGCTCACAGGACCTCCTCCGTGCCGGCCCGGCGCAGGTAGCCGAAGACCACCGCGAGGATCGCCGCCATCAGCAGGAACGACAGCGCCGCGCCCTGCGGGTAGTCCAGCCGGACCAGGAACGCGGAGTCGATGACGTTGCCGATCATGTATTCGTTGGGGGTGCCGAGCAGTTCGGCGTTGATGTAGTCGCCGCTGGCCGGGATGAAGAACAGCAGCGTGCCGGCGACCAGGCCGGGCATGGACAGCGGCAGCGTGACCCGCCGGAAGGCCCGCCACGGGCCGGCGTAGAGGTCGCCGGCCGCCTCCAGCAGCCGGGGGTCGAGCCGCTCAAGGCTCGCGTACAGCGGCAGCACCAGGAAGGGCAGGAAGTTGTACGTCAGGCCGAGCACCACCGCGACGGGGGTGGCCAGCAGCCGGCCGTCGGCGCCGAGCAGGTGTACGTCGCGCAGCAGCCCGACGAGCCAGCCGTTGTCCGACAGGATGGTCTTCCACGCCAGCGTGCGCACCAGGAAGCTGGTGAACATCGGCGCGACCACGCAGACCAGCAGCAGGTTCTTCCACCGGCCGGCCTTCTGCGCGATGGCGTACGCGAGCGGGTAGCCGGCCAGCAGCGCCAGCACCAGGGCGGCGCCGGCGTAGAAGAAGGACCGCCCGAACTGCGGCCAGTACGCGGCCAGCGCGTCGGGGTAGTTGCCGAACGCCCAGCCCATCGCGTACCCGGTGGCGAGCGAGCCGGCGGGGTCGTAGAGGCTGGCGGCGGCGAGCTGCACCAGTGGCACCGCGAAGAAGAGCACCAGCCACGCCGCCGCGGGCAACAGCAGCAGGTACGGCAGGAGCCCCTGCCGTCCGGGCCGGCGGGGCGGCGCCGGCTCGCCGGCTCCGGTGGGCCGCCGGGCCGGGACGCTCACGAGGACGCGCCGACCGGCTCGTCCCGCACCGGCGCGCTCCGATCCTGCTCGCCGGTCTCCCGGGGCAGCAGGAAGGCGTGCCGAGGGTCCCAGTACGCGACCGCCTCCGCGCCCACCGGCACCGGCCGGGCGGTGCCCGTGTTGGCCACGAAGACCGACAGCTCGCCGCCCCAGCCGGTACGCAGCAGGTACTGGGTGCTCACCCCCACGTAGGAGGCGTCGGTGACGATGCCGGTGACGTGCTGGCACCCGGCGGGGACCTGGTCGGCGGAGTCGACCAGGTGCAGCTTCTCCGGGCGTACGCCCAGGTGGACCGGACCCCGCTCGACCCGGGCCCGGCCGACGGGCACCGAGAAGCGGCGGCCGTGCGCCGACACCGACACCTCGCCGCCGCCCGCGCCGGCCGCCTCGCCGGCGAGCAGGTTGGACTGGCCGAGGAAGTTCGCCACGAACGCCGTGGCCGGGTACTCGTAGAGGTCGGCGGGGGCGCCGAGCTGCTCGATCCGCCCGGCGTTCATCACCGCGACGGTGTCGGCCAGCGTCATGGCCTCCTCCTGGTCGTGGGTGACGTGCACGAACGTGATGCCGACCTCGGTCTGGATCCGCTTGAGTTCGAGCTGCATCCGCCGGCGCAGCGTCAGGTCCAGCGCGCCGAGCGGCTCGTCGAGCAGCAGCACCTGCGGGCGGTTGACCAGGGCCCGGGCCAGCGCGACCCGCTGCTGCTGCCCACCGGAGAGCTGGGCGGGGCGGCGGTGGCCGTGGTCGTCGAGCTGCACCAGCGCGAGCATGCCCATGACCTCGTCGTCGACGGAGCGGATGCCCCGCCGGCGCAGGCCGAACGCGACGTTCTCGAAGACGTCCAGGTGCGGGAAGAGGGCGTAGCTCTGGAAGACGGTGTTCACGGGCCGTTTGTGCGGGCGCAGCCGGGTGACGTCCCGTTCGCCCAGCAGCACCTGCCCGCCGGTGGGCTCCTCCAGGCCGGCGATCATCCGCAGCGTGGTGGTCTTGCCGCAGCCGGACGGGCCGAGCAGGGCGAAGTACGCGCCCTGCGCGACGGTCAGGCTGAGGTCGTCCACCGCCGTGACGGCGCCGAACCGCTTGGTGAGGTTGGCCAGCCGCAGGTCGCCGGCCGGGCCCCCGCGCCCCGCAGTCGTCCCACCCATCCCACTCACGCCCCGATGACCTGCTGGAACTTGCCCTCGTACTCGCGTTCCTGCTTCTCGTCCAGCGCCATGAAGACCTTGCACCTGGCGAGCATGGCGTCGTCGGGGAAGATCAGCGGGTTGGCGGCAAGCGTCGGGTCGATCTTCTCCATCTCGGCCTGGGCGCCCCGCACGGGGCAGATGTAGTTGACGAACGCGGCGAGCCGGGCGGCGATCGCCGGGTCGTAGTAGTGGTCGACGAGCCGCTCGGCGTTGCCCTTGTGGCTGGCCCTGTTCGGCACCACCACGTTGTCCGACCAGATCATCGCACCGGAGTCGGGTACCACGAACCTGATCTTGTCGTCGTCGAAGCCGAGCTGGACGGCGTCGCCGGACCAGCCGATGCAGGCGGCGACGTCGCCTCTGGCGAGTTCCGGCGCGTAGTCGTTGCCGGTGAACCGGCGGATCTGCCCGGCGGTGACGGCCTTCTTCAGTTTGGCGAGCGCGTCGTCGAACTGGGCGCCGGTGAAGTTCGCCGGGTCGTGGCCGTTCGACTGGAGCAGCAGGCCCATGGTGTCGCGCATCTCGGCCAGCGCGGTCACCCTGCCCTTGAGGTCGGGGCGGGTGAGCAGTTCGTCGACCGTACGGATCTCCCTGGTCACCCTGCCGTTGTAGGCGAGGCCGGCCAGGCCGGACTGCCACGGGATGGCGAGCTGGTCCTCGGGGTCGAAGGACCGGCCGCGCAGCGAGGGCAGCAGGTTGGCCTCGACGTTGGGCAGCTTCGACGTGTCGAGCTTCTGGACCCAGCCGAGCCGGATCATCCGCGCCGACATCCAGTCGCTGAGCACCATGATGTCCCGCCCGGTGGGCTGGCATCCCGCGAGCTGGTTCTGCACCTTGCCGAAGAACTCGTTGTTGTCGTTGATGTCCTCGGTGTAGGTGACCTGGATGCCGCTCTTGGCGACGAACGCGTCCAGGGTGGGTCGCTTGGCGGCGTCGGCGTCGTCCACGTCCACGTACTGCGGCCAGTTGGAGAACGTCAGCGTCTTCTCGGTGCCGGACAGGTCCTCGCTGACGCAGCCGGCCTCCGTCTGGGTGGCGGCCCTGGTGCCGCAGCCGGCCAGCGAGCCGCCCGCCGCCAGCAGCGCCGCCGAGCCGAGCGCGCCGGTCAGCAGCCCGCGCCGGGTGAGGGGCCGGAGGGGAGTTCGCATGTGACGACTCCTTGCGCGTTCGCCGGCGGTCGGGCGGGGTGACCTGCCGGCGAGGGGTCAGGTGCGGTGAACGACAGATCTTGGCATGAGCCGACGGCGACGACGGACGGCGGGTCCGTGTCCACCAACGCCCTTCCACGTCCTCCAGCAGCCAGACCGCCCCGCGAGCCCAACGGTCAAGGGGCCGCTTAGCTTGGCCTTGAACCTCCTCGGCGGGGACGGGGACGCTGGAGGTCTTCGGCTTCTTCTTGGCGTTGGCGCTGATGTGCACGTCGTGGCGGGGTGTGGATCGATTGTTGCGGCGGCCGGGTGGTCTGCCGGGGCCGGGGTGCTCACACGCTCACCGTAGGTCAAGATCAAGCTAGATCATTCGGCGCCGTACCCGCCACACCACCACACCGATCAGGACCGCCGCGACGGCGATGAACAGGGCCGCCTCGATGAGCTGGAACGTCCAGAACCGGTCGGCCGGGTGGTAGACCTCGAACTGCTGGATGCCCCGCGCGTGCAGGAACTGGTTGAGGTTGGTGCCGGCCCGGTTGGCGGCGCCCTCCAGCTCGTAGTACTCGGTCGAGCTCAGCCTGCGACCGGTGGCGTCTGCGTAGCCGTGTTCGATTATCCAGTCAGCGAAGCTGGGCACGGGCCGGTGCCCCGCCTGGTCCTTCGAGCCGCCGACGGGGACCGGCTCCATGGTGGTGAGCGGGGTGGCGTACGCGGGACGGGCCAACAGCCCCACCGACATCCGGGCGGCGAGGAACGCCCCGAACGCGACGCCGAACGCGGGCAGGCTGCGCCGCAGGATCGCCCCGGCGGCGGTGGCGACGCCGAACGCGAACAGCGCGTACGCCACCGGAACAAGTCCCTCCACGTCGAAGGCGTCGTACTGGAACCGCCCTTCCCACGCGTCGAACGGCTGACGGAACCAGGTGAGCACCGCGGTGAACATCCCGGTGAGCGTGACGGTGACGCCGGCCAGTGCCGCGAGCTTGGCCGTCAGCCAGCGCATCCGCGGCACGGCCTGCGTCCAGGCGAGTTGCCAGGTGCCGTCCTCCAGTTCGCGCGCGAGCAGCGGCGCGCCGAGGAACGCACCGATGACGACGGGGACCAGGTAGAAGGCCGCCAGGAGGTTCTCGACGTTCCCGTACTCCTCGTCGAGCCGGCGGAAGGAGGCCGCGCAGGCCTCGTTGACACCAACCTCCCCCGCACACCGGGCGGGACCGCCGGGGAACAGGTCGTGGGCCTGCGTCCCGAGCACGAGCAGGGCGATGCCGAACATGCCGACGAGCAGACCCAGGACGCAGACCTCGGTCCGGTGCTGGCGCCAGATCAACCACGTCATGCCGCCACCCCTGACGTGACCGCGGCGCTCGGCTCGGACGGCCGGCGCAGGTACGCCAGCACCAGGTCCTCCAGCGCGACCGGCTGGGCCTGCCACCCAGGCGCGGCCGGGATCGCGCCGTCGCGCACCAGCAGGGTCGTGTGCCGGTCGCTGTGGACGGCCTCCACGACGGCGCCGGCCCGGTCGAGGTCGGTGGCCGTGCGCGGGCCGACGAGCAGCCGGTGTTCGGCGAGGAGGGTGTCGATGTCACCGGTGAGCGTTACCCGGCCGTGGTTAAGCACGACCAGGTGGTCGCAGACGCGCTCCAGCTCGTGCACGACGTGGGAGGAGAACAGGACGGTCACCCCGCCTTCGGCCACCGCGCCCATGAGGACCTGCAGGAACTCGTGCCGGGCCAACGGGTCGAGACTGGCCACCGGCTCGTCGAGGACGAGCAGGTCCGGCCGCTTCGCCAGGGCCAGAGCCAACGCGACCTGGGCCTGCTGCCCGCCGGAGAGCGTTCCGGCCCTGCGGTCGAGCGGAATGCCCAGCTTCGCCAGCCGGCGCTCGGCCAGCCCCTGGTCGAACCGCAGGTTGCAGGCCCGGCCGAAGCGGAGCATCTCGGCGACGGTGAAGCGCTTGTACAGCGGGTGGTCCTGGGCCAGGAACCCGACCCGGGACAGAGTTTGCGGGGTGCTGGCGGTGACGTCGTGGCCGAGGACCTCCACCGTGCCGGTGCTCGGTGCCAGCAACCCGACGACCAGGCGCAGCAGCGTGGTCTTGCCCGCGCCGTTCGGCCCGACCAGGGCGATCACGCCGCCCGCCGGCAGGGCCAGGGTGCAGTCGCGCAGCGCCCAGCCCTTCCGGTACCGCTTGCCCACACCGTCGGTGCTCAGCGCGAACTCGGTCGCTGTCACGCCACGTCCTCATTCCTCGTCTGCTGGTGGACGGAAGCAAAAAGCGCGTTGACCGCCTGCTCGTCGAGGCCGGCCGCGTAGGCGCGGCGCAGCCAGGTCGTCAGGCCGCGGCGCAGCGACGTGTACGTCGATGCCGACATCGCGGCCGACTGCTGTTCATTGACGAACGTGCCCTGGCCGGGCCGGCCGGTGACCAGGCTCTCCTGCTCCATCTGCCGGTACGCCTTGGCGACGGTGTTCGGATTGATCGCCAGGTCCTCGACCACCTCGCGAATGAGCGGGAGGCGGTCACCGGGTTGAAGAAAGCCCAGCAGCACCGCCTGGCGGACCTGCTGGACGAGTTGCAGGTACGGCGGCACGCCGGAGTGGGTGTCGAGCCGGAAGACGAACACGGTAGCCCCTTACTGCTTTACTAGTACCGTAGTAAAGCAGTAAGTTGGCGGTCAAGAGAGCCGACGCGCCCGCACGACCGCGGCACCGGATCCGGGCGCACGCCGCGCCCCGACCGCGCGGGTACCCGCGCGGTCGGGGCGCGGCGGCGACAGTGACAACGGACCGGCGATGTACGCGATGAGGCGGCTGGCCGCGTGGACCGCGGCTGGGGCAGGTATCGGAGGTCTGGCGGGTTACCGGTAAGAATGGTCCGGCGCCAGGCCGGGCCCGAGGTTGAGACACAAGCTAGTCACCGCTACGCCGTGACTTCGATCAGACTCGACCACAGTCGCCTGAGCTGAAGCTGCGCGGACAGACGTGCAGCCTGCGGCACCGCCCGATCAGCCGGCGCGCCCGTCACGGCCGGCCGACCCGACGAACGCCCGCCAGGCGTCCGGCGCGAAGGTGAGCACGCCCCCGGCGCGGTCCTTGCTGTCCCGCACGAGCACCCGACCGGGCAGGTTGTCGGCCACCTCGACGCAGTTTCCGCCGTTGTTGCTGCTGCGGGTCGCGGTGCGCCAGCGGGCGTCGGTCATGTCCATGTCGTCGCCACTTCCCCGATCAGCTCGATCGACTGGCGTCGCGGCAGCGCCTCGCCGGCGACGCTCTCCCATCTCGCGCCCAGGCTAGCAATGTCGGCACTCTCGGTCACGACCTGACCGCGCAGTTGGTTGTCCAGATAGGCCGTCTCGGCGCCGTCGGGCAGCCGGATCAGCACGAACGGCCCGGCGAGGCCGGTGTGCCACGGCGCCTCGGCGGGGATCACCCGGACCTGCACGTGCTCCTGCGCGGCGACCGCCAGCAGGTGGGCCAGCTGCGCGGCCATCACCGCCTCGTCCCCCACCCGCCGGCGCAGCACCACCTCGTCGATCACGGCGACGAGCTGGGGCGGGGCGTCCCGGGCCAGGATCGCCTGCCGGGCGAGCCGGCCGCCCACGATCTCGTCGACCTCGGCCGCCGGCAGCAGGCCGCCGGTCGCCAGCACCGCGCGGGCGTACCCCTCGGTCTAAAGGAGGCCCGGCACGAGCAGCGGCTCGTACGACCTGATCGTGACGGCGTCCTGCTCCAGCTCGGCCCACGGCCGGAACCACGGCAGGTCGCGGCGGCGGAACGGCTCCGGCCACAGCTCGGCGGCGTCGCGCCCGAGGACCTCGGCGACGGCGAGCCGGGTCCTGGGATGCGGGATCCGGCCCGAGGCGAGCCACCGTCCCGCCGTCTTCGGGTCGACACCCACCTTCTCCGCCAGCGACTCGGCGGTCTCCCCCTTCTCGGCCATCGCCACCCGCAGTGCTTCGTTCACGATCCGACCTCCCGCGCCCGCGATCACACTGGGGCGCACGGTAGCCACGCTGAGTGCCCTTGTCGTCACGCTGCCGGCGTGTCGCGGCGGGATCTGTTTCGCGCGTCCGAGGTGCCCGACGACCGCCCGGAAAAGGCCCTGGACATGCTCCGCCGCAGCGTCGGACCAGGCACCGGAACGAGCGACGCCAGGCCAACCGACGTGCGGGTTGGACCGACGTGGAAGGTGGACCGGCGCATCGTTGGCGTGCCTGCGCCCAGGCTCGCCGACGGCCGGCGCCACCGGCGGCGGCGCCGCGATGTCGTAGACGGTTCAGCTCGACAGTGCCCGGCGCGCCCATCCGGCCCGCAGGCAGGGCTGCCGGGTCCGCGCGGGCTTCTCTCCCGGCTCCCGTGACTCCCGCCGCGACCTCTGCTACGGCCGGGACGCACCGAGGCGGCGGGTCAGTGGTTCGGGGGGATGACGCGCAGGTGACCCCTACGGCCCGTCTGGGGGGTCGAGTTGGTGGCCTGGTCGTCCTCGGGCGGGCGCGGGGCCACCGGGCGGGCGGCCTCGCGGACGGCCTCGGCGAGGGCGACCAGATCGTCGGTGGTGGGCGGCGGGGGCTCGAACTCGCCCTCGTGCCGGACGACGTCCCAGCCGCGCGGCGCCGTCAGGCTCCGGGCGTGCGGTTCACAGAGGTCGTACGTGTGCGGCTCGGCGAACGCCGCCAACGGGCCGACCACCGCTGTCGACTCGTTGTAGACATAGGTCAGCGTGGCGACCGCTTGCCGGGGGCAGCCATTACGGGAGCAGCGCCGTGGTGACCTCACGGCGGCAGGGTATCTCCATTACCGGGTCGGGCGCACTGCTTCGCGTTGCGACACGCCCGTCACGGTGATCACAATTCGGCCCGGTCGGTCGCGCCGCGCCGCGCCGGTGCCGCTGCCGCAGGCCAGGTCGGTGCGGGCGCTAACCTTTCCTCATGACGAGCCCGGAACACCGCCGCCCCGGCCCCGGCCGGCGCGCCCACCGCGACCGGCACGGCCGCGGTCTGCGCGGGCGGCTGGTGCCGGCGACGGTGCCGTTGGCGCGTACGAAGGCGGAGATCTTCGACGATCTGGTGCTGGACACCGTCGAGACCCTCGAACGGCGGTTCGCCAAGGAGTTGGCCGGCGTCGAGTTCGCGGTGGAGGACGTCCCGCCGGACCTCAACGTCTACGACTCCGACGTGCTGGAGGACGGCGAGGTGCCGCTCGCCCGGCTGCTGCCGGGCCGGCCGGGCCGACAGGAGGTGCCGCCGCGGATCGTGCTCTACCGCCGGCCGTTGGAGTTCCGTGCGATGGATCGCGAGGACCTCGCGGATCTCGTGCACGACGTGATCATCGAACAGGTGGCCAATCTGCTCGGGGTGGACCCCGACGAGTTGGCCTGAGCCGGGCGGCCCCCACCGCCCCGGCCCGGCAACGCTCAGGCGGCCCGCCGCTTGAGCTTGCGCCGCTCCCGCTCCGAGAGCCCACCCCAGATCCCGAATCGCTCGTCGTGGCCGAGAGCGTATTCGAGGCATTCCGTCTTCACCTCGCAGCGCGAGCAGATCCGCTTCGCCTCGCGGGTCGAGCCGCCCTTCTCGGGAAAGAACGCCTCCGGATCGGTTTGGGAGCAGAGCGCCCGCTCCTGCCACTCCGGCGCGTTTCCGAGCAGGTCGGCCACCTCAAGCTGGCCGTCCATCAGATGCCTCCTTGTCGCGCACCGGCGTCATCGCCGCTGCAACCCCCCACGCGGAAGGCGTGCTTGTCCGTACGGTCCCGATTTGTTGCGTTCCGTGCGAACAACCCCATTCAAATTACACGCGTGTAATGCGTGCGCCGTCAAGCCGGACTTGATAATGGAGTCGCCCTCCCGACAACACTCCGGACGGCCACCCGACCACCCGGCCCCGCAACCTGCCCTATCGATTCAGACCCCGGCCGAGTAACGCCCTCTCCGGCGAGTTGCCCGAGTTTTCTCCCGTGGCGCCTCCCCATCGGACCGACGGGGCAGGACGATGGAGACCCTCGGAAGTCACCCACCACGATCCGTTGATCTTGGTGGGGCACAGGTTAACCCGACTTGGCGCGTACCGCCCGCCGAGCCCGGGACGGCGACCGCGCCGCGCCCACCATGTGGACGCGGTGCGTCGGCGCGAGGCGGCCTCCCCGCTTCCGGTCAGCCGCCGACACGCTGCTGCGCTGGGCGCTTCCGGCGGCGCTCCACCCGCGACGGAAATCCCGCCCGATCGAAGCGCTTCGGTCCCAACAGGCGGTACGGACACGGCCGTCGCGCCCGCCCTGACGACGGCGCGGGACGCGGAATCCGGCGTGGACGATCGCCACGGCCGTCGATGTCCATCGCGGCCGACCAGGGCGGACCGGCACGCGACCGGTCAGTGCGGATCGACACGCGACCCGTCAGGGCGGACCACCGCGCGACCCGTCAGGGCGAGACCGCCGCGCGACCGGTCCGAGCGGGCTGCCGCGCGACCCACCGGGCGGCGGCCGGGCTAGGGCCGGGGGCTGCCGTACGCCGTCGTGCGCCTGCGGGCCGGTCGACCGGCGGCCGCCGCCATGGCGATCAACTGCTCCTCGGTACGCGCCGAGCCGTTGCCGGAGCCGGCCATCCGGGAGATCGTCTCCTCCATCAGCGTGCCACCCAGGTCGTTGCAGCCGCCCCGGAGCATCACCGCCGTACCCTCGTCGCCGAGCTTCACCCACGAGCACTGGATGTTGTCGATGCGGCCGTGCAGCAGCAGCCGGGCCATCGCGTGCACGACCCGGTTCTCCCGCCATGTCGGCCCCGGGCGGGCGATGCCCGCCAGGTAGATCGGCGCGTTGGTGTGCACGAACGGCAGCGCCACGAACTCGGTGAAGCCGCCCGTACGGTCCTGCACCCCGGCCAGCACCCGGAAGTGCGCGAGCCACTGCGCGGGGTGGTCCACGTGGCCGTACATCATGGTGGAGCTGGACCGGATGCCCAGCTCGTGGGCCGTGCCGACCACGTCGACCCAGGCGGCGGCCGGCAGCTTGCCCTTGGTGAGCACCCAGCGCACGTCGTCGTCGAGGATCTCGGCGGCGGTGCCCGGGATGGTGTCCAGCCCGGCCTCGCGCAGCCCGGTCAGCCACTCCCGCACCGACACGCCGGCCTTGGCGGCGGCGGTGACGATCTCCATCGGCGAGAACGCGTGCACGTGCATCCCCGGCACCCGCGCCTTGATCGCCCGGACCAGGTCGGCGTAGATGGTCACCGGCAGCTTCGGGTCGATCCCGCCCTGGAGGCAGACCTCGCTGGCGCCGGCCGCCCACGCCTCCTCGGCCCGGTCGGCGACCTGCTCCACCGAGAGCCGGTACGCGTCGGCGTCGCGCTCCCGCTGGGCGAAGGCGCAGAACCGGCAGCCGACGTAGCAGACGTTGCTGAAGTTGATGTTGCGGTTGACCACGTACGTCACGTCGTCGCCGACCGCCGCCCGGCGGACGTCGTCGGCGAGCCGGCACAGCTCGTCCAGCGCCGGCCCGTCGGCGGCGAACAGCGCCAGCGCGGCGTCGGCGTGCCTCGGCTCCAGCAGCGCGGCCGGGTCGTCGGCCGCCAGCCGCAGACCGGCCCGCAGGTCGTCGTCGGTCCCGCCCCCGCCGCCGGCGGTGACCTTTCCGGCCACCTCGGACCAGTCGCCGTAGACGTGGTCGAAGTCGCCACGCCGGTCGCCCGTCCGCCCGGTGGTGTCGATGGTGGCGTGCAGGTCGGTCCGTCCGCCGTACGTCTCGTCGGGCTCCTGCCAGGGGCGGCCCACCGGCCGGGCGTCCTCGACGGCCAGCCCCGTCGCCGGGTCGGCCAGCGCACCGACGTGCGGCAGCAGGCGCGGGTCCAGCCACGGGTCGCCGGCCCGCACGTACGCGGGGTAGATCGTCAGCCGCTCACGCAGCGTGAATCCCGACTTCTCCGTGTGCCGGGCCAGCTCGTCGATCTGCGGCCAGGGGCGCTCCGGGTTGACGTGGTCCGGGGTCAGCGGGGACACCCCGCCCCAGTCGTCGATACCGGCGCGCAGCAGCAGGTCGTACTCGCCCGCGATGAGGTTCGGCGGGGCCTGGATGCGGGCCTTCGGCCCGAGCAGCACCCGGGTCACCGCCACCGTGGCGGCCAGGTCGTGCAGCTCGGCGTCGGGCATGCCGCGCATCGCCGTGTCCGGCTTCGCGCGGAAGTTCTGCACGATCACCTCCTGGAGGTGGCCGTACTCGCGGTGGGCCCGGCGGATCGCGAAGATCGCGTCGACCCGCTCGGCCGGGGTCTCGCCGATGCCGATCAGGATGCCCGTGGTGAACGGCACCCCGACCCGGCCCGCGTCGTCGAGCACCCGCAGCCGTACCGCCGGCTCCTTGTCCGGCGAGCCGAAGTGCGGGCCGCCGGGCTCCGACCAGAGCCGCGTCGCCGTGGTCTCCAGCATCATCCCCATGCTGGGCGCGACGGGCTTGAGCCGCTGCAACTCCGACCAGGAGAGCACGCCCGGGTTCAGGTGCGGCAGCAGCCCGGTCTCCTCCAGCACCGCCACCGCGCAGGCGCGCAGGTAGTCCAGCGTGGAGTCGTACCCGCGCTCGTCCAGCCATTGCCGGGCCGCCGGCCAGCGCTCCTCCGGCCGGTCACCGAGCGTGAAGAGGGCCTCCTTGCAGCCCTGGGCCGCGCCCGCCCGGGCGATGGCGAGGACCTCGTCGCGGTCGAGGAAGGCCGCCGGCAACCGGTGGGGCACCGTCGCGAAGGTGCAGTAGTGGCACCGGTCCCGGCACAGCCGGGTGAGGGGAATGAAGACCTTCTTCGAGTACGTGACCACCCCCGGCCGCCCAGCCTCGCGCAGCCCGGCGTCGCGCACGGCGCCCGCCACGTCCAGCAGTTCGTCCAGCGCCCCGCCCCGGGCGGCCAGCAGCGCGGCGGCCTCGTCGACGTCCAGCGTCCGCCCGGTCGCGGCCCGGTGCAGTGCCCGCCGCACGCTCGCGTCGGTCGGGCCGGGCACGGTGCGATCAACCATCCGCCCAGCCTAGGCGCTCATCCGGCCCGTTCCGCCCCTGCCCACCTGGGCCCACGACGTGAACATGCGCACCCCCGCGCCCACCCTCGCCACCGTGCTGAGCCCGCCCCCGTCCTGCCGGCCCGCCCTCGCCGCGCCGACCAGCCCCTCGCCATGCTGGCCCGCCCCTCGCCATGCTGGAGTGGGTGGGACGGCGAGCGCCCCGCACGGTGGGCCGTGCGGGGCGCTCGGGTGGGACGTGGCCGCGATCAGCGAGGGGCGTCCGGGTTGTCGCCGGGATCGATGCGCTGGGTGCGGTCGGTCTCGTCGCCGGTGGGACGCGGGATCGCCTGGGTGGGCTCGGCGTGCTCGACGGGCTGGCGCGGGATCGCCTGGGTGGGGTCGGCCGAGGGCGGCGGGCCGAACGGCGGGGCGCTCTGCGGCTGGCCGAACGGCGGCGCGGGAGTGGCCGGGGGCGCGGACTGCGGCGCCGGAGCCGGGGGCGCCGACTGCGGTGCCGGGGCGAACGGCGAACCCTGCTGCGGGCCGCCGGCGAACGGCGCGGGCTGCTGACCGTACGGGGCGCCGTAGGGGCCCGGCGCCTGCCAGGCGCCCTGCTGGCCGGGGACCTGCTGACCCGGAACCTGCTGCCCGGGGACCTGCTGGCCCGGGGCGGGGTAGCCGCCCTGCTGCTGGGGCCACCCGGGCTGCGGCTGCCCGTACACGCCGGGCTGGGGCTTCGGCTTGGGCACGTGGTAGAGGGTGCGCCAGATCTTGAACACGACGTACGCGGCGACCGCGAAGAGCGCCAGCCAGGCCACGCGGCTGAGCAGGCCCAGGAAGGCGTCGAGGATCTCGCCCTCGGCCAGCCGGTCGACCGTCCAGAAGAGGAAGGTCAGCCCGCCGAACAGGGCGCTGACGGCGTACTCGCCCAGGGCGACCTGGGTGATCAGCTTCGCCTTCGGCACCGGGGGCTTCACGTGCGTGGCGAGCAGTACGGCCAGCAGCGGCAGGAAGACCGCCTCCACGCCGACGAAGGCGAAGAAGGCGCTGCCCGCCCGGCCGCCGAATGTGCTGTACTCGGTCGGCGTCACCAGCCGGATCAGGCCGACGAAGAGGAACACGGCGTTCGCGCCGAGGAGCACGAACGCGGCGAGTTCACGCAGCGGCTTGGTCAGCTGGCTGGCCTGCGTCGCGTCGTTGGACGCGGGCTCGGCGGGGCTGGTCACGGGATCCCCCTCGGGGCGAATGCGGACGGTTGCCGACGTGAGCCTAGTCTCCCCGCCCACCGGCGGACCGGAGGCGGCCCGTGCGCGAGGATGGGCGGATGCGCATCGTGGTTCTGACGGGCGGCATCGGAGGCGCTCGCTTCCTGGTCGGCGTGCGGGCGTACGCCCGCGAGGTCGGCGCCGAGGTGACCGCCGTGGTCAACGTCGGCGACGATCTGCTCCTGCACGGGCTCAAGGTCTGCCCCGACCTGGACAGCGTCATGTACACGCTGGGTGGCGGCGCCGACCCCGAGCGGGGCTGGGGGCGCGTCGGCGAGAGCTGGACGGTCAAGCAGGAGCTCGCCGCGTACGGCGCCGAGCCCACCTGGTTCGGGCTCGGCGACAAGGACGTCGCCACCCACCTGGTGCGGACCACGATGGTCAACGCCGGCTACCCGCTGCACTCGGTCACCGAGGCGCTCGCCGAACGCTGGCAGCCCGGCGTACGCCTGCTGCCGGCGACCGACGACCGGCTGGAGACGCACGTGGTGGTGGAGCTCGACGGCGGCCAGCGGGCGATCCACTTCCAGGAGTGGTGGGTGCGCCACCGCGGCGACGTCCCCACCCACCGGTTCGTCTTCGTCGGCGCGGAGACCGCCCGGCCCGCGCCCGGCGTGCTGGAGGCGATCGCCGGGGCCGACGTGGTGCTCATCGCGCCGAGCAACCCGGTGGTGAGCGTCGCCCCGATCCTGGCCGTGCCCGGGCTGCGCGAGGCGGTCGCCGACGGTCCCGCCCCGGTGGTCGGCGTGTCGCCGATCATCGGCGGCGCGCCGGTGCGCGGCATGGCCGACCGCTGCCTGGCGGTGCTGGGGGTGGAGTGCAGCGCGGCCGGCGTGGGGCGGCTCTACGGCGGTCGGCCGGCGGGCGGGCTGCTCGACGGCTGGCTGGTCGCCGAGGAGGACGCCGGCGCCGTGGTGCCGGAGGTGACGGTCCGCGCGGCACCGCTGCGGATGACCGACGAGGCGGCGACGGCGGCCATGGTCCGCGCCGCGCTGGAGCTGACGTGAGGTTGGAGATCCTGCCGGTGCCGGGCATCGGCCACGTGTCCGAGGGCGACGACCTGGCAGCCCTGATCGCCACCGCCGCGCCCTGGCTGCGCGACGGCGACGTGCTGGTGGTGACCAGCAAGATCGTCTCGAAGGCGGAGGGCCGCCTGGTCGACGTCCCGGCGGACGGCCCGGAGCGGCTCGCCGCGCGGGACGAGGTGCTGGCTGCCGAGACGGCACGGGTGGTGGCCACCCGGGGCGCCACCCGGATCGTGCAGACCCACCACGGCTTCGTGATGGCGTCGGCGGGCATCGACGCCTCGAACGTCGACAAGACCCGGCTCGTCCTGCTCCCCGAGGACCCGGACGCCTCGGCCCGGGCGCTGCGCGCCGCCCTGCGCGAGCGCCACGGCGTGGACGTCGCGGTGATCGTCAGCGACACGATGGGCCGGCCCTGGCGCAACGGGCTGACCGACGTCGCGCTCGGTGTCGCCGGGATGGACGCGATCCGCGACCACCGGGGCGAGGTCGACCCGTACGGCAACGAGCTCCAGCTCACCCAGATGGCGGTGGTGGACGAGCTGGCCGGCGCGGGCGAGCTGATCAAGGGCAAGTGTGACCAGATGCCGGTGGCGGTGGTACGCGGCTACCTCACCGCCCCCCGGCCGGACGATGGTGTCGGCGCGTCGGCGCTGGTCCGGGACGCGTCCATGGACCTGTTCTCGCTGGGCACCGCCGAGGCGAAGGCCGCCGGGCTGGCCGCCGCCGCCACCCTGGCGGACGGCCTCAACCCGACCCCGCCCGACCCGGCGGCCGTACGCCGGGCGATCGGCGCGGTCGCGGGGGTCGTCGCGCCCGGCACGGTCTTCAGCCTGGTAGGCGACGAGGAGGCCCGCGCCGGGCTGACCGCCCGGGTGCCCGGGTGGCCGGCGGAGGCGACGACGCTGGTGCTCGGTTCTCCGGCCACCCCGGCCGGCCCGGTCGATCTGGTCCGCTTCGGCGCCGACCTGCAACGTTTCCGCACCGCCCTGGCGACCGAGGGCGTCGCCTCCCTGCTGCTGCCCCCACCCCCCGGCACCACCGCCAGCGCCGCCCTGGCCCTGTGACGGCCCGCGCGCTCAGGAGTTGAGCATCGACCGCCCCAGCGGGGTCAGGGTGTGCAGGACGGTGTTGCGGTCGCGCTGGCTGACCAGGAGGCCGGCGTTGCGCAGCACGGTGGTGTGCTGGCTCGCCGCGGCGGCCGAGATGTTGAGCCGGCGGGCCACCTCGCCGGTGGTGCAGCCGTCGTCGCTGGCCGCCAGGACGGCGGCCCGGGTACGCCCCAGCAGCGCGGCCAGCGCCTCCCGCCCCGGGTCGGGCGTGCCGACGCCGCCGCCCTCGCCGGGGGCCGGCAGCAGGCCGCCGAGCCGGTCCACCGGATAGACCAGGACCGGCGGCAGCGCCGGGTCGAGCAGGGCGACCGGTGTCGACGCGCAGAAGAACGACGGCACCAGCAGCAGCCCGCGCCCGCCCAGGTGCAGCTCCCGACTGTGCGGGTAGTCGCGGATCTCCAGCACCCCCGACTCCCACCGCATGGCCGGCCGCAGGCTGCCCAGCAGCCCTTCCACCCCGCCGTCGAGCAGGGCCCGGGCCCGCCGGGCCCGGTCGGCCTCCACCGCCGCCTGGATCCGGGTCCAGTACGGATCGATGGCCAGGCCGCGGTAACGCTCCATCGCGCCGGTCAGGTCGCGCAGCGTGTCCGGCTCGCCCCGGGCCAGCGGAGCGGCGCCGGCCGGCAGGGAACTGCCGGCGGCGAGCAGCGCCAGGTCGCGTTGCAGCAGCGCCACGGGGGTGCTGCGGACCGCCTCCATGCCGGCCTCGAACCCCGACATGCTCTGGTACGGGGTGAGGAAGTCCGGGAAGTAGCCGCGGGGCGGGTTGAGCGTCAGGAGCAGCCGCAGCCCCGCCGAGTCACTGCCCTCACGCAGGCCGCGCGTCACGCTGCGCCGCCAGCCCGCCAGCAGCGGGTCCCGGCCACGGCCGGGCAGCAGGTGCAGGCTGAGAACCAGCTCCCACACCGGGTCCGCCGCCGGAGCCACCCGGGTCCGGAGGATGTCCTCGGCGGAAAAGTAGATCTTCAGCATGGACGGCTCCCGCGTCGCCCGGCAGGGGGGATGCCTGGCAACCGTTTGCACTGTACCTGGCCGGCACTTATCTCCGTTTTTAAGCGTGGGCTGAAAGACCTCGACGTCCCCCGGGGCCGTTGGGCATGCTTCCACTGCCCGCGCACGGGGGCGGGTGCTTCACCCGACACGCCCGGAACCGGGCACCCGGGGGCGGGGAAGACCGGCGGCCGGGCGACACCACGAGGGTCTGCGGCCTTGCTCCGCGGAGGTGTCGTCCGGTCGTCGGCCACCGCCGGTCAACCGACCCAGAGCGCCACCCGATGGTCCTCGTCGGTGACGTAGAAGCTCTGCCCGTCGCACTCGGCCACCCCCTCCACGTGGTGGAACGGCGCCAGCTCGGCCACCACCTGGCCGGGGACCAGGTGCCCGTCGCCGGGCGGGGGAAACCGGACGTGCCGGGAGGTGACCTCGCCGCCGGCCGGATGGTCGTCGAGCAGCACCGAGCCCTTGCCCAACGCGTCGATCGACCCGACGATCGCCGCGTAGCCGCCGTCGTCCGTGGGCGTGATCGCCCGGAAGCCGGCCAGCGCGCCGGGTGGCGTCACCCCCGTCAGGACGTACGCCCCCGACGCCTGCGGCCAGCTCGGCACGGGGTCGAACATGCCCGGCACCCCGGTCAGCTCGACCAGGATCGGCTCGCCGTCGGTGGTGACCGGGAAGCGCAGCCCGAGCAGGACACCGCCGGTCGGCGTGAAGGCCGCCGCCTCGACGTTCAGCGGCAGGTCGTCGGGGACGAGCCGGCTGACCCAGCCCTTCGCGCGGGCCGTGCCCCGGGCCACGGTCTCCCCGATGAACCGGGCCCGCACCCGCTCGCCCGGCGGCAGCGGGATGAACGCCGCCTTGAGCAGGGCGTCGTTGACCGCCCGGTGCAGCCGGAACCGGTTACGCACCACCTGCACCGGTAAGCGGCCCGCCGCCGCGTCGTCCTCACGGAACCGGGCCACGAAGGCGCGTCGCGGGCGCAGCGGCCCCGCCTTCGAGCCGAAGTGGGAGCCGAAGACGTACACCCAGCCGTCGTGGTGGGCCAGCGCCTCGCCGTCCTCCGTACGGCCGTTCTCCGCCCCCGCGTCGGCGGCCACGTGGTGGGCGACCCAGCGGCCGTCGTCCAGCTCCAGCAGCAGGGCCAGGCACTGCTCCACCGGCCCCTCGTCCAGCACGGTCCAGAAGCCGCGCCGGGCACCGTGCGCCCGCAGCAGCGGCGCGGAGCGCACCGGCAGCAGATCGCTGGCCTCGTTGCCGGCCACGACGAACTCCAACAGTCGCAAGGTCACCCGGCCAGGGTACGAAGCGCCGGCTCGTACAGTGTCGGCATGGCCGACTCCCCCACCGCCGCCGCCTCCCGACCGTCGCCGGACGCGGAGGCGCGGACTGCGCCGCCCACCGAGACGCCCACGGCCCCGCACGCCGGGGCGGATCAGGCGCGGCACGCCGTAGCGGACGAGGCGCGGCACGCCGAGGCGCACACGGCGCTGCACGCCGACGCCCTCGCGACGCTGAGCCGCTGGGAGCCCACCGGCCCGGACGCCGCCGAGGCGCGCGACCGCACCCTGGCGCTGCTGGCCGCCGGGCCGGTGGCGATGAGCCGGACGCACCGGCCCGGGCACGTCACGGCGAGCGCGCTGGTCCTCGACGCCACCGGGTCACGGGTGCTGCTCTGCCTGCACGGCAAGTTCCGGCGGTGGGTGCAGCTCGGCGGGCACTGCGAGCCGGTCGACCGGACCCTCGCCGCCGCCGCCCTGCGCGAGGCGGGTGAGGAGTCCGGCATCGCCGGCCTGCGGATCGACCCGGTACCGATCGACGTCGACATCCACCCGGTGAGCTGCCAGGGCGGTTCGCTGCACCACGACGTACGCTTCGCCGTGCTCGCCCCGCCCGGCGCGGTGGAGCGGGTCAGCGAGGAGTCCGAGGCGCTCGGCTGGTTCCCGCCGGACCGGCTGCCGCAGCCGCTGGCCGGCGGGACGGCACGCCTGGTCGCCCCGGCCCTCGCGACGCTCAGACGAGCCCCTCTTCGCCCCGTTCCTTGAGCTCGTCGACGACCTTCTTGACGTCCTGCGCCCGGTCCCGTGGGCAGACCAGCAGCGCGTCCGGCGTGTCGACGATGATCAGGTCGTGTACGCCGACGGCGGCCACCAGGCGCCCGGAGTGGGGCACCACGACCAGGGCGGTGCTGTCGCGCAGCAGCACCCCCGGCTTGGCGTCGACGCCGAGCACCACGTTGCCGTCCGCGTCGGCGGGCAGCACCTCGCCCAGCGTGTGGAAGTCGCCGACGTCGTTCCAGCCGAAGTCGCCCGGCACGGTCGCCACCCGGCCGGCGGTCGCCGCGCCCTCCATCACCGCGTAGTCGACGGAGATCTTCGGCAGCGTCGGCCAGACCGTGCCGAGCACGTCGTCCTGCTCCTCGGTGCCCCACGCCTCGGCGATCGCGACGATCCCGGCGTGCAGGGCGGGCTGCTGGCGGGCCAGCTCGGCGAGGAACACGTCGACCCGCCAGACGAACATGCTGGCGTTCCAGAGGTGCCGCCCGGAGCGCAGGTACGCCTCGGCCACCTCCGCGCTCGGCTTCTCCTTGAACTCGGCGACCGGCCGCAGCGGGCCCCCGTCGACCGGGTCCCCGGTCTGGAGGTAGCCGTAGCCGGTCTCGGCCCGCGTCGGGGTGATGCCGACCGTCATCAGCAGGCCCCGCTCCGCGCCGCGTACCGCCTGCAGGACCACCTCCCGCCAGCGCTCCGGGTCACCGATGAGGTGGTCGGCGGCGAAGGAGCCCATCACCGCCTCCGGGTCGCGCCGCGCGATGACCGCGGCGGCCAGGGCGATCGCCGCGCACGAGTCCCGGGGCGACGGCTCGACCAGGATGTTCTCCTCCGGCACGCCGGCGAGCTGGCGTGCGACCGCCGCCACGTGCGCGGTCCCGGTGACCACCAGGGTGCGCTCGGCGGTGGTCAGCGGGCCCAGCCGGTCCACCGTCGCCTGGAGCAGCGAGGCGGTGGAACCGGTCAGCGGGTGGAGGAACTTGGGGTGGCCGGCACGGGACAGCGGCCACAACCTCGTGCCACTGCCACCCGCCGGAATGACGGCGTAGATCACCCGCACATCATGCCCGATTCGCCTGACCGGGGACGCATTCTCGCGACGCCGGTCGCGGCGGTCAGGACCGGGCCCGGCTCCAGGCGGCGATGTGCACCTCGGCGCTGGACTCCCAGGTGAACTCCTTGGCCCGGTCGAAACCGGCCTTGGCCAGGGACAACCGCCGCTGCTCGTCGTCGAGCAGGGCGGCCAGGTCGGTGGCGATCTGGTCGGGCGCCTCGCTGGTGTACGCGACCGCGTCGCCGCCCACCTCCGGCAGCGACAGCCGGGGCGTGGTCAGCACCGGGGCGGCGCACGCCATCGCCTCCAGGATCGGCAGGCCGAAACCCTCCCCGTAGGACGGATAGGCGGCCACCAGGGCCCCGCCGAGGAAGCCGGGCAGGTCCCCGTAGCGGAGGTAACCCGGGCGGAGCAGCCGCAGGTGCGACGGGACCTCCGCCACCGCGCGGTCGATGTCGTCGTCGTGCCCCTGGCCACCGGCGATCACCAGGGCCGGCGGGTCCTCCCGCTCGGCCACCGCGCGCGCCCAGCCGCGGATCAGGTTCGGCACGTTCTTGCGCGGCTCCTTGGCGCCCAGGAAGGCCACGTAGTTGGTGCCGCCCAGCCCCAGCCGGGCCCGGACCCGGGCCTTCTCCTCGTCGCTGGGCGCGTGGAAGGCGGCGTGGTCGACGCCGTGGTACGCGACGTCGATCCGGGTGGGATCGGCGTCGAGCAGCCGGATCAGCTCGTCGCGGGTGGCCTTGCTCGGCACGATCACCCGGTTGGCGCGGCGCAGGGACGTCTTGATCGCGCTGCGGAAGAAGGTGCGCCGCGACTTGTCGTAGTGCTCCGGCTCGGTGAAGAACGTCGCGTCGTGCACGGTCACCGTGACGGGACAACCGGCGCGCAGCGGGCAGGTGTAGAAGGGCGAGTGCAGCACCTGCGCGCCCACCTGCTGGGCGAGCAGCGGCAGACCCGTCTGCTCCCAGGCGAGCCGGGCGGGGCGGTGCGCGACGGCGGCCGGGGCCGGGATGATCTCCGCGCCGGGCAGCATCCGGGTGTAGCGCTCCAGGTCGGTGCGGAGACAGACGACAGCCAGCTCCACCCCCGACCCGCACACCTTGCCGAGGGCGCCGAGCAGGCCGTCGACGTATCGACCGACACCACCACGGTCGACGGGGACACTCGTGGCGTCGATGAGCACGCGGGGCGGGCGACCGGCGGTCACGGGGCGACTCCTTGAACTGACGGGCCTGTGGGGAACAACACTCCGGCAAGCCTACGCCGGAGCGCGGCGCCCACGCTGACTGCGACCCGACGGTACGCCGACTTGTCGCCGTCATCGAGTACGGCCGCCGGGGGCGTATCGTTCGCGCCGATGGCCGACAACATTGCCCGGGTCTTCGCCGACGCGATCGCGACCGACCCGACCAGACCGCTGCTGACCTGGTACGACGACGCCACGGGCGAGCGGACCGAACTCTCCGGCGCCACGCTGGCGAACTGGGTGGCCAAGACGGCCAACCTGCTCGTCGACGAGGTGGCCGTGGGCCCCGGCGACGTCGCCGGGGTGGTGCTGCCCCCGCACTGGCAGACCGCCGCGGTGCTGCTCGGCTGCTGGTCGGCCGGGCTGACCGTCGCCGACACGCCGGGGGACGTGGACGTGCTCTTCGCCGCCGAGACGCGCCTCGACGAGGCGGCGGCCTGGTCGGCGGGCGAGCGGTACGTCCTCGCCCTGCACCCGTTCGCCCTGCCGATGCGCCAGGTGCCGGCCGGCTACGCCGACTACGTCTCCGAGGTACGCGCCCACGGCGACCACTTCAGCCCGTACGCCGCCGGCGGCCCGGGCGAGGCGGCGCTGCTGGGCCGCGCGGCCGCCCGCGCGACGGAACTGGGCATCGCCCCCGGCGACCGGGTCCTGATCGACACGGGCGCGTACCCCGACCCGGCCGACTGGCTGCTCGCCCCGCTGACGGTCGGCGCCACCACGGTCCTCTGCGCCAACGCCGACCCGGCCCGCCTGCCCTCGCGGGCCACCACGGAACGCGTGACCCGCCCCCTTCGCTGACCCCGCTTCGCGGGCACCTCAACTCCGCCAGCAGAGCCCCCATATGGCAACGAACGGACATTCCGGGCTCTAGGGTGGCGCACATGGGACGTCCACCAGCGGCAGGCCGTGATCGCTACCGGCGGCTGCGCGGGTTCAACGTGCTGGTCGGGCTGATCCTGGCCGTCGAGGGCGGTTGGATGTGGGCGGCCAGCAACGACCTGTCCCTGCCGATCACCGCGTCGTACCTGACGGCCGACCCGACGACGCTGCGCGACGCCACGCTCCCGGAGGTGGCCTTCCGACTCGCCATCGGGCCGGCGGTGGCGGTCTTCCTGCTCCTCGCCGCGCTCGACCATCTCGTCACCGCGGCCCCGGGCGTGCACCGCTGGTACGCGCGCAACCTGGATCGCCGCACCAACTACGCCCGCTGGATCGAGTACTCGGTCAGCGCCTCGATCATGATCGTCCTGATCGGGCTGTTCGTGGGGATCCGCGATCTCGCGGCGGTCATCGGGATCTTCGGCGCGAACACCGCGATGATCCTGTTCGGCCTGCTGTTGGAGCGGCAGCAGGTGCCGGGACGCGCCGACTGGAGCGCCTTCTGGTTCGGTTCGCTGGTCGGCCTGGCCCCCTGGCTGGCGATCGCCGTCTACGTCGCCCAGCCGCCGGAGATCCCCGGCTTCGTCTGGGCGATCATCGTCATCCAGTTTCTCCTCTTCGCGAGCTTCGCGCTCAACATGGCACTGCAGTACGCCCAGCGCGGTCGATGGCGTGACTACCGCTACGGCGAGGTCTCGTACATCCTGCTCAGCCTCGTGGCCAAATCCGCGCTGGCCTGGCTCATCTACGCCAACGTGCTGCGCACCTGACCACGGTGCTCGGCGAGGGTGGCGAAGGCCGTCAGGGACTCCGGGTTGGCCAGGGCGCCCCGGGCCGCCGCCGAGTCCACCGGGGTGCCGGTGAGGATCTTCTTCACCGGGACCTCCAGCTTCTTGGCCGACAGGGTGCGCGGGACGGCCCGCACCTGGTGGATCTCGTCCGGCACGTGCCGGGGCGACAGGGCGGTACGCAGCTCGCGGCAGATCTTCTTCCGCATCGCGTCGTCCAGCTCCAGCCCCTCGGCGAGCACCACGAACAGCAGCAGCTCACCGGCGCCGCCCTCGTCGTCCTCCAGGTGCACGACCACCGAGTCGACGACCTCGTCGAGCCCCTCGACCACCGAGTAGAACTCGGCGGTGCCGAGGCGTACGCCGCCCCGGTTGAGGGTGGCGTCGGAGCGGCCCGTGATCACGCAGCCGCCCCGGTCGTTGATCGTGATCCAGTCGCCGTGCCGCCAGACGCCCGGATAGAGGTCGAAGTACGCCTCCCGGTAGCGGCTGCCGTCCGGGTCGTTCCAGAAGCCCACCGGCATGCTCGGCATCGGCTCGGTGATCACCAGCTCGCCCAGCTCGCCGATCACCGGGGTCCCGTCGGCGGACCGGGCCTCCACCTTGGCGCCGAGCGCCCGGCAGGTGATCTCCCCGGCGTGCACCGCCAGCAGCGGCACGCCGCCGACGAAGCCGGTGCACACGTCCGTGCCGCCGGAGAGCGACTGGAGCTGAAGGTCGTCGCCGACCGTCTCGTACACCCAGGTGAAGCCCTCGGCGGGCAGCGGCGCGCCGGTCGAGCCGACCCCGCGCAGCGCGGACAGGTCGGCGGTCTCCTTCGGCACCAGCCCGGCCTTGCGGCAGGCCAGCAGGAACGGCGCGGAGGTGCCGAAGTACGTGGTGCCGGTCTCCTCCGCCAGCCGCCACAGCGCGCCCAGGTCCGGGTGGCCCGGGTTGCCGTCGAAGAGCACGATCGTCGCGCCCACCGCCGGCCCGGAGACCAGGAAGTTCCACATCATCCAGCCGGTGGTGGTGAACCAGAAGAACCGGTCCGCCGGGCCCAGGTCGTGGTGCAGGGCCAGCATCTTCAGGTGCTCCAGCAGGATGCCGCCGTGGCCGTGCACGATGGGCTTCGGCAGCCCGGTGGTGCCGGAGGAGTAGAGCACGTAGAGCGGGTGGTCGAAGGCGACCGGGGTGAACGTCAGCGGCTCGTCGGTGTCGGCGGCCAGCTCCGACCAGGCCAGCGCGCCCTCGAACGGGGCCAGCGTCCGGTCCGTGGCGCCACCCGAGGGCGCGGGGGCCGGGTCGAGGTAGGCGATGCCGACGGTGTGTTCCAGCGACGGCAGGGCGGCCCGGATCGCGGCCACCTCGGCGCGCCGGTCGACCGGCTTCTCGCCGTAGCGGTAGCCGTCCACCGCGACCAGTACCTTCGGCTCGATCTGCTGCCACCGGTCGGTGACGCTGCGGGTGCCGAACTCCGGCGCGCAGGAGGAGAAGATCGCGCCCAGGCTGCTGGTGGCGAGCAGGAGCACGTACGTCTCGGGGATGTTGGGCGCGTAGGCGGCGACCCGGTCGCCGGCGGTGACGCCGAGCCGGCGCAGCCCGGCGGCCACCCGGCGTACCTGCTCGCGCAGCTCGGCGGCGGTGAGGGTGACCGGCGCCCGGGTCTGGCCGTGCGCGATCACCACCGGGTCGTCGTCGGCCCGGCCGGGCATCCGCAGCACGTTCTCGGCGTAGTTGAGGGTGGCGCCGGGGAACCACCTGGCCCCGGGCATCCCGCGGTCGGTCAGCGTGGCCGTCGGCGGGGTGTGCGCCACCACCTCGAAGTGGTCCCAGACCGACCGCCAGAACGCGTCGAGGTCCGTGACCGACCAGCGCCACAGCTCGTCGTAGTCGGCGAAGTCCAGCCCCCGGTGCTCACGCAGCCAGCGCAGGTAGCTCCCGATCCGGGACCGCTCGCGTACGTCCGCCGGCGGCGCCCACAGCACGTCACCCACTGCTCCACCCTCCCCTGGCCCCGCACGACACTGTGAAATGGGCCGTGGCGCCATCTTGCCCTACCTCAGAGCGCCATTCTCCGCACCCGACCTCCGCCGGCGCACGTGCGGAGCCCACATGCCCCGGCCCCACCCTGTGTGGGCGGGCCTGGCGGACGCGTCAGCCGGCGCGGTGGGCCTGGATGGCGCGGCGGCGGGCCAGTCGGTGGGCACGGCGGATCTCCGCCTCCCGGAACCGGCGCTCGTCCTCCGGGCTCTCCGCCAGCACCGGCCGGACCGCCCGGGGCGCGCCGCCGAGGTCGACGCCCACGAAGACGAGGTACGCGGTGGCGACCCGCACCGGCTCGTCCTCGGCCGAGTCCCACCGCTCCGCCACGACCCGGACCCCGACCTCCATGGAGGTCTGCCCCGTCCAGTTCACCTGTGCGTGCGCGTGCAGCAGGTCACCGACCCGGACCGCCTCGGTGAAGACGATCTCGTCGATGGCGGCGGTGACCGCCGTACCGCCGCTGTGCCGGGCCGCGGCGGCCCCCGCCACGTCGTCGATGAACTTCATCAGCACGCCGCCGTGCACGGTGCCGTAGAGGTTGACGTCGACCGCGGTCATGATCCGGCTCAGGGTGACCCGGGAGTAGGAGGTCGGCTTGCCGGCCGGCGCGGTGGAGGGGTGCTCGGTCATGTCGAAGACGGTACGGTGCGCGGATGCGACATCTCTGGAGCTTCCTCGCGGGGTTGGTGGTGGTGCCCGTCACGTGGGTGCTGGTCACCCTCGGGCAGGACGGGTCGGCGGGCACCGTCGGCCGTTGGGTCGAGATCGGCACGTCGAACTCGGCCAATCTCATCGAGCCCGCCGTGTACCTCGCCGTCGGCGGGATCCTGCTCGGCCTGCTCGGCACGCTGCGCACCTCGCCGCTCGGCCCCCTCGTGGCCGGGCTGCTGCTCGCCGCCCCGTACGTGGGGATGTTCGTCGCGCCCTTCGAGGTGCGGGACCGCATCCCGGACGGCTGGAAGGTCTTCGGCGACCCCCTGCCGCTGCACCTGCCGGTCGAGAACGGCACGCTCTTCCTGATCGGCCTGCTGCTGCTCGTGGCCACCTTCAGCGGGCAGCGCTGGCGGCGCTGGCCCCGACCGGTGACCGAGCCGACGCCGGCGCCCGCCGAGGGGCCGGAGCGCAGCGACTTCACGCTGACCGACTGGCCGCCGGCCGAGCCGGCCGACCGGGACACCGCGCCGCCGAGCCTCGGCTACCCGGACCCGACGCCGACCGAGCCGCTGCCGCGCCGCACCGGCGGGGGGTCGCCGTGGTCGGCGCCGCCGCGCTCCGGCAACCGGCCGGAAGAGGACACCACGACCGAGATCCGGTGAGGACGCGGGCGGGCCGGTCGTCCGGCCCGCCCGCCGACCGGTCAGCCCTTCAGGAGCTGACGGGCCATCACGATGCGCTGCACCTGGTTGGTGCCCTCGTAGATCTGGGTGATCTTGGCGTCCCGCATCATCCGCTCGACCGGGTAGTCCCGGGTGTAGCCGTAGCCGCCGAGCAGCTGCACCGCGTCGGTGGTGATCTCCATGGCCGCGTCCGAGGCGAAGCACTTGGCCGCCGCGCCGAAGTAGGTCAGGTCGGCGTCGCCCCGCTCGGACTTGCCGGCCGCCGTGTACGTGAGCTGCCGGGCCGCCTCCAGCTTCATGCCCATGTCGGCGAGCATGAACTGCACGCCCTGGAACTCGGCGACCGCCTTGCCGAACTGCTTGCGCTCCTGGACGTACCCCTTGGCGTAGTCGAGCGCGCCCTGGGCGATGCCGACGGCCTGCGCGGCGATGGTGACCCGCGTGTGGTCCAGGGTCTTCATCGCGGTGCCGAAGCCGGTGCCCTCGGCGCCGATCATGCGGTCCGCCGGGATCCGGACGTTGTCCAGGTAGACCTCGCGGGTCGGCGAGCCCTTGACGCCGAGCTTCTTCTCCGGGGCGCCGAAGCTGACCCCCGGGTCGGACTTCTCGACCACGAAGGCGGAGATGCCCCGGGACCGGGCCGCCGGGTCGGTCACCGCGAAGACCGTGTAGAACTCGGAGACCCCGGCGTTGGTGATCCAGCGCTTCACGCCGTTGAGCACCCAGTGATCGCCGTCACGCACCGCGCGGGTGGTCATCGACGCCGCGTCGCTGCCCGCCTCCGGCTCGGAGAGGCAGTACGAGAACATCGCGTCGCCCGCCGCGACCGGGGTCAGGTACTTCCGCTTCAGCTCCTCGGAGCCGGCCAGCAGCAGCGGCATCGTGCCGAGCTTGTTGACCGCCGGGATCAGCGAGGACGAGGCGCAGGCGCGCGCCACCTCCTCGATCACGATGGCCGTGGCCAGGGCGTCCGCGCCCGCGCCGCCGTACTCGACGGGGATGTGTGGGGCGTGGAAGTCGGCGGCCCGCAGGGCGTCGTAGGACGCCTTCGGGAACTCGCCGGTCTCATCGGCCTCGGCGGCGTGCGGCGCCACCTTGGCCGCACAGACCTCACGGACCGCCTCCCGGATCGCCTCGTGTTCCTCGGGCAACCGGTAGACGTCGAACGACTGCTCTGCGGCCATGTCGGCCCCTCCCCTTCACCGCTATCATGCGCAGTCTGTAGCGTCTCCTGACCGCCGACGGCGCAGACTGAAGGATAGCGACAGAGTTCAGGTGATGTTACCGCCGCGTAGCCTCGAACGTGGCAGAGCGCCGAAGCCGCCCGGCGACGATGGAACCGACAGACGTTAGAGTCCCTCCGGTGCCCGCCCAGGCGCCGCAGCAGAACGCGACGCGACGACGCGACGCCAGCGCGAGCGGAGAAGACAGGCGTGACGATCCCGTACCCCAACACCCAGCCGATGCCCGCCATCGCCGCGGTGACGCCCCCCTCCGGTGCGCAGCGACCGCGGGTGACCTTCCTGGGCACCGGCTACCTCGGTGCGACCTACGCCATCTGCTACGCCGAGCTCGGCTACGAGGTGCTCGGCTTCGACGTCGACGCCGACAAGATCGCCATGCTGAACGCCGGCGAGGTGCCGATCCACGAGCCCGGCCTCGACGAGCTGCTCAAGCGCAACCTGGGCGCCGGGCGGCTGCGATTCAGCACGGACATCGCCGAGGTCGCCGAGTTCGGTGACGTGCACTTCATCTGCGTCGGCACGCCGCAGCGCGCCGACGGGATGGGCGCCGACCTGTCGTACGTCGAGGCGTCGGTCACCAGCCTGGCCCAGCACCTGACCCGCAAGGCGCTCATCGTCGGCAAGTCGACCGTGCCGGTCGGCACCGCCGAGTGGGTGGAGCAGCTGGTCAGCAAGCACACCCCCACCGATCTGGGGGTCGAGGTGGCGTGGAGCCCGGAGTTCCTCCAGGAGGGCTTCGCCGTCGACGACGTGCTGCGGCCCAACCGGATCGTCGTCGGCGTCAAGAGCGAGTGGGCCAACGGCATGCTCTACGCCGCCCACAAGGGCGTCTTCGACCTGGCCGCCACCGAGGACCGCGAGGTGCCCCTCGTGGTCACCGACTTCGCCACCGCCGAGCTGGTCAAGGTCGCCGCGAACGCCTTCCTCGCCACCAAGATCTCCTTCATCAACGCGATGGCCGAGGTCTGCGAGGCCTCCGGCGGCGACGTCACCCACCTCGCCCGGGCCATCGGCTTCGACCCGCGCATCGGCAACCGGTTCCTCCAGGCCGGGCTCGGCTTCGGCGGCGCCTGCCTGCCCAAGGACATCCGGGCGTTCCAGGCCCGCGCCCAGGAGTTGGGCGCCGGGGAGGCGCTGCGCTTCCTGCACGAGGTCGACCTGATCAACCTGCGTCGCCGGACCCGGGTGGTCCAGCTCGCCGCCGAGCTGCTCGGCCGCCGCTCCGGGCCCGCCGGGCCCGACCTCTCCGGCATGCGCGTGGCCGTGCTCGGCGCGACCTTCAAGCCCAACACCGACGACGTACGCGACGCGCCGGCGCTCTCCGTCGCCTCGCTGCTGCGCAAGGCCGGCGCCGACGTGCACGTCTACGACCCGCAGGGCATGGAACGGGCGCGCGCGGTGGCGCCCGAGCTGGTCTACGAGCCCGGCATCAACGAGGCCGTGACCGGCGCGGACCTGGTCTGCGTACTCACCGAGTGGGCCGACTTCCGCAACGCCGACCCGGTGGCCCTCGGCGAGCTGGTCGCCGGCCGCAAGGTGGTCGACGGCCGCAACTGCCTGGACTCGGCACTGTGGACGCAGGCCGGCTGGGAGTACCGCGGCATGGGCCGCCCCTGACGATCGACGACCGACGGCCGGTCGCGGAGCACGCTCCGCGACCGGCCGTTCGCCGTCCGCATGGACGATCTTTGTCCCGGACCCGCCGACAATTGTCGAAATCCGCGCCCACATTGGGCATGCTGCGAGGGTGGGAGTCCACAGTGCGGGTGGAGGGGTGTCGTGGCGACCTTTCAGTGCTCCTCGTGCGGCCGGGAGATCAAGCCGGCCGTCAGCTGCCCGCACTGCGGTGCGCACCAGCCACAGTGGGTCGAGCACCTGGCGCAGATCGAGCGGTCCATCGCGGAGATGAAGGCCCGCGAGGCGGCCATCGCCAGCGAGCAGCGGCAGATCGCCGCCAAGATGCAGGCCGCGCTCTTCCAGCGGGACATCCTCGCCCACGCCGGTGAGGAACGCCTCAAGCAGGCCACCCGCCCCCGCCGGGTGCTGCGCAAGAGGCCGGGCCGCCGGCCGCCCACGGCCGCCACCGGCGCCCCGCCCCGGGTCCCCCGGCAGGGCACCCCGGCCGGCCCGGAGGACCCGCCCCCGCCCCCGCCGTCGGCCGCCACCTGGCTCGACGCCGACGACCCGGAGCATCCACCGGAGGCGTCCTCCCGCGAGGTGCAGAACATCCCCCTCGGGCTCGGCGCGCTGCTGCTCGGCGTCGCCGCCGTGGTCTTCGCCGCGGTGGCCACCAGCTCCATGGACGCGCTGGCCCGGCTGGGCGTCCTGCTGCTCGCGACCGTGCTCATGCTGCTCGCCCCGCCGGTGCTGGCCCGGCGCGGGCTCACCTCGACCGCCGAGACCATCTCGGCCGTCGGCCTGCTCCTGGTGCCGCTCGCCGGCTACGCGCTGTGGGCGGTCGACCGGATCGGCAACGGCGGTGCCTCGGGCGCGATCTTCGGCGCCATCGTCTTCGCCGTCACCGCCGGCGTATCGTTCGGCTACGCGGGCTGGACGGGGCTGCGCGCGCCCCGCTTCGCCACCGTACTGGCCGCCCAGCCGGTGCTGCCGTTGCTGGCGTACGACCGGATCACCGGCCCCGGCGGCTGGGCGCTGGTGCTGACGGCGGTGGCCCTGCTCGACCTGTGGCTGGCGCGTTCCCCCGTCACCGTGGAGCGGCCGGTCCGCCAGGACCTGCCCGAGCCCCCGGCCGCGCCCGCGAGCGCACCCCGGCAGCGCCACGCCGACGGCCGGCCCGAGGGGGCGCCCGAGGAGGCCGGCGAGGTGCTCGACGGCGGGCTGCCGGCGCAGGACCGGGCCCCGGCCGGCCGTCCGGTGCCGTGGCTGCGGGAGCTGACCTGGGTGCTGCACGGGGTGGCGGTCGCCCTCGCCCTCGCGTACGCCGTCTCCGCCCTGCTGCGCGCGGGCACCGTGCCGGCCGCGACCGGGGCCGGGCTGGCGCTGCTGCTGGCTGCCGCCGTGGGGCTGGCCGGCACGCTGGTGCTGCGCCGGCCGCCGCTGCCCGACCTCGGCGCCGGGATCTTCACCCTCGCCGTGATCGGTGCGCTGAGCCGGATCGCCTCGGTGGCCTTCCCCGGGCGGGCGCTGCTGCTGATCGCCGCCGTCATCACGCTCACCGGGCTGGCCGTCCGGGCGGTACCGGAGGCGGCCCGACGCGGGCCGCAGCTCGCCTCGGCGGTCGCGCTCACCGTCAGCGGGGTGGTGGTCGCCGGTGGCGCCCTCCGCGCCGGGGTCGCCCCCGTCCGGGCCGCGCTGCCGGCCTGGGCGGCCGACCTGGACCGCTACCCGGCCGAGCTGGCGGCGGCCGTGGGCCCGGCCGCCTGGCAGCTCGCCGCGAGCGCCTTCCTGCTGACCGTCGCGGCGGTGCTGGCCCTGCCGTCCGAGATCCGCCGGGAGTTCGCCGTGGTCGGTGCGGCGCTGACCGCGCTCGCCGTACCCGCGTCGTTCGGCCTCGGATGGGCGGCCGCGCCCTGGCCGATGGTGCTGACGGCGGTCGGCATCGGGGTGGTCGGGCTCTCCGCCCGCACGGAACGCGCGGCGCTGGCGCACGCGGCCACCGCCGCCGGCGTCGGCCTCTTCGGCGCGGGTGCCGGACTGGCCCGGCCGGCGCTGACCACGGCGGTCCTGCTCACCCTGTTCGCCGCCGGGGTCCTCGTCGCCGTGGCGCCCCGGATGCGACTCGCCCCGGCGGCGGCCGACACCGTCTCGGCCTGGGCCGCCGGGGGCGCGGCGTTCGCCCTGCCGGGCGCGGTGGCCGCCTTCGTCGCCGCGACCGTGCCGGTCGACCCGACGCCCACCCCGGCGAGCCTGCGCGAGGTCACCGTCCCGGTGCTCGCGGCCAGCTTCCTGGCGGTCTGCGTCACCCTCGGCCACGCCGCCGTCGTGCAGGTCTCCCAGCGACGCATCCCGACGCCGCTGGCCGTCGGCACCGCCCTCGGCGCGGTCACGGTCACCGCCGCCGCGTTCGGCGCCCCGGGCGCCACCGCCGCCGACGCCTGGGTGGGTGGCCTGCTGCTCGTCGCCGGCGCCATGGTGGTGTTCGCCGGTCCCATCGACGCCGGCCGACGCTCCGACCTCACCCTGGACGGCTCCGACCTGGCCGCCGCGGCGGTCACCGCCGCCCTGATCGCCACCCTGGCCCGGATCGCGGCCGTCCTCGCTCCCGGCGGGCAGCTCGCCGTCGCCGCCGGGCTGGTGCTGGTGGTGGCCGTGGCCGCCCGGGCCATGCCGGAGGAGTGGCGACGCGGACCGACCGTCGGCCTCGCCGTCGGCGGCGTGCTGATCGGGCTGCTGGCCGGCTGGAGCGCGCTGCGGGGCGGGCTGGGCGTGCTCGCCACCCCCGGCCCGATCTGGAACGGGGACCTGACCGGCTGGCCGGCCGGGCCGACCGGCGGGTCGACGTGGCAGGCCCCCGTGGCCCTGGCGCTGCTCGGCGTCGCCGCCGCGGTGCTGCTGCCACCACCGTGGAAGTACGACGTGTCGGGCGTGGCGGCCGTACTCGCCACGATCGGCGCGCCGGCCGCGTTCGACCTGCCGTGGTGGTCGCCCGTCCTGGTCGGCGGCATGGTCGCCACCGTCTTCGGGGCGGCTGCCGTGGCCGCCGTCGATCCCCGGGCGGGCCTGTCCCGGGCCGTCGTGGCCGGCGTCGTCGCCCTGCACGCCGCCGGAGCGGGTCTGGTCCGGCCGTGGACCACCGCGCTGGCGCTGGGCAGCATCGCGCTGATCGGCCTCGTGGTGGCCGCGCTGGCCCGGTCGCTGGCCGTGCCGCTGGTGGAGGACATCGAGAACGAGGGGATGCCCCCGCACCTCGCCCAGATCGGAGGCGCCGCGGCCGGCGCCGCCCTGCTCGCGTTCCCGGGTGCCGTCGCGGCGCTGGCCGCCGAGTTCGGGCGCGCGCCGGAGGTGGTGCTCACCGCCGCGTTGGCCGCGTCGAGCCTGGGCCTGGCGGCGGTGGCGGCCGTCCGGCGGCGGGTCCCGCAGTACCTGCCCTGGGCGAGCGCGGCGGTGGCCGGTGGCGCCACGGTGAGCGCCCTGGCCGCCGTCCCCACCAACCAGCCCGTCGGTGTGTACGCCGCCGCCGCGGCCCTGCTCGGGGTGCTCGCCGAGCTGGTCCGGGGCGCGACCGAACCGCCGGTCGGCGCGGCCCAGCCCGTACGACGCTGGTCGGTGCTGCTCGACGGCGCACTGCGGCGGCTGCCCGACGACGGGACGCAGCGCCGCTGGCGGGTCAGCCCCGCCGCCGGTGCGCTCGCCGCCGGTGCGCTGCCCACCGTCCTGGCGCTGGTGTCGATCGCCCCGGCCCTGGTCGTCGCGCTGGTCGATCCGCACCGCAGCCTCGGCCGGGTCTGGCAGGGACCACCCCCGGAGCTGCTCACCCCGCCCCCCGAGGCGGTCGACCCGACCCACGTGCTGACCGCGCTGCTGCTCACCGCGACCGCCGCGCTGGCCGCCACCGGCTTCAGCGGCGGGCGGCGCTCCCGGGCGGTACCGGTCGTGCTGCCCGGCGCCGCCGTGACCCTGCTGATCACCCCGGCGTCGCTCGGCAACGGCTGGCCGGCGAGCACCCTGGCGGCGCTGTCCGTGTTCACCATCGCGATGCTGGGGCTGGCGCTCACCCCGCCCCCACCGCTGGTCGAGCGGGCCCGCTCGCTGCGCCTGACCCGGGTGCTCGTCTTCGCCATCGGGCTCGCCGCCGGGAGCGCGGGCCTGGTCGGTGGCCTGGCGACTCGGGAGCTGACCCTGTTCACCCTGGGTGGCGCCGTCGGCGTCGGCACGGTGGCCGCGATCTTCGGCACCACCCAGCGGGCGCGCATCCTCGGCTGGCTGTTCGCCTCGCTGATGGCACAGCTCTTCGTGCTCACCGCCGGCCTGGTGGCCGGGCTCGCGGCCGTCTGGTCCGCGATCGGCGTACTGGCGGTGGGGGCGGCCCTCCAGGTTTTCGCCGCGACCCTGCCCAGGCTGCGTCGCCCCGAGGCCCAGCGGGAGGCGGCCACCGTCGAGTGGAGCGGGCACGCTGCCGCCCTGATCGCCCTGGCGCTGGCCTTCGACTCGCCCCGGCACATCGCGGCGCTGCTCGCGGCCTGGGGCGCGGTCCTCGGTGTGGCGGCCACCCGGCCGGGTCGCCGACCGGTGGAGCGACGCATCCTGTTCTGGGCGGTGGTGGTCTGCGAGATCACCGCCTGGTGGATCCTGATGCGGGTCGCCGACGTGGCCCTGCCGGAGGCGTACACCCTGCCCTTCGCGGCGCTGGCCCTGCTCGTCGGCGTGCTGGAGCTGCGGCACCGGCCCGATCTGAGCAGCTGGGTCGCGTACGGGCCCGCGCTCGTCGCCGCCTTCGTGCCCACCCTGGCGATCGTGCTGGCGACGGACTCCAGCACGCTGCGCCAGGTGCTGCTGCTGCTCGGCGCCGTGGCCGTACTCGTCTTCGGGTCGATGAGCCAGCAACAGGCACCGGTGATCGTCGGCGCCGCCGTGACCGCCATCGCGGCGGTGCACGCGCTGTTCAGCCTGGGACCGTGGCTGGCCCTGATTCCCGTCGGCATCCTGCTGCTGGCGCTCGGCGCGAGCAACGAGCGCCGACGCCGAGCCCAGGAACGCCTCCAGACAGCCCTGCGCGGCATGCGCTGACACCGGGCCCACCCCCGGGGACGGGCGCGAGTGCGGGCCTGTCACCGGCGCCGCCCTATTCCGGGCGCAGGCCGCTTGCAGGCGCAGGCCGGCTGCGGCACTGGCTCGGTCCCGGGCGGGTTGCGCCCGCGACAGTCGACGGCGGGCCTGAAGCGCCAACGGAACGCCGGCGTGGTTCGGACTCGACCACACTGAGGGCGCGGGGCCCACGGTAGATGAACGTGCGCCGTCGGACGCGAGGACGACCGGGGCCGGACGGCGACGCTCGACCCGGGTCGCGCATCCGCCGCTCCCGCACGCCGGCATGCTGCACAACCCGTTCCTCGTGACGGCACCGACCACCGGACCACGAAGTGCCGGGCACGCGCCTGCCAGCCACGCGATCACACAGTGTAAGGCATGAGGAGCAACGGCCACCCGCCCTCTGTGCCCTTTGCTCTGCAGCCACCGGCGCACCACTCACAATGCGTTACGAGTCCTGGCCGCCTCGTCCAGACAACCAAAAGAGAAGTGCCAGCTCAGATGGGCGGTGCGTCGATGGATGCAGAGCAAAGGGCCCGAAGGGATCAGACCCCTCCGGGTCAAGATGGCAACGCTGAGTGACGGACTGCCCGGTTACTTCAAGTGACGACCCCCGTGGCCTATCGGCCTCCTGGTGGCCGATCCGGGCTCACGGGCAGCGGATCGGAGCGCTGGCGAGGCGGAGCAACAACGGCATCGGCCGAGCCGCCGATCCGGTAGCCCGGCCGCTGGATACCGCGCGAGACAGGTCCGGCGCAAGGGCAAGAACGACACGGAGAGCCAGGAGAGGCGCGAAGCGGTGCGGAAGGCGCAAGCTCGACAGGCAGGGGCGGAACAGCGCGAGGGGCGGAACAGCGCGAGGAACCGCACGGCGCGAGGGGCGGAGTGGGGCAGGAGACGCAGGCGCGGCGGGAAGCGCGAAGCGGCGTGGGAGGCACGACGCGCAGCGGAGCAGGCACCGCGTGGGAGGGCCTGGGCCAGAGGCGGCGCTTGTGCCGTCCGCCGGTCAGGTCGGCAGCCCCGGGCGGCATGGGGAGGCGCAGGTCAGGCGAGGGAGGCGCGCAGGGCGGCGTCCTTTTCGGCGACCAACTGCTCCAGGTCGGCCTGGTAGGCCGACATGCGGTCGAGCAGGGTGCGGTCGGCGGCGGCCAGGATGCGGACGGCGAGCAACCCGGCGTTGCGGGCGTTGCCGATCGACACGGTGGCCACCGGCACACCGGCCGGCATCTGCACGATGGAGAGCAGCGAATCCATCCCGTCGAGGTGCTTCAACGGCACCGGGACGCCGATCACCGGCAGCGGGGTGACCGAGGCGACCATGCCGGGCAGCGCCGCCGCGCCACCCGCCCCGGCGATGATGACCTTCAGGCCCCGGTCGGCCGCGGCGCGTCCGTAGTCGATCATCTTGATCGGCGTACGGTGGGCCGAGACGACCTCGACCTCGTAGGGCACCTCGAACTCGTCCAGCGCCTCGGCGGCAGCCCTCATCGTCGGCCAGTCCGAGTCGCTGCCCATGATCAGCCCAACGACGCTCACCGCGCTCTGCCTCTCGTTCGCGCCCTCGGGGCCGGCAACCTGACCTGTCACGCTCACTCGTGCCCCTCGCGCAGCCAGCGGGCGGCCCGCGCGGCCCGCGCCCGTACGTCGTCCAGGTCGTCACCGAGCACCGTGACGTGCCCGATCTTGCGGCCGGGACGCACCTGCTTGCCGTAGAGGTGCACCTTGGCGCCCGGCTCGGCCGCGAAGAGGTGGTGCAGCCGCTCGTCGATCGACATCCCGCCCGGGTCGCCGCCGAGCACGTTCGCCATCACCGCCACGGGAGCGGTCAGCGAGGTGTCCCCCATCGGGTAGTCGAGCACGGCGCGCAGGTGCTGCTCGAACTGCGACGTACGCGCGCCCTCGATGGTCCAGTGCCCGGAGTTGTGCGGCCGCATCGCCAGCTCGTTCACCACGATCCGGCTGCCGGCGGGCGCCGTCTGGTCGGCCACCTCGAACAGCTCCACGGCGAGCAGGCCGACCACGCCGAGCGCGGTCGCCAGGTCGATGGCGAGTTGCTGGGCGGCTACCGCCAGCTCCTCCGGCAGGCCCGGCGCGGGGGCGAGCACCTCGACGCAGATGCCGTCCCGCTGCACCGTCTCGACCACCGGATACGCGGCGACCTGCCCGAACGGCGAGCGCGCCACCTGCACGGCCAGCTCCCGGCGCAGCGGCACCCGCTCCTCGACGATCAGCCGGGTGCCGCCGGCCAGCAGGGTCTTCGCCAGCCCGTCGGCCTGCGTCGCGTCGTCGACCAGCCAGACGCCCCGGCCGTCGTACCCGCCACGGGCCGCCTTGAGCACCACCGGCCAGCCGACCTCGTCGCCGAACGCCACCAGGTCGGCGGGCTCCGCCACGGGTCGCCACGCCGGGTTCGGCGCGCCCAGCTCGCCGAGCCGCTCCCGCATGGCCCGCTTGTCCTGGGCGTGCAGCAGCGCGTCGGCCGGCGGGAAGAGCTTCACGCCTTCGGCCGCCAGCGTCCGGATGTGCTCGGTGGGGACATGCTCGTGGTCGAAGGTGACCACGTCGCAGGCCTTGGCGAAGGTGCGCAGCGCGGCGAGGTCGGTGTGGTCGCCGTACTGGACGTCGGCGGCGACCAGCGCGGCGCCGTCGTCGGGGGCCAGCGCGAGCACGCGCAGCGACTGGCCGAGGGCGATCGCGGACTGGTGGGTCATCCGGGCCAGTTGGCCACCGCCCACCATGCCGACAACGGGCAGACCGGTACGGGAATCCATAGCGGCGTCAGCCTATCGGCACGCCCCGCGACCTGTGTCGCCGGCTGCCGCATCCCCGACCCCCGGTCCCGGCCGCCCCGGCCGTGCGACTCAGCGCCGGCCGAGCTGGCCGATCAGGTCGTCCACCGCCGTCACGGGGCGCTCGCAGACGAAACCCCGGCAGACGTACGCGGTGGGCCGCCCGTCGACCATCGGCCGGTCGGCGAGCAGGGGCATGCCGGGCTGACCGGGGCGGCCCGCAACGACCACCGCGCCGGGTGGGGCGTGCCGGTGTGCCGCCGCGACCAGCGGGTCCCCGGCCGGGTCGTCCGTGACCACCGCGATCTCGTACGGTCCGGAGAGCAGCGCCTCCCCGACGGTGGCCGCGTAGCCGGTGAAGCGGGCGTGCCGGCCGACGATGGGCGCCACGGTCGACAGGGCCGCCTCGGCGGCTTCCCGGTAGCGGGTCTCGCCGGTCAGCGCCGCGTACGCGACCAGCGCCGCGACGATCGCGGAGCGCCCGGACGGGGTGGCGTTGTCGGTGGGGTCGGCGGGGCGGCTGACCAGCCGTTCGGCGTCGTCGGCGGTGTCGTAGAAGGCACCGCCCGGGGCGGCGAACCGCTCCAGCGCGACGTCGAGCAGTTGGCCGGCCAGCTCCAGCCAACGCCCCTCGCCGGTGACCTGGTGCATGGCGCAGAACGCCTCGGCGACGCAGCCGTAGTCCTCCAGCACCCCGGCGGGATCGCCGACCACCCCGTTGCGGGACACGCGGCGCAGCCGCCCGTCGACGATGTGCACCCTCGCCAGGTACTCGGCGGCGTCGCGCATCGCGCCATAGGTGCCGTCGGCGACGCCCTCCAGCGTCTGCGACCCGTCGTCGGGGCCGGCCGGCCCGAACGTGTCGGCCACCCGGTTGAACTCGGCGATCGCGGTGATGACCAGGCCGTTCCAGGCGGCGACCACCTTGTCGTCCAGGGCCGGCTGCGGCCGTTCCCGGCGGGCCGCGAGCAGCCGGTCGACGACGTCCTGCCAGCGCCGCGTCAGGGCCGGGTCCGCGTCGTCCACGTCCCGGGCGAGCCGCAGCACGCTGGTGCCGTGCTCGAAGCTGCCGGCCTCGGTGACGGCGAACAGGTCGGCGGCCCAGCGGCCGTCCTCCTCCCCCAGCACCTCGATGAGCTGGGTCGGCGTCCAGACGTAGGTCGATCCTTCGACGCCCTCGGTGTCGGCGTCCAGCGCCGAGGCGAACCCGCCGGACGGCGTACGCATCTCGTCGGCGAGGAACCAGGCGGTGTCCTGTGCGACCCGGCGGGCCAGCGGGTCACCGGTCAGGCGCCAGAGCTGGGTGTACGTCCGCAGCAGCAGCGCGTTGTCGTAGAGCATCTTCTCGAAGTGCGGCACGGTCCAGTGCCCGTCGACGGAGTAACGGGCGAAGCCGCCGGCGAGCTGGTCGTAGATGCCGCCCCGGGCCATCGCCTCGCAGGTGTGCCGGGCGATCTCCAGGCTGCGCGGGGAGCCGGTGCGCTGGTGGTGCCGCAGCAGGAAGAGCAGGTTCATGTGCGGCGGGAACTTCGGCGCCCCGCCGAACCCGCCGTTCGTGGCGTCGTACTCCTTGGCGAGCTGGTCGGCCGCGGCGTCGAGCAGCGCGGCGTCCAGCGGCGCGGTGGGCCCGCCCACGGCCTGCGCGCCGCCGATCGCCTCGACCACGGCGGCGCCCTGCTGGATCACGGCGTCGCGCTGGTCCCGCCAGGCGGCGGCGACCGACTGGAGCAGCCGGACGAAGTTCGGCCGGGGGAAGTAGGTGCCGCAGAAGAAGGGGGTGCCGTCGGGCGTGGCGAAGACGGTCATCGGCCAGCCGCCCTGCCCGGTCATCGCCTGGGTGGCGGTCATGTAGACGGCGTCGACGTCGGGGCGTTCCTCGCGATCCACCTTGATGGCGACGAAGTCGTCGTTGACCAGGGCCCCGACCTGCTCGTTCTCGAACGACTCGTGGGCCATCACGTGGCACCAGTGGCAGGCGGCGTAGCCGACCGAGATGAGCACCGGCACGTCCCGGCGCTTCGCCTCGGCGAACGCCTCGTCGCACCAGGGCCACCAGTCGACCGGGTTGTCGGCGTGCTGGAGCAGGTACGGGCTCGTGGCGTCAGCGAGTCGGTTCACCCGACGACCATAACCATCCCGTGGCGCGCCCGCCCGCGCTCCGGCACCCGACGGGACCGCCGCCTCGCAGGCGGCCTGGCGGGGTCAGGAGGCGCCGTCGGCGCGCAGCGGCAGGACGTTGGGGCGGGCCTCGTCGAGGAGGGTGCCCAGGACCGCGCCGATCTTGTCGGCCGGCATGGGCTTGAAGAAGTGGTAGCCCTGGGCGGCCGTGCAGCCCAGCTCGGCCAGCGCCAGGCGCTGCTCGGCGGTCTCCACGCCCTCGGCGACCACCCGCAGCCCCAGCTCGTGGGCGAGACCGACGGTGGTACGCACGATCGCCGCCGCCTCCGGGGAGTCGGCCATCCGGATCACGAAGGAGCGGTCCACCTTCAGCTCGTCGACCGCGATCCGGGTGAGGAACGTCAGCGAGGAGAAGCCCGTGCCGAAGTCGTCGACGGCGAGCTGCACGCCCATCGACCGCAGGGTGGCGAGCACCTCGTCGATGACCTCCAGCTCGCTCATCACCACCGTCTCGGTTATCTCCAGGACCAGCCGGTCCGGCGGCACCTGGTGCCGGCGCAGGGCATCGCCGATGTCGGCGGGCAGGCGGGGGTCGAGCAGGCTGCGCGCCGACAGGTTGACCGAGATCGGCACGTCGAGCCCGTCGCCGGCCCAGCCGGCGGCCACGGCGAGCGCCTTGTCCAGCACGTAGCGGGTGAAGGTGCCGAGCTGTTCGCTGTTCTCCACGGGGCGGATGAAGTCGTGCGGCCCGAGCCAGCCCCGGCGCGGGTGCCGCCAGCGGATCAGCGCCTCCACCCCGGTCGGCGCCCCGGTGGTCAGGTCCACCGCCGGCTGCAACGCCAGCACGAGCTGGTCGTCGGTCTTCAGCGCCTCGCGCAGCTCGGCCAGCAGGGCGAGCTGGTCGGTACTCGCGGCGTCCCGGGCGGAGTCGTACGCGGCGACGCTGCCGCCGCCCTCCTTGGCCTGGTACATGGCGATGTCGGCCCGGCGCAGCAGCTCGGTCAGGTCGGCGGTGCCGGCGTCGGCGACCACCACCCCGACGGAGACCTCGACGGACATCCGTACCCCGGCCACCTCGGTCGGCGCGGCGAGCCGCTCGGCGATCTCGCGGGCCTGCCGCAGCGCGTACGTCATCGGAGCGGCCCGGTCGCCGATCACCGGGACCGAGGTCAGCAGCAGCGCGAACTCGTCGCCGCCGAGGCGGGCGAGCAGGTCCCCGGGGCGGGCGAGGGTGCCCAGCCGGTTGGCGGTCAGCCGCAGCAGCTGGTCGCCGGCGGCGTGCCCGAGGGTGTCGTTGACCTCCTTGAACTGGTCGATGTCGAGCAGCAGCAGCGCGACCGGGTGGTCGTGGGCGAGCTGGCGCAGCGCCTGGTCGCCCTTGCTGAGCAGAGCAGACCGGTTCGCCAGCCCGGTGAGCTGGTCGTGCACCGCCTCGTACGACGAGCGGGCCGTGACCAGTCGCAGCTCCCGGTGGGTCGCGGCGTCGTGCAGCGCGGCGGCGACAGCGTCGCCGAACGCGGCGACGGCGTCGTGTTCCCGGGCGGTCGGGGGCGCGGAGCGCGGGAACCGGATGCGCAGCTCGCCCACCCGGGCCGCACCCACGGTGAGGGTACGCACCAGCTCGTGACCCTCGGGCTCGCTCCGGCCGGGCGGGGCGACCTCGCGGTCGACCAGTTGGCCGCCCGGATCACCCCGGTAGCGCCGCCACCGTCCGTCGCCGCGCGCCACGTCGACGTCGACGAGTTCGGCGTTGAAGACGGCCAGCGCGCCGGTCACCGCGGCCGTGGCGACGCCCCGCTCGTCGAGCTGGTTGAGCGCGGCGGTGGCCTCGGCGAAGGCCCGCCAGGTGCGGCGTTCCTGGTCGGCGCGCAACCGGTGCCGGTAGGTCTGCTGGAGCAGCCAGAGCGGCGGCGGGAGCAGCAGCAGCCAGCGCGCGTCGAGCTCCAGCAGCGCCACCACGACCAGGCCGACGGCCACGTTCCCGACGAACATGAGCAGCTTGCCCCGCAGCGCGGCGAGCAGCGGCGGCCCGACGGGGATGCCGTGGCGCAGCGCCAGGGTGGCGCCGCCGAGCCAGGCGGTGGCGAGGAGGTAGGTGACCGACCCCGCGAGCACGGCCAGGGCGAGCGCCGGGGTGGGCGTCGCCAGCAGCGGCTCGCCGAGCCAGGTGGTGACCGAGACGGCCAGGGCGGTGGCGGCGGTCAGGGAGGCGGTGATCCGGACGACCTCCAGGACCGGCCGCCGGTCGCCGAGCAGCGACATGGCCGACCAGGCGAGGGCGGCCCCGAGGAGCGCGGCGGAGGGGAGCCAGCCGGTGGGCGTCAGGTAGAGGCAGATGATCAGCGCCGCCTCGCCCCAGGTGATGCTCACCATCCCGGCGGCGGTGCGGAACCGCAGCCGGGCCAGCTGGGCGACGGCGAACACGGCGACGGCGAGCCCGAACCGGGCCGGCCCGCCGAGCGGGTCGTCTGCGGGCAGGCGGGTCGGCGCGGTCCACCCCAGGCCGGCGGCGACCAGGGCGGTCAGCGCGACGGCGACCGTGAGCAGGAGCAGCCGCGCGGGGGTGCCGCGGATTTCGAGCCGGTCGGTCGACTCGCCGGCCCTGCCGGAGGTCACCGAGCCGCTCCGCCCGCGGGCCGCTCGCCGTCACGACGGGCTGCCGCTGGTGTGGTGGTCATCGGCGCCCCCTCCCGCGCACGGCTCGGGAACTCTTGGTCCCCCCGGCGAGAGGCTAAGGCAAACCCGGTGGCCGCAACAGGGGGCGACGACCGGGTTCGACGTGAATCATGCGTGGACTAGCCGTTGCGACGCTGCTGACGCCCGGTGGGAGCAGGGGTGGATGAATCCTGCGCCTGCGTGCCCTCTGTCGGATCGACGACTTCCGCGTCCGCCCGGTCGAGCGTGGCCGGCGGGCCCTGCTGGGGGAACCGGTCGGGCAGGCGACGCAGCCGGGAGTTCATGTTGCGGATCAACAGGACGGTGGCGGCGGCCAGAACGAGGATGAGGAAGAGGCCCATCGGGCCGGCCAGGCCACCCGTGCGGGTGTCCCCGAAGTTGTTCTGGGCGAGCACCTGTGCGGCGGTCAGCATGGCGTTCCTCCGGATTGCGGTTGGTGACCAGGGTAGCCCGGCCCCGACTCAGCGGGCACAGGCCGTCTCGCGCACCCCGGCGAAGAGGTCCGACTCGGGCAGCGGGCTGTCGACCAGCGAGCGCACCAGCTCGAAGTCCTCCGTCGGCCACGCCCGCCGCTGCAGCTCCATCGGCACCTGGAACCAGAAGCCGTCGGGGTCGATCTGGGTGGCGTGGGCGCGCAGCGCGTCGTCGCGGACGGGGAAGTAGTCGGCGCACTCGACCCGGGTCGTGATCCGGGGCCCCTTGTCGGGGCGGTCCTCCCAGCGCTTGATCCACTCCTCGTAGGGCGAGTTGAGGCCGGCGGCGAGCAGTTCCTCGTGCAGCGCCATGATCTTGCCCTTGGAGAAGCCGATGTCGTAGTAGAGCTTGAGCGGCTGCCACGGCTCGCCCAGCTCCGGGTAGCGCTCCGGGTCGCCGGCGGCCTCGAACGCGGCCACGCTGACCTTGTGGGTCATGATGTGGTCGGGGTGCGGGTAGCCGCCCTCCTCGTCGTACGTCGTGACGACGTGCGGACGGAACTGGCGGATCAGCCGCACCAGCGGGCCGGCCGCCACCTCGACGTCCTGGAGGGCGAAGCAGCCCTCCGGCAGCGGCGGGAGCGGGTCGCCCTCGGGCAGGCCGGAGTCGACGAAGCCGAGCCATGCCTGCTCGACGCCGAGGATCGCCCGCGCGGCGTCCATCTCGGCCCGGCGGACGTCGGCGATGTTGGCCCAGACGTCCGGTCGGTCCATCTTCGGGTTGAGCACGCTGCCGCGCTCGCCGCCGGTGCACGTGACCACCAGGACGTCCACGCCCTCGGCGACGTACTTCGCCATGGTCGCGGCGCCCTTGCTCGACTCGTCGTCGGGGTGCGCGTGGACGGCCATCAGTCGCAGTTGCTCTGCCAACGTCGGCGCTCCTCGTCTCTAGCCCGCCGGCGGACCCCCCGCAGGACCGCCCGGCTGACCTGCCGGAATCCTCCCCCGCGCCGGGGACCTGCCGGTGCCGACCTGCCATATTTGACGACGGGACGGGCTGGGAGGATGGAACTCTGCCATTCTTGCCGATGCCTCCGACAACGACGCCAGGAGATACCCAGCGGTGACCGAGACGCACGCCACACTTCCGCCGGGCGCGCCCGCCTTCCCGCCGGGCCGGTACGGCCGCCGCCGGGAGCCGGGGCGCCGACGGCCGCTGCTGGCGGTGCTGCTGGCGGTCGCCATGGTGGCCGTCATGACCCTGGTCGCGGTGCGGCTCTACCGGCAGTACGGCGATCCGAACTACGACGCCGAGGTGATCACCTACACCGGGATCACCGACAGCCAGGTGCTGGTGGACTTCCGGGTCACCGTGCCGGAGGGCGGCTCGGCGGTGTGCCTGGTGCGCGCCCGCGACCGTGACGGCGCCGAGGTGGGCCGGGAAGAGGTGACGGTGACCGCCCGGCCCGACCAACGGCACGTGAGCACCCAGCACCGGCTGGTTACCACCGCCCGGCCCTTCATCGGCGAGGTGATGCGCTGCCGGCCCCCGGGCTGAGCAGCCACGACACGCTCCGGGCGCACCGGCACGGATGCCCGGGGCTGCCCCGGTGCCGGCGGCACCGGCGGTGCTCGAGCGCACCCTGTGTCGTACCGCACTGGTAGCTTGGAAGTTCACCTGTCAGCCAGCACGCACGAACGAGGAGACCGCCTGTGTCCACTGGCAACGAGGCGCCCGCCACCTGGCTGTCCCAGGACGCATTCGACCGGCTCCAGGCCGAGCTCGACGAGTTGATCGCCAACCGGCCGGTCATCGCCGCCGAGATCAACGCCCGGCGCGAGGAGGGCGACCTGCGGGAGAACGGTGGCTACCACGCCGCCCGCGAGGAGCAGGGCAAGGCCGAGGGGCGCATCCTCTACCTGAAGGAGCTGCTCCGCACCGCAAAGGTGGGCGGGGCACCGACCGCCGACGTGGTGTCGCCCGGCATGGTCGTGACGATCTACTTCGACGACGACAAGGACGACACCGAGACGTTCCTGCTCGGCTCCCGGGAGATCGCGTCGACCACCGAGCTGACGGTCTACAGCCCCGAGTCGGCGCTGGGCCAGGCGATCCTGGGCGGTCGGCCCGGCCAGACCTGCACCTACACCGCCCCCAGCGGGGCCGACATCAAGGTGACCGTGGTCAGCTTCGAGCCGTTCTCCGGCTGACCCCCGTCCGGCGGGCCCGGCCTGAGTCCCGCCCGCCCGGCAGACCGAGCGGACGGCACGCCCGCCGGTGACCCGGCACCGGGCGGCGACACGCCACCGGGCAGGTGGCGACGACGAACGACGCGGCGAGGCGTGACACCGGTCCCGGTGTCACGCCTCGCCGGCGAAGACCACCTGGTAGCCGCTGGCCCGCAACGCGCTGATCAGCGTGTCGGAGTGCTCGACCCCCCGGGTCTCCACCGACAGGGCCACCTCCACCTCGCCGAGGCGCAGGTGCGGGTTGGCCCGCTGGTGCTCCACGTCCACCACGTTCGCCCGGTGTTCGGCGATCTCGCCGAGCAGCGACGCGAGCTGGCCCGGCCGGTCGGAGCAGCGCACGGTCACCCGCAGGTAGCGCCCGGCGGCGGCGAGACCGTGCTCGATCACCCGCAGCATCAGCAGCGGATCGATGTTGCCGCCCGAGAGCACCGCCACCACCGGCGCCTGCACCTCGACGACGCCCGCCAGCAGCGCGGCCACCCCCACCGCGCCGGCCGGCTCGACCACCTGCTTGCCCCGCTCCAGCAGCATCAGCAGCGCACGGGAGATGTCCTCCTCGGAGACCGTGACGATCTCGTCCACCAGCTTGCGGACGTGGGTGAAGGTGAGCTCCCCCGGCCGGCCGACCGCGATGCCGTCCGCGATGGTGCCGAACGCCGGGAGGCGTACGGGCTCGCCGGCCACCAGGGAGGGCGGGAACGCGGCCGCCCCGGCGGCCTGCACCCCGATGATCCGCACGTCGGGCCGCAGCGCCTTGGCCGCCACCGCCATGCCGGAGACCAGCCCGCCGCCGCCCACCCCCGTGATGATCGTCCTGACCTCGGGGCACTGTTCGAGGATCTCCAGGGCCACCGTGCCCTGGCCGGCGATCACGTCCCGGTGGTCGAACGGGTGGATCAGCGTCGCCCCGGTCCGCTCGGCGTAGGTCTGCGCCGCGACCAGGGACTCGTCGACGGTGTTGCCGACCAGCTCGACCTGGGCGCCGTACCCCTTCGTGGCGGCCACCTTCGGCAGCGGCGCGTTCACCGGCATGAAGACGGTGGCGTGCGTACCGACGAGGCCGGCGGCGAGCGCCACCCCCTGGGCGTGGTTGCCGGCGCTCGCCGCGACCACCCCGTCGGCCCGCTCCGCCTCCGACAGCCGGGAGATCCGCACGTACGCGCCACGCACCTTGTACGAGCCGGCGCGTTGCAGGTTCTCGCACTTGAGCCACGTCGGTCCGCCCAGCGCCGCGCTGAGCGGCCGGGAGGGCTCTAGCGGGGTGGTGCGGACGACGCCCGCGAGCAGTTCCCGCGCGGCCCGTACGTCGGCGAGACCGACCAGTTCCGTCATGCCCCTGATCGTGCCACCCTGCACCCGCGCCGACGCGCGCACGCCACCTCTCAGACGGCGGCGGGGACGCGGGGGTAGCCGGGCGCGTGCCGGGGCCAGGGGGCCTGCATCTCGAACTGACCGGCGACGCCGAGCAGCAGCAGCTCGCTGCCGGGCGGGCCGACCAGCTGCACGGCGACCGGCAGGCCGTCCGGGCGGCGGCCCACCGGCACCACCAGCGCGGGCAGCCCGGCGATGTTCCACGGCGCGGCGAACGGGGCGTAGCGGATGCTGGCCAGCATGTTGGCCCGCCAGGACCGGGCGGACCAGCCCGTGGCCTCCGGCGGCACGGTCGCCAGGGCCGGGGTGAGCAGCAGGTCGACCGAGTGGTCGGCGAAGAAGCCGATCGAGCGCTCGCGCCAGGCGGCCCGGTCGGCCTCCCGGACGTACCCGCGCCGCTGCGCCCACTCGCCGAGGGCGACGTGGCGGCGGCTGCGCCGCTGGAGGCCGCGCCGGTCCAGCCCGGCGGCCCGCACGTCGGCGGCTGCCGCTGCGAACCAGGTGGCGATGCCCTGCAGGCCCAGCGCCGTCGGGTAGACCGGATCGGCGGGCACGGTGTCGTGGCCCGCGCCCGCGAGCAGCCGGCCGGCGGCGGCGACCGCGTCCCGGTTGGGCGCGTCCGCGTGCACCCCCCGCACCGGCGAACGCAGCGAGACGCCCACCCGCAGCCGCTGCGGCGGCACCAGCTTGTCCGGGCGACGGCCGGCCAGCACCGAGAAGCCCACGGCCGCGTCGGCGACCGTGCTGGTGAGCATGCCGTGCTCGGTGAGGCCGAACCAGTCGTCCGCGCCGAGCTGACAGGGGACCACGCCCCGGCCCGGCTTGAGCCCGACCAGGCCGCAGCAGGCCGCCGGGATGCGGATCGACCCGAGGCCGTCGTTGCCGTGGGCGATCGGCACCAGGCCGGCGGCGACGGCGGCGGCCGCCCCGCCGGACGAGCCGCCGGGGGTACGCCCGGTGTCCCAGGGGTTGCGGGTGACGGCGGTCTCGTCGTCGGTGATGCCCCAGAGGCCGAGTTCCGGCATCCGGGTCACCCCGAGGATCACCGCGCCGGCGCCGCGCAGCCGGCGGACCACCTCGTGGTCGGCCTCGGCCACCGGCGTACGCACGGCCGCCGACCCGTTCCAGGTGGGCAGCCCGGCGACGGCGGTGTTCTCCTTGACCGCCACCGGCACCCCGGCCAGCGGCAGGTTGGCCAGGTCCTCCTGCTCGTCGACCTTCTCCGCCTCGGTGATCGCCTCCCCGCCGCGTACCGTGCGGAACGCGGCGAGGTCGGCGTCGACCCGGACGATGTGGTCCAGGTGGTCGGCGACGACCTGGGTGGCCGTGACGTCGCCCCGGCGTACGCCCCGGGCGATCTGCTTGGCGGTCGCCCCCACCCAGGTCGGCATGATGTCCTGCACGGCCACCCTCCCAGCCAGCGGTCAGCCCAGCGCCTGCTCCAGATCGGCGAGCAGGTCGTCGACCGTCTCGATGCCGACAGACAGTCGCACGAGATCGCCGGGAACTTCAAGCGGCGAGCCGGCAGCACTTGCGTGTGTCATCCGGCCCGGGTGCTCGATCAGGGATTCCACGCCGCCGAGCGACTCGGCGAGGATGAACAGCTTCGTCCGGTTGCAGATCTCGACGGCGTGTTCCTCGCCACCGGCCGCCCGGAACGAGATCATCCCGCCGAAGCGGTGCATCTGCTTCGCGGCCACCTCGTGGCCCGGGTGCGCGGGCAGCCCGGGGTAGATGACCTGGCCGACCTTGGCGTGCCCGTCCAGGTAGGCCGCGATCCGCTCGGCGTTGTCGCAGTGCCGGTCCATGCGTACGCCCAGGGTCTTGATGCCGCGCAGGGTGAGCCACGCGTCGAAGGGGCCGTTGATCGCGCCCATCGCGTTCTGGTGGTAGCGCAGTTCCTCGCCGAGCCCGGCGTCGGCGGCCACCAGCGCGCCACCGACCACGTCGGAGTGGCCGCCGATGTACTTGGTGGTGGAGTGCACGACCACGTCGGCGCCGTGCGCGATCGGCTGCTGGAGGTACGGCGAGGCGAACGTGTTGTCGACGACCAGCAGGGCGCCCGCGTCGTGCGCGACGCCGGCCAGCGCGGCGATGTCGGCGATGCCGAGCAGCGGGTTGGTGGGCGTCTCCACCCAGACGATGCGGGTCCGGCCCGGCTCGACGGCGGCCCGGATCGCGTCGGGGTCGGAGACCTTCGCCGGGGTGTAGTCCAGCCCCCAGCGCTCGGCCACGCGCGCGAAGAGCCGGTACGTGCCGCCGTACGCGTCGTCGGGGATCACCACGTGGTCGCCCGGCTTGCAGACGGTACGCAGCAGGGTGTCCTCGGCGGCCAGGCCGCTGGCGAAGGCGAGCCCGACCGGACCACCCTCCAGCGCGGCGAGGCACTCCTGGAGGGCGTCGCGGGTCGGGTTGCCGGAGCGGCTGTACTCGTAGCCCAGCCGCGGCGCGCCGACGGCGTCCTGGGCGTAGGTGCTGGTCTGGTAGATCGGTGGGATCACCGCGCCGGTGCGGGCCTCGGGGTCCTGGCCGGCGTGGATGGCGAGCGTGTCGAAGCCGTGACTCATCCCGTGAGGCTAATGCCCCGTCCCGAGGGCTGGAACGGAACGGTCCTGTCGGGTCCGCGCCCGACGGGCCGGTGGAGACGTCTGTCGGCGGGGCGGCCGGCATAGCCTGGACCGATGAGCGGGTGTGTGTTCTGCGGGATCGTGGCGGGCGAGGTCCCCGCCTTCCGGGTGGCCGACGAGCCCGACGGGGTGGCGTTCCTGGACACCCGGCCGGTCTTCAAGGGGCACGTGCTGGTGGTGCCGCGCACGCATCTGGTCGCCCTGGCCGACCTTCCCGCCGAAGCGCTGGCCGGCTACTTCGGCCTGGTACGCCGGCTCGCGGTCGCCGTGGAGACCGGCACGGAGGCCGGTGGGACGTTCGTGGCGATGAACAACAAGGTGTCCCAGTCCGTCCCGCACCTGCACACCCACGTGGTGCCGCGCACCAGGGGCGACGGCCTGCGGGGCTTCTTCTGGCCGCGCACCCGCTACGCCGACGACGCCGAGGCCCAGACGTACGCCGCTCGCATCACCGCGGCCCTCTGACAGGCTGCGGGAGCACCCACGGCCTCGCCGGCCCCAGCGGCCCGGCGGCCCGGCGGCCCAGCGGCCCAGCGGCCCGCCCCGGCGGCCCGACGGCCCGGTAGCCCCAGCGGTCCGGCGGCCGGCGCGCCCCGGCGGGCGCGGCCGAGCCCTGCCTGCATGGCCTCCCGACACCCATCGCCGTCACGGAGAGTGGTAATCGCGCTACGTAACTCTCTGTGGCGGCCGCGAGCGGCGGCCGCGATGCCACCCTCCCGCCTTTGCTCTGCATCCACATCCGCACCACGGCTCCTACCTGCGACGACACGAAGCGGGGACACGGCTGCGGTGGAGCTCACCGCCACGCACGGTGACCGGTGCGTATGAGGATGCAGAGCAAAGCGCGCGAAGAGGGTCCGACCTGCCGACAGCTGACGTCACCGACAGTATTGGTATCGCGACCCGCGCGGCGCCTCATGCGGCGCCTCGTGCCCGTTTCGGCGGCGGCCCGCCTGAGTGTGGGCGGAGCGGGTAAGGAAGGCGGGTCCGGCGGTGTTGCACGCTGGGAGAGGTACGAGAGGAGTCCCACCGTGTTCCTGCGCCGTGTCAAGGCCGAGCTTCCCACCCCCGACCAGGCCCTGCCGGGTCGCCTGATCGCGATGCCGATCGCGGATCGGCACGAGGTGCTGGGCACCCCGCTCAAGGGGCCCTTCCCGGAGGGCTCGCAGGTGGCCGTGTTCGGCATGGGCTGCTTCTGGGGCGCCGAGCGGCTGTTCTGGACCCTGCCGGGCGTGATCACCACGTCCGCCGGCTACGCGGGCGGCATCACGCCGAACCCGACGTACGAGGAGGTGTGCTCGGGCATGACGGGGCACGCCGAGGTGGTCCAGGTGGTCTACGACCCCACCAGGATCAGCTACGAGGACCTGCTGAAGGTCTTCTGGGAGAACCACGACCCGACCCAGGGCATGCGCCAGGGCAACGACGTGGGCACCCAGTACCGGTCGACGATCTACGTGACCACGGACGAGCAGCTCGCCACCGCCCAGGCGTCCCGGGAGGCGTTCGCGCCGATCGTGGCGCGGGCCGGCAAGGGCGAGATCACCACCGAGATCGAGCGACTGGGTGAGTACTACTTCGCCGAGGACCACCACCAGCAGTACCTGGCACCCACGAAGAACCCGAACGGGTACTGCAACCACGGCCCGAACGGGCTGAGCTGCCCGGTGGGCGTCGCCCGTACGTCGGGCTGAGGGGCCGGCCAGCCACCGGCACACCGGACGGACACACCCAGGCGGACCGGTGCGGCGTCAGCCGCGCCGGTCGCCTGCCACCGGAACTGAGCGGTCGATCACATCCGCCCCCGACGGCGAAACGCCCCGGCTGCCACTCTTGACGCGCTCTGCCACCATGGTCGACACGGGGCGCGACGAAATCGCGCAGTGTAGCAAATCTTCAAGAAACCGTTATCATCCCAACGGGCAATCCTCGCTGCCCTCTGGCAGCATTGCCTGGCATGTGCGGACTTGCGGGAGAGTTCCGCCGTGACGGTTCACGCGCCGACGTGTCGGCGGTGGAACGCATGGCGGCCACGATGAGCGACCGGGGGCCCGACGACAGCGGCGTCTGGGCCCAGGGCCCGACCGCCCTCGGGCACCGACGCTTGAAGATCATCGACCTCTCCGCGGCGAGCGGGCAACCGCTGGTCGACCCCGGGGCGGGACTGACGGGCGTCTTCAACGGCTGCATCTACAACTACCGCGAGCTGCGCGCGGAACTCCAGGCCAAGGGCCACCGGTTCTTCTCCTCGGGCGACAGCGAGGTCGTGCTCAAGGCGTACGCCGAGTGGGGGCTCGACTTCGTCGACCACCTGGTCGGCATGTTCGCCGTGGCGATCAGCGAGCGGGACACGGGCCGGCTGGTGCTGGCCCGCGACCGGCTCGGCATCAAGCCGCTCTACGTGGCCGAGACGCCGGGTGTGGTGCGCTTTGCCAGCACCCTGCCCGCGCTACTGGCCGGGGGCGGCGTCGACACCGGCATCGACCCGGTCGCGCTCGCGCACTACCTGAGCTTCCACAGCATCGTGCCGCCGCCGCGCACCATCCTGCGCGGCGTCGCCAAGCTGCCCCCGGCGACCGTACGCGTCTACGAGGCCGACGGCCGCACCTCCGAGCGCGTCTACTGGGACCCGTCCTTCACCCGCTCCGCCGAGCGGGCCGGCTGGTCCGAGAAGGACTGGCAGGACGCCCTGCTGGAGTCGCTGACCACCGCCGTACGCCGGCGGATGGTGGCCGACGTGCCGGTGGGCGTGCTGCTTTCCGGCGGCCTGGACTCCAGCCTGGTTGTCGCCCTGCTCGCCGGCGAGGGCCAGCGCGGGCTCTCCACCTTCTCCATCGGCTTCGACGCGGTCGGCGGCCGGGAGGGCGACGAGTTCCGCTACTCCGACCTCGTGGCGAAGACGTTCGACACCGACCACCACCAGATCCGGGTGGCCGCCGCCGACCTGGTGCCGCCGCTGGAAGCGGCCGTCGCCGCGATGTCCGAGCCGATGGTCAGCCACGACTGCGTGGCGTTCTACCTGCTCAGCGAGGTGGTCTCGCAGCACGTCAAGGTCGTGCAGTCCGGCCAGGGCGCGGACGAGATCCTCGGCGGCTACCACTGGTACCCGCCGCTGGCGAAGGTCGGCCGGGACGAGGCGCTCGACACGTACGCCCGGGCCTTCTTCGACCGGGACGCGGCCGGGCTGGCCCGGGTGCTGAACCCGGCCTGGCTGACCGACGGCGACCCGGCGCGGGAGTTCGTGGCCGCCCACCTGGGGCGGGCCGGCGCCCAGACCGCGGTCGACGCCGGCCTGCGGATCGACACCCAGGTCATGCTGACCGACGACCCGGTCAAGCGGGTGGACAACATGACGATGGCACACGGGCTGGAGGCCCGGGTGCCGTTCCTCGACCACGAGTTCGTCGAGCTGGCCGCGAGCTGCCCGCCGGAGCTGAAGCTGGCGCAGGGCGGCAAGGGGGTGCTCAAGGAGATCGGCCGCCGCGTGCTGCCGCACGAGGTCATCGATCGGCCGAAGGGCTACTTCCCCGTGCCCGGCCTCACCCACCTGGAGGGCAAGCTCCTCGACCGGGTACGCGACGCGCTCTCCGCGCCCGAGGCCCGCCGCCGCGACCTGTTCCGCGCCGACTACGTCGACGCCCTGCTCGCCGACCCGAATGCCGAACTGACCCCGTTGAACGGAAACAAGCTGTGGCAACTCGGACTCCTGGAAATGTGGCTCCAGAGCCACGGAATCGACTGACCGTGACCGACACCCTGGCGACCGGCACCGCCCGGCCCGACCGGTCGCGCACCGGCCGGCGACGGGAGCGGGTGGGTCCCGGCGGCGACCCGATGGCGCCGGAGCCGGCGGAGCCGCCGACCCGGGAGGGCGACACCGACGTGGTGCTGGACTGCGGCTGGGGCCGGCTCGTCTTCGGGCAGACCTTCGCCGACCAGGCCGCCGTCGCCGCCGTGCTGCGCTCGGAGGCCGCCGGCTCCCGGGACATCTGCATCTACCTGCGCGACCCACACGTGCTGGTGTCCCGGCTGCCCGACGAGCTGTTCATCGATCCGTCGCTGACCTACCGGCTGCCGCTCGGCGGCGACCGGCCGACCGGCGACGGCGAGGTGCCGGGGCTGGCCATCCGCCCGCTGGCCGACGCCGCCGACGCGGACGCGGTGAACCGGATCTACGCCCGCAACGGCATGGTCACCGCCCCGGTGGACGTGCTCGTCGCCAACGCGCGCACCGACCGGTTCCTGCACCTGGTCGCCGAGGACGCCACCGGCGAGGTCGTCGGCACCATCACCGGCGTCGACCACGTCGCGGTCTTCGACGACCCGGAGAACGGCGCCAGCCTGTGGTGCCTCACCGTCGACTTCAACACCGCGCCGCCGGGCACCGGCCAGGCGCTGATCACCGCGCTGGCCGCCCGGCTGGTCGAGCGGGGTCGGGCGTACGTGGACCTGTCCGTGCTCGCCGAGAACGCCGGGGCGATCCGGCTCTACGAGCGGCTCGGCTTCTACCGCACGTCGACGCTCTGCGTGAAGCGGAAGAACCCGATCAACGAGCGCCTGTTCCTGCCCGCCACGCCGCAGGGGTACGACCAGCTCAACCCGTACGCGAAGATCGTCGCCGACGAGGCGATGCGGCGCGGCATCCGGGTGGAGGTCACCGACCCGGCCTGGGGTGAGCTGCGGCTGAGCAGCGGCGGACGGACCGTGCTGACCCGCGAGTCGCTGTCGGAGCTGACCTCGGCGGTGGCGATGAGCCGCTGCGACGACAAGCGGGTGACCCGCCGCATCCTCGCCGAGGCGGGGCTGTCCGTGCCGCGCGGCCGGACCGCCACCGGCGACGACGGCGACGCCGCCTTCCTCGCCGAGGTCGGCCGGGCGGTGGTGAAGCCGGCGCGGGGCGAGCAGGGCAACGGCATCACGGTGGGCGTACGCACCGCCGAGGCGCTGGCCGCCGCCGTCGAGCTGGCCGCCCGCTTCTGCCCGGACGTGCTGATCGAGGAGATGCGCGCCGGCGAGGACCTGCGGGTCGTCGTCATCGACCACGAGGTGGTGGCCGCCGCGGTCCGGCGCCCCGCCTCGATCACCGGTGACGGGGTGCACGACATCGCCGAGCTGATCGAGCGGCAGAGCCGCCGCCGGGCCGCCGCCACCGGTGGCGAGTCCCGGATCCCGCTCGACGACATGACCCGCGACGTGCTGGCCGAGGCAGGCCACGAGCTGCGCGACGTGCTGCCCGAGGGGCAGGTGCTGGCCGTACGCCGGACCGCGAACCTGCACACCGGCGGCACCATCCACGACGTCACCGCAATGCTGCACCCGTCGATCGCCGAGGCGTGCGTGGCGGCGAGCCGGGCCCTGGACATCCCGGTCACCGGGCTGGACCTGCTGGTCGGCGCCCCGGACCGCCCGGAGCACGTCTTCATCGAGGCCAACGAGCGGCCCGGCCTGGCCAACCACGAGCCGCAGCCGACCGCCGAGCGCTTCGTGGACCTGCTCTTCCCGGGCACCCGCGCGCCGCAGCGGCTCTGGACCCCGGCCGGCCCGGGAGGTGCGGCGTGAGCCCGAGGCCCCTGGAGATCGACCTGGACTACCTGCGTCAGGTGCTGGTGGAGCTGCTGGAGATCCCGAGCCCGTCGGGGCGCACGGACCACGTGCAGCAGTACGTCGGCGAGCGGCTCTCCGCGCTCGGCATCCCCTCCACGCTGACCCGGCGCGGCGCGCTGAGCGCCTGCCTGCCCGGCCCCCGCGCGACCGGCGCCGACCGGGCGATCGTGGTGCACACCGACACCATCGGCGGCATGGTCAAGCGGCTGAAGGAGAACGGCCGGCTGGAGCTGAAGACGATCGGTACGCACAGCGCCCGGTTCGCCGAGGGCGCGCACGTGCGGATCTTCACCGACGACCTGGAGCGGGTGATCACCGGCCAGGTGCTGCCGCTGAAGGCCAGCGGCCACCGCTACAACGACGACGTGGACCTTCAGGGCGTCGGCTGGCAGCACGTCGAGGTACGGGTCGACGAGCCGGTCGAGGACATCGCCGGGCTGCGTGCCCTCGGCATCGACGCGGGCGACTTCGTGGCGTTCCTGCCGAACCCGACGATCACCCCCAGCGGGTACGTCAAGTCCCGGCACCTGGACGACAAGGCCGGCGTGGCCGCCGTCCTGACCGCCCTCAAGGCGATGGTCGACGCCGGCGTACGCCCGGCGGTCACCGCGCACCTGCTGGTCACCGTGACCGAGGAGATCGGGCACGGGGCGTCGCACGGGCTCGACCCGGACGTGGCGGAGATCGTGTCGGTGGACGCGGCGGTGGTGGCGCCCGGCCAGCAGTCCCGCGAGGACGCGGCCACCCTGGCCATGGGCGACGGCGTGGGCCCGTTCGACTACCACCTGACCCGGAACCTGGCCTCGATCGCCGCCGAGCACGGGGTGGACCTGGTCCGCGACGTCTTCGAGTACTACCGTTCGGACGTGGCGGCGGCCGTGGAGGCCGGCGCGCACGCCCGGGTGGCGCTGCTCGGTTTCGGCGTGGACGCCACCCACGGCCACGAGCGCACCCACCTGGAGGGCCTGCGCCAGCTCACCCAGTTGCTCTGCCTGTATCTCCAGAGCGACCTGGTCTTCCCCGAGTGGGACGCCGAGCCGGAGGGCGACCTGGCCGACTTCCCGTCGCTGGCCGTTCAGCCGGCGAGCGAGGAGGGCCCGCGCGAGGGGCCGATCGGCATCGCCGAGAACGTCTGAGCGCCGGCCCGCCATTCCCCGACCTCGTGTGATCGAAATCCGTTGCCCGGGGCGCGAGGGGTGGATAGCGTGGCGGTACACGGGAAAGGAGGTGGTCCAGACTTGTATAGCAATCGGACTCGTGAGGTGGCTGTCCGCTAGCCGCTGTCCTCGACAGTGAAAACCACGTCCGCCGCGAGGCGGGCATGCACGATCGTCGAGACCGTGTGGCAGCGGTGCGGCGAAACCACGACAGCCACCCGACCCCCGGGGTGCCGGCCCAGTCCAGCCGGCCCGCGCGCGAGCGCGGAAGCCCCGGGGGTCGACCCTTTCCGCGGCCGGGTGGCCGACGCAGCCGGAGGTCACCGTGTCGATGCGCGAGCTGGTGGTGCTCGGGACGGCCAGCCAGGCCCCCACCCGGCAGCGCAACCACAACGGGTACGTGCTGCGCTGGGACGACGAGGTGATCCTCTTCGACCCGGGCGAGGGCAGCCAGCGGCAGCTCCTGCACACCACGGTCACGGCCACGGACCTGACCCGGATCTGCGTCACCCACTTCCACGGCGACCACTGCCTCGGCCTGCCCGGCACCATCCAGCGGCTCTCCCTGGACCGGGTGCCGCACCCGGTGGCGGTGCACTTCCCGGCCGGCGGCGCGGAATACTTCGCGCGCCTGCGGCACGCCTCCAGCTTCCACGAGACCGCCGAGCTGCGCGTCGAGCCGATCGAGACCGACGGGCAGCGCATCGCGCTGGGCGTCGGCACGCTGGAGGCCCGCCGGCTGCGGCACCCGATCGAGACGTACGGCTACCGGCTCGTCGAGCCCGACGGCTGCCGGATGCTGCCGGAGCGGCTGTCCGCGTACGGCATCGCCGGGCCGGCGGTCGGGGAGCTGATCCGCGTCGGCCACCTCGACCTCGACGGGCGTCGCGTCACCCGCGAGGAGGTGAGCGTGCCCCGGCCCGGGCAGCGCTTCGCCTTCGTCATGGACACCGGCCTCTGCGACGGGGTGTACGCCCTCGCCGAGCACGCCGACCTGCTGGTCATCGAGTCGACGTTCCTCGACTCGGAGGCCGCGCTCGCCGCCGAGGTCGGCCACCTCACGGCGGGGCAGGCCGCGCGGGTGGCGGCCGAGTCGGGCGTACGCCGGCTCGTGCTGACCCACTTCTCCCAGCGGTACGCCGACCCGGCCCGCTTCGCCGACGAGGCCCGCGCGCACTTCGACGGCGACCTGGTGATCGCCGAGGACCTGACGACCGTGCAGGTCCCGCCCCGGCGGGTAGCCTCGGCCGGGTGACGGTCACCCTGCGCCCCGCCACCGTCGACGACCTGCTGACGGTGGGTGCGCTGCACCAGCGTTCCCGGGTCGCCGCCTACTCGGCCTTCCTGCCGGCGCGGGCGCTGGCCGAGCCGACGCCCGAGGCGATGGGCGCCTACTGGACCGAGCGCTGGACGTGGGAGCGCGACGAGCACCGGATGACCGTGGCCGAGCGCGACGGCCGACTGGTCGGGTTCAGCTACCTCGGCCCGGACGACGAGGGCGACCCGGCGACCGGCCTGCTCAACGCCATCCACCTCGAACCCGCCGAGCGCGGGCGCGGCACCGGCCGCGCCCTGATGGTCGACGCGCTGGACGCCATGCGCGTACGCGGCTGGTCCCGCGCGGTGCTCTGGGTGCTGCGGGACAACGCGCACGCCCGGGCCTTCTACGAGCGCGGCGGTTGGACCCTCACCGGCACCGAACGCGACGAACACATCGGCCCGGCGGTCGTGCCCCAGCTCCGGTACGCCCGCCCGTTGTGAAGAACGCCCCCTGCCGCGCGCACCAGGCGTCGACAGGGGGCGTTCCTCAAGCGGTCAGCGCGCGCCGAGGTGGGCCAGCAGGTCCTGGCGGGTGAGCACACCCTTGGGCTTGCCGTCGACCAGCACCAGGGCGGCGTCGGACTTCTCCAGCAGGCCGACCGCCTCGCTCACCGGCTGCCCGCCACCGATCATCGGCAGCGGCTCGGCCATGTGCCGCTCGATGGTGTCGTGCAGGTGCGCCTGGCCGGTGAAGAGCGCGTCGAGCAGGTCCTTCTCGGCGATCGAGCCGGCCACCTCGCCGGTGACCACCGGGGGCTCGGCCTTGAGCACCGGCAGCTGCGAGACGCCGTACTCGCGCATGTAGTCGATCGCGTCCCGGACCGTCTCGGTCGGGTGCACGTGCACCAGCTCGGGCAGGCCGCCCGGCTTGCCGGCGAGCGCGTCGGCCACCGTCGGCTCCGTGCCGGAGTTGTCCAGGAAGCCGTAGCGGGCCATCCAGCCGTCGTTGAAGATCTTGGACAGGTAGCCCTTGCCGCTGTCCGGCAGCAGCACCACGACCACGTCGTCCGGGCCCGCCTTGCGGGCCACCTCGAGGGCGGCCACCACGGCCATCCCGCAGGAGCCGCCGACCAGCAGCCCCTCCTCGCGCGCCAGCCGACGGGTCATCTCGAAGGACGCCTTGTCGGAGACCTCGATGATCTCGTCGGCGACACCCCGGTCGTACGTCTCCGGCCAGAAGTCCTCGCCGACGCCCTCGACCAGGTAGGGCCGGCCGGTGCCGCCGGAGTAGACGGAGCCCTCCGGGTCGGCGCCGACGACCTGCACCCGGCCCTCCGAGGCCTCCTTCAGGTAGCGCCCGATGCCGGAGATGGTGCCGCCGGTGCCGACGCCCGCCACGAAGTGGGTGATCTCGCCCCCGGTCTGCTCCCACAGCTCGGGCCCCGTGGTCTCGTAGTGCGAGCGCGGGTTGGCCGGGTTGCTGTACTGGTTGGGCTTCCAGGCGCCGGGGATCTCCCGGGCCAGGCGGTCCGAGACGTTGTAGTAGGAGCGCGGGTCCTCCGGGGCCACGGCGGTCGGGCAGACCACCACCTCGGCGCCGTACGCCCGCAGCACGTCCTGCTTGTCCTGGCTGACCTTGTCGGGGCAGACGAAGACGCACTTGTAGCCCCGCAGCTGCGCCACCAGCGCCAGACCGACGCCGGTGTTGCCGCTGGTCGGCTCGACGATCGTGCCACCCGGCTGGAGGAGGCCCGCCTTCTCCGCGTCCTCCACCATCCGCAGGGCGATCCGGTCCTTCACCGAGCCGCCCGGGTTGAGGTACTCCACCTTCGCCAGGACGGTGGCCTGGATCCCGGCCGTGACGTTGCGCAGCCGTACCAGCGGGGTGTTGCCGATCAGCTCGACGACGTTGTCGTAGTACCGCACCTCGTTGTGCCCTTCTCCTCCGGCGCCGCCGGCGGCGGCCGGGCAGACGTCTTCTCGACGCCCCAGGGTACGTGGGTTCAGGACGCCACGTGTCCGGGGATCACCGAGCTGCGCCGGGCCTCCCACTCCAGGAACCGCTCGGTCTCGGCCAGCACGCTGCCGGCCAGCCAGGTCACCATGACCGCGTCGTCGGCCAGCCCGAAGATCGCCAGCGGGATCTCCGGAAGCAGGTCGATCGGCGAGACGATGTACGCCGTCGCCGCGGTCATCAGGGCCAGCCGCAGGCCGCCGTCGTACTCCCCCCGGGTGGTCGCCCGGATCATCCGGGGCAGCGCGCCCAACCGCGCCCCGAGCGACGGCCCGCCCCGCGACCCGGCCGCGAGGGCCCGGGCCAGCGCGCTGAACGCCGCGGTGCGCTTCAATGTCTTCCCCATGTTCGGCCCCTCTCCATGTGCCAGGATGACGCGTCGGCGCAACCGCCCCCGGTCACCCGTACAGGTACCCAGGACCGCCGAGTTCCAGGCACCCACGAGCCGACACGACGACAGCGGCGTGTCGTGCCGGCGCGATAATGTCGCTGTATGGGGGTCGCTGGTTCCGTCGTCCCGGTTGGTCCGCGCTGGCAGCGCGCCCGGCAGGTCGCCCGCCTCGCGGCGATCGGCACGGGTGCCACCGCGGCGGCCGCGGTCGCGACCGGCGGTGTGCTCCTCGGGCAGGCCCGCCAGGCCCGCCGCACGATCCCGATGGCGGAGGCGCCGCCGCCGCGCTGCGACGGCGTCTACGGCGCGAAGCTGCCCGGCCCGCCGGTCACGGTCGTCGTGCTGGGCGACTCGTCGGCCGCCGGCTACGGCGTGCACCGCCGCCGGGAGACGCCCGGCGCCCTGCTCGCCACCGGCCTGTCCCGCCGCCTGCAACGCCCCGTCCGGCTGCACCGCTTCGCCGTGGTCGGCGCCATCTCGGCCGTGCTGCGCCACCAGGTGGAGGCGGCCCTGGAGTGCCGGCCCGACGTCGCGGTGATCCTGATCGGCGGCAACGACGTGACCAACCGCACGCCGCTCGGCCTGGCGGTGCGCTACCTGGTCGAGGCGGTCCGCACGCTGCGCGCCGCCGGCTGCGAGGTGGTCGTCGGCACCTGCCCCGACCTGGGCGCCATCCAGCCGATCCGGCCGCCGCTGCGCTGGCTGGCCCGCCGCTGGAGCCGACAGCTCGCCGCCGCCCAGACGGTCGCCGTGGTCGAAGCCGGCGGCTGGACGGTCTCCCTCGGCGACCTGCTCGGGCCCCGGTTCGCGGCCGAGCCGACCCGGATGTTCGCCTGGGACCGGTTCCATCCCTCGGCGGAGGGCTACGCCGTGGCCGCCGCCGCGCTGCTGCCGACCGTGCTCTCCGCGCTCGGCGCGGGGCAGGAACGGCGTCCGACCCTCCTGCGGGGCGAGGGCGTACGGTCGCTGCCGCAGGCCGCGCAGGAGGCGGCCCGCCACGCGGGCACCGAGGTCAGCGGCACCCGGGTCCGGGGGCGCGAGCGCGGCCCCGCCGGCCGGTGGGCGCAGCTGCGCCGACGGGCCTTCTTCGGTGTCGGCGCGGTGCCGCAGCCCAGCCCCGCCGCCGACTCACCCACACTGGAGGGACTGGCATGAGCGAGCGCTTCATCCCCTCGGGGCTCGCCAACCGACTGGGCCGGGCGGCGACGCTCAGCCTCATCGCCGGCACGGTCGGCGGCGCCGCCGTCCTGGCCGGGCAGGCCTTCGCTGCCCGGCACCGCCGGTACGCCCAGCCGGAGCTGGCGCTCGCCCTGCGCGCCACGGTCGGGCGCGCCGACGCACCGCCGCTGCGGCTGGTGCTGCTCGGCGACTCGTCCGCCCTCGGCGTCGGGGTCGGCCGCCTCGACGAGACCATCGGCGGGCAGCTGGCCAACCTGCTCGCCGAGGGCCCGAACGGCCGCCGGGTGCACCTGTCCAGCGTCGGCGTCTCGGGCTCCCGCTCGACGGACCTGGCCACCCAGGTGGCCCGGGCGCTGCTCGGCGAGCGTCCCGACGTGGCGGTGATCCTGATCGGGGCCAACGACGCCACCACCCTGCGTCGCCCGGTGGAGGCCGCCGCCTACCTCGGGGCGGCCGTGCACCGGCTGCGCGAGGCCCGGGTCGAGGTCGTCGTCGGCACGTGCCCCGACCTGGGCGCCGTACGCGCGATCGCCCCGCCGCTGCGCAACGTGGTCGGCTGGTCGGGGCGGCGGGTGGCTCGCGCCCAGACGGCGGCGGTGCTCGACGCCGGCGGCACCGTCGTCGACCTGGCCACCGAGACCGGGGCGGTGTTCCGGGCCGACGCCGGCACGCTGTGCCACGACGGCTACCACCCCTCCGCCGACGGCTACCGGGTCTGGGCGCACGCCCTGCTCCCGGCCGTCGCCGCCGCCGCGGCGGTCGCCTCCCGGCACTGACCAGCCGCCGCGGGCGTGACATTTCCCGGCCGGTGGGCAGCTTCCACCCGAAGTTACCGACGGGTTAACGTTGGTTCATGCCGACTGAGTCGTCCCGCGACGCCGTCATCGTCGCCACCGCCCGCTCCCCCATCGGCCGGGCGCACAAGGGGTCCCTGCGCGACGTCCGCCCGGACGACCTCGCCGCGACCATCGTGCGGGCCGCCCTGGACAAGGTTCCCCAGCTCGACCCGACCGAGATCGACGACCTCTACCTGGGGTGCGGTCTGCCCGGCGGCGAGCAGGGCTTCAACATGGCCCGGGTGGTCGCCACCCTGATGGGCCTGGACACGCTGCCCGGCGCGACGCTCACCCGCTACTGCGCGTCCTCGTTGCAGACGACCCGGATGGCGATGCACGCGATCCGGGCCGGCGAGGGCGACGTGTTCGTCTCCGCCGGCGTGGAGACCGTCTCCCGGTACGCCCGCGGCAGCTCCGACGGGCTGCCGAAGGAGGCGCAGGCGCTGGTCGGCGGCGGTTGGGAGAACCCGCGCTTCGCCGCCGCCGCCGAGCGTTCCCAGGCCCGCACCCAGGGTGGGGCCCCCGTCTGGACCGACCCGCGCGAGGCCGGCGAACTGCCGGACATCTACCTGACCATGGGTCAGACCGCCGAGAACCTGGCCCAGGTGTACGACGTGAGCCGCGCCGACATGGACGAGTTCGGCGTACGCAGCCAGAACCTCGCCGAGAAGGCGATCGCCGACGGCTTCTGGGCCCGGGAGATCACCCCGGTCACCACGCCGGACGGCACGGTGGTCGGCACCGACGACGGGCCGCGTGCCGGGGTCACCCTGGAGGCGGTGTCCGGGCTGAAGCCGGTGTTCCGCCCCGACGGCCGCGTCACCGCCGGCAACTGCTGCCCGCTCAACGACGGCGCCGCCGCCGTGGTGATCATGAGCGCCCAGCGGGCCCGGGACCTCGGGATCACGCCGCTGGCCCGGATCGTCTCCACCGGCGTGACCGCCCTCTCGCCGGAGATCATGGGCCTCGGCCCGGTCGAGGCCACCCGGCAGGCGCTCAAGCGGGCCGGCATGACCATCGACGACGTCGACCTGGTGGAGATCAACGAGGCGTTCGCGGCGCAGGTGATCCCCTCCTACCGCCAGCTCGACATCCCGCTGGAGAAGCTGAACGTCATGGGCGGCGCGATCGCCGTCGGCCACCCGTTCGGCATGACCGGCGCCCGCATCACGGGCACCCTGCTCAACGCCCTGGACTGGCACGACAAGACGATCGGCCTGGAGACCATGTGCGTCGGCGGCGGCCAGGGCATGGCCATGATCGTCGAGCGCCTGAGCTGAACGCCCTGGGTCGCGCGCCCGAGCTGAGCGCCCTGGTCGACGCGCGCCCGAGCTGAGCGCCCTGAGCCCGGAGTCCTGAGCCCGGACGAGAGGGCCGGCCCTTGTCGGGGCCGGCCCTCGTCGTCAGGGTCCCCGTTGGACTATTGACAAGCAGGGTGGCCGGCCTGCACTGCCCCGGCCAGGCGCGCCCCGGCCCGGGCGGGCCTCGCCGTCGGGGCCGCAGCCCCCGATCGGCCACACGCGGATCGCGCTAGAGAATTCCGCGGGTCGCCGTCACCTCGGCGGCGGCCCGCGCCAGCACCTCCGGCGGCGGGGCGGCGGCGACCAGGTCGGCGGCCACCACCCGGAGCTGGTCGGGCAGCGCCAGGTCGTTGTCGAGCCGGGGCACCGTCCGCCGGGGCCCGCCCTCCGCGTCGGCGACCCGGTTGGCGATCTCCTGCACCAGCCGGTGCACGAGATCGGCGCGGGACACGTTGCCACCGGCGGCCGTGGCCGCCCAGCGGGGCTGCTGCCAGTGCCCGACCTGACGGACCAGCAACTCCACCGCCCGCCCCAACTCCCCCACGCTCACCCCGCCGAGTCTACGGACCACCCACCCCCACCCCAGCCGTCCCACCCAGCCCCAGCCCCGGCCCCGGCCGGCGATCATGAGGTCGGCGGCGGGAATCGCGATCAACTTCGCCGCCAACCTCGTGATCAACGCCCCGGAGAGGCGGGCGGGACCGGGGTGGAACGACGACGGCGCCCGCCCTCGCGGGTGCGGGGGCGGGCGCCGTCGGGCGGGCGGGCGACGGTCAGTCGTCGCCCTGGAAGTAGCTCAGCAGGCGCAGGATCTCGATGTAGAGCCAGACCAGGCTGACCAGGATGCCGAAGGCGGCGACCCAGGAGTAGCGCTGGGGCAGCCCCATCCGGACGCCGTCCTCGACCTCCTTGAAGCTGAGCACGAAGCTCAGCGCGGCGACGACGATGCAGACCAGGCTGAAGCCGATCGCCAGCGGGCTGCCGTCGCGCAGGCCGGTGTTGACGCCGAAGAGCGCGAACACGAGGTTGATCAGCATGACGGCGAAGAGACCCGCCATCACCGCGATCATGCCCTTGACGAACTTCGGGGTCGCCCGGATGACCTTCGCCTTGTAGAGGATGGCCATCACGAAGAAGACACCGAACGTGGCGGTCACCGCCTGGACCACGATGCCGTCGTAGAGCGACTCGAAGAACTTGCTGACCATGCCGACGAAAACGCCCTCGACGACGGCGTACGCGACGACCAGCGCCGGGTTCGCCATCCGGGAGAACGAGATGATCAGGCCCAGGACCAGGCCGACCACCGCCGCGCCGATCCAGGCCGCGCCGAGCAGCGCGTCCGGCACCAGCACCCAGGCGGCCGCGGCGGAGATGCCGAGGATGCCCAGGAGCGTGACGGTCTTGACCACCACGTCGTCGATCGACATGGTGTTGACGGTCGGCGGGGCCGCCGGGTAGCCGGCCTCCGTCGGGTACTGCTGTGGATAGCCGGGCTGTCCGTACGGCCCGGTCGGGGCGTACCCGGCGGAGCGCTCCCGCTCGGCCGCCTGGCCGAGCCGGGCGAGCACCGGGTTCGAAGTCTTCACTGTCAGGCCTCCCTCAGGGGGTCGTTGCACGTGAACGTGCACCCACAAGAGTAAACGCCCAGGGCAGTCCCGTGGAGATCGCCAAGCTGAGCGGAAGCTGAGAGTGGGCGTGCCCGGGGCGGGGGTCGAACCCGCACGCCTTGCGGCAGCCGCTTTTAAGGCGGCCGTGTCTGCCGTTCCACCACCCGGGCGGGTGACACCGCGCGGGTCGACACGCGTGGTGCAGTGTCACGTTAGCGGGTCGGCGGCGGCCCGGCGTACCCCGGCGTCCGGGTCGCACTAGGGTCGAGACCGTGAGCAGCACAGCCCCCACGGCCCCCGACGCCGTCCCTGACCAGGCTGTCGTCGCCACCGACCGCCCCGCCCGCCGGCTCCGGCCGGCACGCCTGCTGGCCGCCGTCCGCCGTCGCCGGACGGACGTCACCGTCGCACTGATCTTCGTGGCGCTGGCCGGGTGGCTCACCCACGGGCTCTGGCCCGACCCGGCGGCCCGGGTCCTCGCGCTCAACCCGGAGGACCAGGCCCTCTACGAGTGGTTCCTCGCCGTCGACTCGCGGGCGCTGCTCGGCGACTTCGACCTGCTCACCGGGCGGCTCAACGCGCCCGACGGGGTCAACCTGATGACCAACACCACGGTCATCGCGCTCGGCGTGCTCTTCGCCCCGGTGACCCTGCTGCTGGGCGCACCGGTCACCTTCGCCCTGCTGGCCCTGGCTAACCTGGCCGGCACCGCGATCGCCTGGTACCTGCTCTTCACCCGGGTCCTGCGCGCCCACCGGCTCGCCGCCGCGCTCGGGGCGGTGCTGTGCGGCTTCGGCCCGGGGATGGTCTCGCAGACCAACAGCCACCTGCACATGACGGCGCAGTGGCTGGTTCCGGTGATCGTCTGGCTCGTGGTCCGCCTGCTGCGCGCCGCCGACCCGGCGGGCGGCGTCGACGGGCCGGACCGCCGGCGGATGGTCAGCTCGGCCGTCGGCCTGGCGGCGGCGGTCACGGCGCAGGTCTTCGTCGGCGAGGAGGTGCTCTTCCTCTGCGCGGTCACGCTGCTGGTGATGGCGGTCGCCTACGCGGTGGCGGACCGGAACCTGGCCCGCCGCGCCCTGCCCGGCTTCGCCGGCGGGATGGCGCTCGCCACCGGGCTCGCCCTGCTCGTACTGGCCTGGCCGCTCTGGTTCCAGTTCGCCGGCCCGCAGGGCGTCGCGGACGGCATGTTCAGCCCGCACTACTTCTCCGCGGACCTGCGCAGCTGGTGGACGATCTCGCCGCTGTCCGTCGCGGGTGACGACGACGCCGCCCGGCTGACCACGGGACCGGCCGAGTACAACACGTTCCTCGGGCTGCCCCTGCTGCTGGTCGCCGCCGCCTGCGCGCTCTGGCTGGGCCGTCGCCCCCTGGTCGTCGCGTGCGTGGCCGGCACGCTGGTGACGGGGGCACTGTCGCTCGGCCCCCGGGTGGTCGTCGACGGCGAACGCACCGCCGTGCCGGGCCCGTACGCCCTGCTCTCGGGACTGCCCGTGGTGGACGGTGCGCTACCGATGCGGTTCGCCCTCGCGGTGCTGCCGCTGGTCGCCACCCTGCTGGTGCTGGCGGTCGACCGGGCGCTGCGCGGCGCCGGGCTGGCCCGCCGCCTGGTGCCGGTGGCGGTGGGCGTGGCGTTGCTGCCGCTGCTGCCCACCCCGCTGCCCACGGCCGCGCGCCCGCCGCTGCCCGACTTCGTCACCGGCGGGCACTGGCGCCAGTGCGTCGAGCCGGGCGGGGTGCTGGTGCCGGTGCCGCTCGCCACGCCCAAACAGCCGTGGCCGATGCGCTGGGCGACCGCCGCCGACGCGGCGTTCGGCATGCCGGAGGGCTTCTTCATCGGCCCGTACGGCCGGGGCGGCACGGCGGCGATGGGCACCTACCCGCGGCCCACCTCGGCGCTGCTGGCCGAAGTGGGCAGGCGCGGCGGGCAGCCGGTCGTCGACGACGGACAGCGCCGGCAGGCCGCTGAGGACGCGGACTTCTGGGGCGCCTCCTGCGTGGCCCTGGCCGTCGACACCCCGCACGCCGACAGCCTCCGCGGCACGCTGGAGCAGCTCTACGGGCCGGCGACCCGGATTGCCGACGCCTGGACCTGGCGCGTCTGACCTCGCGCCGGGCGCGCGGCCGCCACGCCCGTCGACCGGCCGCACGGCACGCGACGGCCCCTTCGCCCGGGCCGGCCGGACGTACGCGAAAGGCCCCTCCGCCCGGGGCGGAAGGGCCTTCGCGTGACGCGGTCAGCGCCGGCCGGCGCCGACCGGCTGGGAGGCCTCGGCGAACTCCTCGCGCGGATCGTGCAGCTGCCCCAGGGCGACCACCTCACGCTTGAGGAAGAACGCCAGGGTCCAGTCCACCACGACGCGGACCTTGCGGTTCAACGACGGGATCCGGCTCATGTGGTACGTCCGGTGCATGAACCACGCCGGCCAGCCGGTCATCTTGATCCCATACACCTGGGCCACGCCCTTGTGCAGGCCGAGGCTCGCGACGCTGCCGGCGTGCTTGTGCTTGTACTCCACCGGCTCCCGGCCGCGTACGACGTTGACGATGTTGTCGGCCATCCGGGCGGCCTGACGGACGGCGTGCTGGGCGCTCGGCGAGCAGTAGTTGCCGGGCTCCTTGGTCAGGTCCGGCACGGCCGCGCAGTCACCGGCGCTCCACGCGCCCTCGACCACCCGGTCGCCGTCGACCACCTGGAGAGTCGGCAGGCACGTGACCCGACGCCGCTCGTCGCGGGGGAAGTCCGTCGCGTCCAGCATCGGCGACGGCTTCACGCCGGCCGTCCAGACGATGGTGTCGGAGCGGAAGCTGTCGCCGTCGGAGAGCTTCACGACCCCGTCGACGCAGGACTCGAGGCGGGTGTCCAGCCTGATGTCCATGTTCCGCTTGAGCAGCTGCTGCACCGTGTAGGCGCCCATGTCCCGATCCACCTCGGGCAGCACCCGCTGGGTCGCCTCGACCAGCACCCAGCGCATGTCCTCCGGCTTCAGCTCCGGGTAGTACTTCAGCGCGTCCCGGGCCATGTCCTCCATCTCGGCGAGCGCCTCGATGCCGGCGTACCCGCCGCCGACGAAGGTGAAGGTCAGCGCGGAGCGACGCACGGCCGGGTCGGGGGTGGCGGCGGCCACGTCGAGCCGGTCCAGCACGTGGTTGCGCAGGTAGATGGCCTCGCCGATGGTCTTGAAGCCGATGCCGTGCTCGTGCAGGCCGGGGATCGGCAGCGTCCGGGACACCGAGCCGGGGGCGACGACGACGTGGTCGTACGGGATCTCCCGGGTGGGGCCGCTGATGGGCTGCACCACGGCGGTCTTGCGGTCGTGGTCGATCCGCGTCACCGCGCCCGCCACCACCTTGCACCGCCGCAACTCCCGCCGCAGCGGCACCACGGAGTGCCGGGGCGAGATGTTGCCGGCCGCCGCCTCGGGCAGGAACGGCTGGTAGGTCATGTGGGGCTGAGGGTCCACCACGACGACCTCAGCCTCACGGGAGCTGAGCTTCTTCGACAGGCGCAGTGCCGCGTAGAGACCGACGTGCCCGGCACCCACCACAAGGATCCGCTTCGGGTTCACGTCATCTATCTTTCCCGGCGCGGCGCGGCTAATCCCGCCCGCGCCCCTTCTCTGTGACGGAGCACAACCCCTGTGACCTGCACGACTTCCCCCGAAAGGGGTCGTCACCTGCGGCGCAGCAGCCACCCCAGCAACGCCGCCACCGCCACCGCCACGAGCAGACCGACCACCGTCGCCGCCTGGTGTCCGGTATCACCGCCGAGCCCGCCGACCTCGACCAACAGCACACCGAGGACGAAGGTGGCCAGGAGCACCCCGCCGGCCCGGGCCAGCCACCGCACGATCAGGTCGGGATCGACCACCGCGTCGTACGGGAGCACGGCCGCCAGCGCGCAGAGGGTGTGGGTGAGGTAGAGCACCGCCGCCACGGCGAGCAGCCGCCAGAGCGCGATCGGCCGGCCGTAGCCGTCGGTGGCGACCAGCCAGCCGCCGACCGTGACCAGCGCCGCGAAGGTCGGCCAGACCCGGCGCGGCCCGACCGCCGGCAGCACCGCCACCGCCACGAGCGCGAGCAGCGGCTGGCCGAGGAGCACCTCGGAGGGGTACGCCAGCACGAGGCCGACCAGCACGGTGAGGAAGATGCCCGCGCGCACCAGCAGCGGCGTCAGGCTGATCCGGGCGGCGGCGTACCGCAGCGCCCGGACCCGTTCGGTGACGGCGTTCAACTGTGCCGCCTTTCGTTCGCGACTGCGGGACTCCGCTGCGCTGCATTCCTCGCGCTCACCGGTGCCGCCTTTCGTTCGCGACTGCGGGACTCCGCTGCGCTGCATTCCTCGCGCTCACCGGTGCCGCCTTTCGTTCGCGACTGCGGGACTCCGCTGCGCTGCATTCCTCGCGCTCACCGGTGCCGCCTTTCGTTCGCGACTGCGGGACTCCGCTGCGCTGCATTCCTCGCGCTCACCGGCCCACCCTCGGGGCGGTCGCCAGGCGGGCCACGTCCCGCAGCACCTCGTCGAGGCTGCCCGCGCCGGCCCAACGCACCACGGGCACCCCGTGCTCGCGCAACTGCCCGATCATCGTGTCCCGGTCCAGCCGCCACAGCCGGTACGCCACCTCGGCCCAGCCCCGGTCCTTCGGCGGAGCGAGGTCCGCCGGCAGGGTGTCCACCGCGACCACGAACCGCCCGGAGCGCGCCAGCCGGGCCAGCATCTGTGCCGACCGCTCGTCGAGCAGCGGGGTGAGGACCACCACCAGCGCGTCGGCCGACAGCACCTGCGGGCCGAAGACCTGGTCGTACGGCTCGTGCGGGGAGGACTCGGCCCGCACCTCCAGCAGCCATTCCAGGACCGTGAGGTACTGCCGTCGACCGGTGGCGGGGCGCAGCCGACGCGCGGCGGGGCCGTACTCGAGCATCGACACCCGGTCGCCGCGGTGCAGGTAGTGCTCGGCGATCGCGGCGGCGGCCCGGACGGTGGTGTCCAGTACGGAGGCGGCACCGGAGACGCCGCCGGAGCGGCCGGCCTCGGCGAGCACGTCGAGCAGCACCACCACCTCGGCGTCGCGGTCGGAGAGGGTGGCCGCCACGTGCAACTGCCGGGCCCGCAGCGAGACCCGCCAGTCGATCCGGCGCAGCCGGTCCCCGGGGGCGAAGACCCGTACGCCGGCCAGCTCGCCGCCCTCGCCGGGCCGGCGCGAGTGGTGCGCGCCGACCAGGCCGGCGGCCCGGGGCATCGCCTCGACCGCGTCGAACGGCTCGGTCTTCGGGTAGACCCGTACCTGGGACGGCTCGGTGATCACGGCGCGGGAGACCAGCAGGCCCTGCGCGACGGCGACCCGGGCACCCGCCGGGCCGACGGGGTGCCGGCCCCAGCGCAGCGCCGTGCCGGTCAGCTCCAGGTCCACGGCCGCGGCGGTCGGTACGGCGGTCACGAAGGGCCGTTCCGCGACGGACGGGACGGCCGCCGACCGGGCGCCGGACGCCGCCGTGGCCCCGGCGATCGTCGCCCGCTCGACGCGCAGCCACGGCGAGATCCGGCTGCGCACCACCGCCACGTCGTAGTCGAGCTGGTCGGGGTTGCCGACGGTGACCGTGGCGGTCAGCTCGCCGCCCTCGACCAGGTGGCCGTCGTCGCCGGAGATCCAGACCTGCGGCAGGGCGGTCGGCCGGCGGCGCAGCGCGTACGCGGTGCCGAGCGCGAACGGGGCGGCAAGCACGACCAGGTCGACCCGGCCGAGCAGCACCCCCGCGATCAGCAGCAGCCCGGTGAGCAGGACCGCCCGACCGAGCGCCCCGGTGGGCACCCAGCCGGTCGCGGGCGGCGGCCCCGACGACTCGACCCGGGGCGGCACGGGGGACGCGACCATCAGCGCCCGTGGCCTGCGGCGTAGCTGGGCAGCGCACCGCTGGCGGGCGCCGGGGTCGCCTCCAGCACCTCACCGACCACGAAGGACGGGTCGACGCGGCGCAGCCACATCTCGGGGCGCAGCGTGATCCGGTGGGCGAGGGCGGGGGCGGCGACCTCCTTGACGTCCTCCGGCACCACGTAGTCGCGCCCGGCCATCACCGCCCGTACGCGCGCCAGCAGCAGCAGCGCCAGCGAGCCGCGCGGCGACGCGCCGACCAGCACCGACGGGTGCTCGCGGGTGGCGGCGGTCAGGGCGACGATGTATCGGCCGACGGAGTCCTCCACCACCACGTCCTCCAGGGCGGCCTGCATGGCACGCAGGGTCTCCGCGTCGACCACCGGCTTGATCTCCGCCTCCTCGCGGCGGCGGGCCATCCGGCGCCGCAGCACCTCCCACTCCTCGTCGGCCTCCGGGTAGCCGAAGGAGACCCGGAGCAGGAACCGGTCGAGCTGCGCCTCGGGCAGCGGGTAGGTGCCCTCGTACTCGATGGGGTTGGCGGTGGCCAGCACGTGGAACGGCTCGTCCAGCTTGTACGTCACGCCCTCCACGGAGACCTGCTTCTCCTGCATCGCCTCCAGCAGGGCCGACTGGGTCTTCGGCGGGGTCCGGTTGATCTCGTCGGCGAGCAGCAGGTTGGTGAAGACCGGGCCGGCCCGGAACGCGAAGTCGCCGCTGCGCTGGTCGTAGAGGAACGAGCCGGTCACGTCGGCCGGCAGCAGGTCGGGGGTGAACTGGAGCCGGCGGAAGTCCAGCCCGAGCGCCTGCGCGAAGGACCGCGCGGTCAGCGTCTTGCCGAGGCCCGGCAGGTCCTCCAGCAGCACGTGCCCGCCGGCCAGGATCCCGGCGAGGACCAGCTCCAGCGCGTCCCGCTTGCCGACCACGACCTGACCGACCGCCTCGAGCACCGACCGGGCGAGGTGGCCGACCTCGGCGGCGGGCATGCTGCGGTCCACGTCGTTCATATCTTCTCCAGTTCGGCGACGATCGCCGCGAGGTCGCGCGGCGACGGGGGGCGGCGGGAGGGGGTGCTGAGGAAGGTCCAGACCCGGTCGCCGAGCAGGACGCGGGCCCGCTCCGGGTCGGATTCGCGGGTCAGACCGTGGCGCTGGCGCAGCCGCTCGTCGGCCAGCTCGCCGATCCGCGGCAGGATCCGCTCGGCGAACCGTTCCCGGTCCTTCCCGGCCCAGTCCAGCGGTCGTTCCCAGCCGTTGATCGCGGCGCGCAGCGCGTCGCGGGCGCCCCAGTTCCAGGTGCCGTCGTCGTCGGTGGTGGCCGGCGCCCGGCCGCCGGAGCGGGGCGGGGGTGGGGGCGCCAGGGCGGCGACGACCCGGCGCACCAGGAACAACGCGACCACCCCGGCGACGAGGACCGGCAGCGAGACCCGCAGGCCGACCACGCGCAGGCCGGCGACGAGCACGACCACGACGGCCGCCACGCCGGCCACGGTGCGGAGCACCCGACCGACCCGCCCGTTCCGGGACGGCTCGGCGGGTGCCGGTCGCTCCTCCTCGAAGCTCAGCAGGTCGTCGATGCTGGTGCTGCTCACCGCGCCACCTCGCCACGCCGGGCGGGCACCGGCCGCGCCCCGACCACGCCGGCATCCGTCCCGGTCACGCGGGCACCTCGACGTCGGCGTCGGCCACCACGGCGGCGAGCTCGCCGCGCAGCCGGCGCAGCGCGGCCCGGGCCTGGTCGCGGGTGTGCTCGTCGACCTCCCGGGTGGCGTACCGGGCCTCGCGGTAGACGTGTGCGAACTCGGCCAGCACGTCGGCGCTGACGATCGCCGGGACGCCCGCCGACGGGTCGCCGCGCAGCAGGCGGCTGACCAGGTCGGTGGGGGTGTCGCCGGCCAGCCGGGGCACGCCGGCCCCGGCGGCGGCCTGCTCCAGGCGGACCCAGCAGGCGATCACCGCCGTACGGGGGTCGGTGGCCCGGTCGTCCAGCTCCTCCAGGCCGGCGTCGAGGGCGGCGGCCACCTCGCGGGCGGTGCCCTCGGGCGTACGCCGGGGCCGCCGGGTCGGCAACGCCCGGGTGGTGCGCCGCATCGCGCCCCGGACCAGCGTCCAGGTGAGATAGCCGAACGCGCCGAGCAGCGCCAGCCCGAGCAGCACGACGACGGTGGTGACGAGCCACCCCGGGATCTGCGCCCCGGTGGCCTCGGCGGTGTCGCGCGGCTCGACGGGGATCGAGGGGTCCGGCTCGGCGGTCGGATATTCCGGGACGTAGGGGATGTTGTCGGTGGCGGGCGGGATCCGGCTCGCGCCGATCGACGAGTGGGCGGACGACAGCGCGGCGACGGCCAGCAGGAGCACCACCGCCGCGACCGGCCACCACCTGCGCAGGACGCTGATCTGCATCGCGGGTTACCTCCGGGCCACCGGGGCGGGTCGCACGGGCCGACGCGTTCCGTCCGTCATCGCCACCGCCCCCGCGCCTCAGTCCACCCCGGCCAGTGCCTTCGCCCGGGCGAACACGTCGTCCAGCATCCCTGGTGTCAGCCGCCCGGTGAAGGTGTTCTGCTGGCTGACGTGGTAGCAGCCGAGCAGTTCCGGTGCGCCCGTGCCGGACCAGTGTGCCCCATGGCCGAACGCCGGTCGCGGGCTGGGCGGTCGCAGACCGTACACCTGGCGCAGCACCGGCCACCACGAGGCCCACGCGAACGCGCCCAGCGCGACCACGACGCGCAGGGTGGGCCGGATCAGCGTCACCTCGCGGTGCAGCCACGGCGCGCACGTGTCCCGCTCCTCGGGGGTGGGCTTGTTGTCCGGCGGCGCGCAGCGCACGGCGGAGAAGATCCGCAGGTCCCGCAGGGTCAGGCCGTCGTCGGCGGCGACGCTGGTCGGCTGGTTGGCGAGCCCGGCCCGGTGCAGCGCGGCGAACAGCACGTCGCCGGAGCGGTCGCCGGTGAAGATCCGGCCGGTGCGGTTGCCGCCGTGCGCGGCGGGCGCCAGGCCGAGGATGGCGATGCGCGCGCCGGCGACGCCGAGACCAGGCACCGGCCGCCCCCAGTACTCCTGGTCGCGGAAGGCCGCCCGGCGGACCCGGGCCACCTCCTCACGCCACCGCACCAGCCGCGGGCAGGCGAAGCAGTCGCTGACGGCGGCGTCGAGGTCGGCCAGGTCGGTCGCCCGCGCGGCGCGGGCGACCACCTCGTCGGGCGTACGGGACTCAGCCAAGCTTGGCCCGGAACAGTTCGAGGGTGCGGGCCCAGGCGGTGGCGGCGGCGCGCTGGTCGAAGTTCTCCGGCCGGTCCTCGTTGAAGAAGGCGTGCGAGGTGCCGGGGTAGTCGTAGACCTGGCAGGTGCCGCCGGAGGTCTCGATGGCGCCGCGGACGGTCCGTACGCCGTCGGCGGCGGAGGTGCCGTCCTCTTCGGAGCAGTGGATGAGCGCCGCCTTGCCCGCGTAGTCGGCCCACTCGGCGCGCATCCCGTCCCACGGCAGCCGGGGATAGAAGGCGGCGGTGGCGACGATCCGCTCGGAGCGCGTGGCCGCCCAGAGTGCCAGGCTCGCCCCGGCGCAGAAGCCCGCGCAGCCCACCTTGCCGGCGACCTCGGGCCGCCCGGCGAGGTAGTCGGCCGCGCCGGCGATGTCGGCGGCCGCCTCGTCCATCTGCGCGCTGTTCAGCATCTGCCGGGGCTCGTCGGGCTTGCTGGCCGGGCCGCCGTGGCGGAAGTCCGGGGCGAGGGCGACGAATCCGGCCTCGGCGAAGCGGTCGACCACCGCCCGGACGTGCGGCACGAGGCCCCACCAGTCCTGGATGACGATGACCGCAGGGCTGGTCGCACCGCCGGAGGGTATCGCGAGATACCCCTCGCTCGTCCCCCCGTTGCCGCGGTAGCCCACCATCTCGCCCATCGGCCGTCCTCCTAGCGGTCAGTCATCGTTGGCTGGTCGCACAGTGGTGTTACGTGCCGGTAGCCTGCCACGCCGTGAGCGCCCCGGGGAAGACGCCGGAACAGTGGCATTCACCTCCTGTTCGCCGGCCCGTAGCCGCGGACGCCGACGGCGGCGCGGACGTCGTCCGCGCCGCCGTCGGCGGTGCTGTCGTAAGGGAGATCAGGCCTTCTTCGTCAGGCACAGCAGGTAGCCGGTCTTGCCCGGCTCGATGCTGTAGTAGACGTAACCTTCCTGGCCCTCCTTGATGTACTGCCCGCACGCCTCCGGAGAGCGGGCCTGCGCCTGGGTCTGCCCGTCGACGCGGCCGACCACGTTGTAGGCGGCGTCGGTGGAGGTGCACTCGACGACCTTCGCGCCGTCGACCTTCTCCTCCTCGGTGCCGGTCACCTCGGGCAGCTCGGCGATGCAGTCGCCGGCCTTGGCCTCGGCGGTCTCGTCCTTGTTGAAGAAGTTGCCGATGGCCGAGCCGATGCCGAACTTGAGGCCGGCGACGACCAGGAACACGACGATCGCGCCCACGATGCCGAGCAGCTTCTTGGAACCGGACTTCTCGGCCTGGGGCTCCGCCGGGGGCGGCGCCTGGACGGCCGACGGGGGCTGGGCGGCGTCCGGCGCGGGGGGCGGTGCGACCTGCTCTGACACGCGATTTCCTTCCGGGGGGTGAGTGAGCAGACGACACCGTAGCGACCGGCACCGACAGCCGTTGCCCCGCTGGACTCATCCGTTCAGCTATTTCCCAGCTTCACGGCATGATCCGCTTCACGTCCGGGCCGGGGACGGGGTGCCGGTCGATGCCTGCGTCGGCGCGGGCGCCGTGCTCGGGGCGCCGCTCGGCGTGGGCGTGGGCTCGGTCGGGTCACCCGAGGCGGTGGGTGCCGGCACCGGCGGCACGCCCGTCGACGGCAGGGGACCGACCGGCGCCCGGGGCGCGAAGGGCGCCTGCTGGGGGCAGTACGGGTAGGTCGACAGCAGCGGGTTGCCGAGCCCGTTCGGGTCCCGTACGGCGGGGCAGTCCGGGTAGCCGAGGCGGATCGGGTCGCCGTTCTGGTCGAAGAGCCGGACGTTCTCCACCAGCCGGCCCTCGCTGTCGTAGACGAAGACGTCCCGGACGTGGTCGTAGCGCCCGTCGATGGAGGTCTGCTCGTAGCCGAAGTCGCCGGAGCCGACGCGCCCGTTCATGTCCGCCAGGCCCACCATCCCGAAGATCACCAGCACCGCCGTGCCGGCGTGCAGCAGCCGCCGCTTGGGCCGGGTCAGGCCCGGCGTGTGGTGGCCGAGCCAGATCGAGGCGAGCACGGCGCCGGCGAGCAGCACCAGGCCGGCCAGCGTGCTGCCGTTGAGCTCGGGCAGCACGCCGAACGAGTCGCCGGTCGTGATCACCGTGACGAGCATGGCGGCCAGGTAGCCGCGCAGCACCCACCACGCCGGGCGGAGCAGCCGGAGGAACTCGCTCGCGGTGGCGTACCCGAGGGGTGGTCCGAGTTGGACGTCCCAGCGGTGTGCCCGCGCGCGGAACCGGTCCACGGCGACGCCGAGGCGACGGTCCAGCCGGCGCCCACCGGTGCCGGCGACGGCGACCCCGGCGGCGGCGCGCAGCTCGGCCGCGTACGCCTCGGGTTCGCCGAGCCGGTCGACCAGCGAGCCGCCGGCCTCGGCGGCGACCTCGGCGAGGTGCTCCGGCAGGTCCTCGGTCAACTCGTCGCGGTGTGCCGGCGCCAGGTCGGCCAGCGCGGCCCGGACCCGGGCGGCGTAGTCCGCGATTTCCTGCTCCATGACGGTCATGCCGCCATCCCCCGATCGTCGAGCAGTGCGTCCATGGTGGTGGCGAACGAGCGCCAGAGCTTGCCGGACCGGGTGAGCTGGTCCCGGCCGGCGGCGTTGAGGGAGTAGTACTTGCGGTGCGGGCCGGATTCGCTCGGCACGACGTAGGTGGTCAGCAGGCCGGCGGCGTAGAGCCGGCGCAGCGTGCCGTAGACCGAGGCGTCGCCGACCTCCTCCAGCCCGGCGTCGCGCAGCCGGCGCAGGATGTCGTAGCCGTAGCCGTCCTCCTCCCGGAGCACGGCGAGGACGGCGAGATCCAGCACGCCCTTCAGCAGTTGTGTGGTGTCCACGCATTGCACACTAGTACGCAATGCGCAGTACCGTCAAAGGACGTGCGGGTCAGGCCGCTCGGCGTGCCGCGGCGTCCGCGACCCGCAACAGATCCCGCAGTACATGCACCAGCACACGAGCCTGCGCCAGGTCGATCGGCCAGCGCTCCGGGTCGTCGCCGGCTGACCTCGACCGCTTTGGTCTTGATCACCGAGCACCGAACGGTTTGCCCTCGCGGTCGCGGCGCCGCACCCTCCCATTCGCAACCATCACGTTCAGTAGCATCCCCCGCCAGGGGCCCTCCCCGCCTCAGGCGCTTTGCTTTGCAGCCATGGACGCACCAGTAACCGCACGTGACCTTCTGCCATCAGCCGCCAACCAGCTCAATTTACAAAACTGCTGCTCAGCAGCCCGGTGCCTCCGTGGCTGCAGAGCAAAGGGCGCGAACGGCTACCGCCGCAGCCCATACGCGCCGTCACGGTATGTCACATCGCGCGTTCATTACCGTGGGTTAGCTCGGGATGGATCGCCGCCGGCTCTTCCCGCGTAAACCTTGGGATGCCCTGACGCCCGCCCGGCGATCTGGCGTGCATGGCGCAGCCGGAAGTCAGACCTGCAGGCCGGCGAACGCCCCCGCTGGCGCCGCGATAGGAACGGGCCCCCCGGCCGCCGTCCAGCGCACCCCGGCCACCGCCGCCGCACCCAGCACGAGAATCGCCTCGGCTGTCGCAAGAAGACCTCGCACAGCCGGGAATCTATGAACACGAGACCAACCGGGCGAGCCGGCATGGTCCGCCGGTTGACCGGTTGCGCGCGCTCGACAACTCGATCAAGTCTTCGTTGGATGCGATGGCGGCTGGCTCAGTCGAGCAACCAGAGGTGCGGCTCCGTCAAGGGCTGCCATCCCAGCAACTGCGCCGACACCACCACGCGACCGCCGAGTGAGACGGCCGGGACCTTGTCCTGTCGACTCATCGGCGCAACCTATCCGCTCGACGTCGACCTCGAAAGCCCGTTGACGTCGAGCAGTTGGTCATTCGGCAAGTCGCCGGAGCAACTCCGCATCGCGATCGGCTCGCGGGTGAGGTCCGCGATTGCCGGCACGACTGCCGGTCAGGCAAGCGACCAGGCGATGCCGTCGAGGATGTCGTGCTCGGAGGCGACCACCGAGTCCATCCCCGCCCGCTCCATGATCACCCGGAGCACCAGGGCGCCCGCCCCGATGACATCGGCCCGGCCCGGGTGCATCACCGGGATCGCCAGCCGCTGCTCCCGGCTCTTGCCGAGCAGGTCGGCGGTCACGTCGGCCACCGCGTCGTACGGAACCCGGGCGTGGTGGATGCGCTCCGGGTCGTACTCCTGGAGGCTCTGGGCGATCGCGACCACGGTGGTGACCGACCCGGCGAGCCCGACCAGCGTGGCCGCCTCCCGGCCCGGCACGGCCGCCAGCGCCCGGTCCACCGCGACCGCGATGTCGGCCTGCGCGGCGGCGACCTCGTCCAGCGCCGGCGGGTCGCCGTGCAGGTGCCGCTCGGTCATCCGGACGCAGCCGATGTCCATCGAGATGGCCGCCTCGACGCCGCCCGCGCGGGTGCCGACGACGAACTCGGTCGAGCCGCCGCCGATGTCGACGACCAGGTACGGCTCGCGCGCGTCGGCGGGCAGCCCGCGCACCGCGCCGGTGAAGGAGAGCCGCGCCTCCTCGTCGCCGGTCACCACCTCGGGCGCGACCCCGAGGGTCCGCTCGACCATCTCGCGGAACTCGGCGGCGTTGGAGGCGTCCCGCGAAGCCGACGTGGCGCACATCCGCACCCGCTCCGCGCCCAGCTTCTCGATCTCGGCGGCGTACGAGGCCAGCGCCACCCGGGTGCGTTCGATCGCCTCCGGGGCCAGCCGTCCCGTCTTGTCGACGCCCTGGCCGAGGCGCACGATCTCCATCCGCCGGCTCAGGTCGGCCAGCGGCGCCTCCGGACCCGCCGAGGCGTCCGGCAGGTCGGCGACCAGCAGTCGGATCGAGTTGGTCCCGCAGTCGATGGCGGCCACACGCGTCGTCACGGCAGCAACCCTACGTCAGGCGGGGCCGGCCGGCCCGGCGTCGTCGTGGCCGAGCAGTTCGGCGCCGAGCGGCGTCACCCGGTGCAGCACGGCCCCGCCGTCCCGGACGCTGCTGACCAGGCCGGCCGCCCGCAACGCCCCCGCGTGCTCGGACGCCGAGGAGACGCTGATGCCGACGCCCCGCCCGAGCGTCGTGGTGGTGTGCCGACCCGGACGACCGAGGCGGCGCAGCACCGCCGCCCGGGTGGACCCCAACAGGCGGCCGAGCGGGTCGGCGACGCCCGCCTCGACCCGGCGCGGCATCGGCGCGGGATACACCACGAGCACGGGCCGGTCCGGCTCCACCAGCACCCGGGGATGCGGCCCGGCCAGCGGAGAGGGCAGCAGGAGGAGGCCGTGACCGGTGCCGGACACCGTCGCGCTCCACCACGTCCGCACCGTCAGCGTCAGCGACGGCGCCTCCCACCGGATCGCCGGGTGCAGCGCGTTCAGCAGCCCGTCCAGCCCCTGCGCGGCGAGCCGGCCGCTGGCCTCGGCCACCTGGTGCCCGTGCGCGTCGGTCAGGTCGGCCCAGTGCGGCGCGAGCACCGCGTCGTACCAGGTGCCCAGGGCCCGGCCGAACAGGTTCATCGTCTCCCCGTCGGCCTCGGCGAACCGCCTGCGCAGCGGCGTCGCGGGCAGCTGCGCGTACGCGGCGGTGACCTCCGCCCGGATGCGCCCGACGGGGGCGGCCCGGATCGCCTCCAGACCCGCGGCGACCGATTCCAGGCCGTCCAGCGGGGTGAGGAAGTCCGGCAGGCGCCCCCGGGCGGGCAGCAGGTGCCGCAGCACCGAGGCGGCGGAGCGGACCCGACCCGCCGCCGTCGCCGCGTGCGCGGCGGGGCCCGGCGCTGTCCAGGCCGCCTCCGCGTCGTACAGCGCCTGACAGGCAAGCATGGCCGTGCCGACCGGGTGCAGCCGGTCGGCGAAGCGGACCCGGCACAGGTCCGCCGGTCCCAGGCGGAGACGAAGCATGCCAGCAGACTGCCGCCCTTCGGCCGGGACCGAAAGGGTTGCCCGCGCCCGACGGCAGCATCCAGTGTGGAGCCCGGGGATCACGGAGGGGGCGGGGCGTGCGACGGACGGTGGCAGTGCTGACGGGGCTGGTTCTCGCCGTCGTCGCCACGGCGTGCGGCGGGGATCGGGGTCAGTCCCGTGCGGCGCCGGCCCCGTCGCCTTCGGGGGCCGTCGAGCGCCCCGCCGCCGGCGACCACCAGCTCGTCCTGTCACACGACGGGGTCGAGCGCCGCTACCTGCTGCACGCCCCGCCCGGCTACGACCCCGGCCGGCCCACGGCGCTGGTGATCGCCCTGCACTTCTATCCCGGCACCGGCGCCCGCCTGCGGGAGATGGTGGGGCTGGACGCCGTGGCCGACCGGGAGAACTTCCTGGTCGCGTACCCGGACGGGCGCAACGGCGGCTTCAACGCGCTGATCTGCTGCGGGACGACCGACGACGTCGGCTTCCTCAGGGACCTCACCGCCCACCTCGTACGCGCGTGGCGGGTCGATCCGGACCGGGTCTACCTCACCGGGATCTCCAACGGCGGGGACATGAGCTTCCGCGCCGCCGTCGAGTCCGAGGGCCTCTTCGCGGCCATCGGGGTGGTCAGCGGCGGCTACAGCGGCCCCCGGACGGCCGCCGAGACCTACGTGCCCCGGCGGCCGGTGTCGGTGATCACGTTCATCGGCGGGCAGGACCGCTACGCCGACGTCTTCACCGAGGGCGTGCGGACGTGGCAGCGGCGGCTGCGCTGCACACCGGTCTCCGGCGCGCCACCGGCGGGCGCACCGCGCGTCACCCGCACCGACGCGCGGTGCGGCGACGGCAGCGACGTCACCGTCTACACCCTGCCGGACATGGGGCACTCGTGGCCGGGCGCGCAGGGCGGCGAGCTGGCCGCCCCCGACGCGGGCCTCGTCGCCACCGAACTCGTCTGGGACTTCTTCGCCGCCCACCCGCGCCGCGGCTGAGCACCGCCGGCGGGCCCGGCTGACCACGCACACCCGGCGGCTGCGGGGCCACGCGAGCGCTGCCCGGAGCCGCGTCAGAGGCGCAGCAGCATGCGGGTGTTGCCGAGGGTGTTCGGCTTGACCCGTTCCAGGTCCAGGAACTCGGCGACGCCCTCGTCGTAGGAGCGCAGTAGCTGCTCGTAGACCGGCTGCGGCACGGGCGCACCGTCGATCTCGGTGAAGCCGAACGAGCCGAAGAAGCGGGTCTCGAAGGTGAGCACGAAGATCCGCGCGACCCCCAGCTCGCGGGCGCCGTCGATCAGCTCCGCGACGATCCGGTGGCCGAGCTTGCGCCCCCGGCAGGACGGGTCGACCGCCACCGTCCGGATCTCGGCCAGGTCCTCCCACATCACGTGCAGCGCGCCGCAGCCGACCACCGCGCCGTCGCCGGCGCGCACCGCGACCCGGAACTCCTGCACGTCCTCGTAGAGGGTCACGGTCGCCTTGCTGAGCAGCCGCCGGTCGTCGGTGTAGGTGTCGACGAGCCGCCGGATGCCGCGCACGTCCGAGGTGCGGGCCCGCCGCACCACGACGTCGTCGGCCCCCGCCACGCCCCCGTCCGCGCCCGCCATGGTCAGTCCGCCGCCGGCACGTCCACGCAGGGCCCGGCCGCCCACCACTTCTCCACCAGCTCCAGCGTCTCGTCACCGAACGGGTTGACCCCCGGCCCGGCCCCGAGCGCGTGCCCGAGGTGCACGTGCAGGCACTTCACCCGGCCGGGCATCCCGCCGGCGGAGATGCCCGCGATCTCCGGCACCTCGCCGATCGCGTCCCGGCGGGCCAGGTAGTCCTCGTGCGCGGCGCGGTAGCGCGCGGCCAGCTCCGGGTCGGCGGCCAGCCGGTCCGCCATCTCCTTCATCAGCCCCGCCGACTCCAGCCGGCTGCACGCCGCCGTCGCCCGGGGGCAGGTCAGGTAGAACAGCGTCGGGAAGGGGGTGCCGTCGGCCAGGCGCGGGGTCGTCTCCACCACGTCGGGCAGGCCGCAGGGGCAGCGGTGGGCCACGGCCCGGGTGCCCCGGGGCGGGCGTCCGAGCTGCGCGGCCACCGCGGCCAGGTCGGCCTCGGTGGCCGGCTCGCGCTTCGGCGGGGGTACGGAGTCCGCCGCCGGCTCCTGCGGTGGTACGACAGTCACGATGCTGGTTCCTCGTTCGATGCTCGGGTGCCGCTCACTTGTCGGGCTGCTCGCCGTTGGCGGCCTGCACGCTCGACCAGAGGGTGTCGTACCAGGAGGCGGGGGTGGCGGGCGTCGACGGGGCGGCGGACGAACCGGCGTCCCGGGCGGCGCCCTCCGGGTCGGAGAGCACCACCAGCAGCGTCTCGCCCGGCGGGCCCATGAAGAACCGCTCCCTGGCCTGGATCTTGATGTATTCCGGGTCCTGCCACTTGGCCGCGCGCTCGGAGAGCTCCTCGATCGCCTGGCGCTGGGCGGCCTGGGAGGCCTCCATCCGTTCGATGTCGGCCTGCTGGTCCAGGTAGACGCGCACCGGGTAGGTGTAGGCCAGGGCGAGCGCGATCAGCACCGCGAAGAGCACCGTGGCCCGCCCGGTGAGGCCCCGGGAGCGGGGTGCGGAGAGCCGCTTGACGGTGCCGGCGGCCGTCCGACGGGCCGCGGCGGGCCGGCTCGCGGAGCGTACGCCCTCGGCGCCCCGGGCCGCCCCCGGCGCGCGGCCGGCCGTGGCCCGCGACTCCGCGCGGACGCCGCCCTCGCGCAGCGGCGTCCGGGCACCCCGGGCCCCGCCCGGCCGACCGGTGCTACCCGGCCGGCGGGCGGGGCGCTGACCGCCCGGTGTGCGGCGCTGCTGCATCGTCACACCCCTCCCCCGAGGCCTCGCGCGTCTCAGGCCGAACGGTAGCGCGGGAAGGCGCCCGCCCCGGCGTACCGCGCCGCGTCGGCCAACTCCTCCTCGATCCGCAGGAGCTGGTTGTACTTGGCGACGCGGTCCGAACGGGCTGGCGCGCCGGTCTTGATCTGCCCGCAACCGGTGGCCACCGCCAGGTCGGCGATGGTGGTGTCCTCGGTCTCGCCGGAGCGGTGGCTCATCATGCACTTGAAGCCGGCCCGGTGGGCCAGGTCCACCGCGTCCAGGGTCTCGGTCAGCGAACCGATCTGGTTGACCTTGACGAGGACCGCGTTGGCGGCCTTCTCGGCGATGCCCCGGGCGATGCGCTGCGGGTTGGTGACGAAGAGGTCGTCGCCGACGATCTGGACGCGGTCGCCGAGCGAGGCGGTCAGCGTCTGCCAGCCGGTCCAGTCGTCCTCGGCCAGCGGGTCCTCGATCGACACGATCGGGTAGTCGCCGGCGAGCTTGGTGTAGTAGTTGCTCATCTCCTCGGCGCTCTTCGCGGCGCCCTCGAAGGTGTAGGTGCCGTTGTCGAAGAACTCCGTGGCGGCGACGTCGAGCGCGAAGACGATGTCGGTGCCGAGCCGGTAGCCGGCCTTCTCGACCGCCTCGGCGATGAGGTCCAGGGCGGCGGCGTTGGTGGGCAGGTTGGGCGCGAAGCCGCCCTCGTCACCGAGACCGGTGGAGAGGTCCTTCTTCTTCAGCACGGACTTGAGCGCGTGGTAGACCTCCGCACCGGAGCGCAGCGCCTCGCGGAAGCTGGGCGCGCCGATCGGCGCGATCATGAACTCCTGGATGTCGACGTTCGAGTCCGCGTGCGCGCCACCGTTGAGGATGTTCATCATCGGCACCGGCAGCAGGTGCGCGTTCGGGCCGCCCAGGTAGCGGAAGAGGCTCAGCTCGGCGCTGCCGGCCGCCGCCTTGGCCACCGCCAGGGAGACGCCGAGGATGGCGTTCGCGCCCAGCTCGGACTTGCTGTCGGTGCCGTCGACGTCGAGCATCTTCTGGTCGATCAGCCGCTGCTCGCTGGCCTCGTAGCCAATCAGCTCGTCGACGATCTTGTCCTCGATGTTCGAGACCGCCTTCTCGACGCCCTTGCCCTGGTAGCGGTCGGCGTCGCCGTCGCGCAGTTCGATCGCCTCGAAGGCGCCCGTGGAGGCGCCGGAGGGCACCGCCGCCCGGGCGATCGTGCCGTCGTCGAGTCCGACCTCGACCTCGACGGTCGGGTTGCCCCGCGAGTCCAGGATCTCCCGCGCGACGATTCCCTCGATGGTTGCCACTGAGTCGCTCCTCGTTTGTGTGTTCCGGTCCGGTATGGGCCGCGACGGTGCGGCTGAGGCAGTTGTTAAACGCAGCGTATCGGGCGGCGCTCGGACGCGGGCGGTCCGGGCGCTCGGCGGCCCCATCCGAAACCTGCCTCCGGGCAGTGTTTTACACGGACATTCCCGGATTCTCGTGCCTCAACCGGCAACGGGTTTGCGCGCGGTTGACCCGATCGGCCAGGCTGGGCGCCATGCCCGCCGCCTCGACCACCCTCCGCATGCTCGCCGTGTCGGTCATCGCGTCGCTCACGGTGACCGGTTGCCAGACCCTCGACGACGCCGGCCGGGCGATCGGGCGGTCCGACCTGGTGAACGACCTGGCCGCCCGGCTCGACCGGGCACTGGAGCTGACCTACTCCGCCGACTACCAGCTCCCCGGCGGGCAGACCGCCACCATCGCCCAGGCCCAGGACCCGGCCCGCTCCGCCTACACCTGGCCCGGCGGCAAGCTCACCGTCACCCCGGAGGCCACGACCCGCTGCGAGACCGCCGCCGGCCGCGCGACCTGCACCCTGGAGGCACCGCCCGCGCCCAACGCGAAGCCCACGGTGACCATGTTCACCGAGGCCAAGCAGCGGGGACTAATCACGCCGCCGGTCGTCGTGGGGCTGCTCACCACCGCCGCGCTCGACCCGCAGGCGGTCATCGACCAGAGCGACACCACCCTCGCCGGCCACCACGCCACCTGCGTCGACGTGACGCAGTCGGCCGGCGACTTCACCGCCTGCGTGACCACCGACGGGGTGCTGGGCAGCTTCACCGGCCGGGTCGACGGCCGCCAGGTCGAGCTGGCGCTCAACCGCTACCGCGAGACGGTCGACGGCGCCGCGTTCGACCTCCCGCCCGACGCCGGCGTCGTGGACCGCCGCCCGGCCAGCTCGTGACCGATCCCCCCGGCGATTTCGTGGCCAGGGCCGACCGGAAGCCCCCCGCCCGCGCCCAGCGCGACCGGTAGTACCGGCCGTCACGATCCCACCCGGCTCCGTCGGGAAGCGCGGCCCGGACTATGAACAACCGAGCGGATTCGCCGGCCTCATCGCCCCCGCTGCCGGCCCCGTTGGTGGACGCCCGGACAAATGACGGTAGGTGTCAGGCCACCGAAATGGCCTGACACCTACCGCTTTCACCGCCTTGCTTCGCCCTCAGCCAGTATTAATTGGACCACTGCTCTGACTCGATTTTCTTCCGGCGACTCGCTGAACCTCCGCTCGATCCCCTCTCTGATCACTCTCTCGAGGCGACCAGCCGAAGTATTCAGCAGATCGACGTTGTTGTCGGAAAGCAACACGAGGACCTCCAGAATCACATCGGAGTACTCATTCGGATGGCCGGGATACACCATGTCCATCGGGTCGACAGCTTCCAGCGATCTGGCCAGAAGTTGGTACTGCCAGGGAAACCGACGGCGCATGACAGTCGTCACCACCCGCGTCTCCGCATAGCCCTGGAAGTCCCAGAAGGACGGATGAAGGGGTCCCTCTTCCGCCGAAAGATGATCCATCAGTCAACCCTACCGCCGTTCCAGGATCGTCCTGAAGACGGCGTTGCCGTTCTTCTTGATCTGGTAGACGGCGTATGCGTTGGTACCGAAGGGCACGAGAACGCGGTCCTCAACCCGCCCATCCGAGTGGCTGTCAGGGATCGTTCCCTCGGGGAAGCCGTCCTTCTCGATCCTGACGCTGAGATCGCGCACTGCTTGCTGCGCCTCCCGGGCGTTGCCGAAACCCGCACGGAGGGCCCGCTCGTCGTCGATGTGATGCAGGTGCGTGTTGAGCGCCTTGCGCGGAATGTCCCCCGGCTTCGGAAGGCAGACCTCCGAGTTGGCTTCTGCCAGGGGCAGGCTCTGAGCCTTGACCGTCGCAAGCGACCCGCCTGCCCCCTGTTGAGATACCTGGCTCTGACTCTTGAGATGCAGAGGCCCTGAGCCATCGGCAGGAGCCGTCGCGGCAACACCTGCGAGCGAAACAGCACCGCCCACAAGGCAGGCCGAGTCACGCTTGCGGAGTTTGTTCAGTTCCCGGATCAGGTCGGCACCGCGTTTGCCGCCGAACAGCCAGCCACCGACCGGGATCATGGCGGCGAGGGCTTCGACGCCTCCCTGGACGTCGCCGCTGGCGAAGGCTATGAAGGCGTCGAGTGCGTCGCAGGGTTCTCCGACGACCGGGACGAACCCGCAGATGGCCAGAACGAGCTGAACGACGACCTTGGCCTTGGCGGCCTCTTCGGCGTTCTTCTCCGCGTAGTACTCCATGACGGTGTCGCAGGCTTCTGAGCTGCCGAACATGATCGTGCAGCTGTTCTGGCCGTCGAGGATCGCATTGAGCAGCTCACCGCCCTTGCAGGCGATTCCGTGCAGACGGTGGGCCAGCTGGCACTCAGGGAGGTTGTCGTAGTACTCCTGCCTGGCTTGGCGGCGTTCCGTCTCCTCCCTGTTCTGCAGGTCGATGGCGATCTTGAGTGCCTCGGCCGCGAGCCGGGTCGCCTCTGCGGCGTCCTTGCCGGCCGCGAGGGCCGACTTCTTGGCTTCGTCCGCCGACTTGCGGGCATCCGCGGCGAAGCCGTGCGCACGATCCGCAGACGACTGCGCCCGGGCTGCGGCAGCATTCGCAGCGGCCGCGTCGGCCTTGGCGGCGTTCGCCGCGTTCCGAGCACTCTGCGCCGACTGCGCTGCCTGTTCGGCGGACCGCTTGGCCTGATCTGCGGCGTCGGCGGCCTGGTTGGCGTAGATCTCCGCCGCCCTTGCCGACGCGGCGGCCTGGTCGGCGTACGCCTGCGCCTCGCCAGCGGCGTTCCTCGCCAGGGCCGCCAACCGGGCAGCCTCGGCAGCGCTCTGCCGCGCGAGGGCGGCGTCCTTGGCTGCGTCATGGATGATCTGCTGGATCTTCAGTACGTGCGCTGCGGTCTCGGCGTCCCGCTGGCGGGCGACGTACTGCACGACGGTGATGTAGTGACGCAGTCCGGCTCGCGGACCGGACAGGGCGATCTGCCCCGCCGCTTTGACCTCCGGGCCGCCGGCCGCCATGATCTGAGAGATCTTGATCCGGTCGTCGTGCTCCGCAGCGTCGAACTGCCCCCGGCTCAGGAACGCCTGACGATCAGCGGCCGTACCGTCCAGGGCCGCGGTTCCGGTCTCCTGGGTTCTCGGACCACCGTTCGCCATGATCTGAGTGATCTTGATCCGGTCGTCGTGTTCCTTGCCTTGGTACTCGCGGGTGGCAAGGAACGCCCTGACGTCGGTGATCGTCCCGGCCAGGGCAACCCTGGCCGCGTCCTTCAGCGCCTCCTTGTCCGCGGTGTCGTAGATCTGCGCGACCTTGGCGCGGTCGTCCTGCTCTGCAGCGACCTCGAGAGAGTTGAGGACGAAGTCCCGGACGTCCGTCTCCGAGCCCACCAGGGCGCGCTCGGCAACCTGCTGGGTCCACTTGCCGCCGGTCGTCAACAGGCGAGCAGCAATCTTCCGGCCGTTGCGCAGCACCACATCCGCCGGCGCACCGGGAGCCCGCGCCGCGGCGAGCAACTGGCGGGTCTCCTCGTCCCGCCGTGCCTGCTCCTCCGCGTCGTAGGCGGCCTTCGCAAGTCGCTCCAACTCGACGGCCCGCTCCGCCTCAGCCGCCGCCATGCCCTCGGCCACCAGGCTGTCGAGCCGCTCCTTGTCCGCGTCCCGAGCGTTCACCTCGACCAGGCGGGCCTGCTCCACCGCCTGGGCGGCGGTGTCGGCAGCCGCCAGGGCGGCGTTGGCGTGTGCGGTGGCTTTCGCCGCCGCGTAGGCAGCCTCGCCAGCGTGGGCTGCCGCCTCGTCCGCCGCCGCTGCCGCCGCCTCAGCCCGATCAGCCGCCTCACGGGCGTGACGTTCCGCTTCGCCGGCTGCGGTCGCGGCCTTACGCGCCAGCGCCTCCGCCCGGTCTGCCGCCCGATCGGCTTCCGCTGCCCGACGCCGGGCCTCCTCCGCCGCCCGGCGCGCCCGGTCAGCCTCCGCCTGGGAGACGTTCGCGTGGTTGCTTGCCGCATCCGCCGCTGCCGCCGCCTCGTTGGCATTCGCCACCGCGCTACGCGCAGCCTTTGAGGCGTCGCCCGCAGCGCCCGCCGCGTTCTTGGCTGCCTTCGCCGCATCCGCGGCCTTGCGCGCCGACGCCGCCACGTTCCGGGCGTTCTGCGCCGCCTGCCGCGCCTTGGCAGCCTTGGTGGCGTCCCCCGCCGCTTCCGACGCCGCCGAGTACGCGCGAGAAGCCGCGTCACCGGCCAACGCCGCCGCCGACGCCGCACGAGCAGCCGCGTTCGACGCCACCCGCGCTGCGCTGTTCGCCGCCGCTGCAGCCCCGATCGCCGTCCGCGCCGCCGCAGCCGCCCGCTTCGCCGCATCCGCCGCCCGGGCCGCCGCAGCCGAGGCCTTCATCGCAGAGTCCTTGGCCGCGGCCGTCTCGGCCGCAGCCCGCTGCGCCGCCTCCTTCGCCAGCCGTGCCGCTTCGATCGCCTTGTCCGCAGCCGCCTTCGCCGCCTGCGTCTCACGCTCCGCGATCTGGCTGGACTCCTTGGCCAGGTCGGCGAGTCGGCTGACCGTCGACAGTTCCTCGTCCCTCGCGCGAGCGACGTGCTGGCCGTAGCTGAGGAACTCCTCCACCGCAGCAGCATTGCCATCCAGTGCCGTCTGTGCCGCAGCCTGCACATACGGCCCGCCCGACATCATGATCTGCGAGGTGCGCACCCGGTTGTCGTGCTCACGCGCGAGGTACTGGCCCTTGGAGAGGAACTCCGTCACGTCGGCTTCACTGCCGTCCAGCGCTGCCTGACCAGCAGCCTTCAGACGAGAGCCGCCCACCGCCATAAGCTGGGTGACTCGAGTCCGCTCATCATGCGGCAGAGCCCGTTCCCAGCCAACGTCTAGAAAATCGAAACGGTTTGCGGTCGAGCCATCCAGTGCCGCTTGGGCAGCTTGTCGGGTGGCAATGCCCCCGCTCGCAAGGTAGCTGGCCACCTCGGCCGCGTTGTCCTGGTTGACCGCCTCTTGGAGACCCCGACTGAGAAATTCCTCAAAATCGGCGTCACTACCGGTGAGCGCGACTTCGGCGGCGCGAGCAGTGGCCGGACCGGCGCTCCGCATGAGTTCCACAGCCCACTGCCGTGCGTTGAAGGCAGAGGGCTCCGAAGCTGCGGCCGGAGACGGAACAGCGAGGAGCGCGGCGAGCAGGGCCACCACGACAGTGGCGGTTGTCAATCCCCTTGTTCGTAGCCACCGACCGGGGGTATGGAACGATTGGGCAGGTTTGTCGAGCATCGATCCCCCGTATATCAGGCGTCAGTCGGATACGCCGCATCGGCGCGGCACGCGAGAGCCTACGAGATGAGCGTCGATCTCGTTGTCCCGCGAAGACCGCCGCTCAATGGACGTGGCGGCCCGAATCGTCTTCCGCATCTGCACGGGACAGTTAACGAGTTGCTGCAGCGCCTATGAGGCAATAAGCAACGGAGAGTAACCGTGAAGACGGTGTGCCAGTCGTCCACTCCGAGAAATCCGAGCAACGAACCACCGCGACCGTGATACCGATGCTCCGCCCACGGGAGCCCGCGGGCGGTTGCCTCAGCCCAGGGGCGGTGCCACAGCGCGAACGACGAGTTCCGTCACACGCCGAGCAGGGTGCGCAGGTGGCGCGGGGGCGGGCAGTCGTGGGCGAGCATCGCGTCGTGCCACTCGCGCACCGATACTCCGGCCGGGCGGGCGGCGGCGATCCCGGCCACCTCGCTGTAGCCGACGAAGTACGTCGAGAGCTGCGTCGAGGTGAGCAGGGCGCGCCGCCACTTGCCGGCCGCCTCCCCCTCCTCCTGGAAGCCGCGCCCGGTCATCAGCGCCATCGCCTCGGCCTCCGGCAGCTCCTCGCAGTGCACGAGCTGGTCCAGCAGCGCGTTGATGGTCATCCGCAGCTGCATCTTGAGCTGCTGCAACCGCACCGGCAGGCCGCCGAAGCCGAGGCCGGCCATCAGCTCCTCGGTGTAGACCGCCCAGCCCTCGATGAAGGGCCCCGACTCCGTCAGCGCCCGCACCCGCGTCGGACCCACGTGCCGGCGGGCGTGGGCGAGCTGGAGGAAGTGCCCCGGCATCGCCTCGTGCACCGTCAGGTTGCGGATCATGTGGTCGTTGTACTCCCGGTAGAACGACTCGACACGATGTGCGGGCCACTCCTCGGGAGTGGGTGCGATGCAGTAGAAGGTCGGCACGTCCGCCGTCTCCAGCGGGCCGGGCGAGTCGCAGTACGCGACCGCCACGCCCCGGGCGAACCGCGGCATCTCCTGGATCACGCACGGGTCGTCGACCAGGGTGACCAGGTCGTGGGCGCGTACGAAGTCGGTCGCCTCGTCCAGGCTGACCGAGGCCAGGTCCACGATCGTGGCGTCGTCGGGGTGCTCGGCGGCCAGCAGGTCCAGCGCCCGGCGTACCGTCTCGTCGTCGGCCGGGCCGCCGACCAGCTCGACGGCCGCCGCACGGATCTCCTCGCCGACCCGGTCCAGGTTGGCCCAGGCCCGGCGCTGGATCTCGGCGGCCCTCAGCTCCGTGTCGAGGGTGTGCCAGAGCCGCGCCTCCCAGCGGCGCCGGCCCAGCCGCGGGTCCCGCCCGGGGCCGGCGTCGGCGGCCAGGCCCTGACGCAGCCACGCGACGAACTCCTCCAGCGCCGCGATCGCCGCCGTGGCGGCCGGCTCGACCCGGTCGTACAGGGCGGGGGCCTGCGTCAGCAGCGCCGGCACCTCGTCGCGGATCAGCGCCGCCGTGCCGGTGAACTGCCCGACCGCCGTCTCGGCGTGGATGCGCGGCATGTCGCGCAGCGTCGCGCGCGCCGTCGCCAGCGCGTCCGGTACGGCGGCGAGCCGCCCGGCCAGGCTGTTCAGCCGGACGTCGACCGGGGCGTACGGGCGGGCGAGCAGCGCGTGCAGCAGCGGCCCGGGGTTGTGCCGCAGCGGGTCCCACTCGTGGGCGCGGATGTCGCCGGACTCGAACAGCTCCCGGTCCACGAACGAGGTGAGCAGTGCGTGGTCGACGCGCTCCTCGACGTCCAGGGCGTCCGGGTCCAGCTCGGCGAGCGCGTCCGCGGCCTCCCTGAGCATGGCCTGGTCGGCCGCGACCGTTTCGGCGGAGAGGTCCGGCAGCCGGTCGTCGTAGCGGTGGTCACCGGTGGTGGTCGCCAGCCCGGGCCGGCTCTCCAGCAACGCGTCGACGATCCGCTCCGCGAGCGGCACAAACGATTCCACCCGCCGACCCTACCGGGTCGACTCAGGCCTTTTCGGCGGCGCGGACCGCGTCCGCGTAGGCGAGGGCGGCGCGGCGCAGGGCCGCCTCCGGGTCCAGACCCGCCTCGCGAGCCGCCGCGACCGAGGACAGCAGGCTCGCGCCGAGCCTCGCCTCCGGGTCCACCTGGGAATCCGCGAGGGGCGGCGGTACGGCGAGGCCGACCCGGCCGGCGCGCTCCAGGATCTTGGCGGCCAGGGCGAGCGCGGGCTGGCTCAGCGCGATCCCGTCCAACACCGAGTCACGTGCCTTCTCGGCCCGCTTGATCCGCTCCCAGCTCGCCTCGATCTCCGCCAGCGTGCCGGCCTCGGCGTCGGCGAAGACGTGCGGGTTGCGCCGGACCATCTTGTCGACCAGCCCACCGGCCACGTCGTCGACGGTCCACCGCTGCGCCTCGGGCAGCTCCTCGGCGAGCCGGGCGTGCAGCACCACCTGGAGCAGCACGTCGCCCAGCTCCTCGCGCAGCGCGTCGGTGTCACCCGCGCTGATCGCGTCGTACGCCTCGTAGCACTCCTCCAGCAGGAAGCCGGCGAGGCTGCGGTGGGTCTGCGCCCGCTTCCACGGGTCGCCGCCCGGGGAGGCCAGCCGGTCCATCACCGCCACGGCGTCGAGCAGCCGGGCCCCGGGCGGGTCCCAGGAGCCGTACATCAGCTCCAGCTCGGCCAGGCCGGGCTCGCGCGCCAGCCGCAGGCCCAGCTCCCGGGCCAGCGACTCGTCGCCGGCCGGGCCGGCCAGCCACACCGCGACGCCGTGCGCCGCCGCCGCGTCCAGCAGCGCCTGCGTCGCCCGGCCGTCGACCACCGTGACCTCGGCGCCCGCCGCGCGTACCGCCGTCGTCAGCTCGCTCTCCGCCCCCGCCAGCACCGGATGCCGGCGTACGGCGTCCCACGCGGCGGCGGTCAGCAGACCGGCCGGCAGCCGGGGCGAGGTGACGAGCAGGACGATCCGGGCGGGCATGCTCAGCTGTCGGTCCCGCCGGCCGCCTGCGGCCCACCGGGGGACAGCGGGTCCGGGGTGGAGACGTCGGTGACCCCGTCGGAGCCGGCCTCGCCCAGCGGCACGCTCACCGCCGGCGCGTTGCCGGAGAAGCTCAGCACCGGGAACTCCAGCGGACGGTAGCGGGGGTTGACCGTCACGTCGTACGCGGCGACCGCCTCGGCCAGCGACTTGCGGGTGGCCAGCGCGGTGCGCAGCTGCTCGCCGTCGAGCTGGCCGGCGGCGGCCTCGTCGGTCACGTCGGCCGGGATGGCACCCGCCTTGCGGCCCGCCGCCACCACGTCCGCCAGGTCCTGCGCGGTCGGCTCGGCCGGCGCGCCGGTCGGCACGCCCGACAGGCAGGTGTAGAGCTCGGCGACCTGGCGCACGTAGCCGGTGTCGGGCGAGAGGCCGAACTGCTGGGCGAGCTGCTCCGGCGCCACCTGCCCGCGCGGCTGGTAGTTCTTCTCCGCCGAGACCCGCTCGCAGACCTCGGCCAGCACCAGCACGCTGACGACCTGACCGCGGCCGGGCAGCTGCGGCGCCTGCGCCGGAGGCTGCCCCTCGGGCGCCTCGGGCTGCCCGGTCGGCGCCGGGTTCTTCGCCCGCAGGTCGTCCACGACGTCGGTGACGGCATCCTCGGTGATTCGCAGGTCGCCGACGTAGGCGGCGACACCGGGCTCGGCACGGCAACCGGAGAGGGCGACGAGGCCGAGCGCCACGCTGGCGACGGCGACAAGACGGCGAGCACGCATGACGGTCACTCTCTCATGCCGCCCCGGACCAGCGTGACGCCGCCCACCGGTCAGCCGGCCGCCCATCCCCCGGCGTCCGCGCCCGCCGGTCTGCCCGCCGCACCGCGCCCGCTCGCCACCCGCTCGGCGTCCGTCGCTCACCGGGCGGGGGCTCCCGCCACCGCCGGCTCGCCCAGCACGTCCTTCAGCAGCTGGGCGCACCACTCCAGCAGGGCCTGGTCGCGCAGCGGCTCGCCGCCCACCCGTCGGGTGTTCGGCCGGGGCACGCTGACCTGGTCGAGCGCGGACTTGTAGACCGAGTCCGGGTGGTAGCGCTTGAGCCGCAGTTGCTTCGAGTCGGGCAGCGGCAACGGGCCGAACCGGATGTGCTTGCCCTGCATGGAGACGTCGGTGAGGCCGTAGCGGCGGGCCAGCAGGCGGAACCGGGCCACCGCGACCAGGTTCTGCACCGGGGCCGGCGGCTCGCCGTAGCGGTCCGTCATCTCGGCGACCACCTCGCTCAGCCGCTCGGCGTCGCGCGCCTCCGCGAGCTTGCGGTACATCTCCAGGCGCAGCCGCTCCACGCCGACGTAGTCGTGCGGCAGGTGCGCGTCGACCGGCAGGTCGACCTTGACCTCGGTCTCCTCCTCCGGGCGCTCGCCCTTGAACGCGGAGACCGCCTCGCCGACCATCCGCACGTACAGGTCGAAGCCGACGCCCTCGATGTGCCCGGACTGCTCGCCGCCGAGCAGGTTGCCGGCGCCCCGGATCTCCAGGTCCTTCATCGCCACGTACATGCCGGCGCCCAGCTCGGTGTGCTGGGCGATGGTCGCCAGCCGCTCGTGGGCATGCTCGGTGAGCGGCTTCTCCGGCGGGTAGAGGAAGTACGCGTACGCCCGCTCCCGGCCCCGGCCGACCCGGCCGCGGATCTGGTGCAGCTGGGCCAGGCCGAGCAGGTCGGCCCGCTCCACGATCAGGGTGTTGGCGTTCGGGATGTCGATGCCGGACTCGACGATCGTGGTGCAGACCAGCACGTCGAACTCCTTCTCCCAGAAGCCGACCATGACCTTCTCCAGGGCCTCCTCGCCCATCTGGCCGTGCGCCACCGCGACCCGCGCCTCGGGCACCAGCTCGCGCAGCTTGCGGGCCGTCCGGTCGATCGACTCGACCCGGTTGTGCAGGTAGAAGACCTGCCCGTCGCGAAGCAGCTCGCGGTGGATGGAGGCCGCCACCTGCCGCTCGTCGTACGCGCCGACGAAGGTGAGCACCGGGTGCCGCTCCTCCGGCGGGGTGGCGATGGTGGACATCTCCCGGATGCCGGTGATGGCCATCTCAAGGGTGCGCGGGATCGGGGTGGCCGACATGCTCAGCACGTCGACCGAGGCGCGCATCGTCTTCAGGTGCTCCTTGTGCTCGACGCCGAAGCGCTGCTCCTCGTCGACGATGACCAGGCCGAGCGACTTGAACCGGGTGGCCGCCTGGAGCAGCCGGTGGGTGCCGATGACGATGTCGGCGGTGCCCGCGGCGGCCATCTCCAGGGTCCGCTCGGCCTCCTTCGGCGTCTGGAAGCGGGAGAGCTGCTTGATGGTCACCGGGAACTGGCTCATCCGCTCGGCGAACGTGTTGTAGTGCTGCTGCACCAGCAGCGTGGTGGGCACCAGCACCGCCACCTGCTTGCCGTCCTGCACCGCCTTGAACGCCGCCCGTACCGCGATCTCGGTCTTGCCGTAGCCGACGTCGCCGCAGATCAGCCGGTCCATCGGGACGGTCTGCTCCATGTCCCGCTTGACCTCCTCGATGGCGGCGAGCTGGTCCGGCGTCTCCTGCCACGGGAAGGCGTCCTCCAGCTCCCGCTGCCACGGGGTGTCGGGGCCGAAGTTGTGCCCCTTGGACGCCTTGCGGGCGGCGTAGAGCTGGATGAGCTGGGCGGCGATCTCCTTGACCGCCTTGCGGGCCCGGGCCTTGGACTTCTGCCAGTCCGAGCCGCCCATCTTGTGCAGGGTGGGCTGCTCCCCGCCCACGTAGCGGGAGAGCTGGTCGAGCTGGTCGGTGGGGACGAAGAGGCGGTCGCCGGGCTGGCCGCGCTTGCTCGGGGCGTACTCGATGACCAGGTATTCCCGGGAGGCGCCGTTGACGGTGCGCTGCACCAGTTCGACGTAGCGGCCGATGCCGTGCTGCTCGTGCACGACGTGGTCGCCGGCCTTCAGCTCCAGCGGGTCGATGGTGTTGCGCCGCCGGCTCGGCATCTTGCGCATGTCGCGGGTGGAGGTGCCCCGCCCGCCGGTGACGTCGTTGCCGGTGAGCAGCACGAACCGGGACGCCTCGTCGACGAAGCCGCTGGTCAGGCTGCCGCAGGAGACGAGCACCTCGCCGGGGGCGGGCGCGGTGGGGATCTCCTCGGTCAGCCGCGCGCCGAGGCCGGCGTCGCGGAGCACCTCGACCGCCCGCTGGGCGGGGCCGTGCCCCTCGAAGACCAGCGCGACCGACCAGCCCTCGCCGGCCCAGCGCTTGAGGTCGTCGACCACCCGGGCGGTCTCGCCGTGGTAGAGCGGGGCCGGCTGCGCGGCCAGGGTCACCGCGATCGCGTCGTCGGGGGTGACGTCGTACGCCTCCGGCCCGTCCTCCCACGGCTGTCGCGCCGGGGCGGCGTCCGCCTCCACGAGACCGAACGGCGACAGCGTCCACCAGGGCTGGCGCAGCTTCGCCGCGACGGCGCGTACCTCCGCCAGGGTCCGGAAGGCGGCGGCGCCGACGTCGACCGGGGCCTGGCCGCCGACGGCCGCCGCGGCCCAGCTCGCCTGGAGGAACTCGTCGGAGGTACGCACCAGGTCGTGCGCCCGGGTGCGGATGCGCTCCGGGTCGCAGAGGAGCACGTGGGTGCCGGCCGGCATGGCGTCCAGCAGCAGCTCCATCGAGTCGGCGCCGATCAGCGCCGGGGCCAGGGACTCCATCCCCTCCACCGGGATGCCCTCGGCCAGCTTGTCGAGGATCTCGGCCAGCTCCGGGTGCTCCTCGGCGAGGGCGGCGGCCCGCTTGCGCACCGACGGGGTGAGCAGCAGCTCCCGGCACGGCGGCGCCCACAGCCTCGGCACCTGCTCGATGGTGCGCTGGTCGGCGACGGCGAAGGTGCGGATCTCCTCCACCTCGTCGCCCCAGAACTCGACCCGCGACGGGTGCTCGTCGGTGGGCGGGAAGATGTCGAGGATGCCGCCGCGCACGGCGAACTCGCCCCGCTTGGTGACCAGGTCGACCCGCGCGTACGCCATGTCGGTCAGGCGACGGGCGACCTGCTCCAGGTCGGCCTCCTCCCCGGCGGCGAGCTGCACCGGCTCCAGGTCGCCGAGGCCCTTGAGCTGCGGTTGCAGCAGCGACCGAACGGGTGCCACGACCACCCGCAGCGGGCCGGTGCGGCCGTGCGCGTCGGCCGCCCCGGGGTGCGCCAGCCGGCGCAGCACGGCCAGCCGCCGGCCGACCGTGTCGGAGCGGGGCGACAGGCGCTCGTGCGGCAGCGTCTCCCAGGACGGGAACACCGTCACCTGCCCGGGTGGGAGGAGGGTGCCCAGCGCGGCGGCCAGGTCGTCGGCCTCCCGGGTGGTGGCGGTCACGGCGAGCACCGGACGACCCGCGCCGCCCGCCCCGCCGGCCTCGTCGGCCGCGACGGCGGCGACCGCGAAGGGACGCAGCGCGGCGGGCGCGGTGATGTCGAGGCCGTCGACCTGCGCGGCACCGGAGCGCGCCAGGTCACGTGCCCGGGCCAGCCCCGGATCGGCCAGGGCGGCGGAGAACAGACCGGTGAGCATGGGATCACTTCCAGCGGGAGGACACGACGATCACCCCTCGCCCGGCCGGGCGGGGGGTCCACCGGTCGACACTATCTCTCCGGTCGGACGAACCACCCCCGCGTAGGTTGGATCCTCGACAATCCGCGCAGGGCCACCCGAGGGGGAGGACGGATGCCTGAGGGAGTCGGCAGCGACCCGCGCCGGAAGACCACGCCCGGCCGGTGGCGGGTGCTGGGGCATCCGGAGGGGATCCTGATCTACGAGGTGCGCTGCATCGTCGAGAGCCACGGCTGGACCGAACCCGCCGTCGAGAGGTTCTACAACCTCATCCTCGGACGGTCGGGGGCGTACCGGCGGCGGCTCAACGGTCGTACGACGTTCTCGGACGCCACCTCGGTGCTGCTCACCCGGCCGGGCGACGTGATGTCCGTGTCCCACCCGCTGGGCTGCGGCGACTCGTACACCTGCGTGCAGGTCGACCCGGCGGTGCTGGCCGAACGCCCGGACGGGACCCGCTGGTTGGAGACCGCCGGCTGGGAGGGCACCTCCGACGCGGCGCTCGACCTGGCACACCGGATGCTCATCGCGGAGTTCCGGCGTGGAATCGACCGGTTCGAGATGTCGGAGCGGCTGCACCGCTTCCTCGACGGGGTGCTCAACCTCACCGACGCCCGGGCCGAGCCACCGGGGGCCGATCTGGCACGCGCCATCGGCCGGCGGCCCGCCACCCAGGTCGCCCACCGCCGCCTGGCCGACCGGGCCCGCGAGGTGCTCGCCGCCGGCGCCTTCTCGCTCGGCCTCGACGAGGTGGCCCGGGAGGTGGGCGCCTCCCCGCACCACTTGAGCCGGGTGTTCCACCGGGTCACCGGCAGCAGCCTCACCGCGTACCGCAACCGGCTGCGGGTCCGCGCGGTGCTGGACACCCTCGCGGAGGCGGACGGACGGCCGCTGCGCGCCGTGGCGGCCGAGCACGGCTTCGCCGACCAGGCGCACCTCACCCGCGTGGTCCGGGACCACGTCGGTCATCCACCGGCCCGCCTGCGCCGCCTGCTCACCCACCACTGACCGACCCGCCCGCCGCCCTCCGCGCCTCTCCCCGCCCGCCCCGGCGCGCCGGGGCACCGGGTCGCGGGACCGCCGCCCGGGCCAGCCCCGGATCGGCCAGAGCGGCGGAGAACAGACCGGTGAGCATGGGATCACTTCCAGCGGGACGACACGACGATCACCCCCTCGTCCAGTTGGACGGGGGCCACCGCTTGACACTATTTCTCCGGACGTGCGAGCCACCCCCGCGTACGCTTCTTCGATGGTCCGCGACGGTCAGCCGAGGGGGAGGACGGATGACTGAGGGAGTCGGCAGCGACCCACGCCGAACGACCACGCCCTGCCGCTGGCGGGTGCTGGGTCACCCGGCGGGGATCTCGCTCTCCGAGGTGCGCTGCGGCGTCGAAAAGCGCGGCTGGACGGCACCGACGGTCCTGCTGCGTCACGAGGTGAACCTTGGCTGGTCGGGCGCCTACCGGCGGCGCATCAACGGTCGTACGACGTTCTCGGACGCCACCTCGCTGCTACTCACCCGGCCAGGCGACGAGATGCAGGTGTCCCACCCGCTGGGCTGCGACACGTTCACCCGCCTGGAGATCGAGCCGGCGGTCCTCGCCGAACACCGGGGCGGGGCGCGCTGGTTGGCGACCGCCGGCTGGGACGGCACCTCGGACACGGCGCTCGACCTGGCACACCGGATGCTCGTCACGGAGTTCCGGCGAGGGCTGGACCTGTTCGAGATGGCGGAGCGACTGCACGGCTTCCTCGGCAGGGTGCTCGACTTCGTCAACGGCCGGGCCGAGCCACCGGGGGCGGACCTGGGGCGCGTCGTCAACCGGCGCCCCGCCACCGCGGCCGCCCACCGTCGCCTCGCCGACCGGGCCCGGGAGGTGCTCATGGTCCGCGACTTCTCTCTCACGCTCGACCAGGTGGCGCGGGAAGTGGGCGCCTCACCACACCACCTGAGCCGGGTGTTCCAGCGGGTCACCGGCAGCAGCCTCACCGCGTACCGCAACCGGCTACGGGTCCGCGCGGTGCTCGACACCCTCGCGGAGGCGGACGACCGACCGCTACGCGCCGTGGCGGCGGAGCACGGCTTCGCCGACCAGGCGCACCTCACCCGTGTGCTCCGGGAGCACGTCGGCCACCCGCCGGCCCGCCTGCGCCGCCTGCTCACCCACGACTGACCGACCCGCCGCCGCCCTCCGCGCCGGGTCCCGGCTGCTGGCGTCGGAGCCACAGGGCGGCGGGATCGCGGGCCGGTCGGGGCCGAGGCCGAGTGGGCGACGAACCGAGCATCGATGTTCAAGACCCGCGACCGCCCGACGGACGACCATGGAATCCGTCAGCCGGGATCGAGCCGCCGCAGCGGCGGTCGGGGTGCGCGGACCTTTTCGGGGAGGCCCGCAGCTCCACCCGGCTGCGACCTCGGCGGCAGCGAACTGCCGTCGCCGCCCGCCGGCGGTGTCGTACACCCCCCGTACGGCACTCCGGCGGGCGCGCGATGCTGTGGCTCGCCGGTTGATCACTAAACGTGCCGGCGGCCGGGCCCGGGGGCCGCGACGACCCTGCCCGAGCCGGCCGGCCAGCCAGGAAGGATCTTGACGAGGGCGACCGGCCGTGATCGGCTGCGCTGATGGACAACCAGTGGCGGGCACAGTTCGACGCGGAGGTCACCTTCGCCAACGGCGGCGGGCTGCGGACGGACGGGTTCCGACTGGACGTCCCCGGCCCCGACACCACCGACGACGAACTGGCGGCGCTGTTCGTCCGGCACCTCGGGCTGCTCATGGTGGCCGAGGTACGGATCACCGGCCGGACGATGATCGAGGAACCGCACAAGGGCGGCCGGGGCGTGGCTGCCCGGCCCGGCCCGGAGGGCAACTCCCGGCGGCTGGTCGAGCTGAGCCACGTGGTCACCGACGGCATGACCACCCTGCCGGGGTGGCCGGCGCCCCGGATCACCGAGTGGCTGACCCGGGAGGCGTCCCGGGCCAACTACGCCCCCGGCACCGAGTTCCAGGTGGGGCGCATCGACATGATCGCCAACACCGGCACGTACGTCGACACGCCCGCCCACCGCTTCGCCGACGGCGCCGACCTCGCCGCCACCGGGCTGGAGCGCCTCGCCGACCTGCCCGGCGTCGTGGTCCGGGTGCCTGCGGGCACCCGTGCGGTGGACCGGCTGCTGCTGGCGCCGTACGAGGTCGCCGGGCACGCGGTGCTGCTGCACACCGGTTGGTCGGCGCACTTCGGCACCGACCGGTACGGCGCGCCGGAGGCGCCGTACCTCACGGGGGACGGCGCCCGGGCCCTGGTCGACGCGGGCGCCGCCCTGGTCGGCATCGACTCGATCAACATCGACGACATGAGCCCGGCGGCAGCCGGCGAGCGCCCCGCGCACAGCGCCCTGCTGGCCGCCGGCGTACCGGTCGTGGAGCACCTGACCGGCCTCGACGCGCTGCCCCCGACCGGCTTCCGGTTCACGGCCGCCCCGCCGATGGTGGCCGGCATGGGCACCTTCCCGGTACGGGCGTTCGCCGTCCTCGACCCCACCTGACCCGCCGCACCACGGACCCTGAACCAGCCCCGAAACGTCCACGACGTCCTGATCACCGGGAGCGCCTACCCTGCGGCGGGTGGGGGGTCAGTAGTGGGCTGTGATGCGGCGCTCGACGGCGTCTACGCGGATCTCGCCGCCGTACGGGACGATCAGCTGCGGGTCGGTGTGGCCGAGGTCGACGTCGAAGACCACCACGGCGTCCGGCGCGTACGTGGCGAGCGCCCGGGTGACCGCCTCCCGCTGCGCGTCGGCCCAGGCGCGCCGCTCGTCGGGGCTGTGCGGTCGTTCGAAGTCCCACGCCTTCGCCCGGCCGACGAGGACCGCCGGGAAGCCGGCGAGCAGCCCGCGCTCCCCCATGTTGCGCAGGATCCGGAACACCTCGGTGGCCGGGGGCAGTTCCTCGGAAGTCTCGACCATCAGCACCGACCCGGCCAGTTCCCCGGCGGCGGGTACCCGGTCGGCGGCCAGCAGCCAGTGCAGGATCTCCAGGTTGCCGCCCCAGGTGCGCCCCTGGACCACCGTCGCCGGCCCCTGCCAGCGCCAGCCCTCGCCCGGCAGCATCTCCGGCTCGTCGGCCAGCGCCGCCGGGTCGTGCCAGTCGTTGGGCCGGTCGCCCCACTGCGGCGCGGGGGTGAGGTCGTACCAGCCGGAGGTGAACAGGGCCGCGCGCAGCGAGTCGAAGGTCAGCGGGTGCGGGCTGCCCGGCCGCCCGAGGTGCACCAGCACCGATCCGCCGTGGTAGGACACGATGCCGAGCCGGTACAGGTGGTTGAGGACGTTGGTGTTGTCGGAGTAGCCGAAGTACGGCTTCGGGTTGGCCCGCAGCACGGCGTCGTCCAGGTGCGGGGTGACCGTGATCAGGTCGTCCCCGCCCACCGTGGCGAGCACGGCGGTGATCGTCGGGTCGGCGAAGGCGGCGGTCAGGTCCCGGGCCCGGTCGCGGGGGTCGGCGCCGAACACCCGGGTCGTCGGATACTCCACCGGTTCCAGGCCGAACTCCTCGCGCAACCGGCGCAGCCCCAGCTCGTACACGTGGGGGAAGAGGGCCGGCAGGCCGGCGGAGGGCGAGACGACCGCGACCCGGTCTCCGGGGCGGGGCTTGGGGGGATAGTTCGGCGACGTCATGACCGGACGCTACCGACCGGCGGAACCGGTTTTTCCGGTCGCCGGCCCGCCGCCGCGCTGGCAGACGGCCCCTAGGCTGAGGCTCCCCCAACTTGATCGAGAAACTGGAGCCCTCGTGACCACCCCCGCCGGACACCCGTCGCAGCCCTTCCACGGCGGCCCGCCGCCCGGCGGAGGGTGGGCAGGCCCCGTGCCGCCGCCGGTGACCCGGCGCATCCCGGAGGACCAGCCCTTCGTGGTACGCCCCAACGTCGCGAAGCGCGGCCTGCTGATGATGGGGGTGGCGCTGGTCCTCATCCTCCCGATCGCCTGCTGCGCCGGCCTCGGCGTGGTGAACTCGACCGATCCGCAGTCGCGCTCCCAGTCCGTCGTCGGCCTCCTCGCCGTGGTGGGGTGTCTGCTGGCCCTGATCGCCCTGCCACTGGGGATCCAGCTCTGGCTGATCGGCTCCGGCGGCCCGGTGCTGGCGCTCGGCCCGGCCGGGCTCTGGATCCGCACCCGACCGACCCGGGGCCAGGCGATCTGGCTGCCCTGGGAGGGCGTCGCGCAGATCTCCCGCCGACGGTGGAGCCTGGAGAAGATGCTGGTGGTCACGCCGCGCGACGCACGGGTGCTCCAGAACCTCGGGGCGTTCACGGCGCTGGACGGCGCGGCGCTGAACGTCTTCTACGGCTCCGGGCTGGTCGCCACGCTCAACTTCGCCGACCGGCCCGAGGCGGAGATCATGGCGGCGGTCGCCCACTACAGCGCGGGTCGCTGCCAGCTCGTCTGATCGACGGCGGCCCCGGCCGGGCCACCGACCTGTTCAAGTCTGCCGGCTACTTCGACCGCCGGTCGACCGGCTGGCCGATCGCCGGCTCACCATCTGGACGTCGCTGGGCGTGGCGGGTGTGCTCAGCGCCACCCCGTTCCAGGCCGCCGCCGCGCCGGCCGACGCGCCGCACCTGTCCCCACCAGCGAAGACGCGCCCGGCGCCGGCTGAGACGCGAGGAAGGGCCACCTGCCGTACCGCGGGCGATTGCCCGGGTCCCCCTCCTTCCCGGCGGGGGACGCGGATACGATCCAGGGAGTCGGACAGCGCTGTCCTTCGTACTCGCGTAAGGAGCGCATCGTGACCGACCAGCACGACCACGACGGCCCCGACGCCGCCCTGCGGGCCGACATCCGCCGTCTCGGCACCCTGCTCGGGCAGACCCTCGCCCGCCAGGAGGGCCGGCCGCTGCTCGACCTCGTCGAGGAGATCCGCGCCCAGGTGCGTTCCGACGCCCCCGCCGCCGCGCAGCGCCTCGCCGGCCTGGACGTCACCACCGGCACCAAGCTGGCCCGCGCCTTCTCCACCTACTTCCACCTGGCCAACATCACCGAGCAGGTGCACCGGGCCCGGGAGCTGCGGCGCCGCCGGGCGGTGCAGGGCGGGTGGCTGGACCAGGCGGCCAAGATGATCGCCGAGCGCGGCGTGCCCGCCGAGGAGATCGCCGCGGCGGCGCGGCGGCTGGCGGTACGGCCCGTCTTCACCGCCCACCCGACCGAGGCGGCGCGCCGGTCCATCCTGTCCAAGCTGCGCGCCATCGCCGACGAGCTGGACACCGAGACCGCCAACGCGATCCTCTACGGCGCCAGCGACGAGGGCCCGGCCAACCGCCGCCTCGCCGAACTGCTCGACCTGATGTGGCAGACCGACGAGCTGCGGCTCGACCGGCCGGACCCGACCGACGAGGCCCGCAACGCCATCTACTACCTGCGCGACCTGTACGCCGAGGCCGCCCCGCAGGTCCTCGACGACCTCGCCGACACGCTGCGCGCCCTCGGCGTGGAGACCTCCCCCACGGCCCGGCCGCTGTCCTTCGGCACCTGGATCGGCGGCGACCGCGACGGCAACCCGTTCGTCACCCCGGCGGTGACCCGCGAGGTGCTGACGATCCAGCACGAGCACGGCATCGCGGCCACCGAGAAGGCGATGGACCACCTGATCGACGAGGTGTCGGTGTCCCGGCGGCTGCGCGGGGTGTCGCTCGACCTCTCCGCCAGCCTCGCCGCCGACCTGGACGCGTTGCCCGAGGTGGCGGCCCGGTTCCGCCGGGTCAACGCCGAGGAGCCCTACCGGCTCAAGGCCCGCTGCGTGAAGGCGAAGCTGGCCAACACCCGGCAGCGGCTGCGCCAGGGCACCGCGCACGTGCCCGGGCGGGACTACCGCGGCTCCGCCGAGCTGGTGGCCGACCTGGAACTGCTGCGCGCCTCGCTGGCCCGCAACGCCGGGCAGCTCACCGCCGTGGGCCGGCTCGCCTCCACTATCCGTACGGTCTCCGCGTTCGGGCTGCACCTGGCGACCATGGACGTCCGGGAGCACGCCGAGGCGCACCACGCGGTGCTCGCCCAGCTCTACGCGGCCGTCGGCGAGGTCTCCGACTACCCGTCGCTGAGCCGGCAGGAACGCACGAAGCTGCTCGCCGACGAGCTGACCGGTCGCCGGCCGCTCTCCACGGTGGACACCCCGCTGACCGAGGCGACCCGCAAGACGTTCGACGTGTTCGGCACCATCCGCGAGGCGCAGGACCGGTTCGGCGGCGAGGTCATCGAGTCGTACATCGTCTCGATGACGCTCGGCGTGGACGACGTGCTCGCCGCCGTGGTGCTGGCGCGCGAGGCGGGCCTGGTCGACGTGCACAGCGGCCGGTCCCGCATCGGCTTCGTACCGCTGCTGGAGACCCCCGCCGAACTGAACACGGGCGGCGAACTGCTCGACGAGCTGCTCTCGCTGCCGGCGTACCGGGCGCTGGTCGCGGCGCGCGGCGACGTGCAGGAGGTGATGCTGGGCTACTCCGACTCCAACAAGGAGGCCGGCATCACCACCAGCCAGTGGTCGATCCACCGGGCCCAGCGCGCGCTGCGCGACGTGGCCGCCCGGCACGGCGTGCACCTGCGGCTGTTCCACGGTCGCGGCGGCACCGTGGGTCGCGGCGGTGGGCCGACGCACGAGGCGATCCTGGCCCAGCCGTACGGCACCCTGGACGGCGCGATCAAGGTCACCGAGCAGGGCGAGGTCATCTCCGACAAGTACTCCCTGCCGTCGCTGGCCCGGGAGAACCTGGAGCTGACCCTGGCCGCGGTGCTCCAGGCCACCCTGCTGCACACCGCGCCCCGGCAGCCCGCCGAGATGCTGGAGCGCTGGGACGCCACCATGGAGCTGGTCTCCGACTCGGCCTTCCGGTCGTACCGGTCGCTGGTCGAGGACCCGGACCTGCCGGCGTACTTCTGGGCGTCGACGCCCACGGAGCTGCTCGGCGCGCTGAACATCGGCTCCCGCCCGGCGAAGCGGCCCAACACGGGCGCCGGGCTCGCCGGGCTGCGCGCCATCCCGTGGGTGTTCGGCTGGACCCAGACCCGGCAGATCGTGCCCGGCTGGTTCGGGGTCGGCTCGGGCCTGGCCGCGGCCCGGGAGGCCGGCCTGGAGGACGTGCTGGCCGAGATGCACCGCAACTGGCACTTCTTCCGCACGTTCCTGTCGAACGTCGAGATGATGCTCACCAAGACCGACCTGAGCATCGCCCGCCGCTACGTCGAGACGCTGGTGCCGAAGAAGCTGCACCCGATCTTCCACAAGATCGAGCAGGAGTACGAGCTGACCAAGCGGGAGGTGCTGGCGGTGACCTCCTCGCCGGCCCTGCTGGAGAACTCCCCGGTGCTCCAGCGCACCCTGGCCGTCCGCGACACCTACCTGGAGCCGCTGCACCACCTCCAGGTGGCCCTGCTGCGCCAGTACCGGGAGTCCGGGGCGGCGGGCCGGGCGGTGGCCACCGCGCCGGGCGGCCGGCGGGCACCGAGCGACGGTACGGCGCTGGAGCGCGCGCTCCTGACCACCGTGAACGGCATCGCCGCCGGCATGCGCAACACGGGCTGAGCGGCGGCCGGGGCACCTTCCCGCGCCTTGCGCGCCGGAGGGTGTCCCGGCCGACCCGCCACCGACGAGCCTGCCCGACACCGTCGCCGCCGGCCCCACCGATCACCGCCGGCCCCACCGGTCACCGCCGGTCGCGGCCGGTCGCCGTCGGTCCGGCCGGTCGGGACCGGTCGCCGTCGGTCCGACCATCGCTGGTGCGACCGGTCGCCGCTGTCGCTGGTGCTACCAGTCGCCGCCGCCGAAGTCGCCACCCCCGAAGTCGCCGCCGCCGAAGCCCCCACCGAAGTCACCGCCACCGCCGAAGTCGCCGCCGACCTCGCCGCCCTGCTCGCCGAAGCCGGTGGCGTCGCCGAAGCCCTCCTGGTAGCCGGCCTCGTAGCCGTACCCGGGATCGGCGAAGCCGGGCGAGAAGAGCGCGTCGGCGATCAGGACACCGCCGAGGACGCCCGCGCCGGCGCCCAGCGCGGTCTTCCACCACGGGGTGGAGTACCAGCCCGCCGGCACCGGCCGGCCCTGGTAGCGCCCGCCGGGGTAGTAGTAGGGGGTGTCGCGGCCGGGCTGCGGCCCGGCCTTGAAGGTCTGCCCCTGCACGTCGACCTGACGATCCCGGGTGAGCCGCCCGGCACCCTGTGCGGCGGCCAGCGGGGGCAGCTCGGGACCGGGGTCGATGCCGAGCGCCACCCGGGCCGCCCGCGCGTACGTCAGTCCCTCCAGCGCGGTCTCCCGGGCCAGGCGGAACTGCTCGACGCTGCGGGCCTGCTCGAGCTGGCTGCCGGCCGCGTTGTAGCGCTCCCCCGCGTCGACGAGCGCCTGGCGTACGGCCGGGTGGTCGCCGTGCAGGTTCATCACCTGGCCGCCGAGCCGCTCGTACCACCGCTGGGCGTCGGCCCGTACGTCGGCGAGGCGCCGCGCCTCCCGCGCGGCGCTCTCCCGGCGCCACCACAGGAACGCGCCCACCAGCAGCACCACGAGGATGAGCAGGGGCAGATATCTCATGGCAGCGACGTTACCCAGGCCAGGCCAGTGCCACGCCTGGGATCGGCACCGCGCAGCGGGGCCGGCGGGCGGCGACCGTGCCGGTCACCGGCGAGCGGCACTGTCCGCGCGGGAGCGGCACGGCGGCGCGCGGCGCGCCGGTCTGGCAAGCTCCGGGGGTGGACTTCTCGACGCTGGCCGTGGTGATCGTCTGCCTCGCCGCCGGGGGTGCGGTGGGCTGGTACGCCGCCCGGACCCGCTCGGCGACCGAAATCGCCCGGCTGGACGCCACGCTGCGGGCCACCCGGGAGGGCGAGGGGCGGCTGGAACAGTCCATGCGGGCGCTGAGCTACGAGGCCACCGCGCAGTCCCAGGAGGCGGTGGCCCGCGCCGTCGCCCCGCTGCACGACACGTTGCGCCGCTACGAGCAGCGCGTCGCCGAGTTGGAGCACGACCGGGTCGACGCGTACGCAGAACTGCGCGAACAGGTCCGCGCGATGAGCACGGTCTCGGGCGAGCTGCGTACCGAGACGAAGCAGCTGGTGGCGGCCCTGCGGGCACCCCAGGTGCGGGGCCGCTGGGGCGAGCACCAGTTGCGCCGGATCGTCGAGGCGGCCGGCATGCTGGAGCACTGCGACTTCTCCGAGCAGGTCACCGCCGCCACCGACCACCAGGGGGTCCGTCCCGACCTCGTGGTGCGGCTGCACGGCGGCCGGTCCGTGGTGGTGGACGCCAAGGCGCCGTTCGACGCCTACCTGACGGCGATGGAGGCCCGCGACGAGCGGGGTCGCGACACCCATCTCGACGCGCACGCGAAGCACCTGCGCGCCCACGTGGACGCGCTGGCCGCCAAGACCTACTGGGCCGCGTTCGACAGCACGCCGGAGTTCGTGGTGCTCTTCGTGCCGGCCGACCCGTTCCTCGACGTCGCGTTGCAGCGCGACCCGACGCTGCTGGAGCACGCGTTCGCCCGCAACGTGGTGCTGGCGACCCCGGCCACCCTGGTCGCGCTGCTGCGCACGGTCGCCTACTCGTGGCGGCAGGAGGCACTGGCGCGCAACGCGGTGGCGGTGCACTCCCTGGCCCGCGAGCTGTACGGGCGACTGTCGACGCTGGGTGAGCACGTCGGCAAGCTCGGCGCGTCGCTCGGCGGCGCGGTGACCGCGTACAACCGGGCCGTCGGGTCGTTGGAGGCGCGCGTGCTGGTCAGCGCCCGCAAGCTCGCCGAGCTGGGGGTCTCCGACCAGGAGCTGGCCGCGCCGGCGCAGGTCGAGCTGGCGCCCCGTCAGCCGCAGGCCCCGGAGCTGCTCGGAAACGCCGAGGCCGGGGCGCCGACCGGTCGGTCGACACTGGACTGACGGCCGATACCTATCATCGCCGATGTGACAATGGACGGCCGCCCATGTCACGAAGTGGTCACAACGAACTCCACGGTAGTGACATTGACCAGCGGCAGCGCGAAGGATTCGGTCACGCGTGCCCTGCATCTGAGGGCCCTGTTCTCTGGAGGAAAGAGAACGTGAGCAAACCCCGAAACCTGAGCCGGCGGACCTCCGCCGCGCTCTTCGCGTCGGTCGTGGCGGCCAGCGCGGTGACGGTGGCCGGTGGCGCCGCCACCGCGAGCGCCGCGCCCACCGCCGCACCCGACGCGTCCCAGGCCACCCCTGTGGAGGCGCTGGGCTCGCACGACGCCAAGCTCCTCGCCGAGGCGGAGGCGAAGAAGGCCCCGACCGTCACCCTGATCGTGGCCACCAAGAAGGGCGAGGCGAAGGACGTCGCCGCCGACCTCAAGAACCTGGGTGCGGCCGTCACCGAGCGCTACGACAGCATCGGCTACGTCCTGGCCAAGGTCCCCACCTCGAAGGTGGTCAAGGCGGCCACGCTGCCCGGCGTCTCCGCCGTCGACCTGGACGAGACCATCCAGCTGCCCGACCCGACGCCCGAGGTCGCCCCCTCCGGCAAGAAGGCGGCGAAGCAGGCGGCGACGCTGCCCGGCCCGGGGGCCGACACCCCGGCCGCCAACCCCTACATGCCGACCAACGAGATCGGCGCCGTCGACTTCGTCGCCAAGAACCCCCAGTGGGACGGCCGCGGCGTCACGATCGGCATCATGGACTCCGGTGTGGACCTCGCTCACCCGGCGTTGCAGAAGACCACCACGGGTGAGCGGAAGATCGTCGACTGGGTGACCGCGACGGACCCGTTCGAGGACGCCACCTGGCGCCCGATGCTCACCGAGGTGACCGGTCCGACGTTCACCTCCGGCGGCGCGACCTGGACGGCCCCGGCGGGCACCTACCGGTTCAACCGGTTCAGCGAGTCGATCACGGCTGCCAGCGATCCGGCCGGTGACATCAACCGCGACGGGGACCGGACCGACACGTTCGGCATCCTCTACGACCCGGCCACCCACAACATCTGGGTGGACGTCAACCAGAACAACAACTTCACCGACGACGCCATGATGCGGCCGTACAAGGAGAAGTTCGACGTCGGCTACTTCGGCACCGACAACGCGGCCACCCCGGTGGTCGAGCGGATCCCGTTCGTGGTCGAGTACCGCGAGGACGTGGACACCGCCCCCATCGGCGGTCCCGGCCTGGTGGACTACGTCAACATCGGCATCGTCGAGAGCACCCACGGCACCCACGTCGCCGGCATCACCGCCGCCAACGACATGCTCGGCAACGGCGCCTTCGACGGTGCCGCGCCCGGTGCCAAGCTCGTCTCGGCCCGCGCCTGCTCCTGGGGCGGCGGCTGCACGTACGCCGCCCTCACCACCGGCATGGCCGACCTGGTGATCAACCGCAAGGTCGACGTGGTCAACATGTCGATCGGCGGCCTGCCGGCGCTGAACGACGGCAACAACGCCCGCGCCGAGCTCTACAACAACCTGATCACCACCTACGGCGTGCAGATGTTCATCTCGGCCGGCAACTCCGGCCCGGGCCTGAACACCATCGGCGACCCGTCGGTGGCCGCCAACGTGGTCAGCGTCGCGGCGAGCATCAGCAAGGACACCTGGCTGGCCAACTACGGCTCTGCGGTGAAGAAGAAGAACGCGCTGTTCAACTTCTCCTCCCGCGGCCCGCGCGAGGACGGCGGCGTCAAGCCGAACATCGCCGCCCCCGGCTCGGCCATCTCCACCGCCCCGACCTGGCAGCCCGGCAACGCGGTCCCCGAGGCCGGCTACGCGCTGCCCCCGGGCTACGCGATGCTGAACGGCACCTCGATGGCCTCCCCGCAGGCCGCCGGCGCCGCCGCGCTGCTGCTGTCGGCCGCCAAGGCGACTGACAAGGGCGTCACCCCGGCCGCGCTGCGCCGGGCGATCTACACCTCGGCCAAGCCGATCGGGGACGTTCCGACGTACGCCCAGGGCTACGGCATGTTCAACGTGCCGGGCGCGTGGAAGCTGCTGCGTAAGGGCGTGGAGACGCGGTCCTACACCTCCGAGGCCCCGGTCTGCACCGTCCTGTCCGGTCAGCTGGGCACCCCGAACCGGGGCACCGGCCTCTACAACCGCTGCGCCTCCACCGACGGTGGGCAGCGGATCGGCCAGTCGAAGAGCTACCAGGTCAAGCTGACCCGCACCAGCGGGCCGGCCGGCACCGTGAAGCACAACGTGGGTCTGCGCGGCAACGACGGCACCTTCAAGGCGCCGAAGACCGTCTCGCTCCCGCTGAACAAGACCGTCACCGTCTCGGTCACCGCCAAGCCCGCCACCGCCGGCGCGCACGGCGCGATCATGACGATCGACGACCCGGCGACCTCGGTCGTCGACTTCGAGGTCTCCACCGTCGTGGTGGCCTCGAACGACGTGAAGAAGCCGAACTTCTCCTTCTCGGCCGAGGGCTCGGTCGACCGGAACGGCTTCACCTCGTACTTCGTGACGGTTCCGCCGGGCACGGGCGCCCTCCAGGTGAACCTCTCCGGCATCGCCACCGGTTCGCAGACCCGGTTCATCGCCTTCAACCCGTACGGCGTTCCGGTGGAGAGCACCTCCAGCCTCGCCTGCTACACCAACTTCTCCGACGCCAACGCCTGCAAGCCGCAGGAGCGCGACTACCAGAACCCGATCGCCGGGGTCTGGGAGATCGAGGTGGAGTCCCGTCGGACCTCGCCGTCGCTGAACAACCCGTTCCAGCTCACGGCGCGGGTGCAGGGTGTCGCGGTCGAGCCGGCCGTCGTCGAGCTGCCGTCGGTCACCGCCGGTACCGCGACCCCGGTGACCTGGTCGCTGACCAACACCTTCGGCCCGGTCGCGGTGACCGGCCAGGGTGGCCCGCTCTCCAGCGTCCACGCCGAGCGGCCCACCATCGCCGAGGGCGCGTCGCAGGAGTACACCGTGGAGGTGCCGGCGGGCGCGACCCGCTTCACCGCCCGGATCGGCAACCCGGCCAGCGCCGCGGCCGACCTCGACCTCTACGTCTTCCGCGGTACCGCGGAGGTCGGTCGGGCCGCCGACGGCGACTCCGAGGAGGCCGTGACCATCAACAACCCGCCGGCGGGCACCTACCGGGTGGTCGTCGAGGGTTACGCGGTGGACGGGGCCGGTGGCAGCACCGCCTACGACTACCGGGACTCGTTCTCGGCGGCGGCGCTGGGCACCCTCTCGGCGCCCGCCACCCCGCTGGACCTGGCCCACGGCGCCACCGCCACCCTCACCGGTACGGTGACCGCCCAGTCCACCCCGGTCGCCGGTCGGGCGCTCTTCGGTGAGCTGTCCGTGGTGACCACCGAGGGCGCGGTCGTCGGCCGCGGCGCCGTCTCCATCGGCACCGTGAACTGACCCGTCCCGCACCGGAAACACCGGAGCCCGCCCCCACCCGGGGGCGGGCTCCGCCCGTTGTGTCGGCTCAGCCCCGGCGGGCGGTCTCGACCAGGAAGGGCGTGCCCTGCTGGCAGGTGGTGAGCAGGTCGCGCTGGACCCGGCCCGTCACCGTGACCTTCGTGCCCGGCTTCAGCAGGTCACGCGGGCCGCCGACCAGCAGGTAGTTGTCGAGCAGCAGGCAGTTGGGCTCCACCCCGGAGGTGACGGTCCCGGTCAGGGTGGTGCCGCCGGTCGGCGGCTTCGTCGGCGCGTTGCTGGGCCTCGGGGGCGGGGGCAGGGCCGGCCCCGTCGGGTCCACCGGGTCGCCGGGGGTCGGGGTCATTCCGGGGGTGCCCGGATCCGGGCTGGGCGGGCTGGTCACCGGCTGCGCTCCCGTCGGGGTCGGGGTGGGGGTGTCGCCGGCACCGTCCTGGCCGCCGCAGGCGCTCAGCGCCACGCAGACGGCCAGCGCGGAGACGGCGAGCCGAAGAGTCCTCATACCCTTGTCTGACGCAGCGGGACCGCGAGCCGTTCCCGCCCGGTCAGCCACGGGCCGCGGCGGCGGCCTTCATGTCCCGCTTCAGCTCCTGCGGCAGCGAGAAGGTCAGCCGCTCGTTGGCGGTCACCACCTCGTCGACGTCGGTGAAGCCGCGTGCCGCGAGGTGGGCGAGCACCTCCTGGACCAGCTCGTCGGGGACGCTGGCGCCCGAGGTCAGGCCGACCGTACGCGCCCCCTCCAGCCACGCGTCGTCGATCTCGTGCGCGAAGTCGACGAGGTGACCAGCGCGCGCGCCGGCGTCCAGGGCGACCTCGACCAGGCGTACGGAGTTGGAGGAGTTGGTCGAGCCCACGACGATCATCACGTCGCACTCGGGCGCGATCTCCTTGACCACGTGCTGCCGGTTGGAGGTGGCGTAGCAGATGTCGTCGCTGGGCGGTGACTGGAGCATCGGCAGCCGCTTCTTGAGCCGGGCCACCGTCTCCAGCGTCTCGTCGACCGAGAGGGTGGTCTGGGAGAGCCAGACGACCTTGTTCGGGTCGCGGACGGTGATCGTGTCGGCGTCCTCCGGGCCGTCCACGAGCTGGATGTGCTCGGGTGCCTCGCCGGAGGTGCCGATGACCTCCTCGTGCCCCTCGTGGCCGATCAGCAGGATGTCGTAGTCCTCGGCGGCGAACCGCTTCGCCTCCTGGTGCACCTTCGTGACCAGCGGGCAGGTCGCGTCGATGGCCCGCAGCGAGCGGCTGCGGGCCTGCTCGTAGACCTCGGGGGCCACCCCGTGCGCGGAGAAGATGACGGTGGCGCCCTCGGGCACCTCCTCGTTCTCCTCCACGAAGATCGCGCCCTGGGCCTCCAGGGTCTGCACGACGTGCTTGTTGTGCACGATCTGCTTGCGTACGTAGATCGGGGCGCCGTAGAGCTTGAGTGCCTCCTCCACGGTCTGCACCGCGCGGTCCACGCCCGCGCAGTAGCCGCGGGGCTTGGCCAGGATCACGCGCTTGCCGGTCCGGGACGTCACTTCAGCCTCAGTCACCCACCCATCGTACGTGTCGCCCCGTGGGGCGACGCGGGCCGCGACCGCCGCCACCACGGCCCGCACCCGGCCGGGTGGGCGCACCTGGCGCGACGCCCGCCCCGCCGGGGCCGGCTCCGGGGTGCCGCCCGTCGAGCCGCGCGGGAGTGTCCGGGGCGGGCCGTAGGGTGGGGCGGGTGAGCACAGGTGAGGTGGGGCGGAGCACGTCCGAGGAGCCGTGGCCGGTCCGGGTGGTCAGCCAGAAGGTCGGCGCCTGGATCGCCCGGCTGGGCTGGGTGTGGGTGGACGGGCAGGTGGCGCAGATCAGCCGCCGGCCGGGCGCCAGCACCGTCTTCCTCACCCTGCGGGACCCGTCGGCCGACCTGAGCCTGACGGTCACCACCAACCGCGACGTCCTGGACGTCGGCGCGCCGGAGCTGCGCGAGGGTGCCCGGGTGGTGCTGCACGCCAAGCCGGAGTTCTACGCCGCCCGGGGCACGCTGAGCCTGCGCGCCGACGAGATCCGGCAGGTCGGCCTCGGCGAGCTGCTGGCGCGGCTGGAGAAGCTCAAGAAGCTGCTCGCGGCCGAGGGGCTGTTCGACCGGGCGCGCAAGCGCCGGCCCCCGTTCCTGCCCAACCGGGTCGGGCTGATCACCGGCCGCGCCTCCGCCGCCGAGCGCGACGTGCTGACCAACGCCCGCCGGCGCTGGCCGGCGGTGGAGTTCCGCACGGTCAACGTGGCCGTGCAGGGGCCGAGCGCGGTTCCCCAGATCGTCGACGCGCTCAAGGTGCTGGACGCCGACCCGACCGTCGACGTGATCGTCATCGCCCGGGGCGGCGGCGGCATCGAGGACCTGCTCCCCTTCTCCGACGAGGCGCTCTGCCGGGCCGTCTTCGCCTGCCGCACGCCGGTGGTGAGCGCGATCGGCCACGAGACCGACGCGCCGCTGGTCGACTACGTCGCCGACGTACGGGCCTCGACCCCGACCGACGCGGCCAAGCGCGTGGTGCCCGACCTCACCGAGGAGGTACGCGTCATCCGCCAGGCCCGCCACCGCCTCGAACGCGCGGTGCGAAACCTGGTGGACCGCGAGTCGCACCGGCTCGACGGGCTGCGTTCCCGGCCGGTGCTGGCCCGCCCGCAGGTGATGGTCGACCAGCGGTTCGTCGACCTCAACGGGCTGCGCCAGCGGGCCGGCCGCTGCCTCGACCACCGGCTCGCCGCCGCCGACGACGACCTGCGGCACACCCTGGCCCGGCTGCGCGCCCTCTCCCCCGCCGCCACCCTCGACCGGGGCTACGCGATCGTCCAGCGCGCCGACGGGCACGTCGTACGCGCCGCGTCGGAGGTCGGCAAGGGCGACCCGCTCCGGGTACGCCTCGCCGACGGCGAGCTGGCCGCGACGGTCGACGGCTGAACGACGACGGGATCACGATGTGGTGGGATGGCAGCGATGACTGACGAGAAGAAGGACGAACCGCTCAGCTACGAGCAGGCCCGCGCCGAACTGGCGTCGGTGGTCGAGCGGCTGGAGACCGGCGGCACCACGCTGGAGGAGTCACTGGCGCTCTGGGAGCGCGGTGAGAAGCTCGCCGACACCTGCCAGCGCTGGCTCGACGGCGCCCGCGCCCGGATCGACGCCGCCCGCCAGGACCCCACCCCCTGACCGCCGCGCCCGGGCTCGCCGGGCTTGCCGACGATCATGGAGTTGTGGTGGGCGGTACAGGGCGTTCTGCACCTTGTGTCACCCACCACAACTGCACGATCGACGCGGGCGGAAGCTGCGACGCGGCCGGGGTCAGTTGAAGAGGTTGTAGAGCTCGGTGGGGGCCTCGACCACCTGGTCCGCCGGGGGCTTCTGGGCGGCGGTGGCGTTGCCGTAGTCCGAGTACGTGATCCGGATGTCCTGCGCCTTGCTCTGGCCGGCGGCCGGGATCTGGATGACCATCTCGCTGAGCCGGCCCTGCGGGTCGAGCTTGGCGGTGAACGGCACCGACTTCGCCTGCGCACCGAGCGCCGTGATCACCGTCGGGTCCACCGAGCCGGCCTCCGCCGCCTTCGAGACGTCGATGGTGCCGGCGTACGCGCCGTCGCCGGTCTGGCGTACCTCCGTGATGCCCTGCGTCAGCACCTCGCTGCCGGCGGGGTCGACCTTGTCGAAGTCGAAGCCGAGGTTGCGGTTGCCCTTGATCCGGGTCTGGTCCAGGTGCTGGTACTTGCCGAGGTTCAGCTTCTGCACCCCCGGCACGCTGCTGGCGGTCGTGCCGCCGAGCTCGACCTTCACCCAGCTGTCCGGCTTGTAGTGGACGAGGTCGAGCTTCATGAACAGGTCGTCGGTCGGCTTGCCGATCGTCACCCGCATCTCGGCGCTCTGGGTGGGCTCGTGCACCCGACCCTCGGCCGTCGAGCCGACGCCGGACATGGTGAACCGGAAGTTGCCGTTGCTGATCTCGCGGGTGGAGGCGAGCAGCGCCTGCTTGGCGTCTCCGGACCCCGGGGCCGCGCTGCCGGAGGCAGGGGCCCCGCTGCCGGAGGCGGCGGGCGCGCCGGACGTCGAGACGGACGGGGAGGCGGACGAGCCCGCCGTCGGGGTCCCGGAGGCGTTGCAGGCGGCCAGGCCGGGAGTGAAGAGGGCGGCGGCCACCAGGCCGGCGCTCAGGCGTCGAACAGTCATACGTGTCTCCCACGTGGGTCACCCGACGCACCTGGCGGCGGCCGGAAACCGGGCGACGCACCACGTCGGCTGCGCCGCGCGAACCCCGCCGGGCCGGCTGCCGGAGGCGACCCGGCCCGGGTTCGCCCCACTCCTGTTCCCTGTCGCCGCGTCGCACAATCACCGCGATGTCCGGTTGCCCCGGTCGGGTGACCCCGGAACGCGGAAACGGGGCGGCCGAGGCCGCCCCGTTCCGTGTGCCGGTGCTACTTCTTGAACATCTCGTACGTCTCGGGGGACGCCTCGACCACCTTGTCGGCCGCCGGCTTCTGGGCGGCGGTGGCGTTGCCGTAGTCCGCGTACGTGACCTTGATGTCGTGCGCCTTGGTCTCGCCGGCGCTCGGCACGGAGATGACCAGCTCGGTGAGCCGGCCCTCGGCGTCCACCTTGGCGGTGAAGGGCAGCGCCTTGGCCTGCGCGCCCAGGGCCTTGACCGTGTCGGCGTCCACGGCGGAGGACTCGGTCGCGGCGGACGCGTCGAGCTTGCCGGCGTAGCTGCCCTCGGCGGTCTTCTCCACCTCGGTGATGCCCTTGGTCAGCATCGCGCTGCCGGCCGGGTCGGCCTGCTCCATGTAGCGGCTGAGCTCACCGGCGTCCTTGACCTTGGACTGGTCGAGGTGCTGGTACTTGCCCTTCATCTTCTCCGCGCCCGGGATCATGGCACCCAGCTCGCCGAGGTCCAGCTTCACCCAGCTGTCCGGCTGGATGAAGATCAGTTCCATGCCCATCGACGAGCCGGAGCCGTCGTCGAACTTCATGCTGAACTGGGCGCTGTTGCTGGGCTTGTGCACCAGGCCCTTGCCGCTGAGCCCGTCACCGGCCAGGGTGAAGGTGAAGTTGCCCTTCTCGAGCTCCTTCGTGGAGGCGATGAGCGCCTCCTTCGGGTCGGCGGGCACGGCCGACGCTGCCGAGCCCGCACCGGCCGGCGCGGGATCGTCCGACTTGCAGGCCGCGAGGCCGGGAACGAGCAGGGTGGCGGCGAGCACGCCGACGCTCCACCGTCGAATGTTCACAGTTGTCTCTCTTCGGGAAACGGAAAGCACCCGGCAGGCCTCAGCCGCCGGGCAGTGAGCCGGGGCAGCGTAGCCGATCCGACCGACACCTGGGGGGGCGGTTTCCCGGGGCGGGCTACCGGATCGCGGTGGCCAGGTGCCGCAGCTCGTTGTCCCGGGCGTCGCCGACCACGATCACCGTCCGGTTCGGTTCGAGCAGGACCAGCGCCTGCTCGTTGCCGCGGGCGGTGTACCGCTGCCAGGTGCGTCCGCCCAGGTCGGTCTGACCCTGCGGTTGCCCCTCGGCGGTCAGTTCGGTCGGCAGCAGCCGCTCCGGCGGGACGCTGCTCTGCACCAGCTGGGCGCCCCGCCCCTCCGGGGTGAGGTAGCCGAGGCGGAGGCTCGATCCGCCCTCGACAATCTGGAAGTTCGCGCTGACCGTGCGCCACCCGTCGTCCAGCTCCGCCGGCTCGCTGACCGGGAAGGCGTTGGCGGCCCGCGCCGACTCGATGGCGGGCGCCGGGTCGACGGTCGTCGGCTGCTCGCCGCCGAGGAACCCCCGGTAGAAGGCGATCAGCAGGGCGATCGGGATCAGCAGCACGAGCAGCGAGATCGCCATGTCCTTCGGCGAGCGTTCCGACTTGCGGGTGTCGATCGCCGGCGGCGGCGCGGGCCGCTCGCCCGTCTCCGCCACGCCGTCGGGCGGGGGCGCCCCCGCCGCGCCGGCGGGCTCGACCAGCGCCGGTTCCCCCTCGGGTACGGCGGCGGCCCGGCTCGGGGCGACCGGCGGCTGACCGTCCGGCGGCGTCGGGTCGGCGGGTACGCGATCGGCAGGCTGTGCGGCTTCCACCCTGCCATCTTCGCAGCCGCCCGACCGGCCGTATCCGGGCCATCACCGCCCCGATCCCGCACCGGGTGAGCCATCGTGTGAGGATCAGCGACAAAGCCGGCAGCGGCGACGCCGCACCCTGCCGCCCCGCAACGTCGCGAGGAGGAGCCGTCATGACGAACACCAGGACCCGGATCCCACAGGATCTCGACCGCAACCTCGCCCTCGACCTGGTCCGGGTCACCGAGGCCGCGGCGATGGCCGCCGGTCGCTGGGTCGGCCGGGGCGACAAGGAGGGCGGCGACGGGGCCGCCGTCGACGCGATGCGCAAGCTGATCAACTCGATCCCCATGCGGGGCGTCGTGGTGATCGGCGAGGGCGAGAAGGACAACGCCCCGATGCTCTTCAACGGTGAGCACGTCGGCGACGGCAGCGGCCCGGAGGTGGACGTCGCGGTCGACCCCGTCGACGGCACCACGCTGATGAGCAAGGGCATGCCGAACGCGGTGGCGGTGCTCGCCGTGTCCGAGCGGGGCGCCATGTTCGATCCGAGCGCGGTCTTCTACATGGAGAAGCTCGCCGTCGGACCGGCGTACGCCGACGTGGTGGACATCAACGCCGGGGTGGCCGAGAACCTGCGCCGGATCGCCAAGGTCAAGGGCACCGACGTCTCCGAGGTCACGGTCTGTGTGCTGGACCGCAGCCGCCACGACGACCTGGTCACGCAGATCCGCCGGGCCGGGGCGGGCATCCGCTTCATCTCGGACGGGGACATCGCCGGTTCCATCGCGGCGGCCCGGGGCGAGTCGGACGTCGACGTGCTGATGGGCATCGGCGGCACCCCCGAGGGCATCATCTCCGCCTGCGCCCTGAAGTGCATGGGCGGGGCGATGCAGGCCAAGCTCTGGCCGCGCGACGCCGAGGAGCGGGAGAAGGCACTCGCGGCCGGGCACGACCTGGACCGGGTGCTCAGCACGGACGACCTCGTGACCGGGGACAACTGCTTCTTCGTGGCCACCGGCGTCACCTCCGGCGACCTGCTGCGTGGCGTCCGCTACCGGGCCGGCGGCGCGTACACGCAGTCGATCGTCATGCGCTCGAAGAGCGGCACGATCCGGGTCATCGACTCGTACCACCGGCTGGAGAAGCTCGCGCTCTACTCGGCGGTCGACTTCGACGGCCGCCCGCTGGCCGAGCAGGAGTGAGCGTCACCGGGACGCTGGCCCCGCCGGCTCCGTCGGCGGCCCGCCGGATCACCGGCGTGGGCCTCGCGACCGCCTCCGGGCTGGCCGTGGCCGTGCAGTCCCGGATCAACGGCGAGTTGGGCGTACGCCTGGCCGACGGGATCGCCGCCGCGGTCGTCTCGTTCGGGCTGGGCCTGTTGGTGCTGCTGGTGCTGGTCCCCGCCACCCCGGGTGGGCGGCGGGGGCTGGTCGCCCTGCGCGACGCGCTCACCGACGGCACGCTACGGCCGTGGCAGTGTCTCGGCGGGGTGTGCGGGGCGTTCCTGGTCGCCGCACAGGGGCTGACGATCGGCGCCCTCGGCGTGGCGGTCTTCACGGTCGCGGTGGTGGCCGGCCAGTCCGGCAGCAGCCTGGCCGTCGACCGGGCGGGCGTCGGCCCGAGCGGCCCCCAGCCGGTCACCGGCCAGCGGCTGGCCGGCGCGGCGCTGACCGTGGTCGCGGTCCTGCTGGCCGTCGGCGACCGGCTCGGCGATCCCGCCACCCTCGGGCTGGCCCTGCTGCCGCTACTCGCCGGCGTGGGCATCGCCTGGCAGCAGGCCGTCAACGGCCGGGTACGGATGGCCTCCGGCAGCGCGCTGACCGCGACGCTGGTCAACTTCTCCGTCGGCACGGTGGCCCTGCTGGTCACCTTCGCCGTCGACGTCGCGGTACGGGGCTGGCCGGCGGGCGGTGCGCCGGCCGAGCCGTGGCTCTACCTGGGCGGGCCCATCGGGATCGTGTTCATCGCGATCGCCGCGGCGATCGTCCGGTTCACCGGCGTGCTGCTGCTCGGCCTGGCGACCATCGCCGGGCAGATCGTCGGCGCCGTACTCCTGGACGTGCTGCTGCCCACGGCGGCCTCCCGGCCGAGCGCCGTCACCCTGCTCGGCGCGGCGCTGACCCTGGTCGCCGTCGGGGTCGCCGCCCTCGCACCGGTCGTGCCCCGCCCGTCGCGCTGACCGGCCCGCCGCCGGCCGGGCTGCCGGGCCCCCGGCGGGAGGCGCACCGCGGCCGCCGGTGCGTCAGGTGCCGTCGGACGAGTGCCCGGGGAACAGGTGCGCGCTCGGGTCGATGGCCACCGCCGCGTTGTTGACCGCCGTGGCGGCCTCGCCGAAGCCGGTCGCGATCAGCCGCACCTTGCCCGGGTACTCCGTGATGTCGCCCGCCGCGAAGACGCGGGGCAGGTTCGTCGCCATCGCGCTGTCGACCACGATGTGCCGGCGGTCCAGCCGCAGGCCCCACTCGGCCAGCGGGCCGAGGTCGGCGGTGAAGCCGAGGGCGGCCACCACCGTGTCGACGGGCAGCAGCTCCGCCGCGCCGCCGCGTACGGTGATCTCGGCGCCGGTGACCGCGCCGTCGCCGTGCAGGCCGGTCACCTCGGCGTTGACGATCACGCGGACCGGCAGGCCCAGCACCCGGGCGACGGTGGCCGCGTGCGCCCGGAACTTCTCCCGCCGGTGCACCACCGTCACCGAGCGGGCCAGCGGCTGGAGCGTCGACGCCCAGTCGAACGCGGAGTCGCCGCCGCCGACGATCAGCACGTCCCGGCCGGTCAGCTCCGTCGGTCGCGGTACGAAGTAGACGATCCCGGTGCCGGCGAAGTGCTCGGCCACGGGCAGCGGGCGGGGCGTGAAGCTGCCCAGCCCGCCGGTGACGATCACCGCACCGCACCGCAGCTGCCCGCCGTCGGCGAGGCCGAGCACCGGCTTGCCGTCGGCGTACGAGAGCTTCTCGGCGCGGTTGCCGAGCAGGTAGCAGGGGTCGAAGGGGGCGGCCTGGGCCACGAGGTTGGCCACCAGGTCCCGGCCCTTGACGGCCGGAAGGCCGGCCACGTCGTGGATGAGCTTCTCCGGGTACATGGCGGTGATCTGGCCGCCCGGCTCGGGCAGCGCGTCGACGACCGCGACGGAGAGCCCCCGGAATCCGGCGTAGTACGCCGCGAACAGTCCGGCGGGGCCGGCCCCGATCACCGCGACATCGACCTCGCGCATGGGCGTACCGTCGCTTTCCGCTCACGGATCAACGCGTGCTGATCCCGACGGTAGGGCCGGCGGTGCGCTTCGGGCAAGCATGTCCCGTGCTCGGCTGGTGCCGGCGCGTCGGCGGTGCTCGCGGCGCGGCCCGGCCAGCTCGGCCAAGCTCAGGGCATGGTGAGCGTGGACTCCGAGCGGTAGGGGCCGCCCAGGTCCCGGCGGCGCCGGAAGATGATCGCCGCCACGACCCCGCCGAGCAGCCCGAACAGGTGCCCCTGCCAGGAGATCCGCTCGTCGGTGGGGAGGATGCCGACGAGTTGCCAGCCGTAGAGCAGGCCGACCAGCAGGAAGACCGCGAAGTTCCACCAGCTCCGCTCGACGATGCCCCGGGTGAGCAGGATGCCCAGGTAGCCGAAGATGACGCCGCTCGCCCCGACCACGACGGAGGTCGACGAGCCGGTGAACCACACCCCCAGCCCGCTGACCAGGATGATGACGAGCGTCGACCAGAGGAAGCGGCGGGCGCCGGCGGCCAGGACGAAGGTGCCGAGCAGGATCAGCGGGATGCTGTTGCTGTAGAGGTGGTCGAAGCCGTGGTGCAGGAACGGCGAGAAGAAGACCCCGTCGAGCCCGTCGATGCGCTTCGGGATGATGCCGGCGGTGGTGTCGAAGCCGGCCGCGAGCCCCTGGTCGAGGGCCTCGATGAGGAACAGGAACGGCACCACCGCGCACATGGCGACGAAGGCCCGGCCGAGCGCGGCGTAGAACGCCTCGGTGCCGAACCGGTTCGGGTCGCCGCTTGGCGGGTGCAGGGTCACCCGTCAAGAGCTATCAGGTGAGGGGCGCAGCCGCCACTTCTGCGGGCGATCCGAACGACGAGGGCGGGGTGTGTGGACGCCCACACACCCCGCCCTCGAAGGATCGGTCAGTACCAGCCCACGTCCTGGGAGTGCGCCCAGGCCTTGCAGGGCGAACCGTAGCGGCCCTCGATGTAGCCGAGGCCCCACTTGATCTGGGTCGTGGGGTTGGTCTGCCAGTCGTCGGCGACGGAGCCCATCTTGCTGCCGGGCAGCGCCTGCGGGATGCCGTACGCCCCGGACGAGGGGTTGCGGGCCTTGTGGTTCCAGCCGCTCTCCTTGTCCCAGAGCTTGTTGAGGCAGGGGAACTGGTCCATCCCGAAGCCCGCCTTGACCATCAGCGCGCAGCCGACCTCGCGGTTGCCGCTGAACTCGGCGCAGGACGCCGGGATCGGCCCGTCGTACGGCTTGCTCTCGGCGGCCTTCTCGGCTGCGGCCTTGGCGGCCGCCTCGCGCGCCTTCTTGCGCGACGCGGCGGCGGCCTCGGCCTCGCGGGCGCGCTTGGCGGCCTCCTTGGCCGCCGCGGCGGCGCGCAGCTTCGCCTGGTACTCGGCGGCCCGCTGCTTCGCGGACTGCACCTGGTGGCTGGCCTGCCGCTCGTGCTGGTACTCGAACTCGGCCTGCTCGACAGTGGCGCTGACCTGCGCGGTCAGGCCCTGCTGCTGGGTCTGTCGGTCTTCGCCCAGGTAGACACCGCCAGCGACGCCCACGGAGAGCAGCGCGACAGCGGCCGTACGGGCGCCGAACCGGCTCCACAGCCGACTCACGAAGTGGTCCCTTCGTCGGGTTCAAGGACACGGCGCGGGGCGGCACCCCGGGTGGGATGCGTCCGCGTCGCGAGCGCCCCGACCCGGTGTCGGTCGCAGCCGACGTACCCGGTGGATGCTGGCGTGTCCTGTGACGAACGATCACCAACGATCTTCTCGGTACGTGGGCGCTCGTGGGACACCATCGCGCACAGTGGGACTGTTGGGAAACCACGAGCCTGAATTGTGATCTGCGCCACAATGAGAATGCGGACAAACTCCTACATAACGGCCGTCATTGCGGGATGTCCTCCAGCAGATCCGTCACCATTGCGGCGATCGGTGAACGCTCCGAGCGGCTGAGGGTGACGTGGGCGAAGAGCGGATGGCCCTTGAGCGCCTCGATCACCGCGGTCACCCCGTCGTGCCGCCCGACGCGCAGATTGTCCCGCTGGGCGACGTCGTGGGTGAGCACCACGCGGGAGCCCTGGCCGATGCGGGAGAGCACCGTGAGCAGCACGCCCCGCTCCAGCGACTGCGCCTCGTCCACGATCACGAACGCGTCGTGCAGGCTGCGGCCCCGGATGTGCGTCAGCGGCAGCACCTCCAGCAGACCCCGCGAGGTGACCTCCTCCAGCACGTTCTCGTGCACCACCGCGCCCAGGGTGTCGAAGACCGCCTGTGCCCAGGGCGACATCTTCTCCGACTCCGAACCGGGCAGATAGCCCAGCTCCTGGCCGCCGACGGCGTAGAGCGGGCGGAAGACGACCACCTTCTTGTGCCGGCGGCGTTCCATCACCGCCTCCAGCCCGGCGCAGAGCGCCAGCGCCGACTTGCCGGTGCCGGCCCGCCCGCCCAGCGAGACGATGCCGACCGACTCGTCCAGCAGCAGGTCCAGCGCGATCCGCTGCTCGGCCGAGCGGCCGTGCAGCCCGAACGCCTCCCGGTCGCCACGGACCAGCCGTACGGTCTTGTCGGGCAGCACCCGGCCGAGCGCCGAGCCCCGGCCCGAGTGCAGCACCAGACCCGTGTGGCACGGCAGCCCGGCGGCGGCGTCCAGGTCGAGCGTCTCGCCCGCGTAGAGCCGGCCGATCTGCTCCTCGGCGAGCTCCAGTTCGGCCATCCCCGTCCAGGTCGGGTCGCTGGCCTGGCCGTGCCGGTACTCGTCCGCCCGCAGGCCCACCGAGGCGGCCTTGACCCGCAGTGGCATGTCCTTGCTGACCAGGGTCACCTCCCGCCCCTCGGCGGCGAGGTTGAGCGCGACGGAGAGGATCCGGGCGTCGTTGGAGTCGGTACGGAACCCCGGCGGGAGGACCCCGTCGTCGGAGTGGTTGAGCTCCACCCGCAGGGTGCCGCCGGAGTCGTTCGCGGGCACCGGGCGGTCCAGCCGCCCGTGCCGGACCCGCAGCTCGTCCAGCATGCGCAGGGACTGCCGGGCGAACCAGCCCAGCTCCGGGTGGTGTCGCTTGCCCTCCAGCTCGGAGATGACCACGAGGGGCAGGACCACCTCGTGCTCGGCGAAACGGTGGAAGGCCGCCGGGTCGGACAGGAGCACCGAGGTGTCCAGGACGAACGCCTGGCCTGCTGGTCGGGGCTCCTCGTTGCCGACCGGAGCGGCGGACGCGCTGCGGCGGCTCCGGGTGGCGCGGCGGGTCGTGGCAGTCGCGGCCGGGGTCTGGTCGGTCCCGGCGGGCGTACGGCGAGTCGTCACAGGCCTGCTCCGACGGATGGGCATCCGCCACCCGCGTTCCGCCTCCTCCGGTGCCCGGGGACACGGGGTCGGATGCGGAACCCCGTGCGCGAGGTCGCAGATCCGGGCGGACCGGCTGGCCCGGGAGAACCCCGCGCCATGCCTAGACGCTAGCGGCGTCGGACCCCGTGGGCTAGAGGGCGACGGTGGATCTGCGGGGACCGGCGGGTGAACTCGGCCGGCGGCGGAACCGGCCGGGATGCATGCCCCCTGCGCGCATCCCGGCCGGTGGGACCACCGTCACCGGTCTGACGTGGCCCCGACGGTGCGTGTCCGCCGCGGACGACGCACCGTGCCGTTACGGTCGACGGGGCCTCGGGCTCCCCGTCGACCGGGCTCAACCGGTCCGCCGGACCAGGGTGCCGGTCGGGTGCCGCCCGGTGACCGGGGCGACCGGCGCCGAGAACGACGAGCCGGTGTACGTGGTGCCGGGCCGGACCACCGTGCCGGCGACCCGGGCGGCGGTGACGGGCGACGGGCCGGCCAGGGCCGACGCGATGGCGGCCTGGGCGTCGCGGCGACGCCGGTTCCACGCCCCCCGGTCGCCGTCGAAGTAGCCCTGCCGGTAGCCGAACCGGTAGCCGATCCGGTAGCTGAGCTGACCGTGCAGCCGCCCGGCCGCGTAGCTCGTGGCACCGAGGACGAGCACGAGGAAGACGGCGAGGAAGGGGCTCATCCGGCGGCTCCCGTGCGCCGCGGGTCCCGGGTCATCGCTCCTCCGGCTCGGTCGGCGTCGGCTCGGCGACGAGGAGGCGGTCCAGGTCGTCGGTGCTGACCTCCTCGACCAGCTCGACGCTGATCCGGCAGCCGTCCAGGACGACCTCGGCCACCGAGGAGCGACGGATCTCCCCGCCGGCGTCGTACACCCGGACGCTGACCTCGGGGCAGCCGAGGTGGGTACGCCAGGAGTCCCACTCGGTGCGGTCGCCGACGCTGAGTGACAGGTAACGGCAACCTCTGGCGAGGTAGAGCCGCCATGGCGCGCTCAGGCCCGTGGCCACCCCCTCCGCGATCAGGCCGAAGGCCTGGGCCCGGGTGGCTAGCTCGGTCACCACGCCCCCCTCGCGCCGGGGGCGTGACACATGTGAGCACCGATCGTCTCATGCACGTGACACACCGTAGATTGTCCCATGGACGTGACAGTATCAGCTTTTCGTCCGTTTACGACGGCCTCTACGGGCTTCTATTCTGCCCAGGTGACACCCCTCAGGAGCGGTGCCGGATCGTTTACCGGCGCGTCGACGACTACGTCACGTCCGCGTGACAACAGCGTGCCAGGACACGCACCGGTGGCCGGATGGTCGTACCGTCACCGAGTGACCGAGACGGCCAACGCACGGAAGATCGCCTTCGCCACCTTCGTCCGGCGGGCGCTCGACGAGGCCCGGGCCACCCGGGCGTGGAGCGGCACCGAGGTGTCCCGTCGCACCGGCGTCTCCCGGCAGACCATCAACCGCTGGGTCCGGGGCGACTGGGCGAGCGACCCGGAGGCGGAGCGCGTGGTCGCGTTCTGCGAGGGTCTCGGGCTCAGCCCCGCGACCGCTTTCGCGGCACTGGGCTGGGAACGGACGTCCGCCCCCCGCAGCACGCCGACCCCGCCGCCGATGGACCCGGACGTGGAGGCGCTGCTGCGTCGGCTCGTGGACCCAGACGTCTCCGACGCGGAGAAGTTCCACATCCGGGAAACCATCAGATACCTCGCGTATCGGCCCACCCTCCCGGTCGATGTCCGAAAACGAGGGAAACAGGCCGGCTAGTTCCTCAGATGGCGAAAGAACGGCAGGTCAGACTCATTCGTTTCGCTCCGGGGCCGGAACGGGCGCGCTAGCGTCCGTATTCGTACTGCTTGGGCTCGTCGTCGGCGGGGGGACGGGACAAGGCCGAACCCAGCCCTGCGGGACAGAAGGAGGGGTCTGTCCATGACCCTGAAGTGGATGGCAGTCGTGATCGCCACCGTGTCGCTGACACTGGGCGTGACCGGAAACGTGGTGACCCTGGCGGTCAACGGCGGGCAGCTTCCCCTGCTCGTCAACCTCCTCGCGCTCACCTCCGCCAGCACCGCGGTGATCCTGGCGGTGGTCGCCGAGCTGCACGACCGGCTCGACAACCGGGTCAGCGCCCTGACCGACTTCCTCGTCGGCCGGCTGAAGGAGATCGAGGAGCGCACCGGCGACCGCAACAGCGGATTCGTCGAGGGCTACCTGCTCAGCCACGGCCAGGATGCCGCCGTCGTGCCGTTCGGCCGGCGGGGACGGGGAGCCGCCGAACGCTGACCGTCGGGCCCGCCGCGCACCGACCGCACCCCTCCGGGGCGCCGGCCGGCAGCCACCGCTCGGGCGGGGATTGAGCCGCCCCGCCCGGGGTACGCTGTCGCGCGTGCCGCCGTTGAATCTGGGCAACCAGCAGCCGAGGACCCCGTTGGACGCCGAGCAGGCCTGGCGGACGACCGCCGGTCGGTCGGCCGGGACCGTGCTCTTCTTCGACTTCGACGGCACCCTGGCGCCGGTCGACGACGATCCCACCGCCGTCCGCCCCGCCCCGAAGGTGCTGGCCGCGATCGAGGCGCTCGCCCCGGTGGTCCGGCGCGTGGCGATCGTCTCCGCGCGCCCGGTCGACTTCCTCCGCGACCACCTGGGCGGCCTGTCCGGCGTCGACCTCTACGGCCTCTACGGCCTGGAGCACAGCCACTCCGGCGGCGAGACCGTGACGGAGCCGGCGGCCCTGCCCTGGGTGCCCACCATGGCCGAGCTGAACGACCTGGCCCGGGCCGAGCTGCCCGAGGGCACCCTGGTGGAGTACAAGCGGCTCTCCGTGGCGCTGCACTGGCGCACCGCGCCGCAGCTCGGCGCGGACGTGGAGCGGTGGGGCCGGGCCCAGGCCGAGCGGCTCGGGCTCAAGGTCCAGGCCGGGCGCATGGTGCTGGAGCTCAAGCCGCCGGTCGACCGCGACAAGGGCATGGTGATCGACGAGATCGTCCGGGACGCCGAGGGCGCCTGGTACTTCGGCGACGACGTCTCCGACATCAAGGCGTTCGCCGCGCTGCGGGCCCGGGCCGCCGCTGATCCGCACTTCTTCGGCGTCTGCGTCGCCGTCGCCAACCCGGAGACGGGTCACGAGGTCGCGGAGGCCGCCGACCTGACCCTGGACTCCCCCGCCGCCCTCGGCGACTTCCTCACCGACGCCACCCGGCACCTCACCTGACGCGCCCGCGCCGGCCGGGGGCGGCACGCGCACCGGCCCGCCCCGGCGACCGCGCACCGGCCCGTCCCGCGACGGCGCGCGCTGCGGGGCCGACCCGGCGAGGGCGCTGCGGGGCGGTCAGGCGCCGTAGCGGCGTTGGCGGTTGGCGTAGGAGCGCAGGGCGCGCAGGAAGTCGATGTGCCGGAAGTCGGGCCAGTTCAACTCGCAGAAGTAGAACTCCGAGTGGGCCGACTGCCACAGCATGAAGCCGGAGAGGCGCTGCTCGCCGCTGGTCCGGATGACCAGGTCGGGGTCGGGCTGCCCCCGGGTGTAGAGGTGCTCGGCGATGTGCTCGACGTCCAGCACCTCGGCCAGTTCCTCGATGGTGCCGCCGGTGGCGGCGTACTCCAGCAGCAGCGAGCGCACCGCGTCGGTGATCTCCCGTCGGCCGCCGTAGCCCACCGCGATGTTGACCTCGGCCCCGCCGCTGCGGTCCCGCGTGCGTTCCTCGGCGGCCTTCAGCGCGGCGGCGGTCGAGGCCGGCAACAGGTCGAGCGCGCCCACCATCCGCAGCCGCCATGGGTTGCCCTCCTCGGCCAGCTCGACCACCAGGTCCTCGATGATCTGGAGCAGCGGGTCGAGTTCCTTGGCCGGTCGGCGCAGGTTGTCGGTGGCGAGGAGGTAGAGCGTCACGTGCCCGATGCCGGCCTGGTTGCACCAGCCCAGCATGTGTTTGATCTTGACGGCGCCCATGCGGTGCCCGTCGTTCGGGTCGACGTAGCCCATCTCCCGGGCCCAACGACGGTTGCCGTCGCACATCACGCCGACGTGCCGGGGCACCGGCTTGCCCGCGAGCTTCGCCGTCAGGCGACGCTCGTACACCGAGTAGATCAGGTCCCGCAGAGTCATCACCTTGCAGCGTAGCGACCCACGCCCCGGATCACCGCCTCGGAATGCGCTCCCGCGCCGACAGACCGATGCCGATCATGCCGAGGGTCCGGGCGTCGAGCCGCCCGTCGCCCAGCCCCAACTCGACCACCGTCCGGTAGACCCGGTCGTCCCGGCGGGCCGCGCGGACCGCCGCGTCGACCACCTGCCGGCGCCGGGCCAGCCACGCCGCGACCGAACTGTGCCGCAGGTGGGTGCCGAGGCGGCGGCGCAGCGTGGCCGCGTACCGCCGGGCGGCCTGCTCGGGCGAGCCGGCGGCAGCCGCGCCGGCGAGCGCCCCGGACAGCAGCGCGTAGAAGATGCCCTCCCCGGTGAACGGGTTGATCAGGGAGAGCGCGTCGCCGGCGAGCACCAGCCGCCCCTGCCCCGGGGCGGGGCGGTGCGTCGACAGCGGCAGGTGGTGGGCGCGCAGGTCGGTGACCGTGGCCGGGTCCGTGCCGGGCAGCAGCGCGCCGAGCCGGTCGACCAGGTGCGCCCGGCTCAGCGGCTCGCCCCGCAGCACCTCCCCGTACCCGACGTTCGCCCGACCGTCCCCGATCGGGAACGACCAGGCGTACGCCGGCCAGCGCGGCGCCGAGGTGACGATGAGCTGTTCGGGCGGGCCGGTCAGCGCCGGCGCGTACCCCCGGATGGCGAGCGCCAGGTGCCGGTCGGGATTCGGCCGGTGGCCCAGCGCCCGCCGGAGGACGGACCCGGCGCCGTCCGCGCCGACCACCGCCCGCGCCGCCAGCCCGCCGTCGAGCACCACCCGGTCGGCCCGGACCTCGACGTGCCGCACCGCGTGCCGGCGCAGCCGCGCGCCGGCCGCGACCGCCGCCGCCACCAGCCGGGCGTCGAAGACCTTCCGGGGCACGGTGTACGCGGGCCGCGGCAGCGCCCGCGCCACGGTGCCGCCACCCGGGCCGACCAGCCGGAGCGCCGGCAGGGGCGCGTACCCGGCCACCGCGTCGGGCACCCCCAGCTCGTCCAGTACGTCCAACGCGTGCGCGGCGATGCCGTCCCCGCACGCCTTGTCCCGGGGAAATTCGCTCCGGTCCAGCAGCAGTACGCTCGCCCCCGCCCGCCGGGCCGCCAGCGCCGCGGCCGACCCCGCCGGACCGGCCCCGACCACCACCACGTCGAACTCGTCGCCCACGGACTCGTCGCCCACCGCGTCGCCTCCCACCGCCGGTCCGGCTCCCTGCGGCCATCCTGCCGCCGGAGACGCGCAGCGCGGCGAAACCCGCCCGGCACGTCGGCGAGGACGTCCCGCGACCCCCACAGCGACGGCACCTCCCGACGCCACGTCGCCACGTCGGGGTGGCGGGGTGGCGACGTGGCAACGCGGCGGGGTGGCGGGGCGGCGCCGTGGCCACGCGGCGGGGTAAGCGCGGCGGCGCGGCGACGCCGACGCGCAGGAGATCTTGGTAGATGCGCGCCCCTCGCGGGGCATGTTCCTACCAAGATCGGCAGGAAGGACGGGCTGACGCCGTTGGGGACGAGTGCCAGGAGCGTGTCCTGGACGGAGGATCCGTCGCGGTGGGTGTCGCGGCAGGACGGCCGTTGGGGACGGGGCCGGGAGCGGTCTCATGGACGGGGCAGCTCGACAGCGCGGATGCGTCCCTACGCCGGCCGGGCGGCCCGTTCGGCGCGGGTGGCGCGCCAGAGGCCGTAGAGCGTCAGCGCCGCCGCGGCCACCAGCGGCCCGCCGTCGCGGACCAGACCGTCCGGGCCGAGCAGCCACCAGCACAGCGGCAGGTCGACGGCGAGCACGACAGCGGTGACGACCAGCAGCAGCGTGCGCGCCCAGCCCTTACCGCGCATGAGGAAGGCGGTGCAGAAGAGCACCGCGTAGCTGGTCACGATCCCGGCGGCGAACCAGAGCAGCACGGCGGGCACGGCGGTCAGCCGGTCGTCCAGCACCGCGCCGCCGGCGACCAGGGCCGGGACCAGCATGAGCGGGCTGTACGTGAACGCCGCGACCCGGCTGGTGAGCAGCCAACCGCTGACCTCCGGCCGGCGGGGCGGGGTCTCCCGCCAGGAGATGCCCTCGCGGTCGATGACCAGCCGGGGCCGGTGGCGGACCAGGTGCCCGGACACGGCTGGCGAGCGGTAGAGCAGCCAGACCACGGCGGCGCAGAGCACGGTGAGCAGGGCGAAGCCGAGCAACCCCGGCAGCGGCGGCACGCCCTGGCGGGGCACGATCAGCCGGCCGACCGCGAAGACCGTGGTCACCCCCAGGATCAGCCCGAACGGCCGGGCCACCCGCCGGCCCCGACGGACGTGCCCGATCAGCAGCAGGAAGCCGAGCGAGCGCAGCATCGCCCAGCCCGTCCGTACCGCCAGCCCGAAGCCCTGCTCCGGGGCGTACCACCAGTTGAGCAGCTCCACCACGACGGTGGCCGCCGCGGTCAGCGCGAGCAGCGTGGTCAGCGCCCGGACGGCGGACGGCCGCCGGACCTCGGTCGCGGCGGCCGTCCTCATGGGAACCGATGATGCCCGGTCGGGGCGTCCGTCACACCTGTCTCAGCGCTGCGGCGCCGCGTCGAGCCGGGCGCGCAGCGCGTCCAGCTCGGCCCAGAGCACGCCCGGCAGCTTGTCGCCGAACTTCTCGAACCACTCGGTGACCATCGGGAGCTCCTTGCGCCACTCCTCCGGGTCGACCTTCAGCGCGATCCGGACGTCCTCCGGGGTCATGTCGAGGCCGTCGACGTCGAGCGCGTCCTGGGCCGGGACCATGCCGATCGGGGTCTCCACCGCCTCGGCGCGCCCCTCGATCCGCTCGATGATCCACTTGAGCACGCGGGAGTTCTCGCCGAAACCGGGCCAGAGGAAGTTGCCCTCCGGGTCCTTGCGGAACCAGTTGACGTAGTAGATCTTCGGCAGCTTGGACTCGTCGCCGTCGGTGCCCTTGCCCATCTCGATCCAGTGCCGGAAGTAGTCGCCGGCGTGGTAGCCGATGAACGGCAGCATGGCCATCGGGTCGCGGCGGACGACGCCGACCGCACCGGAGGCGGCGGCGGTGGTCTCCGAGGAGAGCGTCGCGCCCATGTAGACGCCGTGCACCCAGTCGCGGGCCTCGGTCACCAGCGGGATGGTGTCCCGGCGGCGACCGCCGAAGAGGATCGCGTCGATCGGCACGCCGTTCGGGTCGTAGTAGTCCTCGGCGAGGATCGGGCACTGCGTGATCGGGGTGCAGAACCGGCTGTTCGCGTGCGAGGAGAGGCTGTCGCTCTCCGGCGTCCAGTCGTTGCCCTTCCAGTCGACCAGGTGCGCCGGCGGCTCGCCCATGCCCTCCCACCAGATGTCCCCGTCGTCGGTCAGGGCCACGTTGGTGAAGATGGAGTTGCCGCGGTCCAGCGTGCGCATCGCGTTGGCGTTGGTCTTCCAGTCGGTGCCGGGCGCGACGCCGAAGAGGCCGTACTCGGGGTTGACCGCGTAGAGGCGGCCGTCGGGGCCGAAGCGCATCCAGGCGATGTCGTCGCCGATGGTCTCGACCTTCCAGCCCGGGACGGTCGGCTCCAGCATCGCCAGGTTGGTCTTGCCGCAGGCCGACGGGAAGGCCCCGGCGACGTGGTAGACCTTGCCCTCCGGCGAGGTGATCTTGAGGATGAGCATGTGCTCGGCGAGCCAGCCCTCGTCACGGCCCATCACGCTGGCGATCCGCAGCGAGTAGCACTTCTTGCCCAGCAGCGAGTTGCCGCCGTAGCCGGAGCCGAAGGACCAGATCTCCCGGGTCTCCGGGAAGTGCGAGATGTACTTCGTCTCGTTGCACGGCCACGCCACGTCCTGCTGGCCGGGGGCGAGCGGCGCGCCGATGGAGTGCAGCGCGTGGACGAAGTCCGCGTCGTCGCCCATGGCCTCCAGGACCGTGGCGCCCATCCGGGTCATGATGCGCATGGAGGCGACCACGTACGGGCTGTCGGTGATCTCGACGCCGAACATGGGGCTCTCGGCCTCGACCGGGCCCATGCAGAACGGGATGACGTACATGGTGCGCCCGCGCATGCAACCGCGGTACAGCTCCGTCATCGTCCGCTTCATCTCGGCCGGCGCCATCCAGTTGTTGGTGGGGCCGGCGTCCGCCTCGTCGACGGAGCAGATGAAGGTGCGCTCCTCGACCCGGGCGACGTCCGTCGGGTCGGTGCGCGCGTAGAACGAGTTGGGCTTCTTCTCGGGGTTGAGTCGGATCAGGGTGCCGGCCTCGACCAGCTCGTCGGTGAGGCGACGCCATTCCTCGTCGGACCCGTCCACCCAGACGACACGGTCGGGGGTGGTCAGTTCAGCGACCTCACGGACCCAGGCGAGCAGTTTGGGGTGGGACGTCGGGGCCTGATCGATACCCCGAACGGTAGCCGGAGCAACCATGACACATCTCCTTGGTGGTCGACGCTGACCGATCTATGGGATGCACGAGTCTTGACGGCGCTATGCGTCGCCTTCGTGGGAACCTGGGATTGGCCTCAGCGTAAACCGGGTGAGGTCACCAGTCAGTGGGACTGGTTGTGAAGAACTGCACAAGCTGCGGTCACGCTGCGGCATCACGAGCTAATACCCGCTTTCACGCGCAGTTTCACGCAAATGCTCAGGTGAAACCTCACACGCCCGCCGGCGGCGTCCCGTCGACGCAACCCACCGAACCGCCCCGCCGCGCCGTCGATCTCGTTACGCTCTGTCCACAGGCACACACCCGGACAGGTGGTCCGTCGTTGCTACCCGTACGGGATGCCACCAGCCGGTAGGCTCGCGTCGTGGCCGCGACGATGACCGGGGAGCCCGGCTCCCGGCAGACCCGCACGGGTCTGGTCCACTCGCTGGTGGAGCGCTTCGGCCATCTCGTCCGCGAGCTGAGCAAGTTCGCCACCGTGGGCGGGGTCGCCTTCCTGATCGACTTCGCGCTCTTCAACTACCTGACGACTGTGCGGGGTGTCGAGCAGGTCACCGCGAAGACCATCTCGACGGTGATCGCGGCGACCGTCGCGTTCGTCGGCAACCGGTTCTGGACGTGGCGGCACCGCAAGCGCTCCAACCCGGCCCGCGAGTACGCGCTGTTCTTCTTCTTCAACGGCGTCGGCCTGGGGATCGCCGTGGCCTGCCTCGCGATCAGCCGCTACGGCCTGGGCAGCATCTGGCCGGAGGTGTTCCAGACCCCGCTGGCCGACAACATCGCCAGCTTCGTCGTCGGGACCGGCCTCGGGACGCTGTTCCGGTTCTGGTCCTACCGACGGTTCGTCTTCGTCGAAGCGGGAACTCCCACCGTTCCGGAAGAGAAGGACGACCGAGACCACCGGGCGTGACCTCCCGCCCACCCCGTCCCGGCCGGAGCCTGCCGGCCCCGCCCACTGCCCTAAGGTGTTCCGCATGCGTCTTGTCCGTCTGCTGCCTGAGCGCTGGCAGAAGTTCATCCACGAGGCGCTCAAGTTCGGAATCGTCGGCGGCGTCAACACCGTAATCAATTACGCCGTGTTCAACGCGCTCGCACTGACCGTTTTCGTCGACGGTCAACTGAAGGCGACGGTCATCGCGACCGTGGTGGCGACCATCACATCGTATCTGATGAATCGTCACTGGACGTACAGGGATCGTCCGAAATCGGCCATGCGGCGCGAGTACGTCCTCTTTTTCCTCTTCAACGGCGCCGGCCTGCTCATCGAGCTGGGCGTCCTGGCCGCTGCCAAGTACGGCCTGGGCCTGACCAGCCTGCTCGCCCTCAACGTGGCGAAGACCGGCGGCGTGCTGTTGGCGACGCTGTTCCGCTTCTGGTCCTACCGGACGTTCGTCTTCCAACCGGCACCCGCGCACGCGGCGGACACGTGGCACAGCATCCCGCGCGACGAGTGGGACACGATGGCCGAGATGGACCCGGTGGCCGAGCTGGCCGAGTCGATCTCCGAGCTGGAGGAGTCCGAGCCGCCGCCAGGTGCCGGGCGGCGCGTCCCGCGCGTCGCGCCCGGCCCGGGCCCCGCGCCGGCGGCGGGCCCGGCGGCCCCGGTCCAGGGGCGCCCCGTCCCGCTCGACGCCGGCCTCGGCGGCTCGCTGGACCGGGAACTGGAGGCGGAACTGGCCGCCGAGCTCCAGGCGAGCACCCGCCGACCGCCGCGCCGCTGACCCGCGCCGGGGCCCGCCGCCGGTCTCAGGCGGTGGGGTCGCGCAGGGGCTTGCCGTCGTGCAGGTCCGCCAGGATGTCGCGCATCTCGGAGTCGCCGAGGGAGTGCTTGTCGTGGTGGGCCTCCACCAGCTCGTAGAGCTTGGTCTGGACCTGACCGACCTTCGGCACGTCGTGCAGGACCGACTGGCCGCGCTCGCCGGCGGACTCGATGGTCAGCGTCCCGCAGCCGAGCAGGCGCTCCACGAACCGCTGGTTCATGGCGTGGTCGTTGATCCGGGTCAGCGGGATGTCCCGCCGGTCCCGGGAGAGCACGCCCTGTTGGAGCAGCACCCGCTCGTCGGTGAAGAGGTAGTGGGTGGTCCGCCAGACCAGGAACGGCCACAGCGCCAGCCACAGCACCGCCAGCAGGGCCAGGCCGCCGATGACGGCGAGCGCGATCGAGCCGCCCCCGCCGGACGGCAGCAGGACCACACCGGCCACCACCGCCGCGATGGCGAGCACGAGCACCGCGACCGGCCGGACCAGCGCCTTCCAGTGCGGGTGCAGGTGCAGTACGACGTGCTCGTCCTCGGTGAGCACGTCATCGGGGAACGCCACGGGAACCTCCTCGCAGAAACGGACGCGCTGACCGTAACCGCTCCCCTGTCGCCGGGGGATCAGCCGCGCGGCGGTCTGCGGGATTCAGCGCAGGTGCAACACGTCGCCGGCCGCGAGGGCGCGGGCACCGGCGGAGGTGGCGACCAGCAGCTGGCCGTCGGCGTCCACGCCGGTCGCGGTGCCGGTCACCTCCTCGCCGCCGGGCAGCAGCACGCGTACCTGCCGGTCGACCGTCGCGCAGGCGGCCAGGTAGGCGTCGCGCAGGCCGCAGGCGACCGCGTCGCCGCCCGCCGCGCGCCACTCGGCGTACCAGTCGGCGATCCCGCGCAGCAGCGCCCGCAGCAGCGGGTCCCGGTCGGTGGCTGCCGCGCCGGCCAGTTGCAGGGAGGTCGCCGGCAGCCCCGTCGGGTTCTCCGGCAGTTCGTCCGCCCGCAGAGTGACGTTGAGGCCGACGCCGAGCACGATCGCGGGCGGCCGGGCCGGCAAGGCCCCCGGCACCGCCTCGGCGAGGATGCCGGCGCACTTCGCGTCGCCGACGAGCAGGTCGTTCGGCCACTTCAGGCCCGCGTCCAGCTCGGCCAGCCGGGTGACCGCCTCGACGAGGGCGACGCCGGCGAGCAGCGGCAGCCAGCCGTACCCCGTCTGGGGTGCCGCCGGCCAGTCGCGGTCGGCGACGGCCTCCCCGGGGCGGAGCAACACGCTGGTGGCGATGCCGGCCCGGGCCGGCGACTGCCAGACCCGGCCGCGCCGGCCGCGCCCGGCCGTCTGCCGCTCGGCGACCACCACCAGGCCCTCCGGCTCGCCGGCCCGGGCCGCCTCGGCGACGTCCGCGTTGGTGGAGCCGGTCTCGACGCGCAGCTCCAGCCGGGCCCAGGGTCCGTGCGGGGCGACCAGCGCCCGCCGCAGCCGCGCCGCCGACAGCGGCGGGCGGTCCAGATCGGTGTACGGCGAGCCCGGCATCCCGTCAGCCTACGGCCGCCCCCGGCCGGCCAGCCGGGGGCGTCACGGCTCGGCTGAGGCGAACTGCACAGCGGCGGCGGCCTGAACCATCGTTATATTCCCAGGGTGACTACCGAGACCGGGATCAACATCCACAGCACCGCGGGCAAGCTGGCCGACCTGGAGCGGCGGGTCGACGAGGCGGTGCACGCCGGGTCGGCGCGTGCGGTCGAGAAGCAGCACGCGAGGGGCAAGAAGACCGCCCGCGAGCGCATCGAGATGCTCCTCGACGAGGGTTCCTTCGTCGAGCTGGACGAGCTGGCCCGGCACCGGTCCACCAACTTCGGGCTGGCGAAGACCCGCCCGTACGGCGACGGCGTCATCACCGGCTACGGCACCATCGACGGCCGGCAGGTCTGCGTCTTCGCCCAGGACTTCACCGTCTTCGGCGGCTCCCTCGGCGAGGTCTTCGGCGAGAAGATCGTCAAGGTCATGGACCTGGCCATGAAGATCGGCTGCCCGGTCGTCGGCATCAACGACTCCGGGGGCGCGCGCATCCAGGAGGGCGTCGCCTCGCTCGGCCTCTACGGCGAGATCTTCTTCCGCAACGTGCGGGCCAGCGGCGTCATCCCGCAGATCTCCCTGATCATGGGCCCGTGCGCCGGCGGCGCGGTCTACTCCCCGGCGGTCACCGACTTCACCGTGATGGTCGACCAGACCTCGCACATGTTCATCACCGGCCCGGACGTCATCAAGACGGTCACCGGCGAGGACGTCGGCATGGAGGAGCTGGGCGGCGCCCGTACGCACAACTCGCGCAGCGGCAACGCGCACTACCTCGCCACGGACGAGCAGGACGCGATCGACTACGTCAAGGCGCTGCTGTCGTACCTGCCGTCGAACAACCTGGACGAGCCGGTGGTCTTCGACGCCCCCGCCGACCCCGACGTGACCGACGCCGACCGGGAACTGGACACGCTGATCCCCGACTCGGCCAACCAGCCGTACGACATGCACCGGGTCATCGAGCACGTCCTCGACGACGGCGAGTTCCTGGAGGTCCAGCCGCTCTACGCGCAGAACATGGTCGTCGGCTACGGCCGGGTCGAGGGCCGGCCGGTGGGCGTGGTCGCGAACCAGCCGATGCACTTCGCCGGCACCCTGGACATCGCCGCCTCGGAGAAGGCCGCCCGGTTCGTGCGCACCTGCGACGCGTTCAACATCCCGGTGCTGACCTTCGTGGACGTCCCCGGCTTCCTGCCGGGCACCGGGCAGGAGTGGGACGGCATCATCCGCCGGGGCGCGAAGCTCATCTACGCGTACGCCGAGGCCACCGTCCCGAAGGTCACCGTGATCACCCGCAAGGCGTACGGCGGCGCGTACGACGTGATGGGCTCCAAGCACCTCGGCGCGGACCTGAACTTCGCGTGGCCGACCGCGCAGATCGCGGTGATGGGCGCGCAGGGTGCGGTGAACATCCTCTACCGCTCGGAGCTGGCCGCCGCCGAGGACCCGGCAGCCGTGCGGGCGGAGAAGATCGCCGAGTACGAGGACACCCTCGCCAACCCGTACATCGCGGCGGAGCGCGGTTACGTGGACAGCGTCATCCCGCCGCACGAGACGCGCACCCAGATCGTCCGCGCGCTGCGGATGCTGCGTACCAAGCGCGAGACCCTGCCCCCGAAGAAGCACGGCAACATCCCGCTCTGACGCCGCCGGCCCGGCGCCCGGCCGATCGCCGCCCCGGCCGGGCACGGGTCGGTCAGCAGCTTGGATTCGCCGACGCGCACATCCGGCGCGCCGCCGTCCTGCCCAGTGTCTGCAGGTCGGCGTAGCTCAGGCCACCGGGGCGCGTTCCGGCGACCGTGTCCTGCAGGGTCCCCGGGCTGAGCGCGACCACGGTGACCAGGTCGCCGACCCGCACCACCATGGTGACCTCGACCGCCTCGTCCGCGGCCGCCACCTTCCCGTTGGCCCGCAGGCGGGAGGGCAGCGACACGTGGCGCAGCATCACGGACTCGTCGCCGGCGAAGCCGCTGATCGGCGTCTCCCAGCGGTGCGTCTGGGTGGTCGCCACCGGACTGCCGCCAAGGAGCGTGGACTTCGTCAGCTGCCACTCGGCACAGGCGTTGAGCAGCAGCCCGACCAGGCCGAAGACCAGCCGGCCCTGGCCCGGATGGACACGGTAGACGTCCTGGGTGAGCGCCGGGCCCCGCGTCACCGGGCTCTCCGGGGCCCAGAGCAGGGTCTGCGACCGCGAGTAGCGGGACGTGGGCGCCGCCGACGGCACGCCCCGCTCGCGGCCGCAGGACTCCAGCACCGGGTCGACGCGTACCGGTTCCATCAGGCCGGCCTCGCCGAGCTGCACACCGGTCCTCAGGGGCAGGTCCGCCGGGGCGAGCAGCGCGTCCTGCGGGATCTCGGCCGGCGCGGCGGTCGTCGGCGACACGGAGGTGGCGGCGGCCATGGGCGCCGGGGGCGCGTCCCTCCGCCCGGCCCACTCCCCGACCGCCACGGCCGAGCCGGAGACGACGACGAGCACCGCGACGGCCGCCGTCAGCGCCGTACGCCTGCTGCGTCTGCGCGCCCGCGCGCGGATCTCCGCCGGCTCCGGCCAGCGGACGTCACGCAGGTCACGGTGCACCTGTTCGACGAACCTCGGCTCGTCACGCATCGGCGGCCTCCTCCAGGTCAGAGACGGCGAGCAGCCCGGCGAGCGCGGCACGCCCCCGGGAGAGTCGGGCCTTGACGGTGCCCACCGGGGCGGCCGTCTGCCGGGCCACCTCGGCGACCGGCATGCCCATCAGGTAGTAGAGCGCGATGGCGGTGCGCTGTTCCTCGGGGAGCCGTCGCAGGGCGGTGACCACCTCCACGGTGGCGGTGTCCGGGCCGGGCACGCTCTCGTTGGCGCCGTGCCGCAGGTAGGCGCGGGCCCGGCTGCGCAGGCTGCGCCACCGGCTGACCGCGATCCGGCTCGCCACGACCCGCACCCACGCCTCCGGCTCCTCGTACCCGCTGACCGTCGACCAGCGCTGCCAGGCCCGGATGTACGCCTCCTGCACGGCGTCCTGCGCCTCGGCGAGGTCGCCGGTGAGCGCGTAGACGAAGCCGAGCAGCCGTTGCCGGCTGCCCCGGTAGAACTCGTCGAACCCGTCGACGTCCGGCACCTGCTACCTCCCCGTGACGGTCACAGGGGACACGCGCCCGGCCGTGCCGCCGGTTGCCCGGCCGGCCGGTCATTTTCCGGGGGTCAGGCCGGCACGTCATGTTCCGGGTGTCAGGCCGGCCTCGGTGAGGATCGGGCCGGCCAGCAGCAACGCGCCGGCGCCGAGGGCGACCAGGTTGACCAGGGCGAAGACGGTGACCCAGAAGAACGCGGGCAGCGGGGTGAGACCGGCGAGCTGGTCGGCGTCGGAGGCGGGCATCCGGCCGCGCGAGCGCATCCGTTGCAGCTCCACCACCGGCCGTACGCCGCCGAGCAGCAGGAACCACACCCCGGCGTACGCGAACGCCGCCTGCACCTGCGGCGTGGCGTACCAGGAGACGGCGAGCACCACCCCGCCGGTGACCAGCAGCGAGATCACGCCGAAGACGTTGCGGATCATCACCAGCATGGCCAGCAGCAGCGCCACGGCGACCCAGAGCAGCAGGGTGATCCGGTTGCCGCCGAGCAGCCACGCGCCGGCCAGCCCGACCAGCGGCGGGGCGACGTAGCCGGCGAGCAGGGTGAGGATCATCCCCGGGCCGGTGGGCCGGCCGGCCGAGAGGGTCAGCCCGGACGTGTCGGAGTGCAGCCGAATGCCGTGCAGGCGGCGGCCGGTGAGCAGGGCGACCAGCGCGTGCCCGCCCTCGTGGGCGATGGTGACGGCGTTGCGGGCGATCCGCCAGGGCAACCGGGTGGAGACGACCACCAACGCGACGGCGGCGGTCAGCAGCACCAGCAGGGGCGGTGGGTCCGGCTGCGCCGCGAACAACTTGTCCCAGAGACCGCCGAGCCCGTCGATCGACACCATGGGGCGCGAGCCTACCGGCCCCGACCTGTGTCGCTGCGTCCTCTCCGGCCCGCATCAAGGGAGGCTGATCCGGTGGCGACCGGAGCGGGAGGTGGACGCCGGTGAGCGCGGTCCTCCGGGAACCCCACGTCGGCCTGTGGACCGAGGCCGAGTACCTCGCCATGGGCGAGACGCCGAACCGGATCGAGTTGCTCGACGGGAGCCTGATCGTGAGCCCTGCCCCGAGCAAGCGGCACCAGCGGGTGTCGCGACTGCTGGCCAACAGCCTGGACGACGCCGCGGCGGCCCTCGCGGTCTTCGAGGCGGTGAACGTCCGGCTCGGCGTCGACCGCATCGTCATCCCCGACGTGGTGGTGGCCGACACCGACGACGAGGGCACCGTGGTCGAGGCGAGTGAGGTCGTCCTCGTCTGCGAGATCGTCCCGCCGGGGAACGCGGCCGCCGACCGGTTGGTCAAGATGCAGCTCTACGCGATCACCGGGATCCCGTGGTATCTGCTGGTGGAGCAGGACGGCACCGGCCACTCGCTGCGGCTGCACCGGCTCGACGGCGCGCACTACGTCGAGGAGCAGGTCGCGAAGCCGGGCGAGGAGCTCAGCCTGGCCGCGCCGATCCGCTGGCGCGTCGACCCGGCCACGCTGCGCTGAGGCGGCGACACCCGCTCGGCGCGGTAATCCACTTCCACCGTTAATGAAGAATTCCTTAGCGCCCCTTGCCATCCGGGGCACTTACCTCCAAAGATGAACGTCTATTAAGTCCGGCGTCCTTGGAGGCATCCATGACCCGTACCGGAACATCCGTGCGGCGGCTGCTGGCCGCCACCCTCGCGGCCCTCGCCACCGCGGCGGCGGGGCTCGTCGCGACCGCGACCCCCGCAGCGGCCGCCACCACACCCGGCATCGACGTGTCCCACTACCAGGGCGCCATCAACTGGACCAGCGTCCGCAACGCGGGCATCCAGTTCGCCTTCATCAAGGCGACCGAGGGCACCAGCTACAAGGACCCGAGGTTCAACACGAACTACGTGGCCGCCTACAACGCCGGCGTCATCCGGGGCGCGTACCACTTCGCCCGGCCCAACATCTCCTCCGGGGCGGTGCAGGCGAACTACCTGGCCTCCAACGGCGGCGCCTGGTCGGCCGACAGCCGCACCCTCCCGGCCGCGCTGGACCTCGAGGCCAACCCGTACGCCGGCGGCTACTGCTACGGCCTGAGCACGACCGGCATGCGCAACTGGGTGCAGGACTTCCTGAACACCTACCGCTCCCGCACCGGCCGCTACGCCGTCATCTACACCACCACGAGCTGGTGGAACCAGTGCACCGGCAACTGGACGGCCCCGTGGGCCAACCACCCGCTCTGGGTCGCCCGCTGGTCGAGCACGGTCGGCGCGCTGCCGGCCGGGGCACCGTTCTGGAGCTTCTGGCAGTACACCGACCGGGGCAGCGTCTCGGGCATCAGCGGCGCCGTCGACCGCAACTACTGGAACGGTGACCGGAGCCGGCTGATCGCGCTGGCCAACAACACCTGAGCCTGAATCGCCTGGGGAGGCGGTTGGCGGCAGCGGGATCGGTTGTCACCGTACGGTCGACAACTGGTCCGGCTGCCGCCACGCCGCTCCCGCGGGCGTCAGGCCTGCCGTCGGGCCGCCACGGACACGGTCGCCGCGTTCTCGCGGGTGAGCGCGTTGCGCCGGGCGAAGCGCCGGACGCCCACCCCGGCGAGGGTGACGGTGACGACGCTGAGCAGCGCGAACAGCAGCGGCAGGCCGGCGGCGACGAGCAGCAGGACGATGTCGCCGAGGGCCACGAGCATCCACAGTGCCACTCGGGGCCGGGCGTCCCTCAGTCGGTAACCCATGTCGTACCCTCCCTTCCGTCGTGAAGGTCAGATACCCCGTACGGCCGAAGGTCATGCGAGTCGATCTCGCAACGGGCGCGAATCCCGCGGGTCAGTCCTTGCGGTCGGGCACGAAGCCCTTGGCGATCCGGTCGAAGTCGGCCAGCTTGGCCTGCCAGTCCTTCGCGGCGACCTCCCAGCGCAGGGCGTAACCGCGATTCTTGGCCGTGACGAAGCCCCGGTTGCGGACGTGGATCCGGGTGCCGTCGCGGGTCTCCAGCCACTCCCAGTCCGCGCAGGTCTTGAAGTAGTCGCAGGGCTCGATGCTCAGGTACTGGTAGTTTTTGACGAGCTTCCGGCGGTCCGGCTCGATCCGCTTCCAGTCGGCGTACGCGTCGGACTTCGGCGTGGAGGTCCACTGCACCAGCAACTCGCCCACCCCGCCGGGCTCGTCGAAGACGACGGTGTTCGCCCCGGCGTTGCGGCGCACCCAGTTCGCCGGCAGCGGCAGCGCGAAGCCGGCCGGGTCCTTGTGCAGCTTCCAGCCCGCCGGCAGCGCGTCCGGCGTCGGGGACGGGGTGGCCGAGGGCGTCGGGCTCGGCGCGGCGCTCGTGGGCGGGGCCGGCGCGGAGGACTGCTGCGGCTGCCCCTGCGAGGTCGCCGCGCCGGTCGGGTCGGCCTGCGGGGTGCCCCCGCCGTCCCCACCGTCGCCGCTGGTCAGCATCGGCACGACCACCACCAGGCCGAGCAGCAGCAGCGCCACCAGCACGCCGATCAGGACGTTGCGCCGGGTGTTGTCGGGCTTCGTACCGTCGGACGCCACGACCGCCGCCCGGCCGGACGGCGGGCCCACCGGCGGGGGCATCACCGAGGTGGGATTCGCCGGCTTGCGGGGCGCCGGGTCGGCCTTCGTGTCGTCGAGCGCCGGCTTCGGCGGGTCGACCTTCGCGGTCGGGGCCGAGTCCGACGTGGAGGCTCCGACCTTGGCCGTCGGCGCGGCGTCCGAGGAGACCGCCGCCGTCGCGTCCTCGGCGGTGGACGCCGCAGCGGCACCGGCACCGGCCGCCGCCAGCGGCGCACGCGGCGCCGGCGGGCTGACCGGCTTGTCGGACCCGCCCTCGGCCGGTCGCGGCGCCGGCACCAGCGGCGGGCGCGGCTCACGCGGACCGTTCGGCCCCGGCCGGCGTACGCCGTCGAGCAGCGGGATGGTCCGGGTGCGCTTGCCGCCGGCGCGGCGCAGCAGCTTCTCCGCCACCTCGGCGGTGATCCGCTCCTTGGGGTCCTTGCGCAGCAGGCCGTTGAGCACCGGCTTGAGCGGCCCGGCGTTCTTCGGCGGCGGCATCGGCTCGGTGGCGAGCGCCGCCAGGGTGGCGATCGCCGACGGCCGCGCGTACGGCGACTTGCCCTCCACCGCCGCGTAGAGGGTGGCGCCCAGCGACCAAAGGTCGGCCTCCGGCCCGGCGGTGCCCTCGCGGGCCCGCTCCGGCGAGATGTACGCGGGCGAGCCCAGCACCATGCCCGTGCGGGTCACGTTGGGGTCGCCGGGAATCGTGGCGAGGCCGAAATCGGTCAGTACCACCCGGCCGTCGTCGCCGAGCAGCACGTTGCCGGGCTTGACGTCGCGGTGCATCACGCCGGCCTTGTGCGCCGACTTCAGCGCGGCCAGCACGCCCAGGCCGATCTCCACCGCGCGCGCCGGCGTCACCGGGCCGTCCTCGGCCAGCGTGTCCTGCAACGACTTCGACGGCACGTACTCCATGACGATCCACGGGTCGCCGTCGGTACGCAGCACGTCGAAGATCCGGACCACGTTGATGTGGTTGAGCCGGGCGATGGCCCGAGCCTCACGCAGCGAGCGCTCCCGCATCTCGCGGCGCTCCTCGTCGGTGAGGCTGGGCGGCGGGACGAGTTCCTTGATCGCCACGTCCCGGTGCAGCACCTCGTCGCGCGCCTTCCACACCCGACCCATGCCACCCTGACCGAGCGGCGAGAGGAGCCGGTATCGGTCAGCGACGAGTTGGGGCAGCGCGTTCGACATCGCCCAGACGGTACCCGGAGCCGACGACGCTCACACCGCCGGCACGCCACTGTGCGGTTCAGGTCAACCTCTCCGGCGCGTACGCTGGCGCCATGTCTGCCGAAGAGCCGCTGTTCCGGGTCGTCCGCGGGGTCCCCACCGCCGAGGAACTGGCCGCGCTGGTGGGCGCGATCGTCGTACGGTCCCGCCCGGCCGCCGCGTCCCCTCCGGTCGCCGCGTCCGCCTGGGCGCGCTCCGGCCGACCCGCAGCGGCGGTCGCCGGCCCCGGCGCGTGGCGGGCGTCCGGCCTGCCCCGCTGACCTTTTCCGTCCTTTTCCGTACGGATCACCGCAGCTCGGCGCCCCTACGCGCCCGCAGGGTGACCGGTGTCGGTCGGGGCGGGGCTGCCGACATGCCCGGGGACCCATTAACCTCACTCAGGGAAACGGCGCAGTGACGGGCAGGGAGGGCCGATGATCCCCGAAGAGGACGGTCCAGCGTCCTGGCTCCGCGGCTACGGCAGCATCGAGGCCGACATCCGCCAGCTCCGCGAGTTCGCCGACAAGCTCCAGGCCGAGGTGGAACGCAACTACGCCCCGCACCTGTCGTACATCGCCGAGGACATGACCGCACCGGTGCCCAACCCGGCCGACGCGTTCATCGAGCTGGTCAACTTCCTGCGCGCCCACCACGAGACCCAGCAGGCCACCGCCGACATGGTCTGGGGCGTCCGCGACGCCACCGGCCACCTGGCCACGGCCGCCGGCACCGTCGCCACCAACTACACCGGGTCCGACGCCTTCGCCTCCGCGCGCGTGACCGACGTCGAGCGGGCCCTCGCCAACCCGGCCGCCACGGCGCCTCGCGGCGCGCCGCCGGTGCTGCCCGATCCCACCGGGCCGGAGCCCGTGCCGGGGCAGGTGCGGGGTCCGGTGGTGCTGCCATGATCGAGCGGGGCACCGGTGGCCGCACGTCCGCCCTCACCGACTGGCGGCTGATGGACGTCGCCAGCATGTGGGCCTGCCTCCAGGACCACGACACCACCAACCACTGGAAGCAGGTCGCCGGCTGGCGCAAGGTCTGCGACCTCGCGCGGGCCCACCTGAGCCGGCTCCAGGAATACCGCAAGGGGCTGGCCGAGGCCTGGCCTCCGGAGACCAACACGGCCGCCCGGGCGTACATTCGGGAGCTGGACGAGCTGATCGACAAGGTGCAGCGCACGCACGACGCCGCCAGCGCCAACTACACCGTGCTCTCCGCCGCCACGCAGGCCATCAGCACCACCCGCGCGGAGCTCAAGAAGATCTACGAGACGTACGCCGTCAAGGTCCAGGAGAAGCAGACGTACGACGCGACGCTCGCCGACCCGAAGGCAGCCATGGGCAGCCGGGTCCCCGACCGCCCGGTGACCGACGCCGACCTGGAACGACTCAACGTCCAGGCGCGCGGCATCATGTACGGCCTCAGCAACGAACTCCAACAGGCCCAAGTAATGCTCCGCCAACCACCACCCGTCAGGCCACCACGCCCCGGAGTTGACCCTGGGTCCACGGAGTACGCGGGAGGAACAGCGCCAGCCATCCCACCAATTATCCCTATACCAGTGTCGACATCAATCGGTGCATCAGCGGTCCGCTCGCCAACTGAGCCTGTTCGGCCAGTCCAAACCCCTGTCGCGCCGAACACTGGCCCCGTCCTGGGCGGCGCTGGCGTCGGGCCGGCACCGGCACCACCCAGCCCTGGGCTGCCCACCGCCACCCCGCCCGCATCACCCAATCCACCTCCAGTAGTTGGAGGGATGCCTCCGCCATCGGCAGGAATCGGCCGGCCCAGTACCGTAGCCCCGCAACAAAGCCCGTTGGATCGCCCCATCTCGAGAGGCCCTGGCAGCCAAGCAAACCCGGCGCAGCCATCTCCAAACCGGGCTTTGCCACCCAGCGGCCTGATCGGGGGAACACCCGGGGTAGGGCTAGGCCAACCTAGTGCAGGCAACAACCAACCACGACGAGTGAATCCGATCGGGGGCGTAATCGGGGGTGGCGGAGCGGGCACTGCACCGACTGGCGGGGCGGGCTCCCGGCCCGGTGGAAGCCGAGGGTTTGGGGGTTCCCACGGAATACTGCCCAACGGGGGCACTTCGCTTGGGAGTGTGGCAGGGACCGGCGGCCCGAATGGTATAGCCGGACGAGGCAGGGGGCCGGAGCCCGACGAAACACGTCGCTGGGATCCAGACCAACCCTGGGAAACAGATAAGGGAGGCCCCCCGGTCGTAGGACCGCCCGCCGAGGAGGGGCCGATCGACCCAGGACCAGCTATCGGCCTTGACAGGTGAAAATACGCGCTATTTTGGGCGCACTGATACTGAGTGCGTCGACGTCAACAGTTCCCGCCGACAAAATCGTCCTCTCGAATCATGCGACTCGGCCATTCGGCGTCGACCGCATCCGAGGCGACCAGTGGCACTTGCGGTACTTGAAGGTGACTCAAGCACATCTCATAACTCGTGGCGAAGGAGTAGTTGTCGCCGTACCAGATACCGGTGTCTACGCCCATCCCGATCTGCGCGACAACCTGCTCGTCGGCACAGACATCATTGCTGGCGGCAGCGGCAACGGTCAGCAGGACTCAAATGGGCACGGTACAGGAATGGCGGGATTGATTGCCGCTCACGGAAGACCTCTGAGCAAGGGGGCGCTCGGCGTGGCCCCTGAGGCCAAGATACTCCCTATTATGTCGTCCTCGGCCGACAATCTTGGCGACGCCGACGATCTCGCACTAGCGATAGAAATAGCGATCACTGAGGGCGCGGACGTAATCAGTGTATCCAGTGGAGGAGGCACTAGTCCACGCCTCACACAGGCCGTCAGGAAAGCCCTCATGTCCAATGTTGTAGTCGTTGCCGGTGCGGGAAACCTTCCAAATGATAGAACCGTTGCTTATCCCGCCCGAGAGCCAGGCGTGATCGCGGTTGGCGGGATAGACCAGGGCGGACGGCACGCAGCCATATCAGTGGCCGGCGCGGAAGTTGATGTAGTTGCTCCGGCGGTCGATATCTACAGCACAAGCGTGGACGGCAAGTACCGGAAAGGAACAGGAACCTCGAACTCCACCGCCATCGTCGCTGGGGCGGCAGCGTTAATTCGGTCCAAGTATCCGTACCTGCCCGCCTCCGAGGTGGCGCACAGGCTCACCGCCACCGCGATCGACAAGGGTCCTCCGGGACGGGACGACGAGTACGGGCACGGGGTCATCGACCTGGTGGCGGCGTTGACTGCTGACGTACCGCCGCTGGGTTTCGGTTCGGCGACGGCGAGCGCGCCGGCCCCCACCGCCCCGACCACGGCGGTAGCGGAGCCGGCGGACAACGGGAACAACGCGGCGACGGCCCGTGGGCTGGTCACTCTCGGTGTGATCGTGGCGGCCGGCGGCGTGTGGGCGTTCGTCGCCCGTCGGCGTCGTCGGGGTGACGACCCGCCGCCGCGCATCAGTCGCTGAGCCCGACCTGACGACCGACGGGCGGAGGAGTCCGCGACGCGGCGCGGGCAACAGGCCGACACGGCCCGCCGGGGGCGTGGTCGCTCCGATCAGCCGGTAACGTCGGCGACGTGCCGAAGTCCTTGCCGCTCCGCCTCGTGCTCGCGTCCGCCAGCCCTGCCCGCCGCAAGATTCTCCAAGCCGCCGGGATCGAGACGGACGTGCTGGTCAGCGGCGTCGACGAGTCCCTCGTGGTCACCGAGTGGGCAGAGGACCTCTGCTTGGAGTTGGCCCGGATGAAGGCGCAGGCCGTGCTCACCCGGCTGCGGCCGGCCGACGACCAGCGGACGCTGGTGATCGGCTGCGACTCTGTGCTGGCCTTCGACGGGGAGATCCTCGGCAAGCCGACCGACGCGGCGGACGCCACCCGGCGCTGGGAGCGGATGCGCGGGCGCAGCGGTGTGCTGCACAGCGGGCACTGCCTGATCGACGTCGAGGCCGGGCGGCGGGCCGAGGCGGTCGCGTCGACCGTGGTGCACTTCGCCGACGTCAGCGACGACGAGATCGCCACGTACGTGGGCACGGGCGAGCCACTGGCCGTGGCCGGCGCCTTCACCATCGACGGGCTGGGCGGGCCGTTCGTGGAGCGCATCGAGGGCGACCCGAGCACGGTCATCGGGCTCAGCCTGCCGGTGCTGCGCCGCCTCCTCGCCGAGTTGGATCTTCGGCTGACGGATCTGTGGACGAAGGTCGCGCCCGGCAACCAGACGGTCGAGCCGCTCGGCTAGCGTCCGTTCATGACCACCAAGTCGATCCCGCTCACGTCGGAACTGCACGCGTACCTGGTCTCGCACGGTGCGCCGCCGGACGAGATCATGCGGGACCTGGCCGAGGAGACCCGCGCGGTCCTGCCGAACGACGCGCAGATGCAGGTCGCGCCGGAGCAGGCCGCCTTCCTGACCTTCCTCACCCGGCTGCTGGGGGTACGGCAGGCCGTCGAGGTGGGCACGTTCACCGGTCTCTCGTCGCTGGCCATCGCCCGAGGGCTGCCCGAGGGCGGGCGGCTGACCTGCTTCGACATCTCGGAGGAGTTCACCGGGATCGCCCGGCGCTACTGGGCTCGCGCCGGCGTGGACGACCGCATCGAGCTACGCATCGGCCCGGCCGGCGACACGCTGCGCGAGCTGCCCCACGAGCGGCACCTGGACTTCGCGTTCATCGACGCCGACAAGACCGGCTACCCGATCTACTGGGCGGAGCTGGTGCCCCGGATGCGTCCCGGCGGGGTGATCGCCGTCGACAACGTGCTGCGCGGGGGCCGGGTGATCGCTCCGCAGAACGCCGACGACCGGGCCATCGCGGCGTTCAACGACGAGGTGCTCGCCGACGTCCGCGTGGACGCGGTGATGCTCCCGATCGCCGACGGCCTCACCCTGGCCCGGGTGCACTGACGCTCCCGCCCTGCGCGATCTTGGTAGGAAACGGCCCCTGGAGGGGCCGTTTCCTACCAAGATCCACGGGGACCGAAGGTCCACGGACGCCGAAGATCCACGGGGACCGAAGGTCCACGGACGCCGAAGATCCACGGGGACCGAAGGTCCAGGGACGCCGAAGATCCACGGGGACCGAAGATCTACGCGGGCGCCGCTTGGCGTCAGGCGGGAGCCGGGCGCAGGGCGCGGCCCAGGCGGGTGGCGAGCAGCGCGGCCGCCGCGATGAAGGCCGGCAGCAGCAGGAAGGCCAGGTGCGGGCCGACGCCGTCGGCCACCCAGCCGAGCGCGACCGGCGCGATCCCGAAGCCCACCCCCATCGAGTACGACGCATAGCCGGCCGCCCGGTCCGCGGCCGGCCCGGCGACGGCGAGCGCGATCGAGATCGCCAGCGGGTAGTGCAGGGCGTTGCCGAGGCCGAGGACGACCAGGCCGGTGACGGCGAGCCAGCCAACCGACGCGATCCAGAAGAGCGCGAACCCGGCCAGCGACACGCCCAGCGCGGCCAGCAGCAGCGGCACGGGCCGGTACCGCAGGGCGAGCCGGCCCCCGGCGAGCCGGCCCACGAACATGCCGCAGACGATCGCGGCGACGGCGGCCGAGGCGCCGCCGGCCGCCATCCCGGCGTGCGAGCGGAGCACGTCGGCCGTCCAGAGTGACAGGCAGACCTCGATCGAGCCGGTGACCGCCATCAGCACCCAGGCGATCCAGTACGCAGGCGGCAGCCGCCGACCCGACCACTGGGCGTCGGGCGCCGCGCCGGCACCCGGACCCGAGGCGACATCGACGCCAGCGGGGACCGTCGACCCCACGGCCGGACCCGAGGCCACGTCGACACCGGCGGGGACCGTCGACCCCACGGCCGCACCCGAGGCGACATCGACGCCAGCGGCGACCGCCGAGCCCACAGCCGCACCCGAGGCCACGTCGACACCGGCGGGGACCACCGACCCCACGGCCGCACCCGAGGCGGCGTCGACACCGGCGGGGACGGTCAGGGCGGCGGCGGCCGGGTCGGTGGTCGGCGGATCGCCGGGAGCCGCGGCAGCGGGGGCGGGTCGCGGCAGGCGTACGCGGAAGGTCAGGGCGGCGAGCGCGACCAGCGCGATCAGGCCGACCTCGACGGCCATCGCCGGTCGCCAGCCCCAGCCGGCGTCCACGCTGGCGCCGATGACCAGCGGGGCGAGGATGCCGGCGCCGGCGCAGACGGCGTTGGCCTCGGTCAGCGCGGCGGGCGCGCCGGCGCCGTGCCGGTCGGTGAGCACCACGGACACGCCGCTGATCACCAGCATGCCGAAGGTGGCGATCACCGCGACGGCGGTGATCGTGGCGGGCAGGGCGCGGACGAGGCCCAGGGCGGCGACGCCGGCCGCCACGCCGGTGAGCCCGGCCCAGATGGTCCGGCCCCGGCCGAACCGGCCGGCCAGGGGCGCGAAGAGCGCCCCGCCGGCCAGGGCGCCGACGGCGATACCGGTGCTGTGCAGGCCGGCGACGGCCGCCGAGGTGCCCTGTTCGTCGCGGAGCAGCGGCACGACGGGCCCGAAGCCGTAGAGGAAGAAGCCCCACAGCCCGAGCTGGGCGTAGGTCAGCCAGGTGAGCCGGTCACGGGTGAGGCGGGGCACCGGCCTCACGCTACAAGCGTCGGACCGGCGCCCCGCCCCTGGTGAGAGGCAACTCTCCCCGCCGTCAGGAAGGGGGAACCCCGCTCAGCGGACGCTGCGGGCGAACTGCCGCGCGGCCCAGACGACGCCGGCGGCGGCGAGGACCGCGATGATGCCGAGGCCCTGCCAGACCTTGTCGTCGCCGAGTTCGCCGGCGAAGAGGGCCCGGGTGCCGTCGACCGCCCAGGAGAACGGGTTCCACTCGGCGATGCCCTGGAGCCAGCCGGGGGCGAAGGTCAGCGGCAGCAGGATGCCGGAGAGCAGCAGGACGGGCTGGGCCACCGTGTTCATCAGCGGGGCCAGCGCGTCCTCGCTCTTGACCTTGAGCGCGATGCCGTAGGAGACGGCCGAGGTCATCAGCGCGATCAGGGCCAGCATGAGGTACGCCAGCAGCAGGTCGACGAGGGAGACGCGCAGGTCGAACAGGAGCGCGAGCAGCGTGATGATGACCGCCTGCACGATGAGCGACACCACGTCGCGCAGCGAGCGGCCGAGCAGCAGGGCGAGCCGGCTGACGGGGGTGACCCGGGAGCGTTCGATGACCCCGGCGCGCAGCTCGGCGATCAGGCCGAAGCCCTGGAACAGGCCGCCGAAGATGGCCAGCAGCACCAGCAGGCCCGGTACGAAGATCTTGTAGGCCTCCGCCTGGGTGGGCGCGTTCAGCGCCGGCTTGAGCAGCGGGGCGAAGAGCAGCAGGTACATCACCGGCTGGAAGACGCCGACGAAGACCCAGACGGGGTTGCGCAGCAGCAGCTGGAGCTGGCGCTGGAAGATCAGCCAGGTGTCACGGGCGAGTTTCATCAGATCTCTCCGGTCTGGGCTCAGGACTCGCGCAGCGAGCGGCCGGTCTTGGTGAGGAAGACGTCGTCGAGGCTGGGCCGGTGCAGCTCGATGGAGCTGAGCGCCAGGCCGGCGCCGTCCACCCGGCGCAGGATCTGCGGGATGGCGGTCGCGCCCTCGTCGACGTAGAGGCGCAGCCCGCCCTCGTCGACGGTCTCCAGCTTGTTGACGTACGGCTCGCCGTCGAGCAGTTGCGCGGCCTGCGGAGTGGCCGCGGCGTCGAGCCCGACCAGTACGACGTCGCCGGAGATCTCGCGCTTCAGGTCGGCCGGGGTGCCCTCGGCGACCACCTCGCCGTGATCCATGATCGCGATCCGGTCGCAGAGCGCGTCGGCCTCCTCCAGGTAGTGGGTCGTGATGAAGACGGTCATGCCGTCGGTACGCAGTCGCCGGATCTCGTCCCACATGTGCGCGCGGCTCTGCGGGTCGAGGCCGGTGGTCGGCTCGTCCAGGAAGACGATCTTCGGCTCGTGGATGATGCCGAGGGCGATCTCCACCCGCCGGCGCTGGCCGCCGGAGTAGGTCTTGCACTTGCGGTCGGCGTACTCGGTGAGCTGGAAGGCGTCGAGGGCGCGGGCGGCCCGCCGCTGCGCGTCGGCCTTGCCGATGCCGTACATCCGGGCGTGCAGGACCAGCTCCTCCCGGGCGGTGGACTCGTCCCAGGTGCTGCCGCCCTGGGCGACGTAGCCGATGCGCCGGCGCACCTCGGCCGGGTCCTTGCGCAGGTCGGCCCCGGCGACGGTGGCCTCGCCGCCGTCCGGCTCGATGAGCGTGGCCAGCATCCGCAGGGTGGTGGTCTTGCCGGCGCCGTTGGGGCCGAGGAAGCCGAAGATCTCCCCCTCGGCGACCTTCAGGTCCACGCCGCGCACCGCGTCGACGGTCTTCGTCTGGCGACCCTCTCGGGAGCGGAAGGACTTCCGCAACCCTCTGGTCTCGATCATCTCTGCTCCTGGTCGTCCGGGCCGGTGCCACCGGCCACCTGTCTGTCCCTCGGAGACGACGCCGGACGGCATGCTCCCCCGTGGCGTCCCGGGCAGGCTAACGCGATATAACTTTTATGGTCAACGTTGATTATTCGTCGTCCGTCGGCCGGGGCGGCAGCCGCTCCTCCCAGCCCTGCCACCCCTGCGCCCGATCCAGCCCCTCGGGCAGGTACGGCACTCCCGACTCGATCCGTTCCGCGATCCGCTCGCACCACGAGATCTCCGCCTCGGACCGGGCCGTCCACAGCTCGAACATCCACCCCACGTGCACCGGCTTGGTCTCACGCATCCAGCCAGAGCTCAACGACGTACGCATCCACTCGACACCGGCGCGCAGCAGGTTCGCCCGGTTGCGCAGGGCGGCCGCCGCCTCCTCGCGAGGCATCGCGGGCAGGAAGGAGAACGCCGCCGTGAACGGATCCGGCGGCTCGTGCAGCCGCCACCACAGGCCGCGCAGCAGCGACTCGAACTCCTCCTCCCCCTTCGGGGTCACCTCGTACGTGGTGCGGGCCGGACGGGCGCCCACCTGCTCCGTGGCCACCGCGCGCAACAGCCCCTCCTGGGTCAGCTTGCGCAGGGCGTGGTAGATCGACCCGGGCTGCACGTTCGCCCACTTGTCGGCGTTCCAACTGAGCAGCTCGCGGCGCACGTCGTAGCCGTGCACGGGCTGCATCCAGCGCACCAGGCCGAGGATCATCATTCGCGTGGCAGACACCGGACGAGCGTAATAGGCAAATTTGACTAGGGTGGCGGAAGACAGTGCGGCATCCCACACTGAGCGATCGTTAGGGCCGACACGGTGGCCGATACACTCCCGGTCAGTGACCCTCCGGGAGGAGCCAGCAAGGTGCGCAAGGTACTCATCGCCAACCGCGGCGAGATCGCCGTCCGCGTCATCCGCGCCTGCCGCGACGCCGGCCTCGGCAGCGTCGCCGTCTACGCCGACTCCGACCGGGACGCCCTGCACGCCACGCTGGCCGACGAGGCGTACGCGCTCGGCGGGGACACCGCCACCGAGACGTACCTGCGCATCGACAAGCTGCTGGAGGTCGCCGCGAAGGCCGGGGCCGACGCGGTGCACCCCGGCTACGGCTTCCTCTCCGAGAACGCCGACTTCGCCCAGGCCGTCATCGACGCCGGGCTGACCTGGATCGGCCCCACCCCGCAGGCGATCCGGGACCTCGGCGACAAGGTGACGGCCCGGCACATCGCCCAGCGCGCCGGCGCGCCGCTGGTGCCCGGCACCCCCGACCCGGTCGGCGGCCCCGACGAGGTGCTGGCGTTCGCCGTCGACCACGGCCTGCCGGTCGCCATCAAGGCCGCCTTCGGCGGCGGCGGGCGCGGGCTCAAGGTCGCCCGCACCATGGAGGAGATCCCGCACCTGTTCGAGTCGGCCACCCGCGAGGCGGTCGCCGCGTTCGGCCGGGGCGAGTGCTTCGTCGAGCGCTACCTCGACAAGCCCCGCCACGTCGAGGCACAGGTGCTGGCCGACCAGCACGGCAACGTGATCGTGGTCGGCACGCGCGACTGCTCGCTCCAGCGCCGGCACCAGAAGCTCGTCGAGGAGGCCCCCGCGCCGTTCCTCACCGACGCGCAGCGCGCCCAGATCCACGACAGCGCCAAGGCGATCTGCCGGGAGGCGGGCTACCACGGCGCCGGCACGGTGGAATACCTGGTCGGCGCCGACGGCACCATCTCCTTCCTGGAGGTCAACACCCGCCTCCAGGTCGAGCACCCGGTCACCGAGGAGACCGCCGGCATCGACCTGGTGCGCGAGCAGTTCCGCATCGCCGACGGCGAGAAGCTGCGCCTCACCGAGGACCCGACCCCGCGCGGGCACTCGATCGAGTTCCGGATCAACGGCGAGGACCCGGGCCGCAGCTTCCTGCCCGCCCCCGGCACGGTCACCGCGCTGCGGCTGCCCACCGGTCCCGGCGTCCGGGTCGACACCGGCATCTCCGCCGGCGACGTGATCGGCGGCAACTTCGACTCGCTGCTGGCAAAGGTGATCGTCACCGGCGAGACGCGTACCGAGGCGCTGGAGCGGGCCCGCCGCGCCCTGGACGAGATGGTCGTCGAGGGCATGGCCACCGCGCTGCCGTTCCACCGGCTGGTGGTCCGGGACGAGGCGTTCACCGCCGAGCCGTTCGCCGTGCACACCCGGTGGATCGAGACCGAGTTCGACAACACCGTCCCGCCGTTCACCGCCGCCGCCGGCGCCGCCGAGGCGCCGGCCGAGCGCGAGACCGTCGTGGTCGAGGTCGGCGGCAAGCGGCTGGAGGTCAGCCTCCCCGCCGGCCTCGGCGGGGGTACGGCCACCGCCGCGCCCGCCGCGCGCAAGCCGGCCCGTCGTGGCGGCGGAGCCAGGGCCGGCGTCGCGGTCAGCGGCGACGCGCTCACCTCCCCGATGCAGGGCACCATCGTCAAGATCGCGGTCGCCGACGGCGACACCGTGGCCGAGGGTGACCTGGTCGTGGTGCTGGAGGCGATGAAGATGGAGCAGCCGCTGCACGCCCACAAGGCGGGTACGGTCAGCGGCCTCGCGGCCGAGGTCGGCGCCGTCATCACCGCCGGCGCGGCGATCTGCACCATCGCCTGACCCGCCGCCCCGGCGCCGGGCGCCCCACGCCGCGGAGACCGGGTGAGGTCGGCGTCAGCGCAGCTCGACGTCAGCGCAGCTCGGCGCCGGCCACCGCCCGGACAGCGGCCGTCAACGCCTCCAGCGTGGTGGATGCCACCCGCCAGTGCTGCCAGTACAACGGGCGGTCCAGGTGCCGCCCGGCGCCGAGGTCCACGCAGCGCCCGGCGGCGATGTCGGCGCGGGCGACGCGTTCCGGCACCATCCCCCAGCCGAGCCCGAGCCGCACCGCCTCGTTGAAGCCGTCGAAGGACGGAACGTAGTGGATCGGCGGGTCGAACCGGCGCCGGGTGACCGTACGGGCGAACCGCTGCTGGAGCTGGTCCTTGCGGTCGAACGCCATCGCCGGCGCGGACGCGAGGGCGGCCTCGGTGAGACCGTCGGGGAAGTGCCGGGCTGCGAACCCCGCCTCGGCCAGCGCGACGTACCGCATGGCGCCCAGCCGCTCCACCCGGCAGCCCTGCACGGCCTCGCGCTGCGCGGTCACGGCGGCCATCGCCGTGCCGTCGCGGACCAGCTCCGCGGTGTGGTGCTCGTCGTCCCGGCGGACGTCGAACAGGAGCGCCAACTCGGTCGGCAGTCGCGCCAGCGCGCCGACGAACCAGGTGCCCAGCGAGTCCCCGTTCGCCACGACCGTCACCCGGGTGGGCACGGGCCCGCCGACGGCGGGCCGGGCGGCGTCCAGCGCCTCGCGTTCCAGCAGGGCGACCTGCCCGGCCAGCCGCAGCAGCGGCCGACCCGCGTCCGTGGCCCCGCACGGCTTCGTCCGCCGGACGAGCACCTGCCCGACGGCCTGCTCCAGCGCCTTGATCCGCTGGCTGACGGCCGAGGGGGTGACGTGCAGGGACCGCGCCGCCGCCTCGAAGCTGCCCTCGCGGACCACCGCCGCGAACGTCCGGAGCTGCGTGGTGTCCAGCATGATGAAGCCGAGCTTAACCGCCATGAGCATCCTTAGCTGGGCTGCATCCCGTGCGGCTCGTAGCCTCGGTGCGTGCCCGACATCCTCAGCAGCTCCGTGGCCGGCTCCGCCGCCGCCGGCTTCACCCTCGCCATCGCGCTGATCGCCGCCATCGGCGCGCAGAACGCCTTCGTCCTGCGGCAGGGCCTGCGCCGCGAGCACGTCCTGCCGGTCGTCGCCGTCTGCGCCGGGTCCGACGCGCTGCTGATCGCGCTCGGCATCGCCGGCATGGGCGGCGCCACGGCCGAGCATCCCGCCGCCCTCACCGCCGTCCGGTGGTTCGGCGCCGCGTTCCTGCTGGGGTACGCCGCGCTGGCCGCCCGCCGCGCGCTGCGCCCCGGCGCGCTCTCCCCCGCCGACCGGCCGCCGGCCACGCTCGGGGCGACGCTGCTGGCCTGTCTCGCGTTCACCTACCTCAACCCGCACGTCTACCTCGACACCGTGCTGCTGCTCGGCGGGGTGGCCCGCCAGCACCCGCACCACTGGGTCTTCGGCGCGGGCGCCGCGCTGGCCAGCGTGGTCTGGTTCACGGTCATCGGCGCCGCCGCCCACCGGCTCGCGCCCGTGCTGGCCCGCCCGGTGGCCTGGCGGATCATCGACGGCACGGTGGCCGTCGTGATGGTGGCGGTCGCGGCCACCCTGCTGTTCGGCTGACGGCGCCGACCTGCCGGTCGGGGTGTTTTCGGCTACCACCGGGGGCGCGGGCGCCGGCGGGCGGGAATGATGGCGACGTGCGGTTCCTTCACGGCGCGGCTCCCGCGCACGACCTGACCTACAACGACGTCTTCATGGCGCCCGCCCGTTCCGAGGTGGGCTCGCGGCTCGACGTCGACCTGGCCACCACCGACGGTACGGGCACCACCATCCCGCTGGTGGTGTCGAACATGACGGCGGTGGCCGGCCGCCGGATGGCCGAGACGGTCGCCCGGCGCGGCGCGATCGCGGTCATCCCGCAGGACATCCCCATCGAGGTGGTGGCGAACGTCGTCGCCTGGGTCAAGCGGCGGCACCTGGTGCACGACACGGCCATCACGCTGGGCCCGACCGACACCGTCGGCGACGCGATCCACCTGCTGCCGAAGCGGTCGCACGGCGCCGTGGTCGTGATCGACGACGAGAGCCGGCCGGTGGGCGTGGTGACCGAGGCCGACACGATCAGCGTGGACCGTTTCGCCCAGCTCCGGCACGTGATGTCCACCGAGCTGCACACCGTGCCGGCGGACGCGGACCCGCGTACCGGCTTCGACCGGCTCTCGGCGGGCCGGCGCCGGCTCGCCCCGGTCGTCGACGCGGAGGGACGCCTGGTCGGGGTGCTGACCCGGCAGGGCGCGCTGCGGGCCACCCTCTACCGGCCGGCCGTGGACGACCGGGGCCGGCTGCGGATCGCCGCCGCCGTGGGCATCAACGGCGACGTGACCGGCAAGGCGGCGGCGCTGCTGGAGGCGGGGGTGGACACGCTGGTCGTGGACACCGCGCACGGCCACCAGGAACGGATGATCAGCGCCCTGCGGGCGGTCCGGGCGCTGGACCCGGCGGTCCCGGTCGCGGCCGGCAACGTGGTGACCGCCGAGGGCGTACGCGACCTCGTGCGGGCGGGCGCCGACATCGTCAAGGTCGGCGTCGGCCCGGGTGCGATGTGCACCACCCGGATGATGACCGGGGTGGGCCGGCCGCAGTTCTCCGCCGTGCTCGACTGTGCCGCCGCGGCCCGCCAGCTCAACCGGCACGTCTGGGCCGACGGCGGGGTCCGCCACCCGCGCGACGTGGCGCTGGCGCTGGCCGCCGGGGCCTCGAACGTGATGATCGGCTCCTGGTTCGCCGGCACGTACGAGTCCCCCGGCGACCTCTACACCGACGCCGACGGCCGGCGCTACAAGGAAAGCTTCGGCATGGCCTCGGCACGGGCGGTCAGCGCGCGCACGGCCGACGACAGCGCGTACGACCGGGCCCGCAAGGCGGTCTTCGAGGAGGGCATCTCCTCGGCGCGGATGTACCTGGACCCGGCCCGCCCGGGCGTGGAGGACCTGATCGACGAGATCATCGCGGGGGTACGCAGCGCCTTCACCTACGCGGGCGCGCGCGACCTCGCAGAGTTCCACGAACGGGCCCTGGTCGGCGTGCAGAGCACGGCCGGCTACACCGAGGGGATGCCGCTGCCCACGAGCTGGTGACACCGCCACCCGGCCTACGGCCTCGCGGACCGCAGCCGGCTCGCGCTGCCGGCTGGCGAGCGGCTGCCGGCGGCCGGGTAGCCGGCGGCTGGCGGCCGGCTGGTGGACCGGACACGGCCGCGGGCCGACCACCTCTCTGCCGCCTGTCGAGCTGAATCGTCTACGACATCAGTTCGACAGGACCGGCACGGCCATCCAGCCATCCAGCCATCCGGCCGCCCGGGCCACGGGGCCATCAGGCCACGGGGCCACGGCCGCCCGGGCTACGGGGCTACCGGACTGGATCCGGATTCCGTCACGGCTGCGCCCGAGAGGGCTCGTCAGGGCTGCGGGAAGAGGCGGTGGATCACCTCGCGGGCCGCCTTGCGGGGGTCGTCGCCGACCCGGGGCGGCAGCGCGCCCGAGAGCCAGAGCGTGGCGAAGCCGTGCACGATGGACCAGGCCGCGAGCGCGTCGCCCAGCGGGTCCTCCGCCGTCGGGCGGCCCTCGGGCAGCCCGGCGACGCCCGAGTGCAGCGCGTCGCCGGCCCGCTGGCGGGCCGCCACCAGTTCCTTCGCGTCGGAGCGGTAGAGGTCCGGCCGGAACATCACCTCGAAGTGCGCGCGGTGCCCGACCGCGAAGTCGACGTACGCGACGCCCCTGTCGAGCAGGTCGCCGCCGGCGTCGTGCAACGCCTCGGCCAGCAGGTGGAAGCCCTCGGCGGCGAGGGCGGTGAGCAGCCCGGCCTTGTCGCCGAAGTGGTGTGCGGGGGCGGCGTGCGAGACACCGGCGCGGCGGGCGAGGTCGCGCAGGCTCAGTGCCGCGGGGCCGGATTCCTCGATCACCCGTACTGCTGCGGTGAGCAGGGCACGACGTAGGTCCCCGTGATGGTAGCCGCGCGTTCCGGTCATGTCAGGATCCTATCTTGTCATTGACAAGTTGATACTCCGAGAGGCAATCTTGCCGGCGACAAGTTTCCCCTTCGAGGAGGTACTGATGGCTCCGCTCGTCGCTCTCGTGACCGGCACCGTACTAGCCCGGCTGGCCGGGCTGGTCGGCGTGGCCGCCCTCGACGGCTGGCACCCCGCGCTGCGGGTGGGACTGGCGCTGATGTTCGTGGTGACCGGGGTGGCGCACTTCGCCCCGGCGTACCGCAGGGACATGATCGCGATGGTGCCGCCCGGCCTGCCCCGGCCCGACCTGCTGGTCACGCTCACCGGGGTGCTGGAACTGGTGGGCGCGGTCGGGCTGCTGGTGCCCGCGACCGCCCGCTGGGCCGCGGGCGGTCTCGCGCTGTTGATGCTGGCCATGTTCCCGGCGAACGTCTCGGCGGTCCGGCGCGGGCTGACCCTCGCCGGCCGGCCGGCGACCCCCCTCGGCCCGCGCACGGCGGAGCAGATCCTCTTCGTCGGCGCGGCGGCCGCTATTTGGTTTGGGGCCTGACGTTCAGGGAGCTAACCTGCTTCCCATGCATCTGACAGAGCTGCGGGACGTGCCCCTCGCGCGGCTGCTCGTGGTCGCCGGGCACGTCACCGGGCAACGGTGGAACCGCTATCTCGCCGAGGCGCACGGCCTCACCCAGGCCGGGATGGTCACCCTGATGACCCTCGCCGAGCACGGCGAACTGCCGCACCGCACGGTTGCCGAGCGCTGCTTCGTCCGGCCGGCCACCCTGACCGGCATCGTCGACACCCTCGTGCGCGACGGCCTCGTCGAGCGGCAGCGCGACACGACCGACCGACGCAGCGTCAAGATCGCGATCACGACGGCCGGTCGGGCCCGCGTCGAGGCGGTGACCGCCATGATCCGCTCCGGCGCCCCGCTCACCTCGGTGGACGCCGACCCGGCGAAGGCGGCGGTGATCCGCGAGTTCCTCCTCGAGGTCATCGGCAACGGCGACCAGGCCACCCCGGAAGGGGGCCTGGCATGCTGACCCGGCTGCTGCGTACGCACCTGCGTCCGTACCACCGGCCGCTGGCCGCGGTGGTGCTGCTCCAGTTCGTCGGCACCATCGCGTCGCTATACCTGCCCAGCCTCAACGCCGACATCATCGACCTGGGGGTAGCCCGGGGCGACACCGCCTTCATCCTGCGTACCGGCGGCTGGATGCTCGCGGTCAGCCTGGTGCAGATCGTCTGCTCGGTCGCGGCCGTCTACCTCGGCGCGCGGACCGCGATGGCCTTCGGCCGGGACGTCCGCTCGACGATCTTCGGGCACGTCAACCGCTTCTCCGCCCGTGAGGTCGCCCGGTTCGGCGCGCCCTCGCTGATCACCCGCAACACCAACGACGTGCAGCAGGTGCAGATGCTCGTGCTGATGAGCTGCACGATGCTCGTCGCCGCACCCATCATGAGCGTCGGCGGCGTGGTGATGGCGCTGCGCGAGGACGTCGGGCTCTCCTGGCTGATGCTGGTCAGCGTGCCCGGGCTGGCCGTCGCCCTGTGGCTGATCATCCGGCGGATGGTGCCGGGCTTCCGGCTCATGCAGACCCGCATCGACACCGTCAACAGGGTGCTGCGCGAGCAGATCACCGGCATCCGGGTGGTGCGGGCGTTCGTCCGGGAGCCGTACGAGACGGAGCGCTTCGCGACGGCGAACGCCGACCTCACCGCGACCGCGCTGCGCATCGGCCGCCTGATGGCGTTGATCTTCCCGGTGGTGATGCTGGTGCTCAACGTCTCCAGCGTCGCCGTGCTCTGGTTCGGCGCCGAGCGGGTGGACGCCGGGGCGATCCAGGTCGGCTCGCTGACCGCCTTCCTCCAGTACCTGATGCAGATCCTGATGGCCGTCATGATGGCCACCTTCATGCTGATGATGGTGCCGCGCGCGGCGGTCTGCGCCGAGCGGATCGTCGAGGTACTCGACACCGACTCCTCCGTGGTGCCCGCCGCCCGGCCCGTCACCGAGGTGACGACCCACGGCGAGTTGGAACTGCGCGACGTCGGGTTCCAGTACCCGGGCGCGGCCGAGCCGGTGCTGCGCAACGTGTCGTTCCGGGTGGCCCCGGGAACGACGACGGCGGTCATCGGCAGCACCGGCGCGGGCAAGACCACCCTGCTGTCGCTCGTGCCCCGGCTGGTCGACGCGACCGCCGGCGCGGTGCTCGTCGACGGCGTCGACGTACGGGACCTGGCGCCGGACGCGCTGTGGCGCCGGATCGGACTGGTGCCGCAGCGGCCGTACCTGTTCACCGGGACGGTGGCGAGCAACCTGCGCTACGGCAACCCGGACGCGACCGACGCGGAACTCTGGGACGCGCTGGAGATCGCCCAGGCGCGGGACTTCGTCGCCGCGATGCCCGAGGGGCTGGAGTCGTCCATCGCGCAGGGCGGCACGAACGTCTCCGGCGGGCAGCGGCAGCGGCTGGCCATCGCGCGGGCCCTGGTGCGACGCCCGGAGATCTACCTCTTCGACGACTCGTTCTCCGCGCTCGACCTCGGCACGGACGCGCGGCTGCGGGCGGCGCTGCGCCCCGTCACCGCGGACGCCGCCGTGGTGATCGTGGCGCAGCGGGTCTCCACCATCGTCGGCGCCGACCAGATCGTCGTGCTGGAGAACGGGGGCGTGGTGGGCATCGGCCGACACGACGAACTGTTGAGGACCTGTCCGACGTACGCCGAGATCGTGGCGTCGCAGAACACGGCGGAGGTGACGGCGTGAGCGAGCGGAGCGAGCGAACCATCAGGCACAGCAGCGTGGCGCCTCATGTCGCTACCGAGCGAAGCGAGGTGGCGGCATGAGCGCCGTACCGCAGCAGAAGCCGGCCGCCGAGGAGCGGACGCCGAAACGGCTGCCGCCCGGCGGACAGCGCGGCGGGCCGCCGTGGGCGGGGGCCGGGATGCCCGCCGAGCGGTCGATGAACTTCGGGCCCTCGGCCCGGCGGCTGCTGGGCCGGCTGCGCCCGCAACGCCTCCAGCTCGTCGCCGTGATCGCCCTGGCGGTGGTCAGCGTGGCGCTCAGCGTCATCGGGCCGAAGGTGCTCGGCTGGGCCACCGACCTGATCTTCACGGGGGTGATCGGCCGGCAGCTGCCGGCGGGCACCACCGCCGACCAGGCGGTGGCCGCCGCGCGGGCGGCCGGCAACGACAACTTCGCCGACATGCTCGCCCGGATGGACGTGGTGCCCGGCGTGGGCATCGACTTCGCCGCGCTGGCGCGCGTGCTGCTGCTGGCGCTGGGGCTCTTCGTGGGGGCCAGCCTGCTGATGTGGTGGCAGGGGTGGCTGCTCAACGGGGTGGTGCAGCGCACCGTGCTGCGGCTGCGCGCCGACGTGGAGGACAAGCTCAACCGGCTGCCGCTGCCCTACTTCGACCGGCAGCCCCGGGGCGAGCTGCTCAGCCGGGTCACCAACGACATCGACAACATCTCGACCAGCCTCCAGCAGACGCTGAGCCAGCTGCTCACCTCGCTGCTCACCGTGGTGGGCGTGCTGGCCATGATGTTCTGGATCTCGCCGCTGCTCGCCCTGGTGGCCCTGGTCGCGGTCCCGGTCTCGGTGGTCGTCACCACCAGCATCGCCAAGCGGTCGCAGCAGCAGTTCATCGCCCAGTGGACGCACACCGGCGAGCTGAACGGTCAGATCGAGGAGGCGTTCACCGGCCACGAGCTGGTCAAGGTCTTCGGCCGCCAGCGCGAGGTGGAGGCCGCCTTCACCGCGAAGAACGAGGAGCTGTTCCGGGCGAGCTTCGGCGCCCAGTTCGTCTCCGGGATCATCATGCCGGCGATGATGTTCGTCGGGAACCTCAGCTACGTGGCGATCGCCGTGGTGGGCGGCCTGCGGGTGGCGTCGGGGTCGATGAGCCTCGGCGACGTGCAGGCGTTCATCCAGTACTCCCGGCAGTTCACCCAGCCACTCACCCAGGTCGCCTCGATGGCGAACCTGCTCCAGTCCGGGGTGGCCTCCGCCGAGCGGGTCTTCGCCGTGCTCGACGCCGAGGAGCAGAGCCCCGACCCGGTCGAGCCGGCCCGGGTACGCGACCCGCGCGGCCGGGTCGAGTTCTCGAACGTCTCCTTCCGGTACACCCCGGACAAGCCGCTGATCGAGGACCTCTCCCTGGTCGCCGAGCCCGGCCACACGGTGGCCATCGTCGGGCCGACCGGGGCCGGCAAGACCACGCTGGTCAACCTGGTCATGCGCTTCTACGAGCTGGACGCCGGCCGGATCACGCTCGACGGGGTGGACGTCACCACGATGCGCCGCGACGACCTGCGCGGCCGGATCGGGATGGTGCTCCAGGAGACGTGGCTCTTCGGGGGCACCATCCGCGACAACATCGCGTACGGCCGCCCCGGGGCGAGCGAGGAGGAGATCGTGGCCGCCGCCCGGGCGACGTTCGTCGACCGGTTCGTCCGCAGCCTGCCCGACGGCTACGACACGGTGATCGACGAGGAGGGCAGCAACGTCAGCGCCGGCGAGAAGCAGCTCATCACGATCGCCCGCGCCTTCCTCGCCGAGCCGTCGCTGCTGATCCTTGACGAGGCGACCAGCTCGGTGGACACCCGCACCGAGGTGCTGCTCCAGCGGGCCATGGCCGCCCTGCGCTCGGACCGGACTAGCTTCGTCATCGCGCACCGGCTCTCCACCATCCGCGACGCCGACCTGATCCTGATGATGGAGGACGGCCGGATCGTGGAGCAGGGCACGCACGACCAACTGCTCGCCGCGCAGGGCGCGTACCACCGCCTGTACCGGTCGCAGTTCACCGCCGCCGTCCAGCCCGACCCCGACCCGCAGCCCGAGCCCGAGCCCGCGCTGGTCGAGGGGTCCACCCGGTGAGGGGCGGGCCGCCGGTGGCGCGGGGCGGGCGGCCGACGGGGTCGGGGCCGGACGGGGGCTCAGCCGGCCGGCAGCAGGGTCGGGGCGCGGTCGGCCACCACCGCGCCGATCAGCCGCAGGGCGTCGGCGGCGGGCATCGGGTCCAGGGCCCGGCCGCCGTGCAACCGCAGCGACACCGCCCCCTCGGCCGCCTCGCGGGGGCCGAGGACGGCGGCGTACGGGACCCGGGCCCGGGCCGCGTCGCGGATGCGGGAGCCCAGCGACCCGGCCCCGTCGACCTCGACGCGCAGCCCCGCGGCCAGCGCGTCGCGGGCGAGCCGGGCCGCCGCGTCGGCCTGGCCGTCCCCGACGGGCAGCACCACGAGCTGCACCGGGGCGTACCAGGCGGGGAAGGCGCCCTCGTGCACCTCGATCAGGTACGCGAAGAGCCGCTCCATGCTGCCGACGAGGCTGCGGTGCACCATCACGGGTCGACGCCGCGCCCCGGACGCGTCGGTGTACGACAGGTCGAACCGCTCCGGCTTGTCGAAGTCGAGCTGGACGGTGGAGAGGGTGAACTCCCGCCCGGCGGCGTCGCGCACCTGGACGTCGATCTTCGGCCCGTAGAACGCGGCCTCCCCCGGCGCCTCGGTGAACTCCACCCCGTCGAGCGCGGCGCGCAGCAGCTCCTCGGCCCGCGCCCAGCCGGCGTCGTCCCCGACGTACCTCTCCCCCGGACCGCGCAGCGACAGCCGGAACCCCGCCGGCCGTACGCCGAGCGCGGCGTGCGCCTCGCGGATGAGCCGCAGGATCTCGGCGACCTCCTCGCCCACCTGTTCCAGGGCGCAGAAGTTGTGCGCGTCGTTGAGCGAGATGGCCCGCACCCGGGACAGCCCGCCGAGCACCCCCGAGCGCTCGGCCCGGTACATGCCGCCCAGCTCGGCGATGCGCAGCGGCAGCTCCCGGTAGGAGCGGCCCCGGGCCCGGAACACGAGGGCGTGGTGCGGGCAGAGCGCCGGGCGCAGCACGAACTCGTCGTCGGCGCCGAGCGCCATCGGCGGGAACATGTCCTCGGCGAAGTAGCCGAGGTGGCCGGAGCGTTCGAAGAGTTCCCGCCTGCCCAGCGGCGGGGTGACGACGTGCCGGTAGCCGGCCCGGCGTTCCAGCTCGCGGACGTACTCCTCGACGGCGTGCCGGGCGGCCGCGCCCGCCGGCAGCCAGAGCGGCAGCCCGGCGCCGGCCAGCGGGTCGGAGTCGAACAGCTCCAGCTCCCGGCCGAGCCTGCGGTGGTCGATCATGTCGCGCTCCTTGATCGGGTGCGACCCGGAGGCGACCCGGTCACCGGACGCCACGAGGCCCCGGGGCGGATCGCCCCGGGGCCTCGTCGACGGTCAGGTCAGTGCGGCGCGCCGGGGTCTCCCGGCGTCGTGGTGGATACCGCACTGCGCATGCGGCGACGGTACGCCCCCGCCCTTGGCGGCCGCAGCCGGATTTTCCGGGCGGTCCGGGAAGGCGCGGGTCGGCGCGCCGGGCGGGACGTGGGTGGGCCGCCGGCACGGGACCTGCCGGCGGCCCGCGGCGGCCGCACCATCGGAAACGGGGGACCCGACGGTCGTGGGGCCGCGCGCCGACAACGGTACGCCGGGCCGCTGCGATCCGCCGACCCTCGACGGCACCCGCATCCGTCACCTCCGGCGGTGTCCGCTCGTTGCGCCCGGTGGCCCTGCCGTGTCGGTGGTCACCAGGAGCCAGGGTCGTGCCCCGTGACGTCGGACGACCAGTCAGGCTCGGTACCCGCAATCGGCCCCGTCCGGCGAGGTGGCAGTCGTGCCCGAACTACTCACTGAGATCGCGTCGCCGGCCTGGGCGTACGTCGCACTGCTCGCGCTGCTGGTCGCGGACGCCTTCGTCCCGGTGATCCCCACCCAGGTCGTCATGATCACGGGTGGCGCCCTCACCGTGTACGGCGGGCTGAACCTGCCGGTGACCATCGCCGTCGGCGCGCTCGGCGTCTTCGTCGGGGACCTGGCCTGCTACCTGCTCGGGCGGGGCGCCCCGGACCGCCGGGCACCGCGCGACGTGCAGCGGGGCCGGGCCCGGCGGGTCGCCAACCGGGTCACCCGGGGGCTGCGCCGGCCCGGGCCGCTCGTGATCCTGCTCTGCCGCTTCGTGCCGGGCGGCCGGATGGCGGCCTGCTTCTCGGCCGGCCGCAGCCGGTACCCGTACCGGCTCTTCGTGCTCTACGAGGGCCTGGCGGCGATCGGCTGGGCCACCTACGGCGGGCTGGTCGGGCACCTCGGCGGGACGGCGCTCACCGAGTCGGCGTGGCGGCTGGCGCTGATCGCGGGGCTCGCGGCGGCCGGCTTCGCGGCGGCGGGCTGGGCGATGACCGTCGTCGGCGCCCGGCGGGCCGCCGAGCCGGTGGCGGTGGTGCCGGTCGTCGTCACGGCCCGAAGGGACGGGCCCGGGGCGGAGTGACCGGCCGCGCCGGCACCGCCTAGGGGCGGTCCCGGGCATCGGTCTCGGTGGGGCGCCCGGATCCGTCTGGGGTTCCTTCCGCGACAGGCTGAGCCATGCCCGGAACCCGGAACAGTGGACTGCTGGCCCTCGGCGGGATCGCCCTGGCGGCGCTGCTCGCCGTGATCGGCCACGTCGAGGTGAACGAGGACCTGGACCCGTGGGCGCTGACCGTCAGCGACTTCGCCGTCTCCGACCGGGGCGGCGTGATCGACGCCGCCATGGTGGTGCTCGCGGCGGCCACCGCCGTGCTCCTGCCCGCCCTGTGGCGCGCCCACCGGCCGTCCGACGCCGGGCCGAAGCGGGCCGCCGAGGCGCTGCTGGCCGCCTGGGTCGGCGGGCTGCTGCTGGCCGCCGTGGTGCCGACGAACCAGCCCGGCCTGCCCATGGACGCCGCCGCCTACGTCCACCGGTACGCCTCCGTGGTCGCCTTCCTGGCGCTGCCGGTCGCCGGCTGGCTGCTCGCCCGACGCCTGCCCGGAGCCGCCGGCCGCCGGGTACGCGGCCTCGCCACGGCCAGCGTGGCGCTGGCGGCGGCGATGATCTGGTCGGCCTACCCCGGCGACCGGCTGCTGCTCGGCCTGGTCGAGCGGCTGCTCATCCTCACCGAGGTCGCCATGCTCGTCGTCGTCGCGGTCGCCCTGCTCCGCCGGGTCACTCCAGCTCGTGCAGCATGAGCTGGCGGGCGGCCTCGGTGATGGAGCCCGAGAGGCTCGGGTAGATCGTGATCGTCTGAGCCAGCTCGTTGACCGTGAGGTTGTTCTCCACCGCCATGGTGATCGGCAGGATCAGCTCGCTGGCCTTCGGCGCCACCACGACGCCGCCGATCACCTGGCCGCTGGCCGGACGGCAGAAGAGCTTGACGAAGCCGTCGGCGAGGTCGTCCATCTTCGCCCGGGCGTTGCCGTCCAGCGCCAGCATCACCTGCCGGGCCGGCACCTTGCCCGCGTCGACCTCGTCCTGCGAGACGCCCACGGTGGCCAGCTCCGGGTCGGTGAACACGTTAGCCGCGACGGTACGCAGCCGCAGCGGCCGGACCGCCTCGCCGAGCGCGTGCCACATCGCGATCCGGCCCTGCATGGCGGCCACGCTGGCCAGGGGCAGCACGCCCGTGCAGTCACCGGCGGCGTAGATGCCGGGCACGTTGGTCCGGGAGACCCGGTCGACGGTGACGTAGCCGCCCCGGGCCAGCGCGACTCCGTACTCGGCGAGGCCCAGGTCGGCGGTGTTGGGGATGGAGCCGACCGCGATCAGGGCGTGGGAGCCGGCCACCCGGCGGCCGTCGGAGAGTTCGACCTCCACCCCGTCGGCGGTACGCCGGACCGCGTCCGCCCGCGAGTTGTTCAGGATGCTCATGCCCCGGTTGCGGAAGACCCGCTCGATCGCCATCGCCGCGTCGGCGTCCTCGTGCGGCATCACCCGGTCGCGGCTGGAGACCAGGGTCACCTGCACGCCCATGGCCAGGTAGGCGCTGGCGAACTCCGCGCCGGTGACGCCGGAGCCGACCACGATCAGGTGCTCGGGCAGCTCCGGCAGGTCGTACACCTGGCGCCAGGTCAGGATGCGCTCGCCGTCGGGGACGGCGGTGGGCAGCTGGCGCGGGGTGGCGCCGGTGGCGATCAGCACGGTCGACGCGGCGATCGACTGCTCCTCGCCGCCGTCGGTCGGGGTGACGAGCACCCGGTGGGTGTGGCCGAGGGTGTCCTCGCCGAGGCGGGCGGTGCCCGGCACGAAGGTCACCCCGGCCTTGACCAGCTTGGCGTGGATGTCGGCGGACTGGGCGAGCGCGAGGCGCTTGACCCGCTCGTGCACCGCGCTGGCGTCGACGGTGACGGCCTCCAGCCCGTCGGAGTGCACCCCGAACTCCTCGGTGTCCCGGTAGCCGGTGACCACCTCGGAGCTGGCGATGAAGGTCTTCGACGGTACGCAGTCGGACAGCACGCAGGCCCCGCCGGCGCCCTCGGCCTCCACGACGGTGACATCAGCGTCCAACTGCGCGGCGACCAGGGCCGCCTCGTAGCCGGCCGGTCCACCGCCGATGATCACGATCCGGCTCACAGTGCCATCCTCTCGTTCGCGGCTGCGGGGCTCCGCTCCGCTGCACTCCTCGCGCTCACCGTGCCCGCCCCCGACCAATGCTCACAGTGACTTTCTTCTCCCGAACGCGTCCGACACGCTCTGTCGTATTCTCCCCCACCCCGCGGGCGGGCTATCGTCATCGCCGTGCGTCATCACGCCGCCTACGGCTCAAACCTCGACCCCGCCCGCATGCGCGCCTACTGCCCGCATTCGCCGATGGTGGGCACCGGCTGGCTGGAGGGCTGGCGGCTCACCTTCGCGGGCGAGGACGTGATCGGCTGGGAGGGCGCGGTCAGCACGGTCGTCGAGTCCCCCGGTGACCGGGTGTTCGTGGCGATCTACGACATCCACCCGTACGACGCCGCCCAGCTCGACGAGCTCGAGGGGGTGGCCGCCGGCACCTACCGCAAGCTGCACGTACGCGTCTCCACCCTCGACGGCGACGTGACCGCGTGGATCTACGTCTTCGACGGGTACGAGGGCGGGCTGCCCACGGCGTGGTACCTCTCGGAGATCGCGAACGCCGCCGAGAAGGCGGGCGCGCCGGACGACTACGTCACCGAGCTGCGGTCCCGCCCCACCGGCACCGCGTCGGCCTGACGCCTCTCGTCGGCCCAGCGCGTATCCCACGGCCCCCAGTCTGCTCCGGTGCCGGGCGGAGCCTCCAGCCGGCCCCGGCCGGCGTCGTCAATCACACACCGGCGGCTGGGACCACCAGCTCGTACATGTCGACCCAGCGCACCTCGCCAAGCCCCACCGACCGGTAGAGCGAGAGCGGGGCGGTCGGGTTCGTCAGGTCCACCCCGAGGCCGGCGGAGGCCCGGCCCTTCGCCGCGTACCGGGCGAACGCGTGGTGCAGCAGGGCCGCGCCCACGCCCCGGCGCCGCTGCCCGGGCAGCACGGCGAGGTTCTTGACCCAACCCTCGTTCCGGTCGAGCCCCTGGTCGGACGACTGGAGGATGCCCGCCGGCTCCCCGTCGACCTCGGCGACGAACCACTCGTCCCAGGCCGGGTCGGCCCCGATCCGGGTCCGCCACAGGTCGAAGCCGAGCGGCTCGTAGTCGGGGATGTCGCAGAAGGAGGTGTCGTAGATCCGGTGGAAGTCACGCAGATCCGACTCGTCGCCGGGGCGCAGCGGACGGACCGTCACCCCCGCCGAGGGTGCCGGCGGCTCGGCGGGCAGCCCCGCCAGCGACCGGCTCATGACCTGGTAACGCTTGACGAAGCCGAATCCCGCGTCGACCAGTTCCTCGGCCCACCGCCGCTCGGGCGGGTACGCGGGGCTGCGTACCGTCAGGGCCGGCAGACCGCGCTCGGCGGCCCGCCCGGCCACCCGGTCCAGCTGCCGGGCCAACAGCGACGCCCGCACCGCGGCGCCCCGCTCCGGGTCGACGAAGACGTCGACGAACTCCCGACCCACCCCGCCCGGGTTGTCCAGCATCGCCCACGCCACCAGCGTGCCGTCCGGCTCGGCCACCACCCAGGAGTCCCGTTCCGGGTCGACGTTCGGCGCGGTCAGCGCGTCACGCACGTCCTCGGCGGTGAAGTCCGGGTAGCCGAGGGTGAAGGTGTCGGCGGCGTGCACCACCGCCAGGATCGCCGGTACGTCGTCGAGGGTGGGTCGGCGGGCCTGCCAACCGGCGGGGAGAGTCACGGAGGCGATCCTGACAGCCGGGCCGCCGAAGCGCCGCCGAATTTCCGGCCGCGGCGGCTCAGCCCGCGTCGGCCAGGTGGGCCCGGGTCACGGTGAGCAGCTCCACCAGCTCGGCGCCGTCCGCCGGGCCGAGCGCCGCGAAGGCCGGCGCGGCCAGCCGGTCGGTCACCGCCTGGGCCCAGAGCCGCCGCCGGACCAGCGGCCCGACCGGAGGGTACGGCGGCGGCCAGCCGCAGGCGACCGCGCCAGCCTCGCCCTCCGGGCCGGCGAGCACGGCCTCCAGCGGCGTCATCCCGCTGGCCCGGACCGCGATCAGGTGCGCGCCGGCGAAGTGCTCCCGGAGCAGACGCAGGCCGGCGGCCGCCCGGGCGCCGGCCGTGCGGACCGGCACCGGCATGGCCCGCCAGGCGGCGAAGAGCGGCATGCCGCTGGCGTCCGCGGCGTCGACGGCGCGGCCGAGCAGGGCGGCGAGCCGGCTCACCCCGGAAAGCTGGTCGAGCCGCTCCTCGCCCCACCGGCAGCACTCGGCCAGGGTGGCGGCGGCCACCTCGACCGGCGGGACGACCCGCCGGGCCGCGTCCCAGCCGTCGGCGACCGCGTCGGGCGCCAGGAAGCCGAGGGCGGCGGCGACCGTCTCCGCGCGGACGTCCCCGAGGGCGCCGGCCCGCCCGGTGACGTAGAACGCCCAGCCGGAGATGCCGAGCAACCGCGCCCGGCGCAGGGTGGTCGGGCAGCGGGTGAAGAGGTCACCGAGTTCCAGCACGACCGGCTTGCTGGCCGCCGCCACCTGTTCCGGCGTCATCCGCACACTCCCCGGTCGCCCCGTCCGTCCACAAGGGTCAGTCTGCCGCGCCGGCGTCCGACTCGGCATCCCCCTCCTCGGCGTCGAGCGCCTCCACCGCCGCCTCCACCTCGCCGGCGCGGCGGCGGGCGGCGGTCACGGTCCGCTCCGCCCCGCGCCGCGCCAGCCTCGCCCGGCTCAGGTCCTGCTCGGCGACGGCCCGGCGGCGCTCCAGCTCGGCCAGTTCCGCCTCGATGGCGTCCAGGGCGGCGACGCCGTCGCGCTCGGCCGCCGTCGCGCCCGCCAGCTCCGCCTCGGCCCGTTCCTGATCGGTACGCGCCCTCGCCAGCTCCTTCTCCAACGCCCGCCGACGGCGTGCCCGCTCCGCCCGGGCGGCCCGATCCGCCTGATCGGCGCGGAGCGCGGACCGGTCGGCGTCGCGCCGCTGCTTCCCGCCCGGCTCGGGCCGGGGTGCCGGTTCCGGCTCCTCCCCGCCGGTCACCAGCCGCAACTGCGGCCGGGGCACCTCCCCGAAGCCGGCGTAGGTGGCGGCCTTCAGCAGCCGGCCGGAGCGGACCTGCTCGGCGACGTCGGTGTCGGCGAGCGCCGCGTTGAGGGTGGCCTCCACCTCGGCCAGCGGCAGCTTCCCGGCCGACGGGGCCCCCTCCGCCCCGGCCGCGAGCTTGCGTACCTCGGCGACGAGCGCGCCGACCACCGCCCGCCGCTGGGTGGAGAGTTCCCGCAGCCGGGGCCCGCGCAGGTCGCGTTGGGCGGTGCGTAGCGCCTCGGCCAGCTCGGCCAGGTCGGCGACCAGCTCGGGGCGGCGGATGGCGAGCAGGTTGACCAGCCAGGCGGCCACGGTGGGCCGGCGCAGCCGGGCGATCTCCCGCGCGCCCTTCGGGTCGCCGGCGCGGCGGGCCTCGGCGACCGCCTCGTCGCGGATCGCGACGAACCGGTCCGGCGCGGTGGTGTAGAGCCGGTGCACCAGCTCTCGGGACGGGCCGGGCATCGCCGTCAGGCGTCGATCCGGGTGCCCGGTTCGAGCCGGCGGTAGTCCACCTCGGACAGCCGGGTGAAGTTGCCGTTGAGCACGTTGAGCCCGTTGTCGTTGAGCAGCCCGTCGTGCAGCGCGTACGCCCGGCGCGGGGCGACCGCCCGGAGGAAGTCCAGCGACTCGGAGAACTTCGTCCACGGGGCGTGGATCGGCAGGAAGAGCGTGTCGACCTGGGTGTCCTCGGGGACCACCAGGCTGTCCCCGGGGTGGTAGACCACGTCGTCCAGCAGGTACGCCAGGTTGTCCACGACCGGGATGTCGGGGTGGATCACGGCGTGCCGGCCGCCGTAGGCGCGTACCGGCACGCCAGCGGCCGTGAACGACTGTCCCGGTCGGACCGCGTCGAGCACCTCGGCGGCGTCGCCCAGGGTGCCGGCCAGCGACGCCGGGCCGTGGATGACGAACCGACGCCGGTCGAGCTGCCGGCTGACCGCCTCGACGTCGACGTGGTCGGGGTGCTCGTGGGTGATCAGCACCGCGTCCGCCCCGTCGAGCGCCGCCGCCTCGCTGAACACACCCGGGTCGATGACCAGCACTCCCCCGTCGTGCTCCACCCGCAGGCAGGAGTGGGCGTACTTGGTGAGCTGCATCGTGACTCCAAGATTATCGAATCGTGACGTCCTGAGCGCAGTCTGCCGGAACCGACGTGGTGACGCGTCACGTCTGAGGTATCGCCCCACACGGGGGCGAGGACGATGGAGGCGGGATGGACGTAGGGGGACGGCGACGTCGGGGCGTACGGCTGACGGCTGCCGCCTTGGTCGCGCTGCTCGCGTTGGCGGGCTGTGGCAGCGACGCGGGTGACAACGCCGACAGCGGGCCGGCGGCGGCCCCGGCGGAGCGCGACCGGGGGGGCGACGCGGCGGACCAGGCGGGCGGCGCGGCCGAGCCGGGCGCCGGCAAGGCCGAGCCGGGCGCCGGCGCCGGTGCGCCCGACCTGCGGGTCGACCAGCGGTCCATCATCTACACCGGCACGATGCGCGTGCAGGTGGAGAATGTGGACGACGCGGCACGCAGCGCGATCGCCACGGTCACGGCGGCCGGCGGTTTCGTCGGCGGCGACCAGCGGCGCAGCGCCGACGCGGACGCGCGGGCCGAGTTGGAGCTGCGGGTGCCGGCGGCGAAGTTCCACGGCGTCGTCGAGGAGCTGGCGAAGCTGGGCCGGCAGCAGCGGCGGGAGATCCGCACCGAGGACGTCACCGAGCAGATGGTCGACCTGGACGCGCGGATCACCACCCAGCGCGCCCGGGTGGAGAGCGCCCGCAGGCTGCTGGCCAAGGCGACCTCGATCAGCGACCTGGTGTCGCTGGAGAACGAGCTGTCCCGGCGGGAGGCGGACCTGGCGTCGCTGGAGGCGAAGAAGGAGCGGCTGGCGGACCTGACCAGTCTGTCGACGATCACCGTGTCGCTGGTCGGCCCCGATGCGAGCACCGCCGACGAGGAGGCCGAGGTCGGCTTCATGGTGGGGCTCAAGGGTGGCTGGAAGGTCTTCCTGACCTCGATGACCGTCCTGCTGACGGTGCTCGGCGCGGTGCTGCCGTGGCTGCTGGCGATCGGCGTGCCGCTGACGGTGCTACTGGTGGTGCTGCGCCGGCGGCGGCGTACGAGCCCGCCGCCGGCGTTGCCGGGCGGACCGGCGGCGCCGCTGCCTACCGGGCCGCCGCCAGTGCCCGCAGCGCGGTCTGGACCATGAGCCGTACGCCGACCGGGATGGCCCGTTCGTCCACGTCGAACGAGGCCCGGTGCAGGTCCACGTTCGGGCCGGAGCGGCCGACGCCCAGCCGGGCGAGCGCGCCGGGGACGTACTCCAGGTACCAGGAGAAGTCCTCGCCGCCCATGCTCTGCGGGGTCTCGGCCACGCCCTCCGGCCCGAGCGTGGCGGTGGTGGCGCCCGTGAGGACCTGGATCGCGCGGGAGTCGTTGCACACCGGCGGGCGGCCCCGCAGGTATTCGAGGTCGACGGTGGCCCCGGTCGGGGCCACGACGTCGCGGACGACCTGACCCACGATCTTGGGGGCCAGCTCCCAGGTGTCGCGGTCCATCACCCGCAGGGTGCCGGACGCGGACGCCTCGGAGGGGATGACGTTGTAACGGGTGCCGGCCGAGGCGTGGCCGAAGACCAGCAGCAGCCCGCTGTTGGCCGGCACCCGGCGGCTGACCAACGCCGGTACCTCGGTGATCAGGCGACCCAGGGCGTCGACCAGGTCGACGGTCAGGTGCGGGCGGGCGGTGTGCCCGCCGGGGCCGGTGAGCCGGACGGTGACGTTGTCGGCGGCGGCGGTGATCGGGCCGACCCGCAGGCCGATCTGCCCGACCGGCAGGTTGGGGTCGCAGTGCAGCGCGAAGATCTGCACCACGTCGTCCAGGCCGCCGGCCTCGATGACCTCCAGCGAGCCGCAGGGCAGGATCTCCTCGGCGGGCTGGAAGATCAGCCGGACCCGGCCGGGCAGCTCGCCCAGGTCGGCGAGCTGGGCGAGCAGCATGCCGACGCCGAGCATGACGGTGGTGTGCACGTCGTGACCGCAGGCGTGGCAGACGCCGTCCACGGTGGAGCGGTACGGCACGTCCTTCGAGTCGGTCAGCGGCAGGGCGTCGATGTCGGCGCGCAGCGCGACGACCGGGCCGTCGGGGCGCCCGTCGATGTCGCAGATGACCCCGTTGCCCTTCGGCAGCAGCCGCGGCCGCAGCCCGGCCAGGGTCAGCTCCCGGGCGATCAGGGCGGCCGTCTCGAACTCCTCGCCGGAGAGCTCCGGGTGCGAGTGGAGGTGGCGACGGGTGGCGATCAGCCCGGGCACCCGGAGGGCGAGCAGGTGGTCCAGCTCGAACGGCAGGGGCTGGGACCCGGACGGCGCCTCCGGCCAGGACGACGCCAGCTGGTTGCCGGTGGGCAGCGTCAACGCACTCGTCACGTCGAATTCTCGTTCGCTAGAGATGGATGGATCATCAGGAACAGCAGACAGCCTAGACCTCCGACGGTGACGCTGCGCAACGTCGTTCCGGTAGCCGTCGGACCGCGCAGCGTCACGTATGCCCTGCTCGGAGCGCTCGTAGATCTGCGGGACAGCAGGTAGATCGCGGTCGAACGCCGTCATCTGCCACCCACCTCCTACAACGCGTAATCGGCCCGGCCGTCGCGAAATCGATGCCGATCGCAGAGGCCGCTTTTCCGAATTGTCGCATTAGTCGGTCACGCCGACGGACACTCCGACAATTACCCGACCATCGCCCGAGCGAGGGCACCCGAGACGGTCACACACCCCGTCGCCGACCAACCGCACACCGTGTGCGTCCACGTCCACCCGGTCGGGTTACCCCCGAACCCGTCCGGCACACGCCGTGGCCGGTGGGCCACGTCGCCCCGCACCGCGCGCGCAGCCCTCCGGCGGCGTCGCCGGGGCCACTCCACGCGCCCGCGCCGCCGATGGGCGGCCAGGGTCTCCTCCGACTGTAGCGCTCCTTCCCGCAGGCCCGCGACCAGCAGGAACGCGCCATGGGCGGGTCGTTACCCGCACGTGCACCGGCCGGTTACGGCGCAGAGGTGAAGCGGTGCCGCACCGACGCCGACGGCCGCCCGCCCCCGGCACGCCGGGAGGTCGGACGGCCGTCGGTCGACGTGATCAGAACCGGTCGCTCGGGCGGTACAGGCCCCACACCTGGCGCAGGGTGCCGCAGACCTCGCCCACGGTGGCGCGGGCCCGCAGCGCCTCCTTCATCGGGTAGAGCACGTTCTCCGTGCCCTCGGCGGCGGCCCGCAGCTCCGCCAGCCCCCGCTCGACCGCCCCGGCGTCGCGCTCGGCGCGCAGCCGGGCCAGCCGCTCGGCCTGCGCCGCCTCGATCGTCGGGTCGACCCGCAGCGGCTCGTACGGCTCCTCCTCGTCGACGGTGAACCGGTTGAGGCCCACCACCACCCGCTCGCCGGAGTCGATCTCCTGCGCGATCCGGTACGCGGACTGCTCGATCTCCCGCTTCTGGAAGCCCGCCTCGATGGCGTCGACCGCCGAGCCGTGGTCGGCCACCCGCTCCATCAGCTCGGTCGCCGCCGCCTCGATCTCGGCGGTCATCGCCTCCACCACGTACGAGCCGGCGAACGGGTCCACCGTGGCGGTCAGGTCCGTCTCGTACGCCAGCACCTGCTGGGTGCGCAGCGCCAGCCGGGCCGCCTTCTCGGTGGGCAGCGCGATCGCCTCGTCGAAGCTGTTGGTGTGCAGCGACTGGGTGCCGCCGAGGACCGCGCCGAGGCCCTGCACCGCCACCCGCACCAGGTTGACCTCGGGCTGCTGGGCGGTGAGCTGCACGCCCGCGGTCTGGGTGTGGAAGCGCAGCATCATCGACTTCGGGTTCTTGGCGCCGAAGTCGTCGCGCATCAGCCGGGCCCAGATCCGGCGGGCGGCCCGGAACTTGGCCACCTCCTCCAGCAGGGTGGTGCGGGCGACGAAGAAGAACGACAGCCGGGGCGCGAAGTCGTCCACGGCGAGGCCGGCCGCCAGCGCGGCCCGGACGTACTCGACGCCGTTGGCCAGGGTGAACGCGATCTCCTGCGCGGGCGACGCGCCGGCCTCGGCCATGTGGTAGCCGGAGATGGAGATCGTGTTCCACTTCGGCACCTCCTTGCGGCAGTAGCCGAAGGTGTCGGCCACCAGCCGCAGCGAGGGCTTCGGCGGGAAGATGTACGTCCCCCGGGCGATGTACTCCTTGAGGATGTCGTTCTGGATCGTGCCGTTGAGGGCCGAGCCGGCGACCCCGTTCTCCTCCGCCACGAGCTGGTAGAGCAGGAGCAGCACCGACCCCGGCGCGTTGATGGTCATCGACGTCGAGACCTTGTCGAGCGGGATGCCGTCGAAGAGCAGCCGCATGTCGTCGATCGAGTCGATGGCCACCCCGACCTTGCCCACCTCGCCGTGCGCGATCGGGTCGTCGGAGTCGTAGCCCATCTGCGTCGGCAGGTCGAAGGCCACGGAGAGACCCATCGTGCCGGCCCGCAACAACTGGTGGTACCGCGCGTTGGACTCGGTGGCGGTACCGAAGCCGGCGTACTGGCGCATGGTCCACGGGCGGGAGGTGTACATGGTGGGGTAGACCCCGCGCGTGTACGGGAACTCGCCCGGTCCGCCGAGCCGGGAGTCCAGTTCCTCCGGAAGGTCCGCCGCCGTGTAGACGCCCTTGATCGGAAAACCGGACTCGCTTGACCGCGGTTCGCTCATTAGCGGATGGTAGGACGCGCGACGGCGTCGGCGGGTGAGGGATACCGCACACCGGTCGACGCGTCGACGGGCATCGACGAGAGGTGAACGCTCGGACACGTACCGTCCAGTTCGACAAACGTCCGCCGCGTCGGGTTTCGCATCGGGCGTCGGAACCAGCAAGATAGGGGGGTTGTGTCCCAGCCCCCCTCGAATTCCCCCGGTGGCTTTTCTGTGACTCAGATCCCGACGTGGAGCGGCGGACCAGTCAGTTCCCCCAACGGACGCGCGACGCCCGGCACGACCATCGGCGAGCGCTACTCGCTGCGCTCGGCGGTGGGCAACGGCGGCATGGGTACGGTCTGGCGTGCCACGGACACACTCCTGCGGCGGGACGTGGCCGTCAAGGAGGTCGTCCTGCCCCCGGGGCTGGCCCCCAGCGACCGCGACGCCATGTACGAGCGCACCCTGCGCGAGGCCCGCGCGGCGGCGGCGATCCAGCACCCGGCCGTCGTCCAGGTCTACGACGTGGTCACCGAGGGCGGCCGGCCGTGGATCGTGATGGAGCTGCTCGACGCCCGCAGCCTCGCCGACATGGTGATCGAGGACGGGCCGGTCGCGCAGCGGGTGGTCGCCAAGATCGGCATCGCGCTGCTCGGCGCGCTGGAGGTGGCGCACGCGATCGGCGTGCTGCACCGCGACGTCAAGCCGGCCAACGTGCTGATCTGCGCCGACGGGCGCTGCGTGCTGACCGACTTCGGCGTGGCCCGGATGCCCACCGACGTGCAGCTCACCACCCCCGGGATGGTGCTCGGCTCGCCGCACTTCATCTCCCCCGAGCGCGCGATGGGCCAGGAGTTCGGCCCGCCGAGCGACCTCTTCTCGCTGGGCGTCACGCTCTACACGGCGGTGGAGGGGCGGCCCCCGTTCGACAAGGGCGACCCGATCGAGACCATGCACGCCGTGGTCGAGGACCCGCCCGCCCCGCCGCAGCGCAGCGGGCCGCTGGCCCGGGTGCTGATGGGGCTGCTCGAGAAGGACCCGGCCCGCCGTCTCGACGTGCACACCGCCCGGGCCATGCTGCGCGAACTGCTCGCCGGCCCGCTGACCAGCAACGCCGCCGCGGTGAACTCGGTGACCGATCCCTACTCCGTGGTGCCGGTGCAGCGACCCGTGCCGACCCCGCCGGCCGCCCAGCCGGAGCAGCCGAAGCCGAGCGGGCAGATCGGCGGCCGGGCGATGCTCGACCCCGGCGAGTCGCTCACCGACCGGCTGGCGGCGCTGCGCCGGGGCGAGCGCCCCGCGCAGGCCGCCCTCGCCGCGAGCCCCGCCGCGATGGACGACACCAGCGCCGACGCCCTGGCCGGGCCGCTGCACACCCCCACCGGCGCGATGCCGGCGCCGGGCGGGTCCACCCCGGCCGGCCGCACCTACGGCGGCGCCGAGGCGACCCAGCGGATGGGGTCCGGCGGTTCGGACGCCACCCAGCAGCTGCGCACCAACGCCGCCGGCCTGGTCGGCTTCAGCGGCCCGACGGAGGCGACCCCGCGGGTGAAGGCGGGCACGCCCACCTTCGGGCCACCGCCGGAGGCCACCCAGCGGGTGACCGCCGGCACCCCCGTCTTCGGCGCACCGCCGCCCGAGGCGACCCAGCAGCTCGGCGGGACGTACGGCGGCGGCCAGTGGTCGGTGCCCGGCACCGGCCAGGCGTGGACGACCCCGGCCACCGCGCCGGCCGCGGGCGGCTCCGGCGGCGGCTTCGCCGGTCGGGTCGGCACCGTCGGCAACCAGCTCGTCGGCATGGTCAAGGGCTGGCCGCGCAAGGTGCAGCTCGCCGCCGCCGGCGGCCTGGCCGCGCTGCTGCTGATCGGGGCGGTCGTCCTCTTCACCGGCGGCGACGACCCGGCACCCACCGTCCCGCAGGCCGCCCCGACCTCGCAGGCCCCGGCCGCCGGCGTGCCCGAGATGAAGGAGCACACCGGCAAGGGCGTACGGGTCCTGGTGCCGCAGGGCTGGGAGGTCAAGAGCGCCGGCGTGTGGGTGGACTACATCGACCCGGAGGACGAGGGCCGCAAGGTCCGGATCCTGGTGGAGGACTTCCGCACCACCTCCATGCGCTGGGCGGAGGTCGCCGAGGACACGCTGAAGAACCGTTCCAAGTCCTGCGCCAAGCCGTACGCCCAGGTCGCCATGAACGAGGTGCAGTGGGTCGGCAAGGCGGCGGCCGAGTTCGAGTACACCTGCGGTGAGGGCGAGGCCAAGCGGCACGGCGTGTGGCGCGGCGTGGTCCACGAGGGCAAGGTCTACTCGTTCTACCTGACCTCGACCGACGCGAAGTTCGCCGACAGCAGGCCGATCTTCGACGAGATGGTGAAGTCGTTCCAGCTCACCGAGGCCGGCTGAGCCCCGGGGGAAGCGCGGTGGTGATCCGCCGGCGTGCTATCAAGAGACATGCCGGCGGAAACCACTGACATCGACGACATTCGCGAGCGAGCGCGGCGCTGGCTCGACGACGATCCCGACCCGGCCAGCCGGGAGGAGCTGCGGGCGGTGCTCGACCGCCTGCCGGCGAGCGCCCCGGAGCTGGCCGACCGGTTCGCCGGCCCGCTGACCTTCGGCACCGCCGGGCTGCGCGGGCCGCTGCGCGCCGGCCCCAACGGGATGAACCTCGCGGTGGTCACCCAGGCCGCCGCCGGGCTGGTCGGCTGGCTCGCCGCCCAGGGCGGCACCGGTCCGCTGGTGATCGGGTACGACGCCCGGCACGGTTCCCGCGAGTTCGCCGAGCGCACCGCCCAGGTCGCCACCGGCGCGGGACGCCCGGCGCTGCTGCTGCCCCGTCCCCTGCCCACCCCCGTGCTCGCGTACGCGGTGCGCCACCTCGGGGCGGTCGCCGGGGTGATGGTCACGGCCAGCCACAACCCGCCGCAGGACAACGGCTACAAGGTCTACCTCGGCGCGGAGCTGGGCGGGGCGCTCGGCGCCGGCGCCCAGATCGTGCCGCCGGCCGACGCCGGCATCGAGGCCGCGATCCGGTCGGTCGGGCCGCTGGCCGAGGTGCCGCTCGGCCCGGCCGGGCAGGTGCTCGGCGACGACCTGGTGGCCTCCTACGTGGAGCGGGCCACCGCCGTCATCGACCCGGACGGCTCGCGCGACCTGGCGGTGGCGTACACGCCGCTGCACGGGGTGGGCGCGGCGGTGCTCACCGCGGTGTTCGCCAGCGCGGGCTTCCCCGTGCCCGGTGTGGTGCCCGAGCAGGCCGAGCCCGACCCCGCCTTCCCGACCGTCGCCTTCCCCAACCCGGAGGAGCCGGGGGCGGTGGACCGGCTGGTCGCGCTGGCCGAGGCGACCGGCGCGGACATCGCCATCGCCAACGATCCCGACGCGGACCGCTGCGCCGTGGCCGTCCGGGACACCGCCCGGGCGGCGAGCGCGGGCGGCGAGGTCGCCGGCCCCGCCCAGCCGGACGCGGCCCCGCCCGGCTGGCGGATGCTGCGCGGCGACGAGGTGGGCGTGCTGCTGGCCGACCACCTCATGCGGCGCGGCGTGACCGGGCTCTACGCCACCACGATCGTGTCGTCGTCACTGCTGCGGGCCATGTGCGCCGCCCGGGGCCTGCCGTACGACGAGACGCTGACCGGGTTCAAGTGGATCGTCCGGGCCGGCGGCGGGGCCGAGCCGCTGGTCTTCGGCTACGAGGAGGCGCTCGGCTACTGCGTCGCACCGGAGCACGTACGCGACAAGGACGGCATCACCGCCGCGCTGACCGTGGCCGAGCTGGCCGCCGGGCTGAAGGCGCGGGGCCGCACCCTGACCGACCGGCTGGACGAGCTGGCCGCCGAGTTCGGCGTGCACCACACCGACCAGCTCTCGGTGCGGGTGGACGACCTGCGGCTGATCGCCGACGCGATGGCCCGGATCCGGGCCGCCACCCCCACCACGCTGCTCGGCCAGCCGGTCACCGAGGCACAGGACCTGCTCCCCGAGGCGGACGTGGTGATCCTGCGTACCGGCACCGCCCGGGTGGTGATCCGCCCCTCGGGCACCGAGCCGAAGCTCAAGGCGTACCTGGAGGTGGTGGAGCCGGTGGCGGACGGCGACGTCGCCGGAGCCCGCGCCCGCGCCACCGACGCGGTAACCACCCTCCGCGCGGAAATGGCCAAGACCCTGAACCTCTGAACCCCGCCCCCACCCACCCCATCCCACAAGACCGCGCAGCCCGGCGCCCCGGGGTTAGGCCCGGTGATCAAGAAGTTCGCGTCAGGGAACGCGCCTCTCCAGGACGCAAACTTCTTGATCGACAAGGGCCGGCGACGGGGCCGCAGGGGGCCGCCGGTCGGGGGTGGTGGGCGGTGGGGGTGGGGGTGGGTGAATGGGTGGGTGGTTCAGGGCGGGTTCGGTCAGCGGCGGGGGCCCAGGGCGGCGTCGACGGCGCGGCCCAGGGCGGCCACGACGAGGCCGACCGAGGGGCGGACCACGGAGTCGTCGAGGCTGACGGTGCCGGAGAAACCGGAGCCACCCGCGATCTCCTCCAGCCGCTGCCGGGCCTCCCGGGCGGCGTCACCGGTCAGGCCGAGCGCCGGTTCCATCCGCAGCACCGCGACCAGGGTGGCCAGCGCGGCGGTCCGCTCGTCGGGCAGTTCGCCGCTGGCCAGCGCCTCGGCGAGCCGGCGTCGGGTGTCCGCCTCGACGGCGGGGTCCACCGTCGGGTAGCGGTGCACGTGGATGAAGCCCAGCTCGGTCTCGTCGACGTCACGCACCACGCCCTGGGCGCACAGGTCGCCGAGGATCCTGTCGCGCAGGCCATGCCGCAGCCGCTGCACCCAGGACGAGGGGCTGTGCGGCGTGTCGGCCGCCATGCGGGCGAGGACCCCGTCGACGAGCGGCTCACCGATGGGCGTCGGGTCGACCACCGTCAGGGACCCGTCGGAGTACGCGATCCGCCCGGCCAGGGCCAGTTCGATCAGCACCGCGGCGGCCATCCCCAGGTCGAGGCTGATCCGCGGCATGGTCGCCTTGCCGGTCTCGTCGTCGTACGCGAGGAGAAGCAGCTCTTCGGCGAGCGCAACACCAGTCATGGCCGGAGACGGTAGCGGCTGCGCGCATCCCGCGCACGGACTCGCGCACGGATTCACGCGCAGCCGCGCGGCGGACCTCAGAAGCGGGGCATGCCACCGAACTGGCGGTCGCCGGCGTCGCCGAGCCCCGGCACGATGAACATGCGGTCGTTGAGCCCCTCGTCGATGGAGGCGGTGACCAGGCGCAGCGGCAGGCCGGAGCGCTCCAGCCGCTCGATGCCGACGGGTGCGGCGAGCACGCAGAGCACCGTGATGTCGGTGCAGCCGCGGTCGGCCAGCAGCCGGCAGCAGTGCTCCAGCGAGCCGCCGGTGGCGAGCATCGGGTCGAGCACCAGCACCGGCAGGCCGCTGAGGTCGCGCGGCAGCGACTCCATGTAGGCGCGCGGCTCGTACGTCTCCTCGTCGCGGGCCAGGCCGACGAAGCCCATCGAGGACTCCGGCAGCAGGCCGAGCGCGGCGTCGGCCATGCCCAGGCCGGCCCGCAGCACCGGTACGAGCAGCGGCGGATTGGCCAGCCGGGTGCCCTCGGTGCCGGTGACGGGGGTCTGCACCGGGTACTTCTCGACGGGGAACGACCGCGCGGCCTCGTACACCAGCATGGTGGTGAGTTCGTGCAGCGCCGCCCGGAACGAGGAGGAGTCGGTGCGCGCGTCCCGCATGGCGGTCAGCCGCGACTGGGCGAGCGGATGGTCAATGACGTGTACGTCCACGATCGCTCAACCTACCGGTCGCCCCGCTCCCGCACTGCGGGTGCGGCCGGACCAGCGACCTCGCTCACCACCCGCGCCCCCGACGGCACCGTGACCAAGATCACTGCCGGATCGGGTGCGTAGACTTCTGGCCATGACGGCGACAGCGACGTCGGCCCGGTCGGAGCTCTCCGAGTTGGGACGATCCGAGACCGCTCTGCGGACCTTCCTGCACGGCCTGCCCGGCGTGGATCAGGTCGGCGCGGAGCAGCGGGCGGCACAGCTCGGCACCCGCTCCATCAAGACCACCGCCAAGGCCCAGGCCATCGACCTGGCGATCCGGATGGTCGACCTGACCACCCTCGAAGGGGCCGACACCCCCGGCAAGGTGCGGGCCCTCGCGGCCAAGGCACTGCGCCCCGACCCGGCCGATCCGTCCTGCCCGCACGTCGGCGCGGTCTGCGTCTATCCCTCGATGGTCCCGCACGTGGCCGAGGTGCTGCGCGGAAGCGGTGTGCACCTGGCCAGCGTGGCGACCGCCTTCCCGTCGGGCCAGGCACCGCTGGAGGTCAAGCTCGCCGACACCCGGGCGGCCGTGGCGGCGGGCGCCGACGAGATCGACATGGTGATCAACCGGGGCGCGTTCCTGGCCGGGCGCTACTCCGAGGTCCACGACGAGATCGTGGCCACCAAGGAGGCCTGCGGGGACGCCCACCTGAAGGTGATCCTGGAGACCGGCGAGCTGGCCACGTACGACAACGTGCGGCGCGCCTCCTGGCTGGCGATGCTGGCCGGCGGCGACTTCATCAAGACCTCCACCGGCAAGGTCCCGGTCGCGGCCACCCTCCCGGTGACCCTGGTGATGCTGGAGGCCGTACGCGACTTCCGGGCGGCCACCGGGCGGCAGGTCGGCGTGAAGCCGGCCGGCGGCATCAAGACCACCAAGGACGCCATCAAGTACCTGGTGATGGTCAACGAGACCGTCGGCGCGGACTGGCTGGACCCGGACTGGTTCCGCTTCGGCGCCTCCAGCCTGCTCAACGACCTGCTCATGCAGCGCACCAAGCTGACGACCGGCACCTACTCCGGTCCCGACTACTTCACCCTGGACTGAGAGCCGATGTTCGAATACGCACCCGCCCCCGAGTCCCGCTCGGTGGTGGACCTCAAGGCCTCCTACGGGCTCTTCGTCGACGGTGACTTCGTCGACCCGGCCGACGGCGGCACGTTCAAGACGGTCAACCCGGCCTCGGAGGAGGTGCTCGCCGAGGTCGCCGAGGCCGGCGCGCAGGACGTGGAACGCGCCGTCCGCGCCGCCCGGGCCGCGTACGAGAAGGTCTGGGGCCCGATGCCGGGCCGGGACCGGGCCAAGTACCTGTTCCGGATCGCCCGGATCATCCAGGAGCGCTCGCGCGAGCTGGCCGTGCTGGAGTCGCTGGACAACGGCAAGCCGATCAAGGAGTCCCGCGACGTCGACCTGCCGCTGGTCGCCGCGCACTTCTTCTACTACGCCGGCTGGGCCGACAAGCTCGAACACGCCGGCTTCGGCGCGAACCCGCGCCCGCTGGGCGTGGCCGCGCAGGTCATCCCGTGGAACTTCCCCCTGCTGATGCTGGCGTGGAAGATCGCCCCGGCGCTGGCCGCCGGCAACACGGTGGTGCTGAAGCCGGCCGAGACGACCCCGCTGACCGCGCTGCTCTTCGCCGAGATCTGCCAGCAGGCCGACCTGCCCGCCGGCGTGGTCAACATCGTCACGGGCGCCGGCGACACCGGCCGCGCGCTGGTCGAGCACCCGGGCGTGGACAAGGTCGCCTTCACCGGCTCGACCGAGGTGGGCCGGGCCATCGCCCGCGCCGTGGCCGGCACCCGCAAGAAGCTCACCCTGGAGCTGGGCGGCAAGGCGGCCAACATCGTCTTCGACGACGCCCCCGTCGACCAGGCGGTCGAGGGCATCGTCAACGGCATCTTCTTCAACCAGGGGCACGTCTGCTGCGCCGGCTCGCGGCTGCTGATCCAGGAGAACGTCGCCGACCGGGTGCTGGAGTCGCTGAAGCGGCGGATGGCCCAGCTGCGCGTCGGCGACCCGCTGGACAAGAACACCGACATCGGGGCGATCAACTCGGCCGCGCAGCTCGCGCGGATCCGGGAGCTGTCCGACGCCGGGTCCGCCGAGGGCGCCGAGCGCTGGTCGCCGTCGTGCGAGCTGCCGGAGCGCGGCTTCTGGTTCGCCCCGACGATCTTCACCGGGGTCACCCAGGCACACCGGATCGCCCGCGAGGAGATCTTCGGCCCGGTGCTGTCCGTGCTGACGTTCCGCACCCCGGCGGAGGCCGTCGAGAAGGCCAACAACACGCCGTACGGGCTGTCGGCCGGGATCTGGACCGACAAGGGCTCCCGGATCCTGTGGATGGCCGACCGGCTGCGCGCCGGCGTGGTCTGGGCCAACACGTTCAACAAGTTCGACCCCACCTCGCCGTTCGGCGGCTACAAGGAGTCGGGCTACGGTCGCGAGGGCGGCCGGCACGGGCTGGAGGGCTACCTCAATGTCTGAGCGGGTCGCGGTACGCAAGACGTACAAGCTCTTCATCGGCGGGAAGTTCCCGCGCAGCGAGTCGGGACGGTCGTATCTCGTGCAGGACGCGAATGTCTCCCTGGCCTCCCGCAAGGACGCGCGGGACGCCGTCGTCGCCGCCCGCGCCGCCGTGAAGGGCTGGGCCGGGGCGACCGCGTACAACCGGGGTCAGATCCTCTACCGGGTCGCCGAGATGCTGGAGGGCCGGCGGGAGCAGTTCGTCGCCCTCGGCGTGCCCGGCGACGAGGTCGACGCGGCCGTGGACCGCTGGGTCTGGTACGCCGGCTGGTCCGACAAGCTCCCCCAGGTGTACGGCGGCGCCAACCCGGTCGCCGGGCCGTACTTCAACCTGTCGGCGCCCGAGCCGACCGGCGTGGTGGCCGTGGTCGCCCCCGAGTCACCGGCGCTGCTCGGCCTGGTCAGCGTGATCGCCCCGGCGATCGTCACCGGCAACACCGTGGTGGTGGCGACCTCGCCGACGCAGCCCCTGGCGGCGGTGACCCTGGCGGAGGTGCTCGCCACCTCCGACCTGCCCGGCGGCGTGGTCAACCTGCTCACCGGGCGGATCGCCGAGACCGTGCCGGCGCTGGCCGCCCACATGGACGTCAACGCCATCGACCTGACCGGGGTGACCGACGCCGAACTGGCGGTCGAGCTGGAGGTCAAGGCGGCGCAGAACCTCAAGCGGGTGCTCCGGCCGGCCCCGGCCGACCACGACTGGTCCGCCGACCCGGGCATCACCCGGATGACCACGCTGCTGGAGACGAAGACGGTCTGGCACCCCAAGGGGGTGTGACTGTTCGCTGTCCTGGGGTTTTCCGGGGAGCCCCGCCCGCTCCGGGCGGTCAGGCTTGATCCCTGCGCAGGCGGGGCTCCCCGGAAAACCGTCCGTGGACAGGTTCGTGGGAAGGCTCGGCGCAGGCGTGCTGCCTCGGGTGGGGCAGGTCTACTACCGGGGGTAGGATTGCGGCGTGACTCGGCTTGGTGATCTTGAACGCGCGGTGATGGACGTCTTGTGGGACTCGGTCCCGGGCACGTCGGACGGGATCACCGTGCGCGAGGTGGCCGATGCGCTGGACGGGCGCGAGCTGGCGTACACGACGGTGATGACCGTGCTCGACCGGCTCGCCGGCAAGGGCATGGTGCAGCGCGAGCGGGAGGGGCGGGCCTGGCGTTACCGGGCCGCCGCCAGCCGCGAGCAGTACATCGCCCAGCTCATGCTCGACGCCCTCGACCTCGGCGGCAGCCGCGACGCCGCGCTGGTGCGCTTCGCCCGCTCGGTGACCGGCACCGAGGCCGAGGTGCTGCGCGCCGCCCTCGGGGCCGAGGCCGGGGCGACCGGGCACGACGGGAGCGCGCTGACCGACCGGGTCGAGGCGCCGTCGATCGACGGCCTGCCGCCCCGGACCGACAAGGCAGCGGACAGGTAGGGCGGCGGCCGTGGCGTACGCCCTGCACTTCGCCGCGTCGATGCTGGCCTGCTGGCTGACCGCGCAGGTGCTGTCCCGCTCCACCTGGACGTGGCGCAGCCCTCGCGTGGCGATCGTCTGCTGGCAGGCGGTCGGGCTGGCCCTCGGGCTCTCCGCCATGGGCGTGCCGATCGCGCTGGGCCTGGCCGCCTACGACCGCCCGACCGGCAGCGCGCTGGTCGCCCTCGCCACGGACCTCGCCCACGGCACCCTGCCCGTCGGGCTGGGCGCGCCGCACCTGGCCGCCGTCGGGGTGGGGCTCGGCATCGGCGCGGTCCTGCTGGCCACGACCGTCCGCAGCATCCACGGCACCGTACGCGCCCAGCGCCGGCACCGGGACCTGCTCGCCCTGGTCGCCCGCCGCGACCCGACGGTGCCCGGGGCGCTGGTGCTCGACCACCCGAGCGCCGCGGCGTACTGCCTGCCGGGGATGCGCCCCCGGGTGGTGGTCAGCGCGGGCACCCTCGACCTGCTGGACCCCGCCGAGCTGGCGGCCGTGCTCGCCCACGAGCGGGCGCACGCCCAGGAACGCCACGACCTGGTGCTGCTGCCGTTCACCGCGCTCAGCCGGGCGCTGCCGTGGTTCGCGTGGGTCCGCGAGGCGCACGACCGGGTCGCCCTGCTGGTCGAGATGCGGGCCGACGACAAGGCCCGGGAGGCGCACGCCGACGCCCCGCTCGCCGGTGCGCTGCGCCGCTTCGCCGCCGCCGGCAACCGGATCACTCCGGCGGGCGCCCTCGGGGTGGGCGACCGGGATCTCGACGTACGGGTGCAGCGGCTGCTGGTCGCCGGCCGGCCGCCCCGGCTGCTCGGAACCGCCGCGCTCACCGTGGCGACCACCGTGGCCGCCCTGCCGGTCTCCCTCTTCCTGAGCTGACTCCGGGCCGCCCCGCACCGCCTGCGGGCGGCCTTCCCGGGACTCGGCCGCCCTTGCGCATCGGCAGTTACCGCTGCGTGGAGCGCGTCCCGCCATGCTGGACGAGGCCCGCCCGGGTGGCGACGCGACCCGCCCGTCGCTCCTCCCCCACAGCTACTACAAGTCGTCGTAGGATCCTCTACGACGGGCCATAGTAGTTATGTGTAGGCAATCTACGTGTAGGCTCGCTACGACAAGTGAGCCAACCGTACGGAGAGCCGGCCATGGACACCCTGCTGCTCGCCCGCCTGCAGTTCGCCACCACCACCTCGATCCACTTCCTCTTCGTGGTGGTCACCCTCGGGCTGGTGACCCTGCTGGTCTACCTCCAGACCGCCTCGGTGATCACCAACAAGCCGGTCTACGAGCGACTGACCCGGTTCTGGGGCCAGCTCTACGTGATCAACTACGTCCTCGGGATCGCCACCGGCATCGTGATGGAGTTCCAGTTCGGTCTGAACTGGAGCGGGCTGTCGCGCTACGTCGGCAACGTCTTCGGCGCGCCGCTGGCCATCGAGACGCTGGTCGCCTTCTTCCTGGAGTCGACGTTCCTCGGCATGTGGATCTTCGGCTGGCACCGGCTGCGCCGGGGCGTCCACCTCGCCCTGCTCTGGGGCGTCGCGATCACCGCGTACGCCTCGGCGTTCTGGATCATGGTGGCCAACGCCTGGTTGCAGAACCCGGTCGGCCACGAGGTACGCGACGGGGTCGCGCACCTCACCGACTTCTCCGCGCTGCTGGACAACCCCACCTTCCGCATGGCGTTCGGGCACGTCGTCACGGCGGCGCTGCTGGTGGGCGGGATGCTGATGGCGGCGGTCAGCGCGTGGCACCTGGTCCGGCGCACCGACGACTTCGCGCTGCACCGCAAGGGGCTGCGGATCGGCCTGATCACCTCGGCGGTGGCGATCTTCTTCGTGCAGGGCTTCGGCTTCGCCCAGTTCTTCGCGATCAGCGACGTGCAGCCCACCAAGTTCGGCGACGACCCCGCCGCCGCGCCGCTGATCGCCGAATGGACCGCCCGGTTCGGTCCCGGCGACTACACACCGCCGGCCCTCGCCGACGTCGGCCTCGGCTTCATGATCCTGATCGGTTTCACCCTCGGCCTGCTCTGGCTGCTGCTCCCGCTGCTGTGGCGGGACTGGATCATCCGGCTACGCGTCCCGCTGTGGATCCTCCAGTTCGCCCTGCCGCTGCCGTTCGTCGCGGTCATCCTCGGCTGGATCGCCCGCGAGGTCGGCCGCCAGCCCTGGGCCGCGTACGGGCTGCTGCCCGTGGACCAGGCCGTGTCGCCGGTCAGCCCCTGGCTGATGCTCACCTCTCTGATCGGCTTCAGCCTGCTGCTCGGCACCCTCGCCGTCACGAACTGGGTGCTGCTGGCGCGGCACGCCGCCCGGGGCGCCCACGACCCGGCCCTGGGCCGGCAACCGGACCAGCCGCCGGCCGACCCCCACCCCGAGCCCGCCTTCGCCTGAGGAGACGACCGTGGAACTCGCCTGGTACGCCCTGCTCGGCCTCTTCTTCGCCGTCTACCTGGTGCTCGGCGGGTACGACTACGGCGTCGGCCTGCTGCTCGCCCGCGACACCGACCCGGCCCGCCGGCGCGCCGCGCTCAACGCGGTCGGCCCGTTCTTCCTCGGCAACGAGGTCTGGCTGGTGGCCGCCGTCGGCATCCTGTTCGGTGCCTTCCCGGTGCTGGAGGGGGAACTGCTCTCCGGCTTCTACCCGGCGGTGCTGGGCGCGTTGACCGGGGTCGTGCTGGTGACCGCCGGCGTGCAGCTGCGCAGCCGACCGGCCGGGCAGCGCGCCCGCGCCCGGTGGGACCGGATCGTGGTCGTCGGCAGCGCGCTCGCCGCGCTGGGCTGGGGTGCCGTGCTGGCCGGGCTGCTCCAGGGCGTACCGCTGCGCGCCGACGGCCACGTCGCCGGGGTGACCCACCTCTTCACCCCGTTCGTGGCCGCCGCCGCGCTCGCCGTCGTCGCGCTGGTCGCGCTGCACGGTGCGACCTTTCTCACGCTCCGGCTGCCCGCCGCCGACGCCGCGCCGGTCGGGCGGCTGGCCGCCCGGCTCGTCCCGGTGGCGCTGACCACCGTCGGCGCGGCCACCGTCGTGGGCCTGCTCTCCGCCGACGTACGCGCCGCCGCACAGCAGCCGCTGGCGGCCGTACTGCTGCTGTCGTTGCTGGTCACGGCGCTGCTGACGGCCCGCGCGGCGCTCGCGCGGCGACGGCCCGGGCTGGCCTTCGCCGCCACCTGCGCGGCCCTGGCCCTGCCGGTGGCGCTGGTCGGGGCGACCATCTGGCCCTACGCGCTGGTCTCCACGGTCGACCCGGGGGCGTCACTGACCGTGGCCGACGCGGCGGCGAGCACACCGACGCTGCGGCTGCTCGGCTGGCTGACGCTGCCGCTCCTGCCGGCCCTACTAGGCTTTCAGGCGATGTGCTGGTGGGTGTTCCGGGGACGGACCGACGGCAGGGCACCGGTGTACTGGTGAACCGCCGTCCCTTCGACCCGCGTCTGCTGCGCCGGGTCCCGGGGGCCCGGCGCGACCTCGCCATGCTCGCGCTACTCGGCGTGCTGGCCGCGGGGTTGGTCGTCGCGCAGGCCACGGCGCTGGCCGCGCTGCTGGCGACCGCGTTCGAAGGACGGCTCGACCGGCCCGCGCTGGCCGGCTTCGCCACCGCGGTGGCCGCCCGCTCGCTGCTGGTCTGGGCGCAGGGCACGGTGTCGGCGCGGGTCGCGGCGACGGTCAAGGCGGCGCTGCGGGCCGACCTGCTCGCGTCCGTCGGGCGACACGGCCCCGGCTGGGTCGCCGGGCAGCGCGCCGGGCAGCTCGCCACGCTGACCGGGCGCGGACTGGACGCGCTGGACGCCTACTTCACCGGTTACCTGCCGCAGCTGGTGCTCAGCGTCACCGTGCCGGTCGCCGTGCTGGCCCGGATCTTCGTCGCCGACTGGAGTTCGGCGCTGATCATCGCGGTGACCCTGCCGCTGATCCCGATCTTCGGCGCGCTGCTCGGCTGGCAGGCACAGGCCGCCACCGAGCGGCAGTGGCGACGGCTCTCCCTGCTCGGCGGGCACTTCCTCGACATGGTCGCCGGGCTGCCCACGCTGCGCGCGTTCGGCCGGGCGCGGGCGCAGACCGAGGTGGTCCGCCGGATGGCCGACGGCCACCGGGTCGCGACCATGAAGACGCTGCGGATCGCGTTCCTGTCCGCGCTGGTGCTGGAGCTGGTCGCCACCCTCTCCGTGGCGCTGGTCGCCGTGCCGGTGGGCGTACGGCTGCTCGGCGGCGGGCTGACCCTCCAGACCGCGCTGCTGGTGCTGCTGCTCACCCCGGAGGCGTACCTGCCGCTGCGGGCGGCCGGCGCCCGGTTCCACGCCAGCATGGAGGGGCTCACCGCGCTGGACGAGGCCCTCACCCTGTCGGCCGCCGCGCCCGCGCCGGCGCGCGGCGAGGGCGCGGCCGTCCCCGACGGCCGCGGCGAGATCCGGTTCGAGGCGGTGACCGTGCGGTACGAGCGGACCACCGCCCTGCGCGACGTCACGCTGACCATCCGGCCGGGCGAACGCGTCGCCGTGATCGGGCCCAGCGGCGCCGGCAAGAGCACGCTGCTCGGCCTGCTGCTCGGCTTCGTGACGCCGACCGCCGGCCGGGTCACCGTGGGCGGGGTGGACCTGGCCGACGCCGACGCCGACGGCTGGCGCCGCCAGGTGGCCTGGGTGCCGCAGCGGGCCCACCTCTTCGCCGCCTCACTGGCCGACAACATCCGGCTCGGCACCCCGGGCACCCCGGACGCGGCGCTCGCCGCGGCGGTCCACGACGCCGCCCTGGACGACGTGGTCGCCGGGCTGCCCGACGGGCTCGACACCGTACTCGGCGAGCGCGGGCACGGCCTGTCCAGCGGGCAACGGCAGCGGGTCGCCCTGGCCCGCGCGTTCCTGCGGGACGCGCCCGTGGTGCTGCTCGACGAGCCGACCGCCCGGCTGGACACCGCCGCCGAGGCCGTCGTCCTCGACGCCACCCGCCGCCTGGTGGCCGGCCGGACGGCGCTGCTGGTGGCGCACCGGCCGGCGCTGCTCGCCGACGCCGACCGGATCCTGCGGATCGAGGACGGCCGGGTCACGGAACTGACGCCCTCGGCGGCCGGGGAGGCCACCCGATGACCGACGAACGGCCCCCCGCCGACGCCCGGCCCAACAGGCAGCCCACCCACGCACCCGGCAGCGCCGACGCGGCCGGCGCCGCTACCGACGCCCGGCCCGGGCCGGGGCGCGCCGGCTCCGCCGAGCGGGCCGTGCTGCGGTTGGCCCGGCCGTACCTGAACCGGCTGCTCGGCGCGGGGCTGCTCGCCGCCGCCACCGAGTTCGCCGCCCTCGCCCTGATGGCCACCGCGACCTGGCTGCTGATGAGCGCCGCCGAACGGCCCCCGCTGGACCGCCTCACCGTGGCGATCGTGGCGGTCCGGGCGCTGGCGATCAGCCGGGGCGTGCTCCGCTACACCGAACGACTCGCCGGGCACGACGCCGTGCTGCGGCTGATCACCGACGTGCGGGCCCGGGTCTTCGGCACCCTCGCCGCCAGCCCGGCGGCACGGCAGCGCTCCGGCGACGCGCTGAGCCGGCTCGTCTCCGACGTGGAGGCGGTGCAGGACCTGCTGCTGCGGGTGCTGGTGCCGGCCTCGGCGGCGGCGCTGGTCGGCGTGCTCGCGGTCGGCGGGGCGGCACTGATGTCGCCGGCCGCCGCCGGGGTGCTCGCGGTCGGGCTGCTGCTCGCCGGGGTCGCGCTGCCCGTGCTGGCCACCGCGCTGACCCGCCGCGCCGCCGCCGAACTGGCGCCGCTGCGCGGCGCCCTCGCCACCGACGCGGTCGACCTCACCCACGGCGCCGCCGACCTGGCCGCGTTCGGCGCCACCGGGCAGGCGCTGGAGGCGGCCGGGGCGCGGGCCCGACGGCTGGCCCGGTTGGAGCGGCGGCTCGCCGCCACCGGCTTCGCGGTCGACGCGGCCGGGGTGCTGGTGGCCGGGCTGACCGCCGGGGCGGTGGTGCTCGCCGCGCTCGCCGACGGCGTGGACGGGGTGCTGGTCGGCGTCCTGGCGGTCGGCACACTCGCCGCCGTGGAGATCGCGCTGGCCCTGGTCGGAGCCGCCCGGCAGTGGACCCAGCTCCGGACCGGCCTGACCCGGGTCGCCGCCCTGCTGGAGGCCCCGGCCGGTCCGGCCGCCTCCGGCGGCGCCGAGGTCGGCCCCGGGCCGTACGAGGTGCGGTTCGAGGACGTCACCGTTTGGTACCGGGAGGGTGCCCCGCCCGCCCTGGACGGGTTCGGCCTCGACCTGTCGCCCGGTCGACGGGTGGCGGTGGTCGGCCCCAGCGGCGCCGGCAAGAGCACGCTGGCCGCCGTACTCACCGGCGCGGTGCGCCCCGCGCACGGGCGGATCACCCTCGACGGGCGGGAGCTGTCGGCGTACCGGGCCGAGGAGCTGCCCCGCGCCGTCGGCGGGCTGCTCGCCGAGGCGTACGTCTTCCACGCCTCGGTCCGGGAGAACCTGCTGCTCGGGCGGCCCGGCGCCGACGAGGAGGAGCTGGCGGCGGCGACCGCGGCGGCCGGGCTGCTGGACTGGGTACGCGAGCAGCCCGACGGCTGGGACACCGTGGTCGGCGAGGAGGGCGGTCAGCTCTCCGGCGGCCAGCGGCAGCGGGTCGCGCTGGCCCGGGCGCTGCTCGCGGCCCCGGGTGTGCTGGTGCTCGACGAGCCGACCGAGGGGCTCGATCCCGCCGCCGCCGACGCGGTGCTCGCCTCCGCGCTGGCCGCCACCCCGGCCGGGCACTCCGTACTGCTGATCAGCCACCGGCTCAGCGGGCTCGCCGGGCTCGACGAGATCGTGGTCCTGGACGCCGGGCGGGTGGCCCAGCGCGGCCGGCACGCCGAGCTGGTCGCCACCCCCGGCTGGTACCGGGACCAGTGGCTGATCCAGGAGGCGGCCGAACGCGGGTACCTGGCGCTGCGCCCCTGACGCCCGTCCGCCCGGATCCGGGTCGGGGCCAGGGTTCTCCCCGACGACGTCCGCTGCGGCCCCGTGACAGGGTGGGGCCATGCGGGGCGAGAACGACGCGACGATCGTGGAGGAACGGCTGCGGGAGCTGGGCGCGCGCCTGCGGGGGCCGCGCCGCCTCAGGTCCGACCTGCTGGCCGAGGCGCGGCACGGGCTGCTGGACGCCGTCGACGCGTACCGGGAGAGTGGGCTGCCGGCGGCGGAGGCGCAGCGCCGGGCGGTGGCCGAGTTCGGCGCGCCGGCGGAGCTCGCCCCGGCCTACCAGGCGGAGCTGGCGGCGGGTGCGCTGCGCGGGCTGTCGCTTCGGGTCGTCGCGCTCGCCACGGTCGCGTTCGTCGCCGGCGACCTCACCTGGCAGGGGGCGAGCTGGGACGGCTCCCCGCCGCCGGCCGCCTACCAACTGCTATCGGCGTCGGTGGGCTGGATCTGGGCGGCGGCGTTCGTGCTGGCCGCGATCGGGCTGCTGCCGGCGGGGCGGTCGGCGCTGCGCGGCCGTGCCGTGGACCGGGCGGTGGGGACGGCCCTCACCGGGGTCCTCGCCCTCGGCGTGCTGGCCGGCTCGACCCTCTTCGCGTGGTCGATCGGCCTCTGGGACGCCGCGCTCACCTGGCCGCCCATGATCATCGGCACGGTGGTGGCCGCCGCCGGCTACCTCTGGCTCGGCCGGGCCGCGCACACCTGGCTGCTCGCCACCCGCTGAACCGGCGGTCAGGCCGGGGCGGTCGGCGGGGTGTCGGTGTCGAGGAAGCGGCCGACGGTGGAGCGGAACTCGTGCCACCCCGACCGCTCGCCGGCCAGCGCCCGCCGGCCCTCGTCGGTGAGCTGGTACGTCCGCCGCTCCCGCCCGTTGACGGTGCTCCAGGTGCTGGCCACGTGGCCGGCCCGCTCCAGCCGACGCAGCGCCGGGTAGATGGTGCCCGTCGGCAGGTCGAGCTGGCCGTCGCTGCGGCTGCGCAGCGCCTCGATGATCGCGTAGCCGTGCAGCGGACCCTGCTCGAGCACCGCGAGCAGCAGCGCGTCGAGGTGTCCGTGCAGCGCCTGGGCCTTCATGCGTAGCAACGCTACTTGTCGGCGGGCGGGACCGCCACCGGGGTGCGGGCACCGGTCTCCCGGAGACGCCCACTAGGGTATGTGCCCAGAGTCACTCGTCGGCGGCGGACGCCGACGGGTGGGCAACCCGAAGCACACGGAGGTCAGCGTGGCCCGCCAGTCGCCCCAACGGCCCGACGCCGACGAGCCCGAGCTCGACGACGCCGACGCCCCGGCCGAGTCCGGCACCGCAACCGTCTCTGCCGAGGCCGCCCGCGCCCTCTGGGACGAGCTGCGGATCGACCCGGTGGAGATCGCGCTGCCCGCCGGCACCGGCTACACGCTGCGGGCCTACCGCCCGGCTCGGGAGCTGACCCCGACCGACGTCGCCGAGCGCGACCAGGACGACCCGTTCCTGGCCCGCCGCCAGGTCGCGGAGGAGGAAGAGGAGGACGACGACGAGGCCGTCGTCATCCTCGACGAGGAGGTCGCCCAGGAGTTCGCCGAGAGCGACGAGGAGGAGGCCAAGGGCCGCCGCCGCGACGCGACCGACGACGAGGACGCCAAGGCCGACTCCGAGGACGAGGACGAGGCGGGCGACGAGGAGGTGCCGGTCTTCCTCAGCCACCGCGGGAAGCTGCTGCTCTTCAAGACGCCCGAGTCGCTGGTCAGTTTCGTCCGGTCCGGGGCGCCCAACGACCTGTCTCAGCTGGACAGCTGGAATGAACTGTCCGAACGGGTGGAGCCGGCCGACATCGCGCCGCTCGACGAGGACGTCTACGAGCTCGACCTGGTGGTCGAGAACCTCCGCGGCGGGCACGACACCTGGGACCCGACGCTGCTCATCGAGGCCGGCGAGGTCGCCCGCGACCTGGCGTACGCGCTGCGGCTGCCCGCGGTGCTGGACATGCTCTCCGCCGGCTCCAGCCTCGACGATCTCGACGAGGCGCTGCGCGCCACGGTCGACGGCGGCGTCGGCGGCTTCTTCGGGCGGCGCCGACTGAAGAAAATCGGGGCACAAACCGCAAGTCTGGGTTGGCGCACCATTGTCGGGAAGATCTCTGCGGTCGTGGACTGGCGCGACTGACCCTTTACGGGGAGCATCAGTCTCTGGCAGTGAAAGCCTTGTGTCCCGGGAGGAGGACGACGCCGTGGCGCTCGTGCGCGTGTACTGCGGTCTGGCCTCGGCGGATCCGGCCGACCGACCGGTCTCGGCCGGTTCGACGCTGACGTCCGCTGTGGTCGACGACGCAGGCCGTCTGCTGCATGTCTGCGAGATCGGCGACGACCCCGCTGGCTACGCCCAGCTGGTCGCGCTGCTCGTGGAGCGGTCGGGCGGGCCGAGCGGTGCGGCCATCGCCGCCGACAGCGACGACCACACGGTCACCTCGCTGCTCAGCGCGGCGGGTCGTCCACTGGCGATCGCGGACGACGACTCCGTCGACGACTTCGCCGAGCGCTTCGCCGACGACGACTCCCTGGAGGAGATGCAGTCGCCCCCGGCCGAGCGGCGTGCCGTCGGCCTGGCCCGTGCCCTGCAGGCCGGCGCCCTCTCCGCCGTCACCCTCCCGGCTCCCCGGGACCTCGCCGGCTACAAGCAGGTCCTCGCCGCGCACGCCGCCCTGGCCAGCGGCCGGCACTCCGCCGCCGTCGCGCTGCGGGAGGTGCTGCGCGAGCTCTACCCGGCCGCGTTGCGCGCGTACCCGGACCCGGCCGAGCCGGTCTCGCTGGCCGTGCTGGACGCGCTGCCCGAGCCCGGCATGCTGACCGGCACCGTGGGTCGCGGCGGCGACGCCCCGGCGGAGGCGGTCGCGACGCGTCTCGCCGCCGACGGGGTCGCCGACGCCGACGACCTCACCTCGGCGGTGACCGCCCTGCGGGTCGCCATCAGCGAGACGCCCCGACGCGCCACCGTCAACCGCGCCCTCACCTCCGCGGTGGCCGACACCGTACGGCAGGCCGTCGCCTCCGTCCGGGCCTGCGACGCCGGCTGCCAGGCCCTGGTCGGCGCGCTCAACGAGCGGGTGGGCGCGCCCGCCACGCCGGCCCCGGGCCGCCGCGCCGCGACCCGCCACGGCGAGCCGCTCGGCGACGCGCCCGGTCGCGCCCCCGCCGGCGCGCTGCCCGGCCTGACTCCCACCGGCGGCCTGTCCGGCCTCGCCCCCACCGGCGCCGCTCCGCGTCCCCTGCGGCCCGCCGAACCCGAGCCCGCCCCGGGCGGTGGCCGCCGCAGCCGGCCCGAGCCCGTCTCCGGCACGACGGCGCCCCCGGCCCCCCGGCCGCTCGGCCCGCCGCCGGTCGCCCCGGCCCCCGTCACCCCGCCCCCGGTCGCGCCGACGCCGGTCACGCCGGCTGCGGTCGCCGGTCCCCCGGTCTCCGCGCCCCCCTCGCGGCCCGGAGCGCTGCCGAGCCGGATCGACGGTCCGACCAACCGGCCGGTGTCCGCGCCGCCGCCTCCGCCGCCGGGGATCACCCCCATCGCCCCGGCGCAGCGTGGCGCGGTGCCGCCGGCCGAGGCGGGCGAGCCGTTCCGCCCGACCCTGACCACCGCGGCGATCCAGAACGCCCGCGCCGAGCGCCAGCGCACCGTGATCCCGCCCCGGCCGAAGACGAACGTCGAGCCGGCCCCGCCCACCGGCGGTTTCAGCGCCACCGACCTCAGCGTTCCCGTGCCCACGCCCCGGCCCGACCAGGAGGCCACCCCGGCCGCCCGCACGGAGCCCGCTCCCCCCGGCTCCCGGGCGAACTGGCCGCTGGTCAACAACCCGGAGGACCCGGCCGACAGCTCCGCCAAGAACCCGGTCGCCAACTCCTACGGAGAGCGCGGCGGACGCGGCGTCGACGCCCCGACCGATCCGGGGGCGGAGCGCCGGGTCACCCCGCCCTGGCTGGCCGACGACCTGCCCCAGGAGCCTCCGGTGCTGCGGTTGGTCGAGCCGCCGCCGCTGGCCGACCGCGCGCTGCGCGGCGGGACGGGTCCCGCCCCGGACGCGCAGCCCGAGACGCCTCCGCTGCGGCTGGTCGACCGCGAGGAGGCCGCACGCGGTGGCCGACCTGTCCCCCGTGACGAGCGGCCCGCAGCCGAGTACCGGCCGGCGCCCCCGGTCGAGCGCCGGCCTCCGCCGGTATCCGACGAGGGCGACGGCGACCTGCTGATCTTCGCCCAGGCCAAGTCCGCCTGGTTCGTGGGGCACGACGACGAGTCCAACCTGGACTGGTCCACCACCGCGGACACCGGCTGGCAGGCGGCCGAGCAGGCCGCCCGCCCGGCGGTCGGCGCCGAGACCCCGGCCGGGCTGCCGAAGCGGGTCCCCCAGGCCAACCTCGTCCCCGGCTCCCCGCTGCGGGACGAGCGACCACTGCGGATCGTCCGCGACGCGGCGAGCCTCGCCGAGAACACCACCGGCTACTTCCGTGGCTGGCGCCGCGGGCAGGAGATCGGCGGGTTCGCGGTGGGCGGTCGGCCCGGTCGCGAAGCCGCCGGGGGCTGGGACTTCACCCGTGACACGGGCGACCGCGACGACGACCGGGAATACGAGTACCGCTCCGCCGGCTACCGCTCCTGACCGCCGGGAAATCGCCTCCCACCTGCGTGTTCATGCCCACACCCGGATAATTTGACGCCACCTCGCGGCGGCCGGGAGCATACCGGCGGAACAGCCGGCGGCAGGGGTCGTCGGGTGGGAAGGCGACTCATGGCGACATCGGCAACCGGCTCCTCCGCGTTCACCCGCCGTGGCCTGCTGGCCGCGACGGCGGGCACGTTCCTGCTCAGCGCCTGCGGGCGAGGCGAGGGGGACGCGGGCGGTCCCGCCACGACGGTCGCGCCGGGCGGCCAGGAGCTGCTGATCGGGGTCAGCCTGGAGCTGACCGGCCCCGGCGCCGCGCTCGGCGTACTCCAGCAGCGGGCGTTGGAGATCACCCTCGAATCGCTCAACGCCAAGGGCGTCCCGATCGGAAACCTCCGTCGCGCCGTACGGCTCGAGGTGCGCGACAACGCCGGCGACCCCGCGCTGGCAGCCCGGCAGGCCACCGCGCTGGCCCGCGACACCGGCGTGCACGCCCTGCTCGGCGGCACCATGGCCGAGACCTCGATGGCTCTGGTCCAGGTGGCACAGAAGGAGCGGGTGCCGTTCCTCTCGCTCGCCTTCGGCGACGGGATCGTGCTGCCGCTGGCGCAGCGGACGTACGTCTACAAGATGACTCCGGACGCCGGCGACATGGCCCGTCGGCTCGCCCGGCTCATCGCCTCGCAGCGGCTCTCCCGGGTCGCCGTGCTGGCCGCGGCCGGCCTGCACGGCGAATCGGGCGTACGGGCGATGCGAGGTGCCCTGCGCACGGCCGGGGTGACGCTGGCCGCCGACACCCTGCTGCCCCGCACCGGCGAGGACTTCCGCCCGGCGGCCCGCGCGGCGGCGGGTACCCGCCCCGACGGGGTGGTGGTGTGGGCGACCGCCCCCGACTCGGCCGCCGCCGTCGGGGCGCTGCGCCGGGCCGGCTACGACGGGCCGGTGTTCCTCGACGCGGGCGCGGTGGCGGAGCAGACCCTCCAGGGCGGGAACGCGGCCCTCCTGGAGGGCGCGTACGCCGTGCACCCGACCTCGCTGGGCGGGGCGATGCTCGCCAACACCACCATGTCGGCGTTGGAGCGCAAGGAGTTCGTCTACCGCTACGTGCAGCTGCACGGCGGGTTCAGCGGCTTCGCCCCGTACGCGTCCGACGCGGTGCAGCTCATCGCCGACGCGGCCCGGCTCTCCACCAGCGTCGACCGTGGACGGATCCGCGCGTTCCTCCAGAACCAGGTCACCGAGGGGATGGCGGGGATGTACTCCTTCACCCCCATCCGGCACGGCGGCATGGACCAGGGCTCGCTGGGCGTCTACACCGTCAGCGCGGGTGCCTGGACGCGGGTGTCCTGACCCCGCCCCGACGGGCCACCCGAGCGCGCCCGGCCAGCGCGGGCGGCTCACCGCGCGGGCCAGGCCCGCGCCCCGCGACCTGGACAGCGACGAGCGCCCGGTGGCGGCCGAGGCCGTCACCGGGCGCGTGTCGCGTCGATCAGGCCGGCGCCACGGCGCGCGAGCGCCGCATGGTGAGCACGTACTCGACCAGCGAGATCAGCACGTGCTTCGTCGACTCCCGGTTGCGGGCGTCGCACGCCACCACCGGCACGTCCCCGGAGATCGCGAGCGCGTCCCGGACGTCCTGCGGATCGTGGTACTGCATCCCGTCGAAGCAGTTGATGGCCACCAGGTATGGCAGCCGCCGGTGCTCGAAGAAGTCGATCGCCGCGAAGCAGTCGGCCAGCCGGCGGGTGTCCACCAGCACGACCGCGCCGATCGCGCCCCGGACCAACTCGTCCCACATGAACCAGAACCGGGTCTGACCCGGCGTACCGAACAGGTACAGGATCAGGTCACGGTCGATCGAGATGCGGCCGAAGTCCATCGCCACCGTGGTCGTCGTCTTGCCCGGCACCTGCCGGGTGTCGTCGACGCCCACGCCGGCGGAGGTCATGATGGCCTCGGTCGTCAGCGGCGTGATCTCCGAGACCGAGCCGACCAGCGTCGTCTTGCCGACGCCGAATCCACCGGCGATAACGATCTTCGCCGACGTCACGCGCCCACTCGGGGTCGGCGGGCGGTGCGACATGTCAGAGCCTGCGAAGTCCACTCAGCACCCTCTCCAGCAGTTCAGTGCCCACCGCGTCGTCCGAGTCGTCCAAGATGGTCGGCTCGTGGACCGCGACCAGGCCGTCCGTCGCCATGTCGGCGATGAGCACCCGGGCCACACCGAGCGGGAGCTGCATCCGCGCCGCGATCTCGGCGAGCGACTGCACACGTCCATCACACAGCGCAGCGATGTACTGGTGCTCGCGACCCTGACCGCCGTTGCCATTGGCAGCGGCGCGGCCGCGCACCGTCGTCTCGACGAGCGCCTCCAGCGCGATGTCGAGGCGGGGGCGGGTACGACCGCGGGTCACGGCGTATGGACGGACCAACGCTCCGGTCGGCTCGTCACGATCGACCATGTCGCCGCTCACCTCCCTCGCACCCGGCACCGGCTCCGATTGGAGCCCGTCGTCGTCGTTGTCGTCGTCGGCCCGCCGACCTCACGGGTCAACGGGTCGTCAGCCCAGCATGCCCGCAGCCGCACGTGGCTGCGGGGTCAACGCGTCGCCCACCCGGTCGACCAGCAGGGCCATCTCGTAGCCCACCTGCCCCACGTCGCAGCTGCGGGCGGCGAGCACCGCGAACGACGACCCGTCCGAGATGGACATGAGGAACAGGAAGCCATTGTCCATCTCCACCACTGTCTGCAGCACCGCGCCTCCCTCGAAGCAGCGGGCCGCACCCTGGGTGAGGCTGACCAGGCCGGACGCGATGGCGGCCAACTGGTCCGCCCGGTCCCGCGGGAGGTCCCGTGACGACGCGAGGAGCAGGCCGTCCGCGGAGACGGCGACCGCGTGCGCGACACCGGGTACCCGGTCGGCGAAGTTGGCCAGCAGCCAACCGAGATCCTGCGTAGTTGTCATCGTTCTTGCTCCTTCTGCCCGCTCCCGGCCACCGGGCCTGAGCCAGACTGCGAGGATTGCTGCCCTCCCGGAGTCGCCTCCGGGCTGGTCGGGTTGTCCGACGGGTTCGTACGACCCCGCTGCACGCCCCGATGGTAGGCCGACAGGAGGCCGCGGACACCCTCCGGCGTACGCCGCTGCACCGACGTGGTGGGCTTCTCCACCGCACCGGGCACCAGCTGCGCCATCGGGGTGCGCTTCGGCAGCCCCGTCGAGGTGGTCGCCGCGACGGGCACCTCGGTCGCCGCGGTGGCGGCACGCCACCCGTCGTCGGCCGCGGTCTGCCAACCGCCCGTCTGCTGCTGAGCGGACCGCCGGTGACCGAAGCTGTCGGCGAAGGCGGGGCGGGCACCCCCGTTGGCCGTCGATCCGTTCTCGCGCGGCGCTCCTCCGGCCGCCGGAGTGTCTGCCATCGGTGCGTTACCTGTCGTCCCGGGTGGTGTCGGCTGCACGGCCCGACCGCCGGCGTCGACCCGGGCGAACTGCTGGGTCGATCCACTGTCGGTCGGCGTCTTCGCGGCGGCCGTCGCCGCCTCCTCCGGCCCCGGGCGGCGGGTACGGAACCAGGCCGACTCGAGCTCCCGGAAGATCGGCAGCTCCATCGTCTCGTCCGCGTACCGCTGCCTGTTCTGGACCGGCGGCGTGGCCGGCCGCGTCTGCGGAGCGGCCGGGGTCGGCGGGGCGGTCGGCGCGGGAGCGGCCGGGGCCGGCGCGCCGGAGCGCGGCACCCGCGGCAGTTCGGTGGTCATGTCCAGCGCGGCGGCCAGACGCTCGGGCACCGGCGGGGTCGCCGCGTCCCGGTCCCCACCGGCGACCGGCGGCCAGGCCGGCGGCGCAGGCGTGGCCGGGCCCGGCGCGCCGGGACCCTGGCGCTGGGGCAGCGGGTTGGTCGGCGGCGCCGAGACCGGCATGCCGGAGTACGGCGCGGCCGAGACCGGCGGACCCGAGTAAGGGTGGCCGGAGACGGGTGACGCCGAGACGGGCATGCCGGAGACCGGAGGGCTGGACACCGGCGGTGCGGAGTAGGGCGCCGGCGGGGTCGACACCGGCGGGCCCGCGTAGGGCACGGGCGGCGCGGAGACCGGCGGCACGGAGTACGGCCGGGCCTCGGGGGTGCTGGGCAGCTGCCGCGGGACGGCCTGCTGCTGACCCGTGGCGTCCTGGTCGTCGGCCGACCGCCGCTGCGGCAGCGGGTCGATCGACTGGCCGTTCGAGGTGCGCGGCTGGAAGGCCTCGCCGCCGTTGAAGCCGCTGGCGCCGGTCAGGTCGGACCAGGCCGGCATCGACCGCGCCGCGCCGGCCGAGGCGGGTGCGCCGGCCCCGTTGCGCGGCGCCGGGTCGAACGGCCGGCCGCCCAGGGTGACCTGGTTGCCGGACTCGCCGGGGCGCTGCGTGGGCATCGGGTTGGCGGGGCCGTTGCCGAGGGCCGGCAGGGCGCCGAAGGCCGGGGCCGGGCCGGACGAGCGCGGGCCGGGCGGCGGCAGCGCGGGCAACGACTGCGGGCGGCCGGAGAGCGCCCGGGGCACGAGCACCGAGGTCGGCATGACCACCTCGGCGACGGTGCCCCGGTCGGTGCCCGGACGCAGCTCGACCTTGACGCCGTGCCGGGACGCCAGCCGGGCGACCACGACCAGGCCCATCATCCGGGAGACGGCCACGTCCACCTGCGGCGGCGTGGCGAGCCGCTCGTTGAGGTCGTGGAGCTGCTCGGGGCTGATCCCGATGCCCCGGTCCTCCACGTAGAGCGACGCGCGGTCGCCCACACGCCGGGCCTCCACCATGACGTGCGAGTCCGGCGGCGAGAAGGCGGTGGCGTTGTCGAACAGCTCGGCGACCAGGTGGACCAGGTCGTTGACGGCGTGCGCCGCCACCTCGATGTCCCGGTCGATCACACCGAACTCGATGCGGGTGTAGTGCTCGACCTCGGACTGGGCGGCCCGGAGCACGTCGATCAGGGCGGCCGGCTCCCGCTGTACGCGGGTGGAGTCGGCGCCGGCGAGCACGAGGAGGTTTTCGTCGTTGCGGCGCATCCGGGTCGCCAGGTGGTCGAGCTGGAACAGCTCGGCCAGCCGGTCCGGGTCCTCCTCGCCGCGCTCCAGCCGGTCGAGGTGACCGATGAGGCGGTCGACCAGGATCTGCGAGCGGCGGGCCAGGTTGACGAACATCGTCGCGACGGACGCGCGCAGCGCGGCCTGCTCGGCGGCGGTGCGGACGGCCTCCAGGTGGACCGCGTTGAACGCCTCGGTCACCTGACCGAACTCGTCCTTGCTGCGCACCGGCAGCGGCTCGGCGATCTGGTTGGCGAGCTGCACCGGGGAGAGCTGGCCGGTCACCTTGGGGTCGCGCAGCCGGGCCACGGCCTGGGGCAGGCCGTACTGGGCGATGGAGAGCGCGCCCTGACGCAGGTCGCGCAGGGAGCGGGCCATCGAGCGGGCGACCAGGTAGGCGAAGAGGATCGCCAGGAGCAGCATGCTCAGCAGCAGGCCGGTCTCCAGGAACACCTGACGCTGCACGTCCGAGCGCAGCTTCTCGGCGCCCGCGACGACCTCACGGTCGATCTTCGACTCGACCGTGCGGATCAGCTTGGCGTTGGCCACCATCGCCGCGTCCCACTCGTCCGCGTCGAACGGGGCGCCGGTCAGGCTGTCGGCGGTGGTGATGCCGTTGAGCCAGCTGTTGTAGGTGTTCGCCTCGCGCAGGTCGGGGCCGGCGACCACCTGGGCGTAGTACTCCTGCTCCGGCTGGCTCGCCACCACCTGGAAGCTCTGCAACCACTGGCTGGAGCCGGTGCTGGTGGCGATGTACTCGTTGCGCAGGTTGGGGGTGAGCCGCTGCTGGATGAAGGCCCGGTGCACCACGTCCCGGCGGCGCGACAGGAACTCCTTGTTGCGGGCGGTGGCGGTCGACGCGCGCATCTGGTCGCTGAGCTCGTTGTCGCCGGCGAGCTGGGTGGCCGAGTCGCGGATGCTGATCAGGTCGTCGATCAGGCCGTCGTACGCCTGCATGGCCGGGACGAGCCCGAGCTTGCCGTTGAAGACCTGGCTGCGGGTGCCGGGCAGGTCGGTCAGCGTCTGGTCGATCTCGCCCAACAGGGTGTCGAGGTTGGCCGGGAGGTCCTCGACCTCGGCCCGCTGCTGCGAGTACAGCCGCTTGGCCTTGTCCACGCTGGTGTTGGCCTGCTCGTACGCCTGCTTGTAGCGGGCGCTGTCCTGGTTGCGCGGCACGCCCAGCAGGCGCAGCGCGTTGGTGCGCTCGTTCTGGAGGGTGTCGACCAGGTCACCCGAGTAGCCGACGAGGTTGGCCAGGTCACCGGCCCGGTTGGCGTTGTTGAGGGTCTCCAGGTGGTCGACGAGGCCGCTGGTGCCCACGACCACCGTGGCGATGGTCGGCACGATCATGATGAGACCGAGCTTGGACCAGATCGGCATGTCGCGGAGCCGACCGGTCGGCCGGCGCAGACGCGACAGGAAGGAGCCCGCCGCCTTTGGCCGTTTGCTCACGTCACCGCCCTCGCGAAATTCTGGAACTGCGTTGCCCCTGGACAACGCCCAGCGGCCGACCCCACGGGCCGGACCATTCGAGATTCCATCACGCCACCTGCGAAAGAGAAAGCCCAGGTTGGCCGCAGCGGGAGGTGTGATGAGATGTTGATGCAATTTGATAGCAATCCGTCTGGCCGGAGTCACTGAAGGTAATGAAGCACCCCCATCGCGTTGTCCTGCTCGCCGGCCCTTCCGGGTCCGGAAAGTCGTACATAGCGCAGCGAACCGGCCTTCCGGTGCTCTGCCTGGACGACTTCTACAAGAACGGCGACGACCCTACGTTGCCGCGACGAAACGGCCTGGTGGATTGGGAGTCGCCCCGCTCCTGGGACGCCGCGGCGGCCGTGGAGACGATTGCCCGGTTGGCCAGTGAGGGCAGGGCCGATGTGCCGGTCTACGCGATCGGTGCGGACCGCCGGGTGTCCACCCGGCCATTCGAGGTCGCCGGTTCGCCACTTTTCGTGGCCGAAGGGATCTTCGCAGCCGAGATCGTCGAGGAGTGCCGTCGGCGCGGGGTGCTCGCCGGGGCGTACGCCCTGCGTCGGCCCCGGGGCGCGACCTTCGTCCGCCGCCTGGCCCGCGACCTCGCCGAGCAGCGCAAGGCGCCCCGGGTGCTCGTGCGCCGCGGCCTGGCGCTGCTGCGCGCGGAGCCGGCGGTGCTGCGGCGGCAGACCGGCCTGGGCGCCGAGGCGGCCCGGGCGGGCGAGGTGCTGCGCGCGGTGGCCGGCATGCTCGCCGGCCACCCGCACCGCTCCTGAGTCCCGCCGCGGTCAGCCCAGCAGCTTGCCGTACGCGGGCTTGATCACCTCATCGATGATCTTCAGCCGCTCGTCGAACGGGATGAAGGCGCTCTTCATGGCGTTGATGGTGAACCACTGGAGTTCCTTCCAGCCGTAGCCGAAGGCGTCCACCAGCAGGGCCATCTCCCGCGACATCGACGTGCCGCTCATCAGCCGGTTGTCGGTGTTGACCGTCACCCGGAACCGCAGGTCCCGCAGCAGCCCGATCGGGTGCTCGGCGATCGACGCCGCGGCGCCGGTCTGCACGTTCGACGACGGGCACAGCTCCAGCGGGATCCGCTTGTCCCGCACGTACGCGGCCAGCCGCCCGAGCACCGGCTCCGTGCCGGGCGTGATGTCGTCCACGATGCGCACCCCGTGGCCGAGCCGGTCCGCCCCGCACCACTGGATCGCCTGCCAGATCGACGGCAGGCCGAACGCCTCGCCGGCGTGGATGGTGAAGTGGAAGTTCTCCCGCTGGAGGTATTCGAAGGCGTCCAGGTGCCGGGTGGGCGGGAAGCCCGCCTCGGCGCCGGCGATGTCGAAGCCGACCACCCCGGCGTCCCGGTGCCGGACGGCCAGCTCGGCGATCTCCTGGGACCGGGCGGCGTGCCGCATCGCGGTGAGCAGGGTGCCGACCCGGATCGGGGTGCCCGCCTCGGCGGCCAGCGCGCTGCCCTCGACGAAGCCGGCGAGCACCGCCTCGACCACCTCGTCCAGGGTCAGGTCCCGCTCCAGGTGCTGCTCGGGGGCGAACCGCACCTCGGCGTAGACCACCCCGTCGGCGGCCAGGTCCTGGGCGCACTCCCGGGCCACCCGCCGCAGGGACGACGCGGTCTGCATGACGGCGACGGTGTGCGCGAACGTCTCCAGGTAACGCTCCAGGGAGCCGGAGTCGGCCGCCTCGACGAACCACCGGCCGAGCGCCTCGGGATCGGTGGTGGGCAGCTCGTGGCCCACCTCGGCGGCCAGTTCGACGATCGTCGCCGGCCGCAGGCCGCCGTCGAGGTGATCGTGCAGCAGCGCCTTCGGGACCTTGACGATGTCCTCGTAACGGATTGTCGCGACCATGCACAGACCCTAGTCGGCGCCGCCGGGCCGACCGACGGGACCGGCACGGATCGGCGCTCGGCGCGCCGCCCCGCCGGCCCCGCGCCAGCGGCGCCCGTTCCGGCCGGACGCCCCGCGTCGCCCGGCCGGAACCGCCGGCACGGTGGGCCGAACCTGCCGGAACGGTGGGCCGGAACCGCCCGGCGCGGGTCAGGGACGCCAGCCGTACACCCGGTCGACGGCGAGCCGGAGCACCAGGCGGCCGTCGGCGACCATCGCCGCCCGGTAGTCGGCCCAGTCGGGGTGCTCGCCCCGGATCCGTCGGTAGACCTCGACCAGCTCCTCGACGCTCGCGTCGTCGGTGGCCGCCGCCGGCGGGCCGAGCGTGACCACGCCCTCCGCGACCGCGTAGGCCCCACCGTCGGCGGTGGTGACGTGCAGGCTGGCCCGGGGATCGCGGCGCAGGTTGCGCACCTTGGCGCGGTCGCCGGTGGTGGAGCAGCGGATCAGGCCGGGTTCGGCGAGGAAGTCGAGGTTGGACAGCTGGGGCCGCCCGTCGCGGCGCAGGGTCACCAGCACGCCCCGGCCGCGCTCGCCGAACAGCTCCCACAGCCGGGCGTTCACGCCGTCACCCGCAGCGGGGCGAGGGCGGCGGCCAGCCGGGCCAACTCGTCGAGCAGCACCGTGGCGGCGGCGTCGCGCCCCGGGTCCGGCACGAGGTCCCCCGTGTCGTCCAGCGCCTGCCGCAGGAACACGGTCACCGCCTCGTTGGCCGGCATCATCTTGAGGGTGGTCACGACCTGCTTGATCATCTGGACCGCGCGCAGGCCGCCGGAGGTCATGCCGTAGCTGACGAAGCCGACCGGCTTGTACTGCCACTCCGTGTAGAGGTAGTCGATCGCGTTCTTCAACGGCGCGCTGAAGCCGTAGTTGTACTCCGGCATGACGAAGACGAAGGCGTCCGCGGCGGCGACGGTGGCGCTCCACTCCCGGGTGTGCCGGTGCAGGTAGCGGCCCTCGGAGGGGTGGTGCGGCTCGTCGTGGAAGGGCAGGTCCACCTCGGCGAGGTCGACGAGGCGTACGTCGTCGAAGGCGTCGTACGCGGTGGCGACGGCGGTGAACCAGTCGCCGATCCGGCGGCCCGCGCGGCCGGGCCGGGTGCTGGCGACGATGACGGTCAGGCAGGGCATGGCGAGGTCGCTCCCGTGGTGAGGGGCCGGACCGGGGCCGGCACGGTGAACTTCGGGATGAGGCGCTGCGCCAGCGGGCCGATGCTGACGGCGAAGAGGAGGGTCCCGGGGCCGACGGTGCCGCCGAGCGCCCAGCCGACAGCGAGCACGCCGAGCTCGATGGCCGTGCGTACCCGCCCGATCGGCAGGCCGCGGGCGGCCAGCCCGGTCATCAGGCCGTCGCGCGGCCCGGGACCGAGGCGGGCCCCGAGGTAGAGGGCCGTGGCGAGCCCGTTGAGCAGGATGCCGACGAGCAGCAGGCCGACCCGGCCGGCGACCGGGGCCACGGGCGGCAGGACGGCGAGCGCAACGTCGGCCGCGACGCCGACCACCACCGCGTTCGCGACGGTGCCGACGCCGGGGCGCTGCCGGAGCGGGATCCAGAGCAGCAGCACGGCGAGGGCGACCAGGTTCACCACCTGCCCGAGGGGCAGCCCGGTCCGGGCGGCGAGGCCCTGGTGCAGCACGTCCCAGGACGCGAGGCCCAGGTCGGCGCGGACCATCAGGGCCACGCTGACGCCGAACAGCACGAGGCCGCTCAGCAGGCGGGCCAGCCGGCCCGGCAATCTGGTTGACATGTCACTCACCCTAGGAGGCGGGTAGATGACGTGTCAACCAAGTGGCTAGGATGGTCGGCATGGAGCAACCACGCTGGCTGGACAAGCGGGAGCAGAGCGCCTGGCGGGGCTACCGGCGGATGCGCCGCCTGCTCGACCTGGAGCTGGCCCGCGAGCTGATGCGCGACGCCGGGCTCTCCGAGCCCGACTACGACGTCCTCTCCGACCTCTCGGAGACACCCGACCAGCGGCTGCGGCTCAGCGAGCTGGCCGACCGGATGCTCTGGTCGCGCAGCCGGCTCTCCCACCACCTCACCCGGATGCAGCAGCGCGGCCTCGTCACCCGCGAGGAGTGCGCCTCGGACGGGCGCGGCGCCGTCGTCGTACTCACCGCCGAGGGCCGGCGCGCCATCGAGGCCGCCGCCCCCGGCCACGTGGCGGCCGTCCGCCGGCACCTCATCGACCTGCTGACCCCCGACGAGGTCGCCGCGCTGGACGCGCTCACCCACCGGGTGGTCGACCACCTCACCGGCCGGGACGCCGCGCGAGGCTGAGCGTGGTGGTGCAGGCACCACCATCGAACCGGCGTACGCGCACCATCGAAGTGCCCCGTCCGGCTCCCTAGCGTCAACGGCACACGCAGGAGCCGACGCGGGGAGTTGCACGTGTTCACGACATTGGCCACAGCGGTGGTCCGCCGTCCGGGGCGGGTGATCGCCGGCTGGCTGCTCGCCATCGCCGCGCTGACCGCCGCCACCTTCGCCGTCTACGGGCCGGGCGGACCGCGCCCCGCCGACAGCCAGGCCGACATCCTGCCGGCCCGGTACGAGTCCGCGCAGGCCGCCGCCATCGCGGCGCGGATCTTCCCCGAGCCGCCCGGCAGCAGTGCGGTGCTGGTCGTCCGCCGCGCCGACGGGGCGCCGCTGACCGCCGACGACAGCGCCCGGATCGACCGGCTGCCGCAGGAGCTCCGGGTCGCCGGCGTCACGGAGGTGACCCCCGGCGCGGCGGCCCCGGACGGGCGGCTGCGCCTGGCCGAGGCCCGCCTGGCCGGCGACGCGCACGAGGAGACCACCGTGCAGGCGGTCGGGCGGCTGCGGGACGCCACCGACGACGCGCTGGCGGGCAGCGGACTGGTCGCCGGCTGGACCGGGCAGGCGGCCGCCGCCGCCGACAGCTTCCTGCTCGACATGATCGTCAACGGCGCCATGGTGCTGGTGATCCTGATCCTGCTGCTCGTCGTGTTCCGCAGCCCGACGATCGCGCTGCTCAACCTCTTCCTGGTGCTGCTGGTCGCGCAGGCCGCCACCGGCCTGCTCGCGTTGGGCGCGAAGGTCTTCGGGTACCCGCTGGACGCCTCCACCACGGGCCTGCTCCCGGTCGTACTGCTCGGCATCGGCACCGACTACGCGGTCTTCCTGCTCTTCCGCTACCGGGAACGGCTGCGGGCCGGCGAGGACCGCCGGGTCGCGATGGTCCACGCGGTCGGCCGAATCGGCGGCCCGGTCGCCGTGTCCGCCCTGGTCGTGGCCGTCGCGTTCGGCGCCCTCGTGCTCTCCCGGCTGGCCTCCTTCCAGGTGCTCGGGCCGGCCCTGGCCGTCGCCGTGCTGCTCATGGTGGCCGCCGCGCTGACGCTGTTCCCCGCCGTCTACTCGCTGCTCGGCCGCCGGGCGTACTGGCCGGCGAAGCTGGTCGCGGCGGACGACGGCGGGGCCGCGCCGACGGGGCTGGCGGCCCGCGCCGGCCGGCTGGTCGCCCGCCGGCCCGCCCGGGTCGTGCTGACCACCCTCGCCGTGCTCCTGCTGCTCGGCCTCGGCGCGCTGCACCACCGGCCCAGCTACGAACTCGACGCGCTGCCGCCCGGCTCCGAGTCGGCCCGGGCCCTGGACTGGCTCCGCTCCGGGCTGCCCGCCGGGACCCTCTCCCCGACCGACGTCTACCTCACGGGCCCCGGCGTCGACGACGCCGCCGCCGAACGGTTCGCCGGCCGACTCGCCGAGGTGCCGATCGTGGCGGCCCCGGCCGGCGTCGAGGTCACCGACGGCGTGGCCCGGGTGCGGGTGCTGCTCGCCGAGCCGCCGTACTCGCAGCGAGCCATCGACGCCGTGGAGACCGGGTTGCGGCCGGCCGCGCACGCGGCGGCGCCGCCCGGCACCCGGGCGTACGTCGGCGGGGAGACCGCCACCTTCGCCGACATCCGTGCCGTGCTCGACGAGGACCTGCGGCTGGTCCTCCCGGTGGCCGCCGGGCTGATCGGGCTGCTCCTGCTGCTGATGCTGCGCGGGCTGCTCGCCTCGCTGGGTCTCCTCGCCGCCGTGGCGCTCGGCTTCGCCGCCACCCTGGGCACCAGCGTGCTGGTGTTCCAGGTCCTCGGCGGGCAGGACGGGCTCAACTTCCAGCTGCCGCTGGTCGTGTTCCTCTTCGTCACGGCGATCGGCACCGACTACAACATCCTGATGGTCGCCCGGCTCCGGGAGGAGCTGCGCGCGGGACGCCCGCCCCGCCAGGCCGCCGAGGAGGCGGTACGCCGCAGCGGGCCGGCCGTCGCCGCGGCCGGGGTGATCCTGGCCGGCAGCTTCGGGGTGCTGGTCGCTTCGCCGATGATGGCCCAGATCGGGCTCGCCGTCGCCGTCGGCGTGCTGATCGCCACGTTCGGGCTCTCCTGGCTGCTGGTGCCGGCGTCGACCGCGCTCACCGGCCGGGTGGCCTTCTGGCCGGCCCGTACCCGTCCGGAGCCGGCCGTGGTGGCGACGCGCGTCCCGCCGGAGGCCGCCCCGGCCCCCACGCCGGCGCAGGGTGCCACGCCGGCTGGGACAATGGCCCGATGAGCGGGGTGCGGCGGGCTCGGCGCGAGCTGAACCAGTTGGCTGTCGCGGCGGGGCTGGCCTGCGCGGGCATCCTGTTCGCGCTGGCCACGCTCCTCACCGCCGGGCTCAGCCTGCTCGGCGTCGGCCTGCCCCTGCTCGACCGCACCCTCACCGGCACCCGGACGCTGCTGCGCCGGCAGCGCCACCGGGTGCCCGGGCCGCCGGTCCGCTCGCCGTACCGGCCCGTGTCCGGCCCGCTGGCGGCCCGGCTGCGGACGATGGCCGGCGACCCGGCGACCTACCGGGACGTCGCGTACCTGTTCGCGCACTTCGCCTACGCCCCGGTCGCCCTGGTCCTCGCCGTGGGGCTCTGGCTCGGCGTCGCGCAGGGCCTCGCCCTGCCGGTGATCCACACGGTCGCCCCCGGCGCGGTCGACAACTACCTGGGCCTGCCCATCGACTCGCTGGGCAACGCCGCGCTGGCCGTGGTGCCCGCGCTGCTGGTGGGGGTGGGGGCGTACTGGCTGCCCCGGGGGCTGGTCCACCTCGACGAGGCGCTGACCCGTGCGCTGCTCGGACCGACCGCGCGGGCGGCCCTCGCCGAGCGGGTCGTGGAACTGGCCGACACCCGTGCGCAGAGCGTCGACGCGCAGGCGGCCGAGCTGCGCCGCATCGAACGGGACCTGCACGACGGCGCGCAGGCGCGGCTGGTCGCGATGGCGATGAACCTCGGCCTCGCCGAGGAGCTGCTGGCCCGCGACCCCGAGGCCGCGCGGGGGCTGGTCGCGGAGGCCCGTACGAGCGCCGGCACCGCCCTGTCCGAGCTGCGCGACGTGGTGCGCGGCATCCACCCGCCGGTGCTCGCCGACCGAGGGCTCGCCGGCGGCCTCGCCGCCCTCGCCCTCGGCGCGGCCCTCCCGGTCGACCTGGACGTCGACCTGCCCGGCCGGCTGGCACCCCCGCTGGAGTCGGCGCTCTACTTCACCGCCGCCGAACTGATCACCAACGCGGCCCGGCACAGCGGGGCGGCGCGCGTGGCGGTGCGGCTGCGCCGGACGGCCGAAACGGTCCGGCTGACCGTCTCCGACGACGGCCGGGGCGGCGCCGACCCGCAGCGGGGCACCGGGCTGGCCGGCATCCGGCGGCGGCTCGCCGTCTTCGACGGCCGGGTCCGGATCGACTCGCCCGCGGGCGGGCCTACGGTGGTCGACGTGGAGCTGCCGTGCGAGTCGTGATCGCCGAGGACCTGGCGCTGCTGCGCGACGGGCTGATCCGGCTGCTCACCGCGTACGGCGACGAGGTGGTGGCCGCCGTGGAGACCGGCGACGAGCTGCTCGCCGCCCTGCTGGAGCACCGCCCCGACGTGGCGGTGGTGGACGTCCGGCTGCCGCCCACCCACACGGACGAGGGGCTGCGCGCCGCGCTGGCCGCCCGGGAACGGATCCCCGGCCTGCCGGTGCTGGTCCTCTCCCAGTACGTCGAGCAGCTCTACGCCCGGGAGCTGCTCTCCGACGGCGCGGGATCGGTCGGCTACCTGCTCAAGGACCGGGTGGCCGACGTGACGCAGTTCGTCGACGCGGTGCACCGGGTCGCCGACGGCGGGATGGCGATGGACCCGGAGGTCGTCTCGCAACTGCTGGCCCGGCCGACCCGGGCCGCGCCGCTGCGCCGGCTCACCCCGCGCGAGCACGAGGTGCTGGCGCTGATGGCCGAGGGGCGCTCCAACGGCGCGATCGCCCAGCGCATGGTGGTCACCGAGAAGGCCGTCAGCAAGCACATCAACTCGATCTTCGCCAAGCTCGACCTGCGCGACTGCGACGACGACCACCGCCGGGTACGCGCGGTGCTGACCTTCCTGGACGCCTGACGTGGACCCCCGCATCGTCGACCGGCTCCGCTGCCCGGTCTGCGCCGAGCCGCTGGCCGAGGAGGCCACCGGTGGCGCCGGCGCGCTGCGCTGCCCGCGCCGGCACAGCTTCGACGTGGCCCGCCAGGGCTACGTCAACCTGCTCGCCGGCCGCGCCCCGCACGCCGGGGACACCGCGGAGATGGTGGCCGCCCGCGCCGACTTCCTCTCCGCCGGCCACTACGACCTCATCTCGGCCGCCCTCGCCGCCGCCGCCACGGAGGCCGTCGACCGCGTGACGGCTGCTCGGCGCCTGCCGGCCGGGGAGGAGAACGGGGCACGCGTCGGCGGGGCGTACCCCCTGGTGGTGGATGCCGGCGCGGGGACGGGCCGGCACCTCGCGGCGGTGCTGGCGGCGCTGCCAGACGCCGTGGGTCTCGCCCTCGACGTGTCGAAGCCGGCGCTGCGTCGGGCCGCCCGCGCGCACCCGCGCGCGGCGGCGGCGCTCGCCGACACCTGGCAGCGGCTGCCCCTGGCCGACGCCGGCACGGCCGTGCTGCTGAACGTCTTCGCACCGCGCAACGGCGCCGAGTTCCACCGGGTCCTCGACCCGGCCGGGTCCCTGCTGGTGGTCACGCCGGCCGCCGACCACCTCGCCGAACTGGTCGGCGCCCTCGGCCTGCTCCGGGTCGACCCGGCCAAGGCGGACCGGGTCGCCGAGAGCCTCGGCGGGCACTTCACCGAGGTGGCGGCGGCCGAGCACCGGCGCGAGCTGGCGCTGACCGGCCCGGAGGTCGCGACGCTGGTCGGGATGGGTCCCAGCGCCTGGCACACCGATCCGGCCGGGCTCGCCGCCCGGGTGGCCGCCCTCGCCGAGCCGGTCCGGGTGACCGTCGCGGTGCGGCTGACCGTCTGGCGCCCCGCCCCGCGCTGACCGCCCCTCAGGTGGAGAGGTCGACCTCTTCCCAGCCGGGGGGCTCGTCGTGGTACGGCCCGCGCAGCATCACCGCCCATTCCAGCGCCCAGCGGCGCTGGCCGATCGCGTTGGCGTCGACCAGCCCGGGCGGCGTCCGGCCGGCCCGTTCCGTCTCCAGGTACGCCCAGTCCAGGCAGTAGTGCAGGTCCAGCAGGGCGGCCGCGTCGGCGGGGTGCTGCGGGGCGGTGAGGATCCGGGCCCGCCACTGGCCGAAGGTCTCCCCCTCGGGGATGTGCGGCATCCGCTCCACCAGCCGCTCGTCGACCGGCAGCGTCGGGTCGAGCTGCTTGGTCAGGCCGAGGACCCAGGCCAGGGCGAAGAGCGCGTCGTGGTGCAGCACGAACGACCGGTGGTCGCCCTTGCCGCCGGTCACGAACTGGAACTCCGGCGGCGTGACCATCTCCACCAGGTGCGAGGCGAGCAGCCAGCTCATCGCCGCCTGCGGCGGCATCCCGAAGCAGCGGGCCAGGATCAGGTGCAGCACCGCGATGCGGGCCTCGATCTCCACCGTGGGGCGGAGCTCGATCTGGTCGCCGGGCTCCCACACGAGCGGGAACTGGGCGGGCGGCAGCGGGAGACGCAGCCGGGACAACTCGTCCAGGCTCGCCTCACGCACCTCCCGCGGATCGGGGGCAGGTACGGTCACGGCGAAAGATCCTGTCTGCTCGCGACGACTCGGCGCCGGTTGTCCCCCCTTGGCCAGGGAGGATAGCGGTCCGAACGGGCGGACACCATGCCGCCCCGGCGACCGCCGCGCTCAGCCGATCCGCTCGATCACCAGCGGCTTCGCGGCGGGCGCGACCGGCGCGATCCGCACCGCCCGCGCGGCGTCGTCCCGCGCCGCCGGGATGCGGGCGGCGTCCTGCGCGCGCAGCTCGTAGAGCGGGTCGCCCGCCCGCACCGCCTCGCCCGGGCGCTTGTGCAGCACCACCCCCGCCGGCACGCTGACCGGGTCCTCCTTGCGGGCGCGTCCGGCGCCGAGCCGCCAGGCGGCCACCCCCATGTCGTACGCGTCGATCGCCGCGACGTAACCGTCGGTGTCCGCGCGGACCACCTCGACCTCGTTGGCGGTGGGCATCGGGGCGTCCGGGTCCCCGCCCTGGGCGCGGATCATCGCCCGCCAGGAGTCCATCGCCCGGCCGTCGCGCAGGGCGGCCTCCGGGTCGACGTCCGGCAGCCCGGCCGCGTCGAGCATCTCGCGGGCCAGCGCCAGGGTCAGCTCGACCACGTCGGCGGGACCGCCCCCGGAGAGCACCTCGACGGACTCGGTCACCTCGACGGCGTTGCCGATGGCCAGGCCCAGCGGGGTGGACATGTCGGTGAGCAGGGCGACCGTCCGTACGCCGTGCGCGCCCCCCAGCTCGACCATCGTCCGGGCCAGCTCGCGGGCCTGCTCGACGGACTTCATGAACGCGCCGGAACCGACCTTCACGTCGAGCACCAGCGCGCCGGTGCCCTCCGCGATCTTCTTGCTCATGATCGAACTGGCGATCAGCGGGATGGCCTCGACGGTCCCGGTCACGTCGCGCAGCGCGTACAGCTTGCGGTCGGCGGGGGCGAGCCCGGCGCCGGCCGCGCAGATCACCGCGCCGACGTCGCGGAGCTGGGCGGTGAACTCGTCGTTGCTCAGCGCCGCCCGCCAGCCCGGGATCGACTCCAGCTTGTCCAGGGTGCCGCCGGTGTGCCCGAGGCCCCGGCCGCTGAGCTGCGGCACGGCGGCGCCGCAGGCGGCGACCAGCGGGGTGAGCGGCAGGGTGATCTTGTCACCGACGCCGCCCGTGGAGTGCTTGTCGACGGTCGGCCGGTCGACGGCGGAGAGGTCGAGCCGCTCCCCGCTGGCGATCATCGCGGCCGTCCACCGGGCGATCTCGGGTGCGGTCATGCCGCGCAGCAGGATCGCCATGGCCAGCGCCGACATCTGCTCGTCGGCCACCACCCCCCGGGTGTACGCGTCCACCACCCAGTCGATCTGCGCGTCGGAGAGCACACCCCCGTCCCGCTTGACCCGGATGACGTCAACCGCCGTGAAAGCACTCATCACAAAAGATCTTTCTCGTCGTTATGGCGATACCGGTTCGCGGACCGCGCCCACCAGGGCTGGGGCCGACCGTGACCGGCGGAGGGATCAAGCCTGACCGCCCGGAGCCGGTCACGGTCGGCCCCAGCCGCTCTAAGCTCAACCACCCCAGCGGGCAGGAATCTCCATCGGCGGCTCACCCTCGCCCGCCCAGAAGATCGCCCCCGAGGCGTCCACGACCACCACCCGGGGCGTACGGGCCAGACCCCACGTGATCGCCTCCGCCGGGTCGCCCCAGCTCGGGCCCTCCTCCAGCACGCCGGTCTCGGCGCCCTCGTCGTCGCCCGCCGACCGCTCCCAGTAGGCCGTCCAGACCTGCTGGCCGGCGGAGAGGTCGGGGTGCACGAAGACCGTGCCGCGCCCACGCCAGGCGGCCAGCCGATCCGGCACCACGGGCACCGGGGCCTCCCCGGTCACGGCCTCCAGGTCGGCGACGTCGAAGGCGTGCGGCAGCAGCTCGGCCATCCGCAGCGGGCCGCCCTTCGCCTCGATGAGGCACTCCGGCCCGCCCTGCTCCCAGAGCAGCTGGCGGCACCGGCCGCACGGCATCAGCGGCTCGCCGGTGGCGTCGACGCAGGACAGGGCCACGATCCGGCCGCCCCCGGTGGCGTGCAGCGAGGAGACCACGCCGCACTCGGCGCAGAGCACCACGCCGTACGCGGCGTTCTCCACGTTGCAGCCGACCACCACCCGGCCGTCGTCGACCAGCGCGGCCGCCCCGACCGGGAACTTCGAGTACGGCACGTACGCGTGCCGCATCACCTCGGTGGCGGCGTCCCGCAGCCGCTCCCAGTCGATCTCCATGTGGTACTCCCCCGTCAGCCCTTGATGTACGGCTTGCCGTCGGCGGCCGGTGCCCGGACCCGGCCGACCAGTCCGGCCACCGCCAGGATCGTCGCCAGGTAGGGCAGCATGGCGAGGAACTGGCTCGGAATCGCGCTGTTGATGGCGCCCAGGTAGGTGGCGAGCTGGTCGGCGAAGCCGAAGAAGAGCGCCGCGAGCAGCGCCCCCGTCGGGCTCCACCGGCCGAAGATCAGCGCGGCGAGGGCGATGAAGCCCTTGCCGCCGATCATGTTCTTGGTGAACGAGTAGAGCGCCAGCGTGTAGGAGGCGCCGCCGATGCCGGCCACCACCCCGGCGAGCAGCACGTTGCGGTAGCGCAGCCCGAGCACCTTGACGCCCAGGGTGTCGGCGGCGGTGGGGTGCTCGCCGACCGAGCGGGTACGCAGGCCCCACCGGGTGCGGAACAGCGCGATGTGGATGACCAGCACCAGCAGCAGGCCGAGGTAGAGGAAGATGTTGCCCCGGAACAGCGCCGGGCCGAGCAGCGGGATGTCCGACAGCAGCGGGATCTCCCAGTTGCTGAACCGGGGGGCGCTGTTGTACTTCTGCGCGTTGGTCTGCATCAGCCGCTCGTAGAGGAAGCCGGTGACGCCGACGGCCAGCAGGTTGAGCACGATGCCCATGACGACCTGGTCGACCAGGTAGCGGATCGAGAAGACGGCCAGCAGCAGCGAGATGAACGCGCCGCCGATCGCCGCCGCGACCAGGCCCACCCAGACGTTGCCGGTGAGGCTGCCGAAGAGCGCGCCGCTGAAGGCGCCCATCAGCAGCTGCCCCTCGATGGCCACGTTGACCACGCCGGAGCGCTCACAGAGCACACCGGCCAGCGCGCCGAAGACCAGCGGCAGGGCCAGGATGAACGTGCCCCGGACGATGTTGACCAGCGGCATGAAGTTCTGCCCGGCCGGCGCGTCGGAGACCTGCCAGCAGAGGAACGACAGCACGAAGCCGACCAGGCCGACGCCGAGCACTACGGTGAACCAGCGCTTCGGCAGCCCGGCGAGCATCGCGACGCCGGCGGCGACCGCGACGAGGCCGAAGAGGATCGCGCCGAGGGTGCCGTGGATCTTCAGGGCGGCGCCGGCGGCGTCCTCGCTGAGGGTGAAGCGGGCCTGCTCGCCGGTGGCGAGCGCCCCGAACAGCACCGTCGCCAGCAGGCCGAGGGCGAGCAGCACTGCGCCGACCTTGCGGGTACGGGTCCAGAAGCCCTGGTCCACAGGGGCGACCGCGACGTCTTCGACAGCCATCGTGGACATGAGTTACCAGCCCTTCGCCAGGCTCGTCTGCAACCGGGCGGCGCGGGCGGCCCGGAGCTGGAAGATCGCCTTCACCAGGGCCGGCGCGGCGATGAAGATGACGATCAGCGCCTGGAGCACGGTGACCAGCTCCAGCGAGATCCCCGAGTAGGACTGCATCCGGTTGCCGCCGGCCTGGAGCGCGCCGAAGAGCAGCGCGGCCAGCGCGACGCCCCACGGCTTCACCCGGCCGAGCAGCGCCACCAGGATGCCGTCGAAGCCGATCTGCGCCACGACCAGCGGGGTCAGCGCGCTCGCGGTGGAGCCGAGCACCATGTTGGAGCCGCCGAGGCCGGCCAGGATCCCGGCGAAGACCATGATCAGGACGTACGTCCGGGTGACGCTGATGCCGGCGGTCCGTGCGGCGTCCGGGTTGGCGCCGACGGCGCGCAGCTCGAAGCCGAGCGTGGAACGGTTCAGCAGCCACCAGACCGCCCAGGTCGCCAGCACCGCCAGGATGATGCCGGCGTGCACCCGGAGCCCGTCGCCGAGCAGCCGGGGCAGCTGGGCCGAGCCGTCGACCGGCCGGCTGATCGCGTCCGTACGGTTCGGGTCCTGGACGCCGTTCTGCACGATGATCCAGGTCAGGAAGTACGTGGCGATGTAGTTGAGCATGATCGTGTTGATCACCTCGTGGGCGCCGGTGCGCGCCTTGAGGATGCCCGGGATGAAGCCCCAGATCGCGCCGCCGAGCGCGCCGGCGAGCACCGCGACGAGCAGGTGCAGGCCCGGCGGCAGCGGCAGCAGGAAGCCGGCCAGCGCGGCCAGGATCACGCCCATGACGGCCTGGCCCTGGGCGCCGATGTTGAACAGGCCGCCCCGGAACGCCAGCGCCACCGACAGGCCGGTGAAGACCAGCGGCGCGGTGTAGGTGAGCGTCTCGGAGATCGGGCTCATCGCCGCCTGGAAGCCGACCGCGTCCGGGTCGAAGACCGCGCCCTTGAAGAGGTTCCCGTACGCCTCACTGACCAGCGTCCAGCTCGCGTTGAGCGCGTCGGCCGGGCGGGCGGTGATGTAGCTGTAGGTGGCGAGCACGTCGGGGTCGGACACGATCATCAGGATCGCGCCGACCACCATCGCCAGCACCAGCGACAGCAGAGTCACCGTGAAGGTGTTGGCCGCCCAGAGGTTGTCCAGGAACAGCCGGCCCAGCGAGGGCTTCGGCTCCGGGGCCGGGGCCTTCGGGGAGGTGGCCGTCTCGGCGCGCTCGGTGTTGCCGAGCGCGGCCTGCGCGGCGTGCGCCTCGGTGGCCGGCTCCTTGTCCGGGGAGCCCGGGTTCGGGTTGGTCATGCCTCGTCCTCGTTACCAGGGCTCTCGGCGGCGGGGGCCGCCGCGCCGCCGTCGGCCGGGGTCGTGCCGTTCGCCGCGGCGGGGGCCGCGTCGGGGGTGATGCCGGCCATCAGCAGGCCGATCTCCTCGCGCGGGGTGTCGGGGCCGACGATGCCGATGATCCGGCCGCGGTACATCACCGCGATGCGGTCGGCCAGGCCGATCACCTCGTCGAGCTCGCTGGAGACCACCATGACGGCGGTGCCGACGTCCCGCTCGCGGATGACCTGGCTGTGGATGAACTCGATCGACCCGACGTCGACGCCGCGGGTCGGCTGGGCGGCGATGAAGAGCTTCAGCGGCCGGGACAGCTCACGGGCCACGATGACCTTCTGCTGGTTGCCGCCCGAGAGGGTGCCGACGGGCGCGTCGGCCGAGGAGGTGCGGACGTCGAACTGCTCGATCCGTTCCCTGGCCGACTTCGCGATGGCGTCCGGCTGCAACGCCAGGCCCTTGCCGAACGGCGGCCGGTCGTAGATGTCGAGCACCAGGTTCTCCGCGACGGAGAACTCCTTGACCAGGCCGTCGACGCTGCGGTCCTCGGGCACGTAGCCGACGCCCGCGCGGAGCACCTTCTTGGTCGACCAGCCGTGCACCGGCTGCCCGTCGAGCGTGACCGTGCCGGCGAGCGTCGGGCGCAGCCCCATGATCGCCTCGATCAGCTCGGTCTGGCCGTTGCCCTGCACGCCCGCGACGCCGAGCACCTCGCCCGCGTGCACGGTCAGGTCGATCCCGTCGACCGCCCGGACCTGCCGGTCGTCGTCGACGACCAGGCCGGAGACCTCCAGGACCGGCTTGCCGGGGGTGGCGGCCTCCTTGTCGACGGTGAGCCGCACGCTGCGTCCGACCATGAGCGCGGCCAGCTCGTCCCGGCTCGCCTCGGGGGAGGCGGTGCCGACGGTCTTCCCGCGCCGGATCACGGTGATCCGGTCGGCGATGGCCTTGACCTCGCCCAGCTTGTGGGTGATGAAGACGATCGACTTGCCGGCGGCCTTGAGCGACCGCATCACGGTGAGCAGTTCCTCGGTCTCCTGCGGCGTGAGCACGGCCGTCGGCTCGTCGAGGATGAGCAGGTCGACGTCGCGGGTGAGCGCCTTGACGATCTCCACCCGCTGTTGGATGCCGACCGGCAGGTCCTCGATCACCGCGTCCGGGTCGACCCGCAGGTTGTACCGCTCCGAGACCTCGGCGACCTCGCGCCGGGCCCGACGCCGGTCCAGGAAGCCGGCGATGCCGCCCCGGACCTGCTCGGCGCCGAGCATGATGTTCTCGGTCACGGTGAAGACGGGCACCAGCATGAAGTGCTGGTGCACCATGCCGATCCCGGCCGCGATCGCGTCGGACGGGCCCCGCAGCTTCAGCGGCGCGCCATCGACCAGGATCTCGCCCTCGTCGGGCTGGTAGAGCCCGTAGAGCACGTTCATCAGGGTCGACTTACCCGCGCCGTTCTCGCCGAGCAGGGCGTGGATCTCTCCAGGCTCCACCGTCAGATCGATGTGGTCGTTGGCGACCAGGTCACCGAACCGTTTGGTGATGCCGCGCAGTTCGAGTCTCAGCGCAACCTCCTGGAGTGCGAAGCGATGGTGCAGCGTAGCTGCCGGTGTACCGCTCGCGGCGCGGGGCCGTCGTCGGGTGGGTGTGGATCGGCCGCCCCGGCGCCGTGGGGGTTTCCCCGCGACGCCGGGGCGGCCGGATCGTCGTGCTGTACCGCTCGCCGGCCTACCCGGGTGATCGTCTCACCGCGGGCGGCCGGCGGAGCCTCACTTCGGCTGGGCCGCGGAGGTGACGGTGACGGTGCCGGCGGCGATGTCCGCCTTCAGCTTGTCGATCTCGGCCTTCAGCTCGGCCGGGACCTTGCTGTCGAACTCGTGGTACGGGGCGAGCCCGACGCCGTTGTTCGACAGGTTGCCGAGGTAGCCCGGGGTGGCCGACAGCTTCTCGCCGTTGGCGGCCTTGACGACGGCCTCCTTGACGGCGTCCGGGATGTTCTTCTCGACGGTGGTGATGATCGCCGCGCAGTCCTGGGTGCTCTCGCAGCCGTCGACGTCGACCCAGATGGTGTTGTACTTGCCGCCCGACGCCTTGGCCGCGCCGGTGGTGCCGAGGCCGGCGCCGCCGGCGACCGGCATGATGATGTCGGCGCCCTGGGCGACCAGCGCGTCGCTGACCTTCTTGCCCTCGTCCTGCTTGACGAAGTCGTTGGTGAAGGAGCCCTTCTGGGCGGCCTTGTCCCAGCCGACGACCTTGACCGTCTTGCTCTTGGTCTTGTTGTAGTGCGCGACGCCGTCGGCGTAGCCGTCCATGAAGATGGTGACCGGCGGGATCGGCAGGCCGCCGTAGGTGCCCACCGTGCCGCTCTTGGTCATGCCGGCGGCCAGGTAACCGGCGAGGAAGCCGGCCTGGGCGGTGTCGAACTGCATCGGGTAGACGTTGGTCTCCGGGACCTTCGCGTCGACGATGCCGAACTGCTGGTTCGGGTTCGCCTTGGCGATCTTGGAGGTGGCGTCACCCATCAGGCCACCGACGGCCAGGATGAAGTCGCACTTCTGGTTGACGTACTGGGTCAGGTTGACCTCGTAGTCCGCCTCGGCCTTCGACGCGACGTACTTGATGTCGATCTTGTCGTTGGCCTTCTTGGCCTCCTCCAGGCCCTTCCAGGCGGAGGTGTTGAACGACTTGTCGTCGATGCCGCCGACGTCGGTCACCATGCAGGCGCTGTATTTCTTGTCGCCGCTGCCGGCGTTGTTGTTCTCCTCGGGGGCCTCACCGCACGCGGCGGCGCCCAGCACGAGCCCACCCACCGCGAAGGCGGAGGCGATCCGCATCCCACGCATCGAGCGCAAGACGTCTCCTTCCCATTGCACACCGCGTCCTGCACGGTGGCAGCCCTTTGAGCCGGCCTGCGCTGCGCCGCCGGCGTCCCACGTTACGGACGGGAGCGTACGCCCGCGCCCACCCACCGGCCGACAATCGTGCACGACTGTTGAGTGCCTGTTACCCCTACGTAACCCTTAGGTGTGGCAGATCACTCTCGGTGCTGGTAGATGCGCGGCGGGGCGTCGCGGAACGTCCGGTTCTGCACGCCACCCCCTGCCGGTGACGTTACCGCCAGAAGACGGCCACCGCCGCGTTGACCAGGGTCAACCCGACGATTGCCAGGAAGTGCCCACGGTTGACCACGTCACGCTTCCGGGAAAAGAACACCATGACAAAGATCAGGATGGCGAGCACCAACTTGGTAACAAGTTTCGCGGGGGCCGGCTCGTCGCCGTCACGCAGTGGCGCGGAGAGGCCGATCCCGGTCGCCAGCATGATCACGGACCCCCACAGCATGGGTGGGTTGATCCGCAGCTTCCCGCTGACGTACTGGACGATCGCGCCGCCGAGCAGCAGGGCGAAACCGATCAGATGGACGTAGCGAAGTATCAGTCTCAGAGCTTCCACGCCCACCATCCTCCCCCATCAACGACGGATCGTAGTAGCGGGGCGGGTAGGGGTTCCGCCCCGCTACCCGGCCGTCAGGTCAGGCGCCACGCCTGGAAGGTGGGGCCGTCCGCCGGGAGGGTGACCGCGCCGTCGGCGTCGGGCCGCAGGGCGGGGGCACCGCCGTACAGGTTCTCCGCCGGCCGCAGCCCGCTCAGGCGCAGCGGCTCGCCGGCGGCGCGGCGGGCCAGCACCAGCACCGTGCCGGTCGGCGCCTCGCGCAGGAAGACCAGCGTGTCCGCGTCGGCGTGCAGCCAGCGCAGGCCGCCGTGGCGCAGCGCGGGCTCCGCGCGGCGCAGCGCGACCAGGGCGCGGTACGCGGCGAACGTCGCGGCGTCCCAACTCTCGGGCCGGTGCCACGGCATCGGGGTACGCGAGCCCTCCCCGTTGGTACCGGTCAGGCCCAGCTCGTCGCCGGCGAAGATCATCGGGGTGCCGGGCATGGTGGCGAGCAGGCCGGCGGCGACCTCCTGCCGGGCGGCGTCGCCGACCACCGTGCGGATCCGGGCGGAGTCGTGCGACCCGAGCAGCTGCCACGAGTGGGTGTACGACCGCCAGGAGATCAGCGAGCGGTAGGCGTTCATGGTGGCGAGCACCGCGCCCGCGTCCCGCCGGCGCACCCCGCCCGGGGTACCGAGGAAGTTCGGCACGGGCTGGTCGCCGTGGCGCAGCCAGGACCAGAGCGGATCGGTGAAGCCGACGTAGTTCATCGTGCCGTGCCAGCCGTTCCGGTCGAGGTCGCCGGTGTGGTCGTGGCCGTGTTCGGCCATCAGCAGGGCGTCGGCCCGGGTCCGGGCGACCACCTCGCGCAGCAGCGCCGCCACCTCGTGGGTGTACGCGTCGGCGCCGCGCCGCCCGGTCATGTTCGCCACGTCCACCCGCCAGCCGTCCAGCCCGTACGGCGGGCGCAGCCAGCGGCGCAGCAGCGAGTCGTCGGCGGTGGCGAAGCGCCGACGCAGCTCGGCGCTTCCCCAGTTCAGCTTGGGCAGCGACCTGACCCCGTTCCAGGACTCGTAGTCACCGGAGACCTCGTCGAAGTAGTACAGCTCCCGCTCGGGCGCGGACACGTCGGAGGCAGCCCTGGTGAACCACTCGTGCGCGTCGCCGGTGTGGTTGCTGGTGATGTCGCCGAGCAGCCGCCAGCCCCGGGCGCGTACGGCGTCGGCGAGGCGGGCCAGGGCGGCGTCCCCGCCGAGCAGCGGGTCGACGGTGTCGAAGCTGGCCGCGTCGTAGCGGTGGTTGGAGCGGGCCGGGAAGATCGGGGTCAGGTAGACGGTGTTCACCCCGAGCCGGTCCAGGTGGTCCAGCCGCCCGGTGACGCCGTCCAGGTCTCCCCCGTAGAACTGCCGGGGCGTCTCGGGCCCGCGCCCGATCACCGGGGTGTCCCAGTCGCACGGGATGGCCCAGTCCGGCAGTTCGCGACCCTCGGCGGCGGCGGAACGGGCGAACCGGTCGGGGAAGATCTGGTAGATCACCGCGTCGCGGGCCCAGGCCGGCGGCGGCGCGTGGGTGACCAGCTTGAAGTCGCCGTTGTCGGGCACGTCGTGGTGCACCAGGCCGGCAGCGTTCAGCCAGCGGTAGCCGCGGCTGCCGGTGAGCATGAACCGGTAGTTGCTGACCGGGTTGCGGGCCTCGACGGGGACCCGCCACCAGACGTCGCCGCCGTCGGTGCGGTCGACGACCGCCTCGGTGAAGCGGGGCTCGCCGTCGCCGGTGGTGCGCACGTGCACCTGCCGGACGTCGGCGCCGGCCGGCACCCGGACGAAGACGTCGACGACGTCGCCGAGGGCGGGCTCCTGCTCGGGCACGTACAGGGCGGAACCGTCGTGGTGCGGCAACAGGGACATGGTGGCGCCTTTCGCGTCGGTCGGACTGGGAGAGAAAGGGGTCTCCCGCCGCGGCCGGTTGCCCGGCCGCGGCGGTCGATCCGTGACTGCTCCGGTGTACGTCGGACGCCGACGCCCTTGCCGCAGCGGTGAGCCGAGGAGGCTCAGCCCTTGACCGCCCCGGCCGTGAGGCCGTTGACGATGTAGCGCTGGAGGAGCTGGAACACCAGCACCGTCGGGATGGCGGTGAGCAGGGTGCCCGCCGCGAAGATCCCGAAGTTGTTGTTGCGCTCGCCGGCCACCAGCCCGAACATTCCGACCGCGAGGGTCTTCGAGTTGGTGTTCGTGAGGAACACGTTGGCGATCACGAACTCGTTGATCGAACCGATGAAGGCGAGCAGGCCGGTCACCGCCAGGATCGGCGCCACCAGCGGCAGCATGATCCGGAAGAAGACCTGGGCGTGCGAGGCGCCGTCCATGGTGGCCGACTCGTCCAGCTCCTTCGGCAGCGTGTCGAAGAAGCCCTTCATCAGCCAGGTGTTCGCGCCGAGGGCGGCACCCATGTAGAGCAGGAAGAGGCCCCACGGGGTGTTGAAGCCGATCACCGGCCACAGTTCGGTGACCTTCGTGAAGATCAGGAAGATCGCCACGATCGCCAGGAACTGCGGGAACATCTGGATCAGCAGCAGGGAGAGCAGTCCGACGCGACGGCCGGCGAACCGCATCCGGGAGAAGGCGTACGCCGCCAGCGCCGACAGGAAGATCGACGCGAAGCTGGCCACCCCCGCCAGGAGCAGCGAGTTGAGGAACCAGCGGGCGAAGGCCGTCCGCTCGAAGAGGTTGGTGAAGTTTTCCAGCGAGGCGCCGGTCGGCAGCAGCTCCGTGGAGGAGAGCGTGCCGAGCGGGTTGAGTGCCGCCGAGACGACGAACAGGATCGGGAAGAGGCTGAACGCCACCGCCAGAATGCCGACCAGGTGCCGCCATCCCACCTGGGCGAACCAGCGGTTCCTCCGTCCGGCCGCGTTGCGGTTGGCGACGGGCGCGTCCGTGCGGGTGCTCACGAGTACACCTCCTCCTGCTTGCGGGTCCGGGAGAAGCTGATCGCCGACACCGTCGCCACGATCGCGAAGATGAAGATCGAGACAGCGGCGGCCAGGCCGTACTCGGCGCCCTGGGCGCCGAAGGCCAGCCGGTAGGTGTAGGTGATCAGCAGGTCGGTGGCGCCGGCCGTCGGGTTGTCCGCCGGGAACGGTCCACCCTCGGTGACGAACTGGATCGCGTTGAAGTTGTTGAAGTTGTACGCGAAGGACGCGATCAGCAGCGGCGAGATCGCCACCAGCAGCAGCGGCATGGTCACCGCGCGGAACGACTGGAACGGCGACGCCCCGTCGACCGAGGTGGCCTCGGTCAACTCGCGTGGGATGGCCTGCAACGCGCCGGTGGTCACCAGGAACATGTACGGATAGCCGAGCCAGAGCTGCACCAGCAGCACCGCGAGCCGGGCCGACCAGGTCTCACCGAACCAGTCCACTCCCAGCCCGAACAGGTTGTTGATCAGGCCGAAGTCGGTGTTGAACATGTCCCGCCAGACCAGCAGCATCGCGAAGGACGGCATGGCGTAGGGCAGGATCAGCAACACCCGGTAGAAGTTCGTGCCCCGCATCCGGGGCGAGTGCAGCGCCAGCGCGATGCCCATGCCGAGCAGGAACGTGAAGCCGGTGGAGCCGAGCGCGAAGGCGAAGTTCCAGATCAGCGTGCTGAAGAACGGGCCGGAGATGGCCGGGTCGGTGAGCACGCTGGCGAAGTTCCGCAGCCCGACGTTGACCTGCCAGCCCTGGGCCAGGGTCTCGCCGTCGGCGGCGACGAAGGAGCCGACCTCCCCGTCGGCGGTCCAGGTCTTTCCGGTCTCGCTGTCGCGGATGCAGTCGCAGCCCGCGTCGTACGCCCGGACCGCCTTGCCCTCGTAGGCACGCGACAGGCCGGACGAGCGCAGCGCGCCCCCGGAGGTCGGCACCACCAGGTCGGTGATGTCCTTGCTCCGCTTGCTGGCCTCGCCGAAGTTGAGGATCTGGTAGCCGTCGGCGGCGGTGACCTTGCCGCCCGGCGCGACGGTGACGCTGCCGGCGTCGAGCGGGCGCAGGCCCTCGGTGTCGCCGACGGAGACCGTATTCGTCTGCGGGTCGGTGACCAGGAAGACCAGCGCGCCGGTGGCCGGGTCGCCCTTGGTGGCGACGGTCAGCGGGTACTGGGTCGAGCCGGGGACCTGCGTCACCGAGCCGCTCTGGATGGCGACGATGGCGTCGTCCTTGCTGCCCCGGTGGCCGTCGCCGAAGTTCGTGAAGGCGGTGCTGGCGGTGTAGAGCACCGGGATGATCTGGAACGCCACCAGGAAGAGCGTGCCCGGGATCAGGTACTTGACGGGGATGTGCCGGGGGGTCAGGTAGAGGTAGAAGAGTCCGGCGGTGGTCGCCAGCAGGATCGCCAACCCGACCCAGAGCTCGGCCTCGATGAGCGGGAAGGCCGCCCAGACCGCGATCCCGGCCACGAGGCCGAGCAGGACCACCTTGACGAGCAGGCCGGTCAGGGTGATCGGCGCGTGGTTCCGCGCGGTACGGGACTTGCGCGGGGACCCGGACCGTACGGGCCCCCGGCCCGGGGCCTGCGTGGCAGCCCCCGGGCCGGATGACGACGTGCTCATTACTTGATCTGGCCGGCGATCGTCTTACCGGCTGCGGTGATCGTCTTGGCCGGGTCGGCGCCGCCGATGATGGCGGCCTCCGCCTTGCCGAACGGGTCCCAGATCGCGGCCATGGCCGGGATCGCCGGGAGCACCTGGCCGTTCTTGCCGGCCTCCTGGAACTTGGCCAGGTCCGGGTCGCTGCCCTTGACCTGGTCCAGCGCGGCGGTCAGCGCCGGGGGACGCGGCTCGGCGTTGTAGAGCGCCACGGCGAGGTCCGGGGTGGTCACGTGGTTCGCGACGAACTCCTGCGCCAGGGCCTTGTTCTGGCCCTTGGACGCGACGTAGAAGGACTGGACGCCCACGAACGGCTGGGCCTCCTTGCCACCGGCGAAGCCGGGGACCGGGGAGATGTCGTACTTGATGTTGGCCTTCTTGGCGTCGGCGATGGCCCACGGGCCGGAGACCAGGAAGGCGCACTTCTTGCCGGTGAAGGTGGCGATGGAGTTCTCGCCGGTGATGGAGCGCTTCAGCGCACCCTCGCCCTTCTCACCCAGCTTGGCGATCTTCTGGAACGCCGCGATCGACTCCGGCTTGCCCACGCCCAGGTCCTTCGGGTCGTAGTCGCCGTTGGCGCTGGTACCGAAGAGGTAGCCGCCGGCCGAGGTGTAGAGCGGGTAGATGTGGTACGCGTCGCCGTTCTGGCCGGACTGGAGGCAGAGGATCTCGCTGGCCTTCTTCTCGGCCTTGAGCTTCTTGCCGGTCGCGACCAGCTCTTCGATGGTCTTCGGCGCCTCGGGGGCCAGCTCGGTGTTACGGATCAGCGCCAGGTTCTCCATGGCGTAGGGCACGCCGTAGAGCTGGCCGTTGAAGGTCACGGCCTTGACGGCGGTCTCGTTGAAGGCGCTCTTCTGCTCGGCGGCGAGCTGGACCGGGTCGATGGCGCCGTTCTGCACCAGGTTGCCGATCCAGTCGTGCGCGCCGACCACGACGTCCGGGCCGCTGCCCTGCTGGGAGGCGGTGACGAAGTTGGTCTGGAGGTCCTTGGAGACGGCCTGGACCTCGACCGTGACGCCGTTCTCCTGGCCGAACTTCTCGCCGAACGGCTTGAGGGCGGCGGCGCGCTTGTCGTCGGCCCAGATCACCAGCTTGCCGCCGGTGGCGGCCTTGCTGGACTCGTTCGCGGCCGGCTCGTCGTTGCTGTCGCCACCACAGCCGGAGGCGGCGAGCGCCAGGCCGAGGACGGCGACCACACCCGCGGTACGGATGCGCATCGGTACTCCTGTCGTCATGGCGGCCCGCCGGGGGAGGGGCGATCCCGCCAGTGGAAGCTCTGTAATTTTCTTGCCAACCGGCGCCGGGCGTGCTGCGCCGCTGCTCTCGCGTGTTGCGGGGACGTTAGCAAGAGGTTGCAGAGAATGGAAGGGCTTGCAGAAGTGTACGCAAGAACTTGCCTTTGAGCTAAAGTGCGGCCATGCGCGCTCGACTGTCCGACATCGCCCAACAGGCCGAAGTCAGCGAGGCCACGGTGTCGCGGGTGCTCAACGACCGCCCGGGAGTGGCCCCCGAGACCCGGCAGGCCGTACTGACCGCCCTCGATGTGCTCGGTTACGAGCGCCCGGCCCGGCTGCGCAAGCGAAGCGCCGGCCTCGTGGGCCTGGTGGTCCCCGAACTCGACAACCCGATCTTCCCCGCCTTCGCCCAGGTGATCGAGTCGACCCTGGCGCAGAGCGGCTTCACCCCCGTGCTCTGCACCCAGACCGCCGGCGGGGTCACCGAGGACGAGTACGTGGAGATGCTGCTCGACCGGCAGGTCTCCGGAATAGTCTTCGTCTCCGGCCTGCACGCCGACACCGCCGCCAACCACGACCGCTACCGGGCTCTGATCGCCCGCCCGCTGCCCGTCGTGATGATCAACGGGTACGCGCCCGGCATCCCCGCGCCCTTCGTCTCCTGCGACGACGGCGAGGCCACCGAGCTGGCCGTGGCCCACCTGGTGGCGCTCGGGCACCGCCGCATCGGCCTGATCACCGGGCCGGACCGGTTCGTGCCGGTGCAGCGCCGGGTGGCCGGCTTCCGGGCCGCGATGGGCCGGCTCGTCGGGGTCGACGAGCCCGGCCTCGACGAGCTGGCCGAGCTGTCGCTGTTCGGCGTGGAGGGCGGCGAGGCCGCCGCCGCCCGGCTGCTGGACCGGGGCGTCACGGGCATCGTCTGCGGCTCCGACCTGATGGCGCTCGGCGCGATCCGGGCCGCCCGGCAGCGCGGCATGTCCGTGCCGGGAGAGCTGTCGGTGGTCGGCTACGACGACTCCCCGCTGATGGCCTTCACCGACCCGCCGCTGACCACGATGCGGCAGCCGGTGGCCGCGATGGCCGTCGCCGCCGTCCGGGCCCTGGTGGACGAGATCAACGGGCACGCCGCCCCGCACTCGGAGTACGTCTTCCGCCCGGAACTGGTCGTGCGCGGCTCCACCGCCGTCGCCCCCACCGGCGCCGCGCGCCCGGCCCCGGGCGGCCCGACCCGGCAGCGCCCGGCCCCGCCCGCGCTCGCCGTCCCGGCCTGACCGCCCGTCCCCGGAAGGCCCGCGCGAGCGGGGCTTTCTCGGGGCACCGCGTGACCGACGCCATTTCTTGCGCAAGGAATGCTTGACTCTTGCAGTAACGAGCGGCATTCTGCTCAGACACCACCCCCGCACCCGCGCCGCGCTCGGGTGCCGCCCTCCCGCGCCACAGAACGGGGAACGCCACCCATGACCGTCAGCAACCCCTCGCCGCTGGCCTCCGACGACGACTGGTGGCGCTCCGCGGTCGTCTACCAGGTCTACGTACGCAGCTTCGCCGACTCCAACGGCGACGGCGTCGGCGACCTCCAGGGCATCCGGGAGCGCCTGCCGTACCTGCACGACCTCGGCGTGGACGCGCTCTGGCTGACCCCCTTCTACACCTCCCCGATGATCGACGGCGGGTACGACGTCGCCGACTACCGCGACGTCGACCCGATGTTCGGCACCCTCGCGGACTTCGACAACATGATCACCGACGCGCACGCCCTCGGCCTGCGGATCATCGTCGACCTGGTGCCCAACCACACCTCCAGCGCGCACCCGTGGTTCCAGGCGGCGCTGGCCGCCGGGCCCGGCTCCCCCGAGCGGGCGCGCTACCTCTTCGCCGAGGGCAAGGGCGAGAACGGCGAACTGCCGCCGAACGACTGGGAGAGCATCTTCGGCGGCCCCGCCTGGACGCGGATCGACGACGGCCAGTGGTACCTGCACCTGTTCGACCCGGCCCAGCCCGATTTGAACTGGCGGCACCCCGAGGTGCGCGCCGAGTTCGAGGGCGTGCTGCGCTTCTGGCTCGACCGGGGCGTGGACGGCTTCCGGATCGACGTGGCGCACGGCATGATCAAGGCCGAGGGGCTGCCGGACGTCGGTTTCAACTCCATGACCACCGGCCAGCGCCAGGCGGAGCTGCTCGGCAAGGGCCGGCTCCCCTACTTCGACCAGGACGAGGTCCACGACATCTACCGCGCCTGGCGGCCGATCCTGGACAGCTACCCGGGCGGCCGGATGGCGGTCGCCGAGGCGTGGGCCGAGACCCCGCAGCGCCTCGCCCGCTACATCGGCCCGGACGAGCTGCACCAGGCGTTCAGCTTCGACTTCCTCGACGCGACCTGGTCCGCCGACTCGTTCCGCAAGGTCATCGACACCGCGCTCGCCGAGTCGACCATCGTCGGCGCGCCCACCACCTGGGTGCTCTCCAACCACGACAAGCAGCGGCACGTGACCCGCTACGGCGACGGCGCCGAGGGGCTGCGCCGGGCGCGCGCCGCCACCCTGCTGATGCTCGCCCTGCCCGGCTGCGCCTACCTCTACCAGGGCGAGGAACTGGGCCTGCCGGAGGTGCTCGACCTGCCGGACGAGCTGCGCCAGGACCCGGCGTTCCTGCGCACCGGCGAGAGCCGCGACGGCTGCCGGGTGCCGATCCCGTGGAGCGGCGAGCTGGCCCCGTACGGCTTCGGGCCGGCCGGCAGCGAGCTGAGCTGGCTGCCGGCCCCGGCCACCTGGCGTGCCCTCTCGGTCGCCGCCCAGACCGGCATGCCCGGCTCGACGCTGGAGCTCTACCGCACCGCGCTGCGGATCCGCCGCGAGCACCCGGCGCTGGCCGCCGACGCGGGCGCAGTCACCTGGTTGGAGGCCGGGCCGGGCGTGCTCGCCTTCAGCCGCACCGCCGGCGACACCGTGCTGACCTGCGTGGTCAACATCAGCGGTGCGCCGGCCCTGATCGACGGGTACGGCGCACCGATCGCCGCCAGCGAGCCGCTCACCGGGCAGGGCTCCGGCCACCTGCTCGGCGTCGACGCGGCCGCTTGGTTCGAACGGCGCTGAGCGGGTAACCCGTCATCGACCTGGTCGTCCGTTGTGCCCCGCGCCGACGGGCGACTGGGCTACCGACCCCTTGTGGTGGGGGGTGAGGTGGCGCCGGCGCCTCCGGAGTCCGCTCCGGTGGCGCCGGCGTCCATCGGGATGCGCCGGCCGGACCGGTTCAGGCGCCGCCGGGGAGCTTGGCGGCGATGCGCCCGAAGCCGGCCCGCAGCTCGGCCTCGGTGGGCGGGGCGAGCGGCTCCGCGCGGTCGGCCTCCTCGGCCGCCGCCTCCAACTCCTCGTCGATGGTGTCCTCGAAGTCGCCGTAGAGATCGGCCTGGTCGAGCTGCGCCGCCTCGTCCTCGGCGGCGATCTGCGCCGCGGCGATCTCGCCCCGGATCTCCTCGGCCGAGACCGCCGGCAGCAGCGGCTCGACGACCGCCATCAGCTGCTCCTCGGCGACGATCGACTCGGCCAGCGCGAGGGCGTGCGGCCGCTCGTAGGGGCCGCAGACCACCGGCTCCCACTCGTCGGCGTCGCCGAGCGGGCCGAAGGTGATGATCCACGGCAGGCCGAGCATCGGCGAGTCGTCCGGCAGGTCCAGTGTCACGAGTGCGCCCACGCGCCCATCATGTCCGTGGCGCCGGGCACCCGGGGAGTCATTCCCGCCATTCCACCTACCGCGCGCGGGTCGCCGGCGCCCCGACCCGGGGTCGCCGGCACCGTCAGGCCGGTCGCGTCGCGTCCAACGCCGCGCGGACCAGGGCCAGCGCCGTCGCGGGCGGTACGCCCAGCCGGGCGGCCTCGGCGGCGTACTCGGCCGCCACCCGCTGCAACCGGTCCGACGCGTCGTCGCGTCCGGGCGCGACGAAGGTGCCGTGCCGGCCCCGGGTCTCCAGCAGACCGGCCGCCTCCAGCTCCCGGTAGGCCCGGGCCACCGTGTTGACCGCCAGCCCGAGGTCGGCCGCGAACCGACGGACGGTCGGCAGCCGGGTGCCCACCGCCAACCGGCCCGTCCCGATCAGCTCCGCGAGCTGCCCGCGCACCTGCTCGTACGGCGGCACCGCCGAGCCCTGGTCGACCGTGATCCGCACGCCCGCTCCCCCACTCATCCGGCCCCGCCCGGGGTGCCCGGGTCCGTGTCCGCGTCCGGGTCGACCGGCCCCGGAGCCGCCGCCAGGTCCACCACCCGACCGCGTGGGCTGGTCGCGGCCAGCGCCGCGCCGAAGAGCACCAGCTGGTTGAGCAGGTAGAGGTAGAGCAGCAGCCCCACGGCGCCCGCCACCACCGTGTACGCCGGGTTCCGCTCGGTGCGCACCACGTAGAAGCGCCCGACGGTGTTCAGCAGCGTGATGCCGACCGCGACCAGCAGCACCACCGGGCGCAGCCGGGACCGGCTCATCCGCAGCCTCGGCACCGCCACCAGCAGCAGGGTGGCCAGCACCGCGTTGACCACCACGCTGAGCACCGCGCTGACCGTGGTCAGGCCGACCGAGCCGGTGCTGCGCAGCAGGAACCGCAGCAGCGACTCCAGGGCGTCCACCGCCGCCACCGAGACGCCGAGCAGCACGAAGATGACCACCAGCACGCCGAGGTCGACCAGGCGGCGGACCACCAGGTTGCCGGGCTGCTGGTTGAGCCCGTACATGAGCCGCTGGGAGGACCGGATCGCCTCCACCCAGCCGACTCCGGTGAACGCGAGGATGATCAGGCCGATCACCCCGACCGTGCCGCTGCTGTCGGCGATCTGCACCGGATCGAGGAACGGCAGGTTCTCCCGGAGGAAGTCCGCGGCGGCCGCGCTGACCTCGTCGTTGTCCTCCAGGATGGCCCCGAAGATCGAGTACCCGACCAGCGCCAGCGCGAAGACCGCGAAGAAGCCGTAGTAGGCGATCGCGGCGGCCAGCCGCCCGCCCAGCACGTCGTTGTAGAGCACGCCGGCCCGCCAGAGGTGGTCGGCGGCGCCCCACCGGCGGCGGGTGGCGCTGATCCGGCGGTCGATGCCCGCCTCGATGCGGCCCAGCACGTTCACGCCGTCATCCTCGCCGATCTTCCGCCGCCGCGCGGGCAACCGGGCGCCGGCCCGCGCCGGGCGGCGGTCGTACGGCGGGAGCCGGCGTCGACGCCGTGGCGCACCCGGGCGACCGCTCAGCCGCCCAGCCGGAAGTCCCGGCGCGGCTGCCACCGGGTCTGCCCGCTGTGCGAAAAGAGGGTGAACGCCTCGACCTCGAACATGGCCGAGAAGTCGGCCAGGTCCTCGTACGCCCGGTCCAGCGCCTCCGGCGCGACGTCCTGGGCGACCGTGACGTGCGGGTGGTAGGGGAAGCGTGTCTCGCGGTGCAGCTCGGGGGCGGCCCTGATCGCGGCGGCGAGCAGTTCGCACTCGCTGATCCCGGCGGCCACCGCCACGAAGACGACCTGGGTCACCGGGCGGAACGTGCCGGTGCCCCGCAGGTGCAGGGTGAAGGGCAGGTGGGCGGCGGCGACCGCGCCGAGGTGCCGTTCCACCGCCGGCAACGTCGCCACCGGGATCTCGGTCGGCCCGAGCAGGGTCACGTGGGCGGGGACGACCCGGGGGTCGCCGGCCTCGACCCGCCGCCGGGTGAGCAGGCCGCCCCACGGTTCGGGGATGTCGACGGCGATGCCGATCTCGATGGTGTCGCCGGCGTCCGGCGCCCCGTCCCTGCGATCCACGCTGTGCGTCATCCCTCCGGCCACCGACCCGTCCGCCCTCACCCGTCGCGCCGGGGCGCTACTCGCCGCGCACCGGCGGGAAGAAGCCCACCCGCTCATACACGGTGCGCAGCGTCGCGCCGGCGAGCACGCGGGCCTTCTCCGCGCCGGCGGCGAGCAGCTTGTCGAGCTGCGCCGGGTCGTCGAGGTAGGCCTTGGTGCGCTCCTGGATCGGGCCGACGAACTCCCGCACCACCTCGCCGAGGTCCTTTTTGAGGTCGCCGTAGCCCTTGCCGGCGTACGCGGCGACCAGGTCGTCGACGCTCCGCCCGCTCAGCGCGGAGTAGATGGTCAGCAGGTTGGAGACGCCCGGCTTGGTCTCGGTGTCGAAGACGATCTCCCGCCCGGTGTCGGTGACCGCGGAGCGGATCTTCTTGGCCGAGCGGGCCGGATCCTCCAGCAGGTTGACGATGCCGGCCGGCGACGAGGACGACTTCGACATCTTGGCCGTCGGGTCCTGGAGGTCGGTGATCTTCGCGGTGTCCTTGACGATGTGCGGCGCGGGCACCGTCAGGGTCGGCCCGAACAGCGAGTTGAACCGCTGGGCCAGGTCGCGGGAGAGCTCCAGGTGCTGGCGCTGGTCCTCGCCGACCGGCACGGCGTTGGCCTGGTAGAGCAGGATGTCGGCGGCCTGGAGGATCGGGTAGGTGAACAGGCCGACGCTCGCCCGCTCGCCGCCCTGCTTCTGCGACTTGTCCTTGAACTGCGTCATCCGGCTCGCCTCGCCGAAGCCGGTGATGCAGCCCAGCACCCAGGCGAGCTGCGAGTGCTCGGGCACCTGCGACTGCACGAAGAGCGTGCTGCGCTCGGGGTCGAGGCCGACGGCGAAGAGCTGCGCGGCGGCCATCCGGGAGCGCTGCGTGAGCGTCTTCGGGTCGTGCCCCGCCGTGATCGCGTGCAGGTCGACCACGCAGTAGTAGGCGTCGTGGGTGTCCTGCAACGCCACCCAGTGCCGCACGGCGCCCAGGTAGTTGCCGAGGTGGAACGAGTCGGCCGTCGGCTGGATGCCGGAGAAGACGCGGGGGCGGGCGGGAACGTCGGACATGGCGGCAATTCTGTCAGCAAGACCCGGTGCGCGTCATGACGGGCCGGCGGGTCGGTTCCGCCCCACCGGCGCGGGGGCGGTGATCTCGCGCCGCGGCTCCGGCAGACGCCCGGCGGAGACGGTGAGCCGGGCCACCCGCCGTCCCTCCAGCGTGAGCACCCGCAGCAGCCAGCCGTCGGGCGGGTCGTCGGGTTCCGCGCCGCCGTCGCCGGGCGGGCCGACGGTCACCGGCACCTCGTCGCCGGCGACGGGGAGCCGGCCCAGCGCGGCCATCACGAAGCCGCCGACCGTCTCGTACGGGCCGGGTGGCAGGCGCACCCCGGTGTGCTCGGCGAAGTCGGCGAGGTTGAGCCGGCCGTCCACCACGGCGGGCAGGCCGGCGTGCACCGGGTCGGGATCGGTGTCGTACTCGTCGTGGATCTCCCCGATCAGCTCCTCGATCAGGTCCTCCAGGGTGACGATGCCGGCGGTGCCGCCGTACTCGTCGACGACCACGGCGAGGTGGTGGCGCTCCCGGCGCATCTCGCTGAGCGCGGCGAGCACCCGTTTGCTGCCGGGCAGCCGCTTCACCTCCCGGGTCAGCTCGCCGACGGTGGTGCAGGGGTCGACGTCCGGGCGGAGCAGCACGTCGCGCAGGTGCACGAAGCCGACCACGTCGTCGTGGGTGCCGTCGATGACCGGGTAGCGGGTGTGGGTCTCGGCCCGCACCATCCGCTCCGCCTCGGCGATGGTGAGCCGGGCGGAGAGGAAGACGACCTCGGTGCGCGGCATCATCACCTCGCGGACCAGGCTCGCGCCCGCGACCAGCACCTCGTCGATGATCCGCCGCTCGACCGGGTCGAGCAGGGTGTTGGCGGCGACCAGGTCGCGCAGCTCCGCCTCGCTGATCCGCTCCCGGCCGGCCGCCGGGCTGGCGCCGAGCAGCGCCGTCACCGCGCGGGTGGCGGCGTCGGCGGCGCGCACCACGATCCGGGCGACGGCCCGGGGCAACGGCCCCGGCTCGCGGCGTGGCCGGCTCCGGGCGCGTCGCCGCAACCCGGGAGCACCCGCTTCCCGCATGACAGTGATGGTAGACAGCGCCGGGCCCGCGGGCAGCCCGTGTTCGGCTCTGTTCGAAGTTGTGGAATCATGATGGAATCACAAGGTGGCCGACGCGGGGCGGGCACCGGCCGGCCGGCCGTAGGGTGATCACGACACGGGCCGCCACCGGACGGCCAGGCAGGAGGAGACCAACGTGAAACTGCTCGTCACCGGCGGCGCCGGCTTCATCGGCAGCGTGGTGACCCGGATGCTGCTCGACGCCGGCCACGAGGTCGTGGTGCTCGACGACCTGCGCACCGGCCACCGCGAGGCGCTCGCCCCCGACGCGACGCACGTCGACGCGCCCGTCCACGACGCCGCGCGGGTGCTCACCCCCGGCGCGGGCTTCGACGGGGTGCTGCACTTCGCCGCGCTGATCGCCGCGGGCGAGTCGATGACCCGGCCCGAGCTCTACTGGCACACCAACACCGTCGGCTCGATCGCCCTGATCGACGCCGTCCGGGCCGCCGGCGTGCCCCGCCTGGTCTTCTCCTCCACCGCCGCCGTCTACGGCAACCCCACCGAGCTGCCGATCCCCGAGACGGCGGTGAAGGCCCCGACGAACACGTACGGCGCCACCAAGCTCGCCGTCGACATGGCCCTCACCTCCGAGGCGATCGGGCACAACCTGGCCGCCGTCTCGCTGCGCTACTTCAACGTCGCCGGGGCGTACCTCGACGGCGACGTCGCGCTCGGCGAACGGCACGACCCGGAGACCCACCTCATCCCGATCGCGCTGGAGGTGGCCGCCGGCCGGCGGGAGAAGCTCCAGCTCTTCGGCGACGACTACCCGACCGTCGACGGCACCTGCGTGCGCGACTACATCCACGTCGCCGACCTCGCCCGCGCCCACCTGCTCGCGCTCGACGCGGCGACCGGCGGGCAGCACCGGATCTACAACCTGGGCAACGGCAACGGCTTCACCAACCGCCAGGTGGTCGACGTGGTCCGCGAGGTCACCGGGCACCCCGTGCCGGTCGAGGTCGCGCCGCGCCGCGAGGGCGATCCCGCCGAGCTGGTCGCGTCGTCCGCGCTGGCCCGCGAGGAGCTGGGCTGGGTGCCGCGCAAGCCGACCCTGCCCGACATCGTCGCCGACGCCTGGGCGTTCTACCGCACGCACGTCGCGGGGCCACGGTGACCGACGACGTCGCGGCCCGCGCCACCGCCGACTTCCACTCGGCGTACGGCGAGCCGCCCGCCGGCCGCTGGGCGGCTCCCGGGCGGGCGAACCTCATCGGCGAGCCTGCCGCTGCGCACGGTGGTGGCAGCCGCCCCGCAGCCCGGCGACACCTGGACGGTCCGCTCGGAGCTCACCGGTGAGACGATCACCTTCGGCGCCGAGGAGGTCGCCGGGCCAGGCCGGGTCACCGGCTGGGGCGCGTACGTGGCCGGGGTCGTCTGGGCGCTGCGGGAGGCGGGGCACGCGGTGCCCGGCGCCCGCCTGGCGATCGCCTCCGACGTGCCCCTGGGCGCCGGGCTGTCCTCCTCGGCGGCACTGGAGGCCGCCGTGCTGGCCGCCCTGGTCGACCTGGGCGGGCTGGACCTGCCCGCCGAGCGACGGCCCCGGCTGGCCCAGCGCGCCGAGAACGACTACGTGGGCGCGCCGACCGGCATCATGGACCAGTCGGCGGTGATCCGCTGTCGCGCCGGGCACGCGCTCTTCCTGGACTGCCGCGACGAGTCCGTCGAGCAGGTCCCGTTCGACCTGGACGCCGCCGGCCTCGCCGTGCTGGTCGTCGACAGCCGGGCCCCGCACCGGCACGCCGACGGCGAGTACGCCGCCCGCCGCGGCTCCTGCGAGCGGGCCGCCGGGCTGCTCGGCGTCGCGGCGCTGCGCGACGTCCCCGCCGACGGGCTGGCCGACGCCCTGGCCCGGCTCGACGAGGACGAGACCCGCCGCCGGGTGCGGCACGTCGTAACCGAGAACCAGCGCGTGCTCGACACCGTCGCGCTGCTGCGCGCCGGCCGGGTACGCGAGATCGGGCCGCTGCTGACCGCCTCGCACGCCTCGATGCGGAACGACTTCGAGATCACCGTCCCGGAGATCGACACGGCCGTCGAGGCGGCCCTGGCCGCCGGGGCGCTCGGCGCCCGGATGACCGGCGGCGGGTTCGGCGGCTGCGTCCTCGCCCTCGTCGACGCGGAACGGGCCGACGGGGTCGCCGCCGCCGTCACGGCCGCGTACGCCGAGCGGGGCTTCGCCGCGCCCGGCCACGTCACCGTCCTGCCCGGCCCGGGCGCCACCCGGCTGGACTGACCACGGTGGGCGGTCACCCGCCCACCGTGGGGGTCACTGCGCTTCGACGATCATCCCCGCGCCGACGGTGCGGTTGGTGGACTCGTCGATGATCACGAAGCCGCCGGTGGTGCGGTTGCGGCGGTACTCGTCCGCGAGCAGCGGCACGGTCGTCCGCAGCCGCACCCGGCCGATCTCGTTGAGCCCCAGCCCGTCCGCGGACTCGTCGCGGTGCAGCGAGTTGATGTCCAGCCGGTAGTGCAGGCCGCGCACGATCGCCCGCGCCGAGCGGGTGGTGTGCTTGATGGCGTACTTCCCACCGACCTGGAGCGGGCGGGTCTCGTCCATCCAGCACACCATCGCCTCGATGTCCTGGGACACCGCCGGGGCGTTGTTCGGGCGGCAGATCATGTCGCCCCGGGAGATGTCGATCTCGTCTTCGAGGCGTACGGTCACCGACATCGGCGGGAACGCCTCCGCGACCGGCCCGTCGGCGGTCTCCACGGCGGCGATCCGGCTGGTGAAGCCGGACGGCAGCACCATCACCTCGTCGCCCGGCTTGAGCACGCCGGAGGCGACCTGGCCGGCGTAGCCCCGGTAGTCGGTGACGGTGGTCGACTGCGGGCGGATCACGTACTGCACCGGGAAGCGCACGTCGACCAGGTTGCGGTCGCTGGCGATGTGCACCCGCTCCAGGTGGTGCAGCAGCGACGGGCCCTCGTACCAGGGCATGTTCTCCGACCGGGTGACGATGTTGTCGCCACGCAGCGCCGAGACCGGCACCACCGTCAGGTCGGGCACGTCGAGCTTCGCGGCGAACGCGGTGAACTCGTCGGCGATCCGCTCGAAGACCTCCTGCGAGAAGTCGACCAGGTCCATCTTGTTGACGCAGAGGACCAGGTGCGGCACCCGCAGCAGCGAGCAGAGGAACGCGTGCCGGCGGGACTGCTCGACCAGGCCCTTGCGGGCGTCCACCAGGATCAGCGCCAGGTCGGCCGTCGACGCCCCGGTCACCATGTTGCGGGTGTACTGGATGTGCCCGGGGGTGTCCGCGATGATGAACTTCCGCCGGGGCGTGGCGAAGTAGCGGTACGCCACGTCGATGGTGATGCCCTGCTCGCGCTCCGCCCGCAGGCCGTCGGTGAGCAGCGCCAGGTTGGTGTACTCGTCGCCCCGCGCGGCGCTGACCGCCTCGACGGCGGCGAGCTGGTCGGTGAAGAGCGACTTCGTGTCGTAGAGCAGCCGGCCGATCAGGGTCGACTTGCCGTCGTCGACGCTGCCGGCGGTGGCGAAGCGCAGCAGGTCCATCGGCCGGGGCTCCGGCACGGCCCGGGCGTCCGTCGGGCTCGCGTCGGCCGGCGGGACGGTCTCGGTGGTCATCAGAAGTAGCCCTCCCGCTTGCGGTCCTCCATGGCGGCCTCGCTGACCCGGTCGTCGCCGCGGGTCGCGCCGCGCTCGGTGATCCGGGTGGCGGCGACCTCCTCGATGACCTTCTCGACCGTGTCGGCGTCGGAGCGCACGGCGGCGGTGCAGGACGCGTCGCCCACCGTCCGGTAGCGCACCCGCGCCTTGAACCGGTCCTCGCCCGCCCGGGGCCGGAAGAACTCGTTGACCGCGTAGAGCATCCCGTCGCGCTCGACCACCTCGCGCTCGTGGGCGTAGTAGATCGACGGCAGGGCGATGCGCTCGCGGGCGATGTAGTGCCAGACGTCCAGCTCGGTCCAGTTGGACAGCGGGAAGACCCGGATCGACTCGCCCGGGTGGTGGCGGCCGTTGTAGAGCGCCCACAGCTCCGGGCGCTGGTTCTTCGGGTCCCACTGACCGAACTCGTCGCGGAAGCTGAACACCCGCTCCTTGGCGCGGGCCTTCTCCTCGTCGCGACGGGCGCCGCCGAAAAGCGCGTCGAAGCGGTGCTTCTCCACCGCGTCCAGCAGCACCGGCGTCTGGATCCGGTTGCGCATCCCGTCGGCCGACTCGCGCACCAGCCCGCGGGCCAGCGCCTCCGGCACGCTCGCCACCACCAGTTGCAGCCCCAGCTCCGCGACCCGCTGGTCCCGGTATTCCAGGACCTCGGGGAAGTTGTGCCCGGTGTCCACGTGCATGACCGGGAACGGGACGTTGGCCGGGGCGAACGCCTTCTGGGCCAGCCGGAGCATGACGATCGAGTCCTTGCCGCCCGAGAAGAGCAGCACCGGCCGCTCCATCTCGGCGACCACCTCGCGCATCACGAAGATGCTCTCGGCCTCCAGCGCGTCGAGATGCGACACCTGGTAGGCGGCGGGGGCGGTCATGACACGGGCTCGCTTCGCTCGAATCCGCTCATCGTATTCCAGACCTTTCCGGTCGGGCATGCCAAGAAGTGCCGCTCAGGCTACCCGGAATGACGCTGCAACGCTGCAAGCAACCGACTGGCGAGATCCTCGCGGCAGACCAGCAGGTCGGGCAGGCGCGGATCCGCCTCGTTGTATCTCAGCGCAGAACCGTCGATCCGGGAAGCGTGCAGGCCGGTGGCCGTCGCCACAGCGACCGGCGCGGCCGAGTCCCACTCGTACTGGCCGCCCGCGTGGATGTAGGCGTCCACCTCACCGGTCACCACCGCGGCGATCTTCGCCCCGGCCGAGCCCATCGGCACCAGGTGCGCGCCGACGTCCTCCGCCAGGTCGGTCAGGAACACCGGCGGCCGGCTCCGGCTCGCCGCCAGGCGGATCGTCCGCCCGCCGGGCGCCGCCGCCTCCACCGTCGCCGGAGGGTACGCCGGCGGATAGTCGGTGCCCAGCACCCGCTGCTGCGCCGGTAGCCCGACCGCGCCCGCGACCAGCCCGTGCGGCGTCGGAGCGGTACGCGACCAGAGCGCCACGTGCACCGCCCAGTCCGAACGGCCCTCCTCGGAGAATTCCCGGGTGCCGTCCAGCGGGTCGATGATCCACACCCGGTCGGCGGTCAGCCGGGACACCGCCTCGGCGTTCACCTCCGCCGCCCACGCCAGCCGCGAACCCTCGTCCTCCTCGGAGAGGACGGCGTCGTCCGGCCGCCACTTCGCCAGCTCGGTGCGGATGAGGTCGTGCGAGACCTTGTCGCCCGCCGAGCGCAACGCCCCCGCGTCCGCGAAGCCCATCTCGGCGCGCAGGCCGAGCAGCGCCTGACCGGCCCGGGCCGCCAGCCACCGGGCGAAGGCCCCGTCGATCATCGGAGGACTGCCCATGACTCTCGCTCCCGTCGCCTCGCCTCGCTCCGCGCCCGGCACGCCCACGCCGACGACCCCGCCCCGACGGTCGCGTCGCGCCGAAAGGCGAAGACTACCGGCCCCGGGCGCCCAACCCGGCGCTCACACCCCGTGGTAGAGGTTCTGCGTCGGCTCCACGCCCCTGGTGACCACCGACTCCACCACGTCAGCGGCCCGGTCCACCAGGAACTCCAGTTCCTTACGCTCGGTCGCGCCGAAATCCGACAGTACGTAGTCCGCCGGATCCTGCCGCCCCGGCGGCCGGCCGATGCCGAAGCGCACCCGGACGTACTCCTTCGTGCCCAGCGACTTGGACATCGACCGCAGGCCGTTGTGCCCGCCCTCGCCGCCGCCGCACTTCACCCGCAGCTGGCCGTAGCCGATGTCCAGCTCGTCGTGCACGGCGATCACCCGGCCCGGCGGCACCTTGTGGAACTGGGCGAGGCCGGCCACCGGCCCGCCGGAGAGGTTCATATACGTCAGCGGCTTGACCAGTACCAGCTTCGGCCCGCCGAACCCGAGCCGCCCCTCGGCTACCTCCGCCACCGCCCGCTTGTGCCGGCCGAACTTCGCGCCGAGCCGGCCCGCCAGCAGGTCGGCCACCATGAAGCCGACGTTGTGCCGGTTGCCGGCGTACTCCCGGCCCGGGTTGCCCAGGCCGACCACCAGCCACGGCCCCGCCTCGTCCGTCACGCCCCGCCCCTCCCGCTGCTCGCCGTCACCGCATCCACCGGACACCGATACGCCGACAGGCGCCCCCGACCGCGCGGGGACGCCTGTCGCAACGTTGCGAACCGATCAGGCCTCGGTCTTCGCCTCGGCGTTCTCCTCGCCCTCGGCGGCCGGAGCCTCGGCGCCCTCGGCGGTCTCCTCGCCGACACCGGCCTCGGCCTCCTCGGCGGCCTCCTCGACCTCGGGGAGGGTGGCCTCGAGCTGCTCGGCGGTCGGCGCGGCGGTCACCGAGGCGACCGTCTGGTCCGCGTCGGCGGCCAGCTCGACGCCGGCCGGCAGCTCCACGTCGCCGGCGGTGACCTGCGTGCCGGCCTCCAGGCCCTCGATCGAGGCCTCCAGGTGGTCCGGCACCTTGGTGGCGTCGGCGGTGACCGACAGGGTGTCGTGGTCGTGCACGATCAGGGTGTCCTTGGCGGCCTCGCCGGTCAGCTGGACCGGGACCTCGACGGTGACCTTCTCGCCCCGGCGGACCAGCAGCAGGTCCACGTGCTCGAAGGTGTCCTTGATCGGGTCACGCTGGATCGCCTTCGGCAGCGCCAGCACCTGGGTGCCGTCGCTGACCTCGATCGCGAAGAGCTGGTTGGCGCCACCCTTGCGGATCGCGGCGGCGAACTCGCGGGACGGCAGCGCGATGTGCTTGGGCTTCTCGCCGTGGCCGTACAGCACGGCGGGCACCTTGCCGGCCCGGCGGGTACGACGGGCACCACCCTTGCCGAACTCGGTGCGGGGCTCGGCGCTGATCTTTACCTCGGACACGGGGAAACTCCTGATGCTTTCGCTGCGGCGGCTTGTCGTCTGGCGGTGCTGGGGCGAGGGGCTCGCTGGGGCTCATGCGTCGAGAACGACTGCCCGGAGCACCGCGTCGATGACGGTGCCTCCGTGCGGCGCTTGTCAGCGGCCCGCCGGGCACCCTCGCCGTGGCAACCGCACCAGTCTACCCGAGCTGATTCCGCGCGCTCCGGCAGTCCCCTTATCACCGTTCCCGCAGGCCCGCAGGGTGATCGGGCCCCGGCCGACGACACCCCGTACGCCGGGGCGTCCGACGCCGGGCCGGAGGCGTTCGCGCCGCCCGGCCCGGCGTCGCACGGTCAGCTCAGGCCACCGAAGAGGGTGGTCACCGAGCCGTCGTCGAAGACCTCGCGGATCGCCCGCGCCAGCAGCGGCGCGATCGACAGTACGGTGATCTTGTCGAGCTGCTTCTCCGGCGGCAGCGGCAGCGTGTTGGTGACCACGACCTCGCTGATCGGGGCGTTCTTCAGCCGCTCGGTCGCCGGGTCGGAGAGCAGGGCGTGGGTCGAGGCCACGATCACGTCGGCCGCACCGGACTCCCGGAGGATGTCCGCCGCCCCGCAGATCGTGCCGCCCGTGTCGATCATGTCGTCGACGATCAGGCAGACCCGGCCCTCGACCTCGCCGACCACCCGGTTCGCCACCACCTGGTTCGGCTTCAGCGGGTCGCGCGTCTTGTGGATGAACGCCAGCGGGCAGCCGCCCAGCCGGTCCGTCCACCGCTCCGCCACCCGCACCCGGCCCGAGTCCGGCGCGACCACCGTCATCGGGCGGCCGTCGTACTTGTGCTGGACGTACTCGGCGAGGATGTCCATGGCGAAGAGGTGGTCGACGGGGCCGTCGAAGAAGCCCTGGATCTGCGCGGTGTGCAGGTCGACGGTGAGGATGCGGTTCGCCCCGGCCGTCTTCAGCAGGTCCGCCACCAGCCGGGCCGAGATCGGCTCCCGGCCGCGGTGCTTCTTGTCCTGCCGGGCGTACGGGTAGAACGGCAGGACCACGGTGATCCGCTTGGCCGAACCGCGCTTCAGCGCGTCGATCATGATGAGGGTCTCCATGACCCACGTGTTGACCCCGTGCGTGACGGACTGGACCACGAAGGCGTCCGAACCGCGTACCGAGTCCTTGAACCGTACGAAGATCTCACCGTTGGCGAACTCGTACGCGTCGGCCGGCGTCGGCGCGACGCCGAGCACCTCACCGATCTCCTTGGCCAACTCCGGAAAGCCACGTCCGGAAAAAAGCATCAGGCTCTTGCGGTTTTCGGCGACGATGCTGCCCATGGGCCCGTCTGCTCCCGTTGGTCGGTGGTACCCGGCGGTGGTGGTGGGCCGGGGACTATTCGGTTGCAGTATCCCCCGCGCCCGAGGCCGACCTGACCGGCTCGGCATCCCCGTGGATTGCCTCACCTTCACTTGCCCGGGATCCCGATGCCGACGCATCCTCATCGGCCTTCTGGGCCCGCGCCGCCGCCTCCGCCGAGGCCGTACCGGCGCGCTTGCGGGCCACCCAGCCGTCGATGCTGCGCTGCGGCGCGCGGGTCACCCCGAGCGCCCCCGGCGGCACGTCCTGCGTGATCGCGCTGCCCGCCGCCACGTACGCCCCGGCGCCCACCTCGACGGGGGCGATGAGGCTGGTGTCGCAGCCGACGAACGCGGCCTCGCCGACCGTGGTGCGGTGCTTGTTCACCCCGTCGTAGTTGACGAAGATCGTCGCCGCGCCGATGTTCGCCTTCGCGCCGATCGTCGCGTCGCCCACGTACGACAGGTGCGGCACCTTCGCCCCCGCGCCCACCTCGGAGTTCTTGACCTCGACGAACGTGCCGACCTTGGCCTTCTCGGCCAGCCGGGCGTCCGGCCGCAGGTACGCGTACGGCCCGACGCTGGCGCCCGGGCCGACCTCCGCGCCCACCGCGTGGCTGCGCAGCACCGTGGCGCCGGGGCCGACGACCGTGTCGATCAGCGTCACGTCCGGCCCGACGACCGCGCCCGTGCCGACCACCGTGCCGCCGCGCAGCTGGGTGTTCTGGTCGACCACGGCGTCCCGGTCCAGGGCGACCGTCACGTCGATCCAGGTGGTGTCCGGGTCGAGCAGGCTGACCCCGGTACGCATCCAGGCCTCGTTGACGCGGTCGCGCAGCAGCCGGCGCAGCGTGGCCAGCTCGACCCGGTCGTTGCAGCCCAGCGTCTCCACGTGGTCCGCCGCCACGTGCACGGCCACCGGCTCACCGGCCGAGCCCAGCAGGGCGAAGACGTCGGTCAGGTACTCCTCGCCCTGGTCGTTGTCGGTCGACAACTTGCCCAGCGCGTCGCGCAACCGGGCGACGTCGAACGCGTAGATGCCCGCGTTGATCTCCCGGATCGCCCGCTGCGCCTCGGTGGCGTCGCGCTCCTCGACGATCTGCTCGAGCCGCCCGCCGGCGTCGCGCACGATCCGGCCCAGGCCGGTCGGGTCGGGCACCTCGGCGGCGAGCACGGTCGCCGCCGCACCCGCGCCCTCGTGCGCCTCCACCAGCGCGGCCACCGTCTCCGGGCGCAGCAGCGGCACGTCGCCGTTGATGACGACCACGGTGCCGGTGGCGTCCGGCACGGCGTCCAGCGCGATCCGGACGGCGTGGCCGGTGCCGAGCTGCTCGGCCTGGAGCACCGGGGTGGACGCGGGGGCGATCTCCGTCAGGTGCGCGCGGACCTGGTCGGCGCCGTGCCCCACCACGACCACCGTGCGGTCCGCGGCCAGCGGCGCGGCGGCGGCGAGCACGTGGCCGACGAGGGTACGGCCGAGCAGCGGGTGCAGCACCTTGGGCAGCGCCGACTTCATCCGCTTGCCCTCACCGGCGGCGAGCACGACAACGGTGCGGAGGTGGGGCTGGGACACGACACGGGCTCCCGTCGGGACGGCGAACAATCTCGCGGCCATGCTAACCAGACATCGTCTGCGACGAGCGGAAGCTCCCGGGAGAGGACTCGAACCCCTACAATCAGGACCAAAACCTGACGTCCTGCCATTAGACGACCCGGGACGGTCTAAAACGGGCAAACTTAACAGCCTGCCGGACCCCTACACCTTAGCGCCCCTCGCCCGAGACGCCATCGCCCATTTCCTCCCCGCATCTGTCGGCAGGCGGTGGAGTGGTCGCGGGCAGCACCCCGGGCGGGCGTACGACACGATCAGATATTCATCCGCGCCGCTGTCCCGTGCGCGCGCCGGGCACCTAAGTTACGGTGACGTAGGCGTAACTACGTGATCATCGCGTCCCCTTGCGAGGTGCCATGGCCGCCACGTCCCTCGATCCTGCCGCCGGTCCGAAGCCGCTCACCCAGGGCACCCAGTCACGGGGCATCCTCGTCGCCCTCTGGGCGTTCGTGGTGATCCCCTTCCTGGCCCTCCTCGCCGCCGTGCCGGTCGCCTGGGGCGGCTGGCTGAGCTGGACCGACGTGGCCGTCGCCGCGTTCTGGTACGTCGTCTCGGGGCTGGGCATCACCGTCGGCTACCACCGGTACTTCACCCACGGGTCGTTCAAGGCGAAGCGCTGGCTGCGGGTCGCGCTGGGGGTGTCCGGTTCGCTGGCGGTGCAGGGCGAGATCATCCAGTGGGTGGCCGACCACCGGCGTCACCACGCCTTCTCCGACCTGGAGGGCGACCCGCACTCGCCGTGGCGGTACGGCGAGAGCGTGCGGGGCCTGACCAGGGGCCTGTTCCACGCGCACGTCGGCTGGCTCTTCGGCCGGGAGCTGTCCAACCGCCGACGCTTCGCCCCGGACCTGCTCGCCGACCGGGACATCAGCCGCGTGGACCGGCTGTTCCCGCTGCTGGTGGTGGTCTCGGTCCTCGGCCCAGCGCTGATGGGCGGCCTGCTCACCTGGTCGTGGCGGGGGGCGCTGTCCGCGCTCTTCTGGGCCGGCCTGGTGCGCATCGCGCTCCTGCACCACGTCACCTGGTCCATCAACTCCGTCTGCCACGTCTACGGGGAGCGGCCGTTCGCGGTGCGCCAGGGCGACCGGGCGTCGAACTTCTGGCCGCTGGCGATCGTGTCGTTCGGCGAGAGCTGGCACAACCTGCACCACGCCGACCCGACCAGCGCCCGGCACGGCGTACTGCGCGGGCAGGTGGACGTCTCGGCCCGGGTGATCTGGCTGTTCGAGAAGGCCGGCGCGGCCTGGGACGTGCGCTGGCCGAAGCCCGAGCGCGTCGCGGCGAAGCTCGTCGAACCGGCCGCCGGGCGGTAGCGCGGGCGGTGGGCGCGGGGGCCGCCTGGCAGGATGGCCGGGTGACCGAGCGCCGGCGGACTGACGAGAACATGGCCGATGTCCCTGGCCGCGACCGCGCGACCGGCCGGCGGCCGGTGGTTCCCGTCGGGGCCGGCAAACCATCCGCGCGCGTACGCATGTCGGCGGCCCAGCGCCGGGAGCAGCTGATCGCGATCGCCCGGCAGATCTTCGCCGAGCGCGGCTTCGACGCCACCTCCATCGAGGAGGTGGCGGCCCGCGCGAAGGTCTCCAAGCCGGTGGTCTACGAGCACTTCGGGGGCAAGGAGGGGCTCTACGCGGTGGTGGTGGACCGGGAGGTACGCGCCCTGCTGGACCGGATCACCACGGCCCTGACCGCCGGGCACCCGCGCGAGCTGCTGGAGCAGGCGGCACTGGCCCTGCTGACCTACATCGAGGAGGAGACCAGCGGCTTCCGGGTGCTGGTACGGGAGTCGCCGGTGCTGTCGGCGGCGGGCAACTTCAGCAGCGTGATGAACGACGTGGCCCACCAGGTGGAGCACATCCTCGGGGCCGAGTTCTCCAGCCGGGGCTACGACCCGAAGCTGGCCGAGCTCTACTCGCAGGCCCTGGTGGGGATGGTGGCGCTGACCGGCCGCTGGTGGCTGGAGGTGCGCAAGCCCCGCAAGGAGACCGTGGCGGCGCACCTGGTCAACCTGGCCTGGAGCGGGCTGTCGCACCTGGAGGCGAAGCCGAGCCTGATCACGGTCCGGGGGCGCTGAGCCCGGTGCCGGTCAGCGGCCGTGGGCCTCGGAGACCGGGTGGTGGCGGCGGCGCCGTTCCTCCTCGGCGTGCTCGTCGGTGCCGACCTTGTCGTACAGGCCGGTGCCGAGCAGGAGCAGGCCGAAGAGCATCGACACGATCACCGTCGACATCGAGAAGTTGAGGAAGTTGGCCTCGGTCTGGAGCACCGACATCATGAGGATGCTGGTGACCAGGAAGATGATCCCGGCGGTCAGGTTCATGTAGTGGCCGAGGTTGCCGCGCCGGGACGCCCCGACGATGAGCACGATCCCGAAGACCACGGAGGCCAGCGAGAAGGCCAGGTTGGTGCGGAGCCCGAGGGCCCAGTTGTCGCCCCGGTCGAAGAGCGGGTCGCCGATCGTCAGGGCGACGCCCCAGACCCCGAAGACCAGGATGTAGAGCCCCACCAGGCCGGCGAGGAGCCGGTAGACCGGTCGCGCCGGATGGTTCACGGGAAAGTGCGGCATGGCCCCTCCACCAATCAGGACATTCACCCCGATTGTCCCCCGGAGGGGGTCGTCCGTCCGCCAAACCGTTCAACGGCGGGCGGAAACACAAAGATCCCACCCCACCGGGCCGCAGGGCCGGGTCGGAGCGGGACCACGTCGGTTGTCGCCGGAGCCCGACCCGCGCAGGGATCAACCCTGACCGCCCGGAGCGGGTCGGGCTCCGGCGACAACCCAGCAGCAGAAGAGCTCAGAGCACGAGGCGGGCCTTCTGCCAGGCCTCCTGCTCCTCGTCCGTGCCGACCTTGCCGTACATGCCGACCATCAGCAGGACCAGGCTGAGCACCATCAGCGTGATGACGGTGAAGATGCTGAAGTTGAAGATGTTGGCCTCGGTCTGGATGAAGGCGAGGCCGGCGAGGCTGATCACCATCATGACGTACGCCAGCCACTGGTTGATCATCACGTCGAGGTTGCGGCCGATCGCGGTGCCGGCCAGCACCGCGGCCCCCAGCAGGACGCTGAGCAGCGAGAAGCCGAGATTCGTGCCCTGGCCGAGGACCTGCGTGTCATCCTGGGCGAGGACCTCGTTGCCGGCGCTCGCGATGATGCCGAGCACGCCGAAGGCCACCAGGTACAGACCGGTCAGCCCGCCGATCGCCCGGTAGACCGGCCGCGCGGGGTGGTTGACGGGGGTGTGGGCCATGTCTGAGTCTCCAACGCCGTTCGGGTGAGGGTCGACAGCGATTGTCCCGCACGCCGGGGTGTGACGCCGCACACGGGGGGCCTCCCGGTGCGGCGCCACGAGCAGGTGGTGGCTCAGCTCGCCGGGATCTCGTCGGCCAGGGCCAGCCAGGACTCCTCGGTCCGCTCCCGCTCGGCCCGCAGCTCCTTGAGCTGGGCGTCGAGTTCGGCGACCTTCGCGTAGTCGGTGGCGTGCGCGGCGAGCTGGTCGAGCAGCGCCGCCTCCTTCTGCTCCAGCTTGGCGACCTGCCGTTCCAGCCGGGCCAGCTCCTTGCGGGCCTGCCGCGCCTCGGCGGCGGACATGCCGGTCGCGGCGGGGGCGTCGGCGTCGGCTCCGGACGCCGTCTCGGGCAGCACCGGGTCGGGCCGGCCGGCGGCCCGGGCGAGGTACTCGTCGACGCCGCCGGGCAGGTGCACCAGCCGGCCGTCGCCGAACATCCCGTACGCGACGTCGGTGACCCGTTCGATGAGGTACCGGTCGTGGCTGGCCACGATGACGGTGCCGGGCCAGGAGTCGAGCAGGTCCTCCAGCGCGGCGAGGGTGTCGGTGTCCAGGTCGTTCGTGGGCTCGTCGAACAGGAGCACGTTCGGCTCCCCGGCGAGCAGCCGCAGCATCTGCAAGCGGCGGCGCTCGCCACCGGAGAGGTCGCTGACCGGCGTCCAGAGCCGCCGGTCGTCGAAGCCGAAGACCTCGGCGAGCTGGGCGGCGGAGACCTCCCGGTCGCCGAGCTGCACCCGCCGGGCCACCTCCTCCACCGCTTCGAGCACGCGCAGGTGACCGGGCAGCTCGGCCAGTTCCTGGGAGAGGAAGGCCGGCCGGACCGTCGAGCCGGTGGCGAAGCGCCCGCCGTCGGGACGGGTGATGCCGGCCAGCATCCGCAGCAGGGTGGTCTTGCCCGCCCCGTTGCGGCCGAGGACGGCGATCCGGTCGCCGGGGCCTACCTGCCAGGTGGTGTCGCGCAGGATCTCCTTCGGGCCGGCGTGCAGGGTGACGTGCTCCAGGTCGTACACCTGCTTGCCGAGCCGGGCGGTGGCGAGCCGTTGCAGCGACATGGTGTCGCGGGCCGGCGGGACGTCGGCGATGAGGGCGTTGGCGGCGTCGATACGGAAACGCGGCTTGGACGTGCGGGCGGGCGGGCCGCGCCGCAGCCAGGCGATCTCCTTGCGGAGCAGGTTCTGCCGGCGGGCCTCGGTGGCCGCGGCGACCCGGTCCCGCTCGGCGCGGGCCAGCGTCCACGCGGCGAAGCCGCCCTCGTACGCCCGGACGGTCTGGTCGGCGACCTCCCAGGTGGTGGTGCAGACGGCGTCCAGGAACCACCGGTCGTGGGTGACCACGACGAGCGCGCCCTTGCGGCCGACGAGGTACTTCGCCAGCCAGTCGACCCCGCCGACGTCGAGGTGGTTGGTGGGCTCGTCGAGGATGAGCAGGTCGGACTCGCGCACCAGCAGCGCGGCCAGCGCGACCCGCCGCCGCTCGCCGCCGGACATCGGGCCGACGGGCTGGTCGAGGCCGAGATGGGGCATGCCGAGGCCGTCGAGGATGGCCCGCACGCCGGCGTCGCCGGCCCACTCGTGCTCGGCGCCCATGCTCTCGCCGAGCCAGGCGGTGCCGAGCACCACGTCCCGGACGGTGGCCTCGGGGGCGAGCTGGAGGGTCTGCGGCAGCCAGGCGACCCGCAGGTCGCGGCGGTGGGTGACCCGGCCGTCGTCCGGCTCCTCGATCCGGGTGAGCAGCCGCAGCAGCGTGGACTTGCCGGCGCCGTTGAGGCCGACCACGCCGATCCGGTCGGCGTCGTCCAGGCCGAGCGAGACGTCGGTGAGCAGCGGCCCGGCGGCCCCGTAGCCCTTGGACACCCGGTCCAGGTTGACGATGTTGGCCACGACCTCACCTCCCATGATCAAGGCGTCCCGGTGCCGGTCGGCACCTGGGACGCCTGAGCTTCCAGCGTACGCGGACCGCCCCGCCGCCCGCCGGGCGCGGGCTCCCGCGAACCTGGGCCGGCGGCCCCCGGGGAGGCCGGGTCGGGTGCGGGGAGGAGCGGGCCGGTCAGGTGACGCGCGCGCCGGGGACCGGGCCGTGCGCGGTGCGCGCCTCGCGGCACACGTCGGCGGTGGTCAGCTCCGCGGCGATGCGCTCCGCGTCGGCGGCGTCCGTCGCGAGGAAGACGCAGGTCGGCCCCGAACCGGAGACGATGCCGGCCAGCGTGCCGGCCGCCTCGCCGGCCTTCAGCGTCTCCGCCAGCGACGGGCGCATCGCCAGGGCGGCGTCCTGGAGGTCGTTGCCGAGGGTCGCGGCGAGCACCCGGGGGTCGCGCTGGCGCAGCGCGGCGAAGAGCGCGTCGGTGCTGCCCAGCGGCTCGCCGGCGGTGCCGGCGTCGCGCAGCCGGTCCAGTTCCCGGTAGGCGGCCGGCGTGGAGAGGCCGCCGTCGGCGACGGCCACCACCCAGTGCCAGGTGGTGGGGCGGGCCAGCACGGGACTGACCGTCTCGCCCCGGCCGGTGCCCAGCGCGGTGCCGCCGTGGATCAGGAACGGCACGTCGGAGCCGAGGCCGGCGGCGATGCGGGCCAGCTCGTCGCGCGACAGCCCGGTCCCCCAGAGCGCGTCGCAGGCGACCAGTGCGGCGGCCGCGTCGGCGCTGCCGCCGGCCAGCCCGCCGGCCAGCGGGATCTGCTTGCGCAGGTGCAGCCGGGCGTGCGGCGGCACCTTGGCGTAGCCGGCGAGGGCGTGGGCCGCCCGGATGACCAGGTTGGTGTCGTCCAGGGCCAGCTCGCCGGCGCCCTCGCCCTCCATGGTGAGGGTGAGCGTGTCGCCCCGACGGGCGGTCAGCTCGTCGTAGATCGAGATGGCGTGGTAGACGGTGTTCAGCTCGTGGTAGCCGTCGCGGCGCAGCGGCCCCACCCCGAGATGCAGGTTGACCTTGGCGGGAACCCGGACGCGCACCGGTCCGCTGGCGCCACGCCGCCGCTGCTCGTCCTCGTCGTCCGGTCCCCAGGCCTCGGTCACGGGCGTCAGCCTACTGCGCGGCGGGTGGGGCGACCGGAGCCGACGCGGCGATGGCGGCGAACTGCTCGACGGTGAGCGCCTCGCCCCGCGCGCCGGGGTCGACGCCGGCGGCGGTGAGCGCCTCGGCCGCCCGGTCGGCGCCGCCGGCCCAGCCGGCCAGCGCGGCGCGCAGGGTCTTGCGGCGCTGCGCGAAGGCCGCGTCCACCACGGCGAAGACCCGTTCCCGGGGTACGTCGGCGCGGGGCGGCTCGCGGCGGGTGAAGGCGACCAGCCCCGAGTCCACGTTCGGCACCGGCCAGAAGACGTTCGGCGGGACCTTCCCGGCGGCGCGGGACGAGGCGTACCAGGCGAGCTTGACCGACGGCACCCCGTACACCTTGGAGCCCGGGCCGGCGACGAGCCGGTCGGCGACCTCCTTCTGCACCATCACCAGCCCGTGGCGCAGGCTGGGCAGCTCGGCCAGCAGGTGCAGCACCACCGGCACGGCCACGTTGTAGGGCAGGTTCGCCACCAGCGCGGTCGGCGCGGGATCGGCCAGCTCGGCGGCGCGGACGCGCAGCGCGTCGGCGTGGTGCACGCTCAGCCGCGCGGCGTCGGCGCCGGCGTGCCGGGCGGCGGTCTCCGGCAGCGCGGCGGCCAGCGTCGGGTCCAGCTCCACGGCGTGCACGTGCGCGGCGGCGGGAAGCAGGGCGAGGGTGAGGGAGCCGAGGCCGGGGCCGACCTCCAGCGCCACGTCGTCCGGGGTCAGCCCGGCGGCGGTGACGATGCGCCGGACGGTGTTCGGGTCGTGCACGAAGTTCTGGCCGAGCCTCTTGGTGGGGGTGACGCCCAGCCGGGCGGCCAGTTCCCGGATCTCCGCCGGGCCGAGGAGACCGGTCACGCCCCGTAGCCTATGCGGGCCGCTCCCGGGGCGCGCGGGCCAGGGGTCCTCCCCGTCACCACGGGCCGAAGACGCGCTCGCCGGTGGCGGAGATGGCGGCGCAGAGTTCGTCCAGGTCCGTGCCGGTCGTCTCGGCCAGCGACCGAACGGTCAGCGGGATCAGGTACGAGGCGTTCGGTCGGCCCCGGTGCGGCATCGGGGTCAGGTAGGGCGCGTCGGTCTCCACCAGGAGCTGCTCGACCGGGGTCGCCGCGGCGGCCTCCCGCAGGGCGGCGGCGCTGCCGAAGGTGACCGTGCCGGCGAAGCTGAGCAGGTAGCCCCGGCGGACGCACTCGCGGGCGAAGTCGGCGTCGCCGGAGAAGCAGTGCAGCACGACGGTATCCGGTGCGCCCTCGTCGTCGAGGATCCGCAGCACGTCGGCGTGCGCGTCGCGGTCGTGCACGACCAGCGCCTTGCCGTACCGCTTGGCGATGGCGACGTGCGCCCGGAAGCTCTCCTCCTGCACGGCGCGGCCCTCCTCGCCGGTGCGGAAGAAGTCCATTCCCGTCTCGCCGATGCCGCGTACCCGGTCCCGGGCGGCGAGCGCCTCGATCTCGCGCAGCGCCTCGTCCAGGTCGGACAGGCGGGGGGCCTCGTTGGGGTGCAGCGCCACGGTGGCCAGCACGGCCGGGTGGGTGTCGGCGACGTCGGCGCCCCAGCAGGAGGAGGCGACGTCCACGCCGACCTGCACCAGCCGGTCGACGCCCACCGACGCGGCGACGGCGACGGCCGCGGCGACCGGGTCCCCGGCGGGCCCGTCGCCCGGCTCACCGTCCGCGCGCGGGCGTGGCGGTACGCCGGCCTCGCTGACGGTGATGTCGAGGTGGGTGTGGCTGTCCAGCACGGGGCGGGGCAGCGGCTCGGGTACGGGCGGGAACTCCCCGGCCCGGCGGGCGGCGCGCTGCTTGCGGGTTTCGGTGGGCTCGCTCATCGCGGCCAGCATCACACACCGCGGGCGGCCGGTGTTCCGGGGACGCCACCGGCCGTTCACCGCAACGGCACATCTCGCGCCTAGCGTCGTCGGCGTGACCGTCACCCCTCAGAGCAGCGGAAACGGCCCGCGCGTGACGTACGGGGGCGTGGTGTACCCGGCGGAGGAGATCGCCAGGGGCGCGGCGTACGAGCTGTTCAGTGCCGAGGAGGCACCCGGATTCGAGTGGGCGCCCCGGCCCGGCGCCGCGCTGCCGTGGCGCAGGTTCGCGCACGCGACCGAGGTCGGCGTCGTGCCTCCGGCGGCGGTGCCGGCCGAGGACGCGGAGCCCCCGCTGCTGGTGCCGCTGCACCGCGATCGGGGCTGGTCGTACGTGCAGCAGCTCAGCCAGCAGCCGGCTGCCGCCGGTGACCCGACGCTGGCGGCGGTGCGCGCCTCGGCGGTGCTGCGGCGGGGCACCCGGATGGTCAAGGTGCTCTCCGCCCGGCAGCTCGCCGGGTACGTGCGCGGGTGGCTGCCGCACGGCTTCTGCTACCGGGAGCACGACGTGGCGCACCTGCGTACGCCGGCGGCCACGGCCGTGCTGCGCACCGACGGCACGGAGGGCCACGACGGCGCGGACGTCACGTACGCGCTGCGCTGGCGGGCGGCCGACCCGACCGACTACGACGTGCCGGTCGGCGAGGCGCACCGGGGGTTGACCGCGCTCGCGCCCCGGGACCGGCTGGGCGGGGCGGTGCTCGGCACCGGTTTCGTGCCCAGCAGCGCCCAGCTCGTCCCGGAGTTCGTCACCCGGGACTTCGCGGACCTGCCGATGCCGGCGAACGCCACCCTGCTCGCCTACCCGCCCGACGGCGCGGAGGTGGTGCTCTACAGCTACCAGGCCGAGCAGCGCGGCTGGCTGCGGATGGTGGGCCCGCAGTGGCGGCACCTGCTGGCGGCGGTGCCGGGGCTCTCCCCCGACCAGGAGTACGTGCCGACCGGCGAGGCACCCCGCTCCACCCGCCTGGTCGGCGGCTACGCCGGCGGCGAGTACGAGGCGGTGGCCGACCTGCCGGGCGGGTTCCGGGTGCTGGCGATGACGCGGGCCGCCCGCTACCCGGTGGAGTCGGCGGCGCGCCGGCTGCGGCTGGCCGACTGGCGGGGCGTGCCCTGCCTGGTGCTGCGGGAGGAGTCCGGGTGGCTGCGCCTGCGCCTGCGCCGGCCCGGCCCGGACGCCGTGGCGGAGACCGGGGCGCAGTGCCAGGAGCGGGGCGTCTACGAGACGTGGGCGCCCGCGGCCGAGGCCACCGACGACCGGGTGGTGGACCTGCCGTACGCGCCGTGACCCGGGCCCGGCAGGCGCGTGCGGCGGCATAACCCCGGGCAGGGCGGGAACCCGCCGGCGTCCCGACCGTCACGTGACGAGGAGACGCGCATGCCTTTCATCACCGTGGGGACGGAGAACTCCGCCCCCGTAGACCTGTACTACGAGGACCACGGCTCCGGGCAGCCGATCGTGCTCATCCACGGCTTCCCGTTCAACGGGGCGACCTGGGAGAAGCAGACCGGGCCGCTGTTGGCCGCCGGATACCGGACGATCACGTACGACCGGCGGGGTTTCGGCAACTCCGCCCAGCCGGCGTCCGGGTACGACTACGACACCTTCGCCGCCGACCTCGACGTGCTGATGACGGAGCTGGACCTGCGCGACGCGATCCTGGTCGGGCACTCGATGGGCACCGGCGAGGTGACCCGCTACCTGGGCGTGTACGGCTCGCAGCGGGTGGACCGGGCGGTGCTGCTGGCCCCGCTCGCGCCGTTCCTGCTGAAGACCTCGGACAACCCGGAGGGGGTGGAGAAGAGCCTGTTCCAGGGCTTCCAGCAGGCCATCATCGACGACAGGTTCGCCTACCTCACCACCTTCTGCGAGGCGTTCTTCAACTACCGGGAGAACAAGGGCAGGCTGGTCAGCGAGGAGGCGTTCCGGGCGCACTGGGAGATCGGCACCCGGGCCTCGGCGAAGGGCACGCACGACAGCGTGGACGCCTGGCAGACCGACTTCCGGGGCGACGTGTCCCGCATCGACGTGCCGGTGCTGATCGTGCAGGGTGACGCCGACGCGGTGCTGCCGTACCCGAAGACCGGTCAGCGGCTCCAGCCGATGCTGCCCGGCAGCCAGCTCGTCACGCTGAAGGGCGCGCCGCACGGCATCCCGTGGACGAACGCGGCGGAGGTGAACCGCAGCATCATGGACTTCATCGGCGCGCCGGCGATGGCCCGGGCCTGACGCGTCAGGGCCGCCGGCTCCTCGGCGGCGACGGGCGCGGCGGTCGGCACCCGACGGCGACGGGCGCGGCCCCCGAGGGGGTCGCGCCCGTCGGCACGGCAGGCGGCCGTCAGTCGGCCAGGCGGGCCAGTTCCTCGTCGACGATCGACGGGTCGAGCTTGCGGAAGACCGGCTTCGGCGCGGCCAGCGGCCGGCCGGCCTGAAGCGGTACGGACTCCCAGCGCGCGCCGACGGTGTAGTCGCCGGTCAGCACCGGGTACGCGGGCCCGCCGTCGAGGTCCTCGACCTCCTCGATCACCGGCATCGGGGCGTGCACGCCGGTGCCGCCGAGCAGCTCGTGCACCTTCTGCGCGGAGTGCGGCAGGAACGGGGTGAGCAGCGTGTTGGCGTCGCTGACCACCTGGAGGGCGACGTGCAGGATGGTGCCCATCCGCGGCTTGTCGTCCTCGCCCTTGAGCTTCCACGGCGCCTGCTCGGAGAGGTACCGGTTGGCCTCGGCGACCACCCGCATCGCCTCGCCGATGGCCTGCTTCTGCCGGTGCCGGGCGATCAGGTCGCCGACGGTGGCGAAGCCGGCCCGGGCTACGGCGAGCAGCGCCTCGTCGGCCTCGGTGAGGCCGGCCGGGTCGACGGGCGGGATCGCGCCGAAGTTCTTGGCCGCCATGGAGACGGACCGGTTGACCAGGTTGCCCCAGCCGGCGACCAGCTCGTCGTTGTTGCGGCGGAGGAACTCGGCCCAGGTGAAGTCGGTGTCGTTGCTCTCCGGGCCGGCGGCGGCGATGAAGTAGCGCAGCGCGTCGGCGTCGTAGCGCTCCAGGAAGTCACGGACGTAGATGACGACCCGGCGCGACGAGGAGAACTTCTTCCCCTCCATGGTCAGGTATTCGCTGGAGACCACCTCGGTGGGCAGGTTGAGCCGGCCCAGCCGGCCCGGCTCGCCGTCGCGGCTGCCCTCGCCGGAGTAGCCGGAGAGCAGCGCCGGCCAGATCACCGAGTGGAAGACGATGTTGTCCTTGCCCATGAAGTAGTAGGCGCGGGCGTCCTTCCCCTCACCGTCGGTGGACCACCACCGGCGCCACGCCTCGGGGTCGCCGGAGCGGCGGGCCCACTCGATGGAGGCGGACAGGTAGCCGATCACCGCGTCGAACCAGACGTAGATGCGCTTGTCGGGGCGCTCGCGCCAGCCGTCGAGCGGGATCGGCACGCCCCACTCCAGGTCGCGGGTGATGGCCCGGGGCTGGAGGTCGTCGAGCAGGTTCTTCGAGAAGCGCAGCACGTTGGGCCGCCAGCCCTCGCGGGTGTCGAGCCACTGCCGCAGCACGTCGGCCAGGGCGGGCAGGTCGAGGAAGAAGTGCTCGGTCTCGACGAACTTCGGGGTCTCGCCGTTGATCCGCGACTTCGGGTCAATGAGGTCGATCGGGTCGAGCTGGTTGCCGCAGTTGTCGCACTGGTCGCCGCGCGCGCTGTCGTAGCCGCAGATCGGGCAGGTGCCCTCGATGTAGCGGTCGGGCAGCGTCCGGCCGGTGGACGGGGAGATCGCCCCCATGGTGGTCTTCGGGACGATGTAGCCGTTGCGGTACATGCCCTCGAACAGCTCCTGCACCACCGCGTAGTGGTTGCGGGTGGTGGTGCGGGTGAACAGGTCGTAGGAGAGCCCGAGGCCGTGCAGGTCCTCGACGATCACCCGGTTGTAGCGGTCGGCCAGCTCGCGCGGGGTGACCCCGTCGGCGTCCGCCTGCACCTGGATGGGGGTGCCGTGCTCGTCGGTGCCCGAGACCATGAGCACGTCGTGCCCGGCCATCCGCATGTACCGGCTGAAGACGTCGGAGGGAACGCCGAAACCGGAGACGTGGCCGATGTGGCGCGGGCCGTTGGCGTACGGCCAGGCGACCGCCGCGAGAACGTGACTCATGACCAGCAAGCCTAGTGACCCGCTCTCGGTGACCGCGAACCAATAGGGCCCGCGGGTCGGCGGCCCGGTCGGAAGGGCTCCGCCGATTGCCCGATTTGTCGCCGACACGCGGCCTGAGCTGCCGGCCCCCGCCCCGGTGACGGGGTGCAATGAACGCCGTGACTGGCAGACGAGCGGCCCCCGATCACGACGACCGCCCCTCCGGCCCCGCGGACGGCGGCGGGGCGGGGGCGTCGCGCGGCACCCTCGCGCCGCACCCCCGGGTGGTCCCGGCCGCCGCGCCGCCGGAGCCGCCCACCGATGCCGCCGTCGCGGGGTCCGCGCCGCCGCCCCCCGCGCCCGCCGTGGAGGTGGAGCCCACGACCGGGGCGCCGGTGGACGCCCTGCCACGCCGGGTCCCGGTCCGCCAGCCAAACCGCTGGCCCCGGCGGGGACGTCCGGCCGCCGACGGCCCGCCGGACCCCGACGACGGTGGGCGTACGCCGGACGGCGCGGGCGGTCGGTCCGCGCCCGACCGGAACGACGCCGGGCGTACGCCGGGCGGCGGGGACGGGCCGGACGACGACGGCGCGTACTGGCCGCCGATCGAGCTGGTGCACTGGGACGGCACGCCGGTCCGGGAGGACCCGCCGCACGAGCGGCAACGGTCGACGCGGGACGAGGCCGCGCGGCGGCGGGCACCACGCCGCCCCCGCCCGCCCGATCCGCTGCCGGGGCTGGCCGCGCTGCTCGCGTTGAGCCTGGTCGCGGCGTTCTTCGCGTGGGTCAGCGCCGGCCCGTTCTGGCTGGCGGTGGGGCACGCCACGCGGGGCACGGTGGTGATCGCCGACTGCACCGGGGGCGGGTTGACGCAGCGCTGCCGGGGCAACTTCGCCCCGGCCGACGAGACGTGGACCGCACACGGCGTGCGGGTGAGCGGGGTGGCCGCCGAGCGCACCGCGACCGGCACGACGCTGCCGGCCCGGATGACCGGCCCGCACAGCGGCACCGCGTACGCGGACACCGGCCCGGCCGCGCACCTGCGCTGGCTGCTCGGCCTGCTGGTGGTGCTGGGCTGCGCCGCCGGGATCGCCCGCTGGACGGGGTCGACCCGGATCGCCGACCCGCGCGCCCGCCGCTGGGCGGTCACCGTCGCGCTGGCCGGCCCGCTGGTGATCACCGTCGGCTTCCTCGTCGCCGCCTGGTGAGGCCCCGGTCGGACGCCGCCGGCTGAGCGCCGGGTGCCCGGTCGGGGTGCCGGGTGCCGGCAACCCGCGTGGGTGCTCAGGCGTGCACGACGGTGTAGACGTCGCGGCGGCGCAGCGCGTACTGGGTGGCGACCTCGGTGATCGCGTCGCGGCGGGACAGGCCGGCGGCCTCGCGGGCGGCGACGGCGGCCCGCAGCGTGTCGTCGTCGGGCCGCTCGGGGGCCGACTCGGGCGCGCCGGCCACGACGAGGGTGATCTCGCCGCGCGGCTCCCCCTCGGTCGCCCAGTCCGCCAACTCGCCGAGGGGGCGGCGGACGATCTCCTCGTACGTCTTGGTGAGCTCGCGGCAGAGCGCGGCCGGCCGGTCGGCGCCGAACGCGGCGGCCAGGTCGGCCAGCGCGGCGGCGATCCGGTGCGGCGCCTCGAAGAAGACCAGCGTCCGCTCCTCGGCGGCGAGGGCCCGCAGGCGCGACCGGCGGGCGCCGCCGGTGCGCGGCAGGAAGCCCTCGAAGCAGAACCGGTCGCAGGGCAGGCCGGAGAGGGCCAGGGCGGTGGTGACCGCGCTCGGGCCCGGCGCGGCGGTGACCGGCACGCCGGCGTCCAGGGCGGCGGTGACCAGCCGGTAGCCCGGGTCGGAGACGCTCGGCATGCCGCCGTCGGTCACCAGGGCCACGACGTAGCCGGCGGCGAGCACGTCGACCAGCTCGGGGGTGCGCCGCTCCTCGTTGCCCTCGAAGTAGGAGACGATCCGGCCGCCGACGGTGACGTCGAGGTCCCGGGCCAGCCGGGTGAGCCGGCGGGTGTCCTCGGCGGCCACCACGTCCGCGGCGGCGAGCACCTCGCGGAACCGGGCAGAGGCGTCGGCGGGGTTGCCGAGCGGCGCGCCGAGCAGGACCAGGCGCCCGGTTGCGGACATTTCACCCACGAGATGGGACTCCTTCATCGACGATGTTGCCGGTATCGGAGACGACGGGCGCCACCGGGCACCTTCGCAGCCTACGATCGCCGGGTGACGAGTGCGTCGACAGCACAGAGCGCGGACCAGGCGGGGCCGGATCCCACGGACGGGGGCCCGCCCCAGGGACCGCCGAGCGCGTCCGGCGGGGTTCCCGGCGCGGTCCGGCGACGGCTGGCCACGGTCGAGGCCGGGCTGGACGGGCGCTCCTGGCTCGCCACGGGCGTGGTCGTCGCGATCGCGGCGATCCTGCGCTTCGTCGGGCTGAGCCACCCGCCGGGCAAGATCTTCGACGAGACCTACTACGCCCGGGACGCCTGGGGGCTGGTCGACAAGGGCGTCGAGTGGAACTTCAAGGACGGCGGCCCGTCGTACGTGGTCCATCCGCCACTGGGCAAGTGGCTGATCGGGCTCGGCGAGTGGGCCTTCGGCTACTCGGACGCCGAGCACGGCATCTCGGTGCCGGGGCAGCTGATGACGACCGCGCCGGAGTTCGGCTGGCGGGTCTCGGCGGCGGTCGTCGGCACCCTGTCGGTGCTGCTGCTGGTGCGCATCGGCCGGCGCATGTTCCGCTCCACCGTGCTCGGCTGCGCCGCCGGCCTGCTGCTCGCCCTGGACGGCTTCCACCTGGTGCTCTCGCGCACCGCGCTGCTCGACATCTTCCTGCTCTTCTTCGTGCTGGCCACCTTCGGCGCCCTGGTGCTCGACCGCGACGCGCGGCGCCGCCGGTGGGCGCGGGCGTTGGAGGCCGGCCTGGACCCGGGCCGGCCGGGGCGGGCCGGGCGGCCCGCGGGCGGCTGGCGGAACTGGCCGTGGTGGCGGCTCGCCGCCGGCGTCCTGTTCGGCTGCGCCTGCGCGGTCAAGTGGAGCGCGCTCTACTTCCTGCCCGTCTTCGCGCTGCTGGTGATCCTGTGGGAGGTGGGCGTCCGCCGCTCCGCGGGCGTACGCCGGCCGTGGCGGGACACGCTCCTCGACGAGGTGCCGTGGCTGGTGCTGGCCGGGGTGCTGCTCGTGCTCACCTACGTCGCCACCTGGTCCGGCTGGCTGCTCGGCGACGAGGGCTACTACCGGCTGGCCGAGCGGTACCCGAACGCCCCGCTGAGCGACACCCCGGTGTTCGGCGCGCTCAACAACCTGATCGAGTACCACAAGGCCGCGTACGGCTTCCACGCCGGCCTCGACGACCCGCACAAGTACCAGTCGTGGCCGTGGCAGTGGCTGCTGCTGGGTCGGCCGGTCGCCTTCTACTGGTCCGGCGACGGGTCCTGCGGGGCGGCGAGCTGCGCCGCGGAGGTCCTGCTGCTCGGCACTCCCCTGCTCTGGTGGTCGTTCCTGCCGGCCCTGGTGGCGCTGGCCTGGCTGGGCCTGGCCCGGCGGGACTGGCGGGCGGGGGCGATCCTGCTCGTCGTGGCGGCCGGCCTGCTGCCCTGGTTCTGGTTCGCGCTCGACGGCCGGACGATGTTCTCCTTCTACACCGCACCGGCGCTGCCGTTCCTGGTGCTGGCGGTGACCTACGTGCTCGGCGCGATCGTCACGCCGGCCGGCCCACCGGGCGCCGCCACCGCGCAGATCGGCGCCCCGGCCACGGACGCGCAGCCGGGCTCCCCCGCCCCGGGTGGCGAGTCCGACGAGGCGCGGGAACGCAGGCTCGTCGGCGGGGTGATCGTCGGGGCGTACGTCCTGCTGGTCGCGCTCTGCTTCGCGTACTTCTATCCGATCTTCGTCGGGAAGCTGCTGCCGTACGCGGAGTGGTCCGCGCGGATGTGGCTGGACGGCCGCTGGATCTGACGGACGGCACGGCACCCGTCGCCCGGCGCGGCGGGTGCACGGAGAACGGGCCCGCACGCGGTGGCGTGCGGGCCCGTTCGACGTAGAAGCGCGCCCCGATCGCCTGCCACGGGGGAAGCGGGCGATTGGGGCGCGCATCAAGAGCTTAACCACCCCGTACCACTGGCACAACGGGTCGACTTCGGTCAGATTTCCGACCGACGTGACACCGAACAGATGGTTTACATCCGGCATCTTACGGTCCGTCATCCTGCGCAAACGGTACGGATCGACGCCGTCGGCGGGTCCGGCATCTGCCACATTTTGCCGTTGACGGGATTCCCAGCAGTCACGACTTCCCGTAACGTATCGACAGATTTGGTTCTCCGGCCATCTCGGGTCCGGTCCGCCGGCACCCCGGCCGGTTGCACTGTGGGCCAACCCCCGATCGATCGGACGGAGTTCGCGATGACCCGTACCCTCCGCTGGGCAGGCGGCCTGCTGGCCACCGTCACCGCCGCCACCCTCGGACTGTCCGCCCCCGCCCACGCGGCCACCGTCTCGGTGCCGTTGCGCACCCTCGTCGCCGACCTGCCGGTGGCCGCCGAGAGCCGCACCGGGTACTCCCGGAGCCTCTTCCCACACTGGACCGACGCGGACTCCGACGGCTGCAACACCCGGTACGAGGTACTGATCGCCGAGGCCACCACCCGCCCCACCGTCGGCTCCGGCTGCCAACTGACCGGTGGGCGCTGGCGCTCCTACTACGACGGCGCCTACTGGACCAACCCGTCCGACCTCGACATCGACCACATGGTCCCGCTGGCCGAGGCGTGGGACTCCGGCGCCCGGAACTGGACCACGTCGCGGCGGCAGGCGTTCGCCAACGACCTCGGCGACGTCCGTTCACTGGTCGCGGTGACCGACAACGTCAACCAGGCCAAGGGCGACCAGGACCCGGCGACCTGGCTGCCGACCAACGAGAAGTGCCGCTACGTCGGCGAGTGGGTCGCGGTGAAGACCCGGTGGCGGCTGAGCGTGGACAGCGCCGAGAAGAGCGCGCTGACCAGCCGAGCGGCTTCCTGCACGAACATCACGATCACGGTGACGCACGCGTACTGACCGTCAAGCGTCCGGGGCGGCCGGTCGGCCGCCCCGACACTGGTCAGGAGACCCGGGGGACGCGGGGCAACCAGCCGATGAAGCGGTCCTGAAGGGACGCCCCGGGCGCCGCCGGCAGGTCCTGGGCGGCGGCCGCGAGGCAGGACCCCAGGTAGACGCTGAGCATGGCCCGGTCCGTCCGGTACTCCTCCAGCAGCCGGGACCGCTTGACCGCGCACGGCCAGTCGGCGCCGCAGGTGCCGCAGGTCCAGCCGGGTGCCAGTGGAGCGTGCTCGTCCGATCCGGACGCCGAGGACTCCACACCACCGGTCATCGCACTCCCTCTCCGGTTCGCCAGACGGTCCGTTCCGGACGGCCGCCGTCGACAGTGGAAGGTGATCGTCCCCCGGCGACGCCCTGTCAGCGCCGCAGGACGCTCCGGCGTTACGCGGTGCGGTACGTTCACCAGTCATGGCCCTCGCGACGCCGACCGTGGACCGGGCGCCGGCCCGCCGGCGCGGTCCACACCTGCCGCACCGGCCGCCGCCCGCCGGGCCCGCCGTCGGGCGGGCGTACCCCTGGGGAGGCGGCGATGCGTGACCTGCTGCCGCCGGCCGTGGCGGTGGCCGTGGCCGGGCCGTCGGACTGGACGGGCGAGTTGCTGCCGGCCGAGCGGGCCTGCCTCAGCGACCGCGCGGTGCAGAGCCGCCGCCGCGACTTCACCGCCGGACGGGTCTGCGCCCGACGGGCGATGGCCGCCCTCGGCGTGCCCCCGGTCGCGGTGCCGTCGGCCGCCGACCGGTCACCGGTCTGGCCGGGCGGCGTGGTCGGCGCCATCACCCACACCGCCGGCTACTGCGCGGCAGTCGCGGCCCGTGAAGACGAGATCCGGTCGGTCGGCATCGACGCCGAGGGGCACCGCGAGCTCAACGCGGGCGTACGCCGGCTGGTCTGCCTGCCCGAGGAGGAGGACCGGTGCGCCCGCCTGCCTGCGGGGACCTCCTGGCCGGCGGTGGTGTTCAGCGTCAAGGAGACGGTCTACAAGGTGTGGCACCCGCTCGTCGGCACGTGGCTGGACTTCCACGACGCCCTGGTGGAGCTCGACCCGGAGGCCGGCACGTTCACGGCCCGCATCGCGCCGGCGCGGCGGGACACCGCCCCCGTGCCCGATCCGCCCGCGCTGGTCACGGGCCGCTTCAGCGTCGACGAGGCCCTGGTACGCACCGCCGCCGTGCTGCTGCCCCGCTGAGCCGCACACGGCACGGGTCGGGGCGGGCGTAACCGAACAGGGGACGGCGCGGCGCCGGCGGAGACGCGAAGATGGTCCGTTGTCCGCGCACGGTAGCGTCAGCCGCGTTTGCCGTCGTCGTCAGGTGTGCCTAGGAGTACGGTGAGTCACCCCCCGCCCCCTTACGGGCCTCAGGATCCGAACCAACCGAACCCGGAGCAGCAGCCGCAGCCGTACCCGCCGGCCCCGATGCCGCAGTTCCCCGCCGAACAGGGCGGCCAGCCGCCCCAGCCGCCGACCTCCGGGGCCCCGCAGACCACGGGCGATCCGTGGGCCCCGCTCCCGCCCGTGCCGCCGCAGCAGCCGGCCGGGGACCCGTGGGCCGCGCCGCAGCCACCCTTCTCCGGGGCGCCCCAACCCCCGGTGTCGGGCGCGCCCGGCGAGCCGTGGGCGCCGCCGCCAATCTCCGGCGCACCGCACCAGCCGGTCTCCGGCATGCCGCAGCCGCCGGTCTCCGGCGCACCGGGCGAGCCGTGGGCCGCCCCGCACCAGCCGACCTCCGGTACGCCGTACCCGCCGGTGTCCGGCACGCCCGGCTACCCGGCCGGTGGGGCCGGCTACCCGCCGCCCGGTGGGCCCGGCTACCCGCCGCCCGGTGGGCCCGGCTACCCGCCGCCCGGCGCACCCGGTTACCCGCTCGGGGCGCCGCACCCGGTGGCGCCGCCGAAGAAGAACAACACCGTCCTGATCGTCGTGGCCGTGGTGGCCGTGCTGGCCCTGCTCTGCTGCGTCGGCGGCATCGTCGCGCTCGTCGCCGGCGCCAACAAGGCCGCGAACGACCTGGAGAAGGCCGTCCCGGGAATCACGCTTCAGCCGGACGGCCCCGCCCCGACGGCGAGGACCGGCGAGAACTTCAACCTGAGGCCCGGCGCCACCCTGGTGGTCGCCGACGACGAGGGCACCATCGAGATCACGGTCACCCGGTTCACCACGGAGACCAAGGGCTGCCGGTCGTACGCGCCGGCCCCGGACAAGGGCATGTACCTGATCGCCCACGTCGACGCGACGGTGACCAAGGGCAGGAGTTCCATCAACCCGTTCTACTTCGAGTGGGTGGCCGCCAACGGCACCAAGGCCAACGGCCTGGCGAGCGCGCTCTCCGGCTGCGGCGACCTGCTGGGCTCCGGCAACAACCTGCCCGAGGGCAGCAAGCGGGCGGGCACGGTGGTGTTCAACGTGGCCGACAAGAACGGCACGCTCGAGTACCGGCACAGGTTCAAGACCGCCGGCTCCTGGCGGCCGTGACCCGCGCCTCGTGACGGGAGGCCGGTCCCTCGGGGCCGGCCTCCCGCGCATCTTCCGTCCGCCGTCCGTGCTGGTCGGGTCCGCCGGCCTCCCCCGCGCTGGTCGGGTCCGCCGGCCGCCGTCACGTCGGCCGGCCCGCGGATCGCAGGCGGTGCACGGTCAGCGGCCCTGCTCCAGCAGGTCCGCGACCGTGATCAACGGGGTCACCAGCGACGGCAGCAGGGCGGGATCGTCCAACCGGCCGCCCCGGTGGGTGATCAGCTCCGCCGCCCGGACGCTCCAGCTCGGCACCGCCCCGGCGAGGTGCGCGGCGATCAGGGTCGGCCCGACCAGCGCCTGCTGCCCCGGCGCCGCCGCGGCCACCCGCCACTGCCGGTCGAACTCCTCGTGGCCCGTGGCGTAGGTGTCGCTGCCGAACAACGCGCGACCCAGCTTCGAGAGGGCGTGCCGCGGCGCGACCGCCAGCGTGGGGAACTCCCGTCGCAGCCACACCGAGCTGACGACGTACGTGTGGGTCTGCGAGCTGGTCGTCTGGTTGCCGTCGGCGCCGGTCGAGGTGTGCGTCTCGGTGTACGCGTACTCGGCCACGCAGACGGGCCGGCCGTGCAGCGTCCCGGTCAGCGCGAACCGCACGCCCCGGCGGTCGCGCCCCGGTACGCGGTCCGTCCAGGTGAGCTGGGGCCGCTCGACGAAGGTCCAGCCGTACCGGGCGGCCCACTGTCGCCAGCGCTCCCGCCGCTCCCGCTCCTGCCGGTGGGTCGTCACGATCAGCGCGACGATGCCCACACCGATGAGGAGGGCGACGGCCACGCAGCCGCCCATCCAGAACACGCTCCCCATCCGCTCCACGGGCGGCAGCGTAGTGACCGGCCGCACGCCTGCCGGCGCCCGGGACTGTCGCGGCTGCCGGGTCCCCGTACGGGTTCCCTCGACGCCACGCCTCGCGGACGTCACCCGGTGTCGCGCCGACCCCTGTCGACCCATTGATCCCACCCCAGACGTCCACGGATCGATTGATCCCCATCTGGCGCGCTGCTTAGCTCCCGGGGGCACCGTCGACCACGGCGATGCCGATTTCTGCCGACATACCAGGAAGCGATCCCCATGAACACCATGAAGACGGTCCTGCGCCGGATCGGCGGGGCCGTGACTGCCCTGCTGGTGGTTGCCGGGGCCACGGTCGCCGGCGCGACCCCCGCCGCCGCCGCGAACTACTACTACGAGCTGCCGTACCCGGCGGGCGAGTCCTACCGGGTCACCCAGGGGCCGGAGGGCACCTACTCGCACGTCGGCCCCTACAACGAGTACGCCTGGGACTTCGGGCTGCCGGCCAACTACGAGGTCTCCGCCTCGCAGGGGGGCACCATCATCATGTCGAACTGGTCGCCGTACTGGCAGAACGGCATCGAGGTGATCATCCGGCACTCGAACGGCCAGTGCACCCACTACGCGCACCTGAACCGGGCGATCTACAACGCCGGCACCTGGGTGCCGCAGGGCCGCGTCATCGGCTGGTCGGGCAGCACCGGCGCGTCCACCGGCCCGCACCTGCACTTCCAGGTCATCAACTGCAACACCCGGGTGGGCATCCCCGCCACCCTCCAGGGCTGGACGCCGTACACCGGCACCTGGCCGGTCAGCGTGAACTACTACGCCTGAGGCCCGTGACCGATAATCCCAGCCACTGATGGAAGCGCTCCCGGGCGCCGCCCCCGGCATCGGCCGGTCGGCGCCCGGGACGCGTCGCGGACGGGGTGCCGGCGCCTGCCGGCACCCCGGTCCACAGGCAGCTACGGAGGGAAGTCGGATGGCGGCACGGACGGACGACGCGGTCGAGTTGAGCGTGGTCATACCCACCTACCAGGACGCGCAGTGCCTGGCGCTGACGCTGCGGTCGCTGACCCGGCAGACCGTCCGTCCTGAACGCTTCGAGGTGGTCGTGGCCCGCGACGGCGGCTCCCCCGCCGGATACGCCGACGCCGTCGGGGCGGCCACCGGCCTCGACCTCCGGTTGATCGAGTTCCCCCGGCGGAGGGGCCGCTCCGCAGCCCGCAACGAGGCCGTCAGGCACACCCGGGCGCCGCTGCTGCTGTTCCTCGACGCCGACTCGTACGCCTCCCCGCAGTTGCTGGAGCGCCACCTGGCCCACCACGCGGTCGCCGGCCGGCCCGCCGTGCTGATGGGCCGGCGCGACGAGCTGAGCCTGGAACACGTCGAGGCCGTCGTCGACGGGCGGGAGCTGACCGGCGTCCCCCGCCGCCGCGCGGACCGCTCCGGGGACCTGCGCTTCCCGCACGGCGAGCCGCCGGGGCAGGACTGGCTCCGGGCGGGCTGGGCGCTGGCCTACACCCACAACATCTCGCTCGCCCGCGACCTGTTCGACCGCGCCGGCGGGTTCGACGAACGCGCCGGGCTGCGCTGGGGCCTGGAGGACATCGAGCTGTTCTACCGGGTGCACCGGCACCTCGGCGTCACCGGGTCGAACTTCGCGTACGACGACGAGGCCCGCGCGTTCCACCTCCCGCACCACCGCAACACCGACCGCAACTTTGCCGACTTCGCGGCCAACCGGAGCCTCCTGACGGGGCAGTACCACGTCATCGAGTGGGAGTTCTACGGCCTGCTGGACGTGTACGACTCGCTGGAGCGCATCGTCTACTACCGCTGGGCGGCCACCGACTGCGCACGGCGCTCGACGTGCCGCATCGGCCCGGCGTTCGACCGGCTCGCCGACCGGCTGCCCGGCCCCCGCGTGCTGTGGGTGGGCACCGGCAGCGCGCAGGTCGACCTGCCGCCCGGCGCGCTGACCTTCGACTACGCCGCCCCGCCCGGTCCCACGAACCACCACCTGGTCGGCATGGACCCGCCCATCCCGGCGGGCAGCCTCGACGCGGTGGTCAGCGTCGACTTCTGGCGGTACCTGCGCTGGGACGACCTCTGCCGGTTCGTCAACACCTCCGGACGACTCGCCCGCGAGGTGCACCTGGTCTCCACCGGCGACACCGGATCCGCGCCGCCCACCCCCGGGCCGGCGGTGCTGGGCTACCTGCGCCGCGCCCTGGGCGACGCGTTCGCCACCGACCTGTCCCACGTCGACGGGCTCGGTGACGTGCTGACCCTGCGGTCCCTGACGCCGGCCGCGCGGGGCGCCCGCCCGCACCGGCGATGACATCATCGAGCCATGCCTCTGATCGAAGTGGTACGTGGTGACATCACCCGCGAGGCCGTCGACGCCATCGTCAACGCGGCGAACGAGTCGCTGCTCGGCGGCGGTGGCGTCGACGGGGCCATCCACCGGGCGGCGGGACCGCGGCTGGCGCAGGCGGGCGCCGCCCTCGCGCCGTGCGACCCGGGCGAGGCCGTCGCCACCCCCGCGTTCGACCTCGACCCGCCCGTACGCCACGTCATTCACACGGTCGGTCCGGTGTGGGAGGGCGGCGGCCACGGCGAGACGGACGTCCTGGCGTCGTGTTACCGGCGCAGTCTCCAGGTCGCCGACGAGATCGGCGCTCGCAGCGTCGCCTTCCCCGCCATCGGCACCGGCGTCTACGGATACCCGTCCGACCAGGCGGCGACGATCGCGGTCACGACCATCAGGGCGACACCCACCGCCGTCGAACACGTCCGCCTGGTCGCCTTCGACGAGGCCACGTACCGGCTCCTGGCAGCAGCCGCGTCGGCCGACTGAGCCGGGCCAGCGTGCCAGACATCTCGCCTCGACTCCGACGTCGGATCGGCGCTGACTTTCCAGATCACGATGACGTGGTCCTTCACAAGCTGCACGGTCTCGACCAGTTGGTCACTGGTTCTCGCCAGGCCCCGGAGCGGATGTTCGCAGCCATCGTGCGACTGGTGCAGGGCCGCCTCGACAAGCTCGATGACGCCGTGCGCCTGGCCAACGAGGACTGGCCGGATCTCCTGGTCGCAGCGGGATTCGCCAACCAGGACTGGCCGACGCGCCTCACCGCTTGGCTCGACGCCCCGCCGCAGCAGAACCGCTGACGGGTCGGTCCGGTCGACCTGTTCGGCAACCGCTGCGAAGGCTGAAAAGGCCGTCCCCGACTGGCGGAAACGGCCTGAACTGGGTGGAGTTGAGGGGATTCGAACCCCTGACCCCCTCGATGCGAACGAGGTGCGCTACCGGACTGCGCCACAACCCCTCCGCCGGCGGACCGGCGTCGGTCCCACCCGGCTTTCACCGGGCGGGCCGGCGCCAAGGTTAACAGGTTCACCGCCCCCGCCGCGAACCCACCCCTCCCGCGAGCGAGATCTTGGCGCGAAACGGCCCCTCCGGGGGCCGCCAGCCACCAAGATCTCGCAAGGCGCCCCGGCGCCGGCGCAGCAGCGCCGGTCACGCCGAGTGGGAGCCGCGACCGGACTGGTAGGGGCGGCCGCGCAGGCCGCCCGAGCGGCGGTAGGAGACGGAGCCGCCGTTGGCCGCCGCCGGCAGGTCCGCCGGACGGTCCAGGCCCATCGCGGCGCGGCGTACCACCTCGCGCTGGGCCGCCAGGCGGCGCTGCGCCTCCCGGCGGGCCGCCGCGCGCCGGGCCTGCTCGCGCCGCACCTCGGCCTGCCGGGCGGCCAGCCACGCCGCCTCCCGGGCCCGGGCCCGCCGCCGGCGGCGATCCGCCACGGCGAGCCGCCGCAGGTGTACGACGTACGCGACGAGCAGGGTGGCGCTGACCCCGAAGCTGATCCAGAAGCCGGGGCTGACCACGACCACGCCGATCAGCTCGACGAAGTTGAGCAGCAGCAGAGCGGCGAGCACCCGGCGGCGCCGGTAGACGGCGGGGGCGTGCTGTCGGCGGGGCGGCGGCCGACGGCGGCCCTTGCGGGGGGCCGGCGGCACGGCGCGCAGCCGCTTCGACCGGCGAGCGGCGGGGGGCGCGGAAACGGGTGCGGAGAGCCCACCGGTGCTCGCATCCTCACTGAGGGTGATGACGAGGCTACGGGGCGGGTGCACCGGGCGGCGCCCCGGCACAGTACGGCGCCGCCGGCGGCGCTGGAGCACCCGCGCCGTCGACTGCGCCCGCTCCGCCACCAGCCGCTCGGTGGCGTCGTACCGGCGAACCAGCGCCGGGGCGAGTGCGAGCAGGCCGGCGGCGGCGAGGACGGCGAGGAGCACCGAGGTCGGCACCCTCACCCCTCCCGTCACCGAATTCGGAGCAACCACCGCCCGGCCGCAGGATCTTCCACCGATGGTGGTCGGATGCGCGGATCGTACGGATGGAGCAGCGCTTGCCACAGCTTGCAGTTACTTGAGGTTACGGGCCGTGGACGCGGATGCTGACACGCCGCGCCGATCCCGTGCGTGGGACGGCTCACCCCGTGGTGGCGCGGACCCGGTGCCAGCGGGCCAGCAGCCCTCCCTCGGCGGCGACCTCCTCGCTGGTCATCGCATATCCGATGTGGTCCCGCCACGCACCGTCGATGTGCATGTAGCGCACGTGGTACGACTCCTCGCGGAACCCCAGCTTCTCCACCACCCGCCGGGATGGCCGGTTCTCGGGGCGGATGTTCACCTCGACCCGGTGCAGCCCGCCCTCGCCGAACGCGTGGTCGACCGCGAGCGCCAGCGCGGTGGGGATGACGCCGCGACCGGCCACCCGGGAGTCGACCCAGTAGCCCACGTACGCCGAGCAGAACGCCCGCCGCACGATGCTGCCCACGTTGAGGTGGCCGACCAGCCGCTCCCGGCCGCCCTCGCGCAGGCAGACGGCGAACGGCATCCCCTCGCCGACGCGCGCCGAGCGGCGCTGGTCGCGGTACACCCAGCGGAACGCGGCCGGCGAGTTCAGCTCGTGCCAGTTGCCGGGGATGGACGACTCCCACGGCGCCAGCCACTCCCGGTTGGCGCGACGCACCTCCGACCAGGCGGCGGCGTCCGAACGCCGGTAGGGCCGCAGCAGCACCGGCCCGTCGGTCAGCACCGCCGGCCACCCCGGCGCCCGCCCGACCCCGAACAGACTCACGGACCAGACCTTCCGCTCGCGATCGAACACACCGATGCCCGGGCGGCGCCCGCCGGGCCACCCCCTCCGCTCGCGGCCGAGGGCACGCTCCGCGCGCTCACCGGCGCCGGTCCAGCAGAAGGACGTCCACCGTGGAGCCGGCCGCCGCGGTGGTCACCCGCTCGCCGAGCACCATCAGCCCGTTCGCCTCCGCCAGCCCCGAGAGGGTGTAGGGGCCACCGTTGAGCGGCTGCACCGTGTAGCCGCCGCCGCGCCGCTCGGCGACGTGCGCGGGACGGAACTCGCGCAGCCCCACCGGGGACGAGATCGTCTCCAGCAGGTGCGCGCGGACGCTGGGCCGGAACACCGGTTCCGCCCCGGCCAGCAGGTTGATCGCCGGGCGGGCCAGCACCTCGAAGCCGATCAGGGCCGAGCCCGTGTCGCCGGGCAGGCACACCACCGGCACCTCCTCGGCGCCGACCGTGCCGAAGCCGAGCGAGGTGCCGGGATAGAGCGCGACCTCGGTGAAGGTGACGGGGCCGGCCCGGCTGCCCTCCCGGCGGGAGAGGATCCGCCGCACCATGTCGCCCGGCCCGGTGCCGGTGCCCCCCGTGGTGATGATCAGGTCGGCGCGCAGCGTCTGGTCCTCCAGCAGCCCGCGCAGCCCTTCCGGATCGTCGTCGCAGATGCCCACCCGGTACGCGAGGGCCCCCACCTCGGCCGCGGCGGCCGTCAGCGCGTGGGAGTTGGCGTCGACGGTCTGGCCGGGCTGGCTGCCCCGGCCCACGTCGACCAGCTCGTCGCCGGTGGCCACGATGACCACCCGGGGGCTGGGCCGGACCACGACGTGCCCGATGCCGGTGGCGGCGAAGACCGCCACCAGCGCCGGCGACACGTAGGTGCCGGCCCGGGCCAGCAGGGTGCCGGCGGGCAGCTCCTCGCCGGCCCGGCGCACCCCGTACCCCCGTTTGGGGACGCGGAAGATCTCCACCGCGGCCATGCCCTGGTCGGTCCACTCGACCGGGACGACCACGTCCGCGGCGAGCGGCAGCGGCGCCCCGGCGGCGACGGAGAAGCAGGCTCCCGGGGTGAGCCGGACCGGCCGCCAACTCGCCGCGCCGAGGTCGCCGACGACGTTGAGCCGGACGGTGCGCCCGCCCGGCCCGCCGGACTGGGACGGGACGTAGCCCACGCCCCGGCCCCCTCCGGAGATGTCCTCCCAGCGCGCCGCGTACCCGTCCACGGCCGCCTGGTCGAAGGCCGGGAAGGAGTGCGGCGCCACGACGTCCTCGGCGAGGACGTTGCCGTGCGCCTGGGTGAGGTCGAGGTCGAGCGGAGGCAGCGCGCGTAACCTGCGCAGCACGCTGCCCAGGTAGTCGGCGAGCGGCGTCAACTCGTTCGCGGCCGCCTCGGCGTCGGCCGACGCTGTCATGTACCAGTCACGCCCGACGCGTCGGTGTTGACGAACTCGGCCAGCCACTTGCGGAACTCGGCGCCGAGGTCGTCGCGCTCGGCGGCGATCTGCACCACGGTCTGGAGGTAGCCCAGCGGCATGCCGGTGTCGTAGCGGGTGCCCCGGTAGACGATCGCGTGCACCGGCGTGCCCTCGTTGCGCAGCAACTCCATCGCGTCGGTGAGCTGGATCTCCCCGCCGCTGCCCGGCTCCGTCCGCCGGATCGCGTCGAAGATGCTGGCCGGCAGCACGTAGCGGCCCAGCACCGCGAGGTTGCTCGGCGCGTCCTCCGGCTTGGGCTTCTCCACCATGCCGGTGACCCGCACGACCTCGCCGATGTCGGTCAGCTCCGCCTCCGCCGGCTCCACCGAGGCGATGCCGTAGCGCTTCGTCTCGGCCGGGTCGACCTCGAAGAAGGCCAGTACCACGCCGCCGGTGCGCGCCTGGAGCTCCAGCATGGCCGGCAGCAGCGGCTCGGCGGGCTTGACGAACTCGTCGCCCAGCAGCACCGCGAAGGGCTGGCCGCCGACGTGCGACTCGGCGTAGCCGACCGCGTGGCCCAGGCCGAGCTGCTCGGGCTGGCGGCAGGTGTAGATCTCGGCCAGTTCGCTGGGGCCGCGTACGGCGGCCAGCCGCTCGGCGTCGCCCTTCGCCTCCAGCCGCGCCTCCAGGTCGGGGCGGCGGTCGAAGTGGTCGACCATCGAGGTCTTGCCCCGGCCCGTGATCAGCAGCACGTCACCGATGCCGGCCTGGGTGGCCTCCTCGACGATGTACTGCAACACCGGGCGGTCGACCACCGGGAGCAGCTCCTTGGGCACCGCCTTCGTGGCCGGCAGGAACCGGGTGGCCAGACCGGCCGCCGGGATGACGGCCTTGACCGCGCGGGAGCGACCGGTTGCGGCGGTCGCCGTTGAGGGGTTCGCTGAGTGCTCCGACATGTCGCGAGACTATCGGCCACGGCTCTGTCGTGGAGGGTGAGGACCGGAAGACGCGCCGCCGCAGGGACCGGGCCGCACCGGGTCGGGCGCGGCCGGCTCGCTCCCCGCGGTGGTGTCGGCGGGATCAGCCGGTTCGGGGTGGGCCCGCACCGGCTGGCGGGGGGCGCCGGCGCGCGGCATCCCGTCCTCGGGGGTCACCGCCGCGGCCGGGACGGGGATCTCCCGCGCCGGTGGACCCGCCCGCTCCTCGGCGATGCGCCAGGTGTCCCGGCCGGCCGCCTTCGCGGCGTAGAGCGCGTCGTCGGCGGCGTCCAGCACCTGCTGGCCGGTGCCGCCGTGGTCGGGGTGCACGGCGATGCCGATGGAGACGGTGACTGCGATGGCCACGGCCGCGCCGCCGTGCCCGCCGGCGGCGATCGGGGCGTCGCGGACCGCCGCGCCGAGCCGCTCCGCGACGATCGCCGCGCCCCGGGCGTCGGTCTCCGGCAGCAGCAGCACGAACTCCTCGCCGCCCTGCCGGAAGGCGAGGTCGACCTCGCGGATCTCACCGCGCACCCGCCGGGCGAACTCGGCCAGCACGGCGTCGCCGGCCGCGTGCCCGTAGGTGTCGTTGACGGCCTTGAAGCGGTCCAGGTCGAGGGCGAGGACGCTCAGCATCCGGCCGAACCGGGTCGCCCGCTCGACCTCCCGGCGGATCGACTCCCGCAGGTAGCGGTAGTTCCACAGCCCGGTGAGCGGATCGGTCAGCGAGAGCCGCTGCGCCTCCTCGTGCACCCGGACGTTGTCGACCGCCACGGCGGCGTGACCGGCGAAGGTGCGCAGCGTGACGAGGTCGTCGTCGTCGAACTCGTCCGCGCCGAGCCGGTCGTAGAGGGCCAGCACGCCGAGCGCCCCGGTGGGGACGGCGGGCTCCGGCCCGGGGCGGAGGGCCGAGGAGTCGCGGGCGGTCGCGTCGGTCGGGCCGGGAGCGGCGAACGGCACCGCGATGTACGTGCGGCAGACCGGCTCCCCGGGCGGCGCGGCGGACGGCTCCACCCGGCCCCGGCGCGGCTCCCCGGTGGCCGCGACCGCGCCCACCACGCCGCTGCCCAGCGGCACCCGCAACGGCCCCGACCCCTCGTCCGCCGCCCCGGCCTCCTCCAGCCCCTCGGTGCACTGCGCGACGAGCACCCCGCCGTCGTCGACGAGCAGCACCGCGCCGGCCCGGGCGCCGGTCGCGGCGATCGCGCTGTGCAGGATCACCCGCAGGATGCGTTGCAGGTCGTGCGTGCTGGCGAGGGTGTCCCCCAGCACGGCGAGGTGCCCGCGCAGCTGGTCCCGGCTGCTGGTCAGCGCCGCCACGTAGGTGCCCGTCTCGCGGGTCATCCGGTTGAAGGCGCCGGCCAGCCGGCCGATCTCGTCCCGGCTGCGCACCGGCACCCGGGCGGTCAGGTCGCCGCGCGCCACCCGGTCCACCGCGCCCGCCAGCTCGACCAGCGGGCGGGTCGTCACCCGGGCCAGCCGCCAGGCGACCACCAGGGCCAGCAGGGTGGCCACCAGCACCGCCGAGCCCAGTGCGACGTACAGACCCCGGGGGCGTTCGCTGGGCACCGAGAGCACCAGCGGCAGGGGTTGCCCGGAGGACGGGCCGACCCGGCGGACGTACCGCCCGTCGGGCGTCTCGGTGACCCGCTCGCCGTGCAGCGTGCCGGCGGCGGCGAGCACGGCGTCGCGTACGGCGGTCGACTCGGTGCTGTGGGCGAGCCGGACGGGCGCCGAGGCGTCGTCGAGCAGGGTGACCGCCACCCCCGTCACGGCCGCGAGGCGCGCCACGAACGCCGGGTCGACCGGCTGCGCGGCGGTGACCGCGCCCAGCGGTCCGCCGGCCCGGTCGTGCAGGTCGGCCCGGGCCGCGAGCGCCCGCACCGGCCCGGCGACCGGCGGGCCGGCGCAGTCGCGCCACGGCTCGGCGGGGCCGCCGGGCGTGGCGTAGGTGACCCGGCCGGCGACGTCGGTGACCCGCACGGCGGCGGCCAGGTTGCGGCGGACGGCCTGGGTCGCGGCGGCCGGTCGGTCACTGGTCAGGGCGACCGCGTCGGCGGCGGCCCGCAGCTGCTGGCAGAGGGCGGCGACCGAGGTGCGCACGGTCGCGGCGGCCACCGCCAGCCGCTCGGTCGAGCGGCTGGAGTCGACCGCCGCCACGGTCGCCCCGACGAACATCACCCCGAGCACCACCGGGCCGAGCGCCACCGCCAGGAAGGCTGTGGTCAACCGCCCGCGTAGCGTCACTCGGTCCCCCCGGAAGTTCCGCCGCCGTTGCTTGCGATGCTGACACAGAGCCACCAGGGGACAAGCGTTGCGTCAGGAGTGTTGCGTGCCCGATTTTTCTCATGGAGCGGAAGAGGCGAAGCGGGAAGCGCGCGCCGCCGTGCTCGCCCGCCGCCGGGCGCTGGGCGCGCCGCGGCGGGCCGACGCCGCCGGGCGCGTCCAGGCCGAGCTGGTGGCTCTCGTACGCCGGCTGCGCCCACCGAGGATGACGGCGTACGTGCCGGTCGGCTCCGAGCCGGGCGGGCCCGACCTGCCGGCGGTGCTGCACGCGGCGCTGCCGCCGGGCGGGGAGCTGCTGCTGCCGGTGCTCCGCGACGACCTCGACCTCGACTGGGCGGCCTGGAGCGGGCCGGACGACCTGGTGGCCGCCGGGCGGGGGATGCGCGAGCCGGCGGGGCCGCGGCTGGGCCGGGCGGCGGTCGCCGGGGCGGCGCTGGTGGTGGTGCCGGCGCTGGCCGTGGACCGCCGGGGGCGGCGGCTGGGCCGGGGCGGCGGCTCGTACGACCGGGCGCTCGCCCGGGTGCCGGCGGCCACCCTGACCGTGGTGCCGCTGCACGACGGCGAGCTGGTGGCGGCGCTGCCCGCCGAGCCGCACGACCGGCCGGTGCGCGCGGTCGTCACGCCCGCCGAGGGGCTGCGTACGCTGGACGCCGCCCCGGGTGTCACGGACCACACTTCCGCTGGACGAATCCGGGGGCGATGACGCACCATTGGCACTCGAATACGTCGAGTGCCAACCGGCCGTGTCCAGATCCGGAGGAGAACGTGCCCACGTACCAGTACGCCTGCACCGCGTGCGGTCACCAGCTCGAGGCGGTGCAGTCCTTCTCCGACTCGCCGCTGACCGAGTGCCCGGCGTGTGAGGGACGGCTGCGGAAGGTCTTCAACTCCGTCGGCATCGTGTTCAAGGGGTCGGGCTTCTACCGTACGGACTCGCGCTCGTCCGGCTCGGACACCGCGAGCAGCGGCGCCGCCGCCAAGCCGGCGAAGTCGGAATCGTCCTCCGGCGGCGACTCCGGCTCGACCGGCTCGTCGTCGGCGGGTTCGTCCTCGTCGTCGGGCTCGTCCTCGTCGTCGGGCGCGGGCGGCTCCTCCGGCGGCGGCGGGGGCAAGACCCCGGCCGCCAGCACCGCCAGCGCCTCCTGACCCACCCCACGGGTGGGCCGGGTCAGTCCCAGTGCGGGGGGCGCTCCGCGAGCAGCCAGTCGTCGTTGCCGCCGGAGCGCTCGCCCCACCCCCGGTCGGTGTCGTCGGCGGTCTGCTCGGGCAGCACCACGAAGTCGTCGCTGAGGTCGACCGTGCGGTCGTCGTCGCCGCGTACCGCCGGGGTGCCCGGATCCTCGGTGATGCTCACGAGCGGCAAGACTAGCGCAGCCGCCACCGGCGGGACCGGCGACGAACCGCCGGGCCGACGCGTCCGGCCGGTCGGCGGGCCACGGCGTTGGTAGCGTCGGACGGCGTGACGACCCCCACCTCCGGCGGCGCCCCGGACGAGTACTGGCGGCGCCCCGACGCCTCGCCCGAGCGGCCCACGGGCGCGCCGGCGGGGTCGGCCGTGTCGCCCCCGGTGCGGGAGAGCGGCTACGCGGGCCCGCCCGCGACCACCCCGCCCCCGGCCGGGTGGCGCCCGCCGGTGCACCTGCGACCGCCACCGCCCCGACGACTGCCGCCGCAGGACATGGCGGAACTCGACGCGGCCGAGCAGCGGGCCCAGCGGCTCACGTACGGCGTGGGCACGGTGGCCGCCGTGGTGCTGGTGATCCTCGTCTGCGTGCTCTGCTCCCGGCTCGTGTTCTGACCGGGTACGGCCCGGCGCCGTCGGCGGGACGTCAGAGGGTGTTGCCCCAGACCGCCTCGGCCCCGGAGTGCCCGGTCAGATAGACGTAGACGAGGCTGACGACGCCGAGCGCCACCACCACGACCGACAGCGCCGGGGTCGCCCAGGACGGCAGCTTCGGCACCCGCCGGTGCCCGCTCGTCACGAACAGCAGCAGCAACGACGCCACGGCCAGCGGCAGCACCCAGCGGAACAGGATGTCGCCGTAGCGCGAGTGCGTGAAGATCTGCTCCACGATCGGGCCCTGCATGCCCCGGGCGAGGAACGCGTCGGTCAACTCCTCCCCCGACTCGACGGCGACGAAGGCCGACACCGGCGCCACCACGGCGAGGATCGCCACCGCCCAGTCCAGCCGCGCCCGGAACCGGGGCAGCGCCACGTACGCGGCGGAGAGCAGGGCCAGCAGCGGCACGAGCACGACGACCGCGTGCACCACCAGCACGTGGGCCGGCAGACCCAGGATCTCCTTGAACATCCACACCTCCGGCGGTACGCGGTCGCGGGCTGCCAGCGTACGGTGCGCCGGCGGGCCCGCCCAGATCGTCTCGACCGTGAACACGCGCCCGGGGCCGGTCCGGTTCACCACCGCACTGCCCCAGCCCGGGCGGCGACGCCCCGCCCGGGGCGGCCTGCCGGGCGACCGGGCTGTGGCCGGCGCCACGCTGCCGCAGAGGCCGGTTGTCGCTCTCCGGGCCGCGTGCTGTCATTGGCAGATGCCCGGTGGTGAGGAACTGCTCCGGTCGAGGGGCCTGCGGGTCACCCGGCCGCGCCTCGCCGTGCTCGACGTGCTGGCCGCGGGCGGTCACCTCGAGGTCGACGAGATCACCCGCCGGGTCCGCGAACGCCTCGACTCGGTCTCCACCCAGGCGGTCTACGACGTGCTGGGCGCCTTGTCGCGGGCCGGGCTGTCCCGCCGCATCGAGCCGGCCGGCAGCCCCGCCCGCTACGAGGCCCGGGCCGGGGACAACCACCACCACGTCGTCTGCCGGGGCTGCGGCGAGATCGCCGACATCGACTGCGCGGTCGGCAGCGCGCCCTGCCTGGACCCGGACATCGCCCACGGCTTCGAGGTCGACGAGGCGGAAGTGACGTTCTGGGGCCTCTGCCCCACCTGCCAGGCCCGCCGATCCGCCGACGACTGACGCCCGGCGGCCCTCCGCGCGGCGCGCGGCGGCGGGGCGTGGCACGCTTGGCCGGTGGACTCCGATGACCTCGGCCTCTTCGGTCCGGGTTCGGTCACGTGGAAGGTGCACGAGGAGCCGATCCTGATCGTCGCCGGCCTGCGTTCGCTCTATCTCCAGTCGCTGCATCCCCGGGCCATGGCCGGGGTCGCCCAGAACAGCAACTACCGCTCCGACGCCTGGGGCCGCCTGGTGCGCACCGCCACCTACGGTGGGCACCACCATCTACGGCACCACCGCCGAGGCGGAGGCCGCCGGGCTGCGCGTACGCCGCCGGCACGCCCGCCTGCGGGCCACCGACCTGTTCACCGGGGAGGAGTTCCGCGTCGACGACCCCGACCTGCTGCGCTGGGTGCACGTCACCGAGGTCGAGTCGTTCCTCGACACGGCCCGCCGGGCCGGGCTGCCGCTGACCGCCGACGAGGTCGACGGCTACTACACCGAGCAGCGGCGCTCGGCCGCCCTGGTCGGCCTCGACCCGGAGACCGTCCCCGGCACCGCCGCCGAGGTGGCCGACTACTACCGGCGGGTCCGCCCCGAGCTGCGGATGACCCGCGAGGCGGCCGAGACGGCGCTCTTCCTCACCGCGCCGCCGATCCCGTGGAAGCTCGGCCTGCCCGCCCGGATCGGGCTCAACCTCGGGCCGCCCCGCTGGGCGTACTTCGGCATCGCCGGCACCGCCCTCGCGCTGCTGCCGGCCTGGGCCCGGCGGATGTACGGCGGGCTGGGCCTGCCCACGACCGCGCTCTCCGCCGACCTGAGCGTCCGGGCGCTGCGGCTGACCCTCGCCACGTTGCCCCGCCGGTGGCGGGAGGGCCCGTTGCAGCAGGCCGCCAGGGAACGCGCCGCCCGGCTCACCGGCACGCCGGCCTGAGGGCGACGGCTGGGCGGCTGCCGACTCGGCCGTGCCGGGCCGCTCAGTCCTGGCCGGGCACCGGCTCGGTGGCGCGCTCGACGGCCGCCCACGGCTCCTTGCCCGGGGCCTGCGCCCCCACCGGGCAGGTGCGCCGGTAGTCGCACCAGCCGCAGCGTGGGCCGGGTGTGGTCGGGAACGCCTCGTCGGGATCCTCCCCGTCGGCCACCGCCCGCTCGGCGGCCATGATGTCGCGGGCGGTCTCCTCCGCCCGGGTGAGCTGCCGGGCCAGGGACTCCACCGTGTGCTCGTGCGCGGCCACGGTGCCGGTAGGCAGGTGGTGCAGCTCCACCCGGCGGCACGGCCGGCGGAACACCCGCTCGGCGGCGTACGCGTAGAGCGCCAGCGCCTGCGAGCCGCGCGCGTCGTCGGCGTCCAGCCCGGTGCGGCCCGTCTTGTAGTCGACGATCACCAGCTCCGGGCCGTCGGGCCCGGGGCGGGAGTCGATCCGGTCGGCCCGGCCGTTGAAGGCCAGCACGGCGGTCTTGACCGCCACGACGCGCTCCACGCCGAGCGGGTCGACGCCGGGCTCCAGGGTCTCGACGTAGGACTCCAGCCAGCCCAGGGCCCGGCGGTAGGCCGCCCGCTCCTGCTCGTCGTCGCGGTAGCCCTCGCGCACCCAGGTGCCCTTGAGCAACGCGGCGAGGGCCTCCGGCCGGCGCCGCTCGGGGCTCAACGCATACCAGTTCTTCAGGGCGGTGTGCACGCTCGCGCCAAGGGAGTTGTGCGCCCACGGCGGGCCCTTCTGCGGGGCTGGACGGTCGACGTAGGAGTAGCGGTAGCGCCGGGGACAGTCGGCGTAGGCGCCCAGCTTGCTGGGGGTGCAGACGAAGAGCCGTTCCGGCATGCCCTCGAAGCCGAGCTGCTCGGGCTGCTCGCCGCGCTGCCGGGGCGCCCGGCCGCCGCCGGTGGAGGACCGTCCCGCTGAAGAGGCTCGTCGCACACCGCGATCCTGCCATCCATCCCCGACGGGATCGGCCGCCGGTCAGGTCATGTTGGCGTACTGGGTCACGAACGCGGCCACCGCGTCCGCGATGAGCTGCACCGCGATGGCGGCCAGCAGCAGGCCGGCGATCCGCGTCAGCACCTCGATCCCGCCGGGACGCAGGATCTTGACGATCCCGCCGGAGAACCGGAGCACGACCCACACGGTGAGCATCACGGCCACGATCGCGGCGGCGATGGCCGTGACGTCCGCCCCGCCGTCGGCCTGCTGGACGAAGAGCATGGTGGCCACGATGGCGCCGGGACCGGCCAGCAGCGGCGTACCCAGCGGCACCAGGGCGATGTTCGAGGTGACCTGCTGGCTCGGGTCGTCGGCCTTGCCGGTCAGCAGCTCCAGCGCCACCAGGATGAGCAGCAGCCCGCCAGCGGCCTGGAGGGCCGGCAGGTCCACGTGCAGGTAGTCGAGCAGCGTCTGCCCCGCCACCGCGAAGATCACGATCACGCCCAGCGCCAGGGCGACGGCCTGCCAGGCCGCCCGGTTGCGGTCCCGCGCCGTCAGGGGGCCGGTCAGCGCCAGGAAGATGGGCATCATGCCCGGTGGGTCGACGATCACCAGCAGGGTCACGAAGACCTCGCCGAACAGCTTGGCATCCACGTGATCAACGTAGCCGCGCCGCCGGAGACGGAAACGCGGATCAGCCGGAAGCGACCTCGGTCACCCCGCGCGCCTCGGCGACGATCCGCTCGTACGCCTCCGGGTCGGTGGTGAACGCGCCGAGCCGGACGGTCTTGTGCGTGCCGTGGAAGTCCGACGAGCCGGTCACCAGCAGGCCCAGCTCGTCGGCCAGGGCCCGGACGTGCGCCCGTTCGGCCGGCGAGTGGTCCTCGTGGTCGGCCTCCAGCCCCGCCAGCCCGATCGCGGCCAGGTCGGCGATCAGCTCGTCGGGCACGATCCGCCCCCGCCGGCTGGCCCTGGGGTGGGCGAAAACGGGCACGCCGCCCGCCGCGCGCACGAGCCGGACCGCGCGGAAGACGTCGATGTCCTCCTTGGGCAGCCGGTAGCGCTCGCCCAGCCAGTCCGGCCCGAACGCCTCCGTCGTCGTGGTCACCAGGCCGGCCCGGATCAGCGCCTGCGCGATGTGCGGCCGGCCCACGGTCCCGCCGGCCGCGCCGGCCAGGATCTCGGACCAGCTCACGTCGATCCCGTCGGCCCGCAGCAGCGCCACGATCCGCTCGCCCCGCTCCTCCCGGGCGGCCCGCACCCGGGCCAGCTCCGCCACGAGTTCCGGCGCGTCCGGATCGAACAGGTACGCCAGCAGGTGCAGCGGCACCGGGGGTTCCTCGCCGTACCAGCGGCAGGAGAGTTCCGCGCCCCGGACCAGGCTGAGCCCGGCCGGCAGCGCCGCCAGCGCGGGCGCCCAGCCGGCCGTGGTGTCGTGGTCGGTGATCGCCACCACGTCCAGCCCCGACTCCGCCGCCGCCCGTACCAGCTCGGCCGGGCCGAGCGTGCCGTCGCTGGCGGTGGAGTGGGTGTGCAGGTCGATCCGCGGTGCCGCGCTCATCGGCCCGACGCTACCGCCCGGGGGGCGCGGACGCGCTCAGGAGGGGCCCTCGCCGCCCACCGGCACCGGGCGTCCCCCGGAGGGCAGGCCGGTCACGGGTGTGGGCAGGGCCGCCTCGCCGTCGAGCACCCGGCCCACCTCGACCCGCACCAGGGCGCCGGAGGTGTCGGAGTAGTGGGCCGTGCCCTGCGGCGTCCAGACCACCGGCCCGGCAGCGGGCGGACCGGCGGGGCGGGCCGCCGGGGCGGCGAGCCGGTCCAGGTCGACCAGCAACGCCCGGTCCCGCCCGCTCACCCTGCCGTTGGCCAGGAGCCACCGCCCGTCGGCGGAGACCGCGCCGGCGCCGGCGACGGTCAGCGTCGGCCCGCAGCCCGTCCGCACCGGCGCGAGGTCGCGGGCCGGGTCGAGCAGGGCGAGGCAGGGCCGGCGGGGGGTTCCGGCGGACACCAGCGCGACCACCAGGCCGTCGGGGCGCGTCGCGTAGACGTGCAGGGCGGCGTCACCCGCCCCGCGCGGCGGGCCCGCCGCCGGGCGCCACAGGGCGTGGCCGGCGCGCGCCGGGTCGAGGCGGACCAGGACGGTGTCGCCGGCGAAGCCGACCGGCACCGCGGTGGTGGACACCGGGGTCCGGGCGGCGGCGACGACCTGGGTGCCGACGATGCCCGCGGCGACCAGATCCGTCCCCTCCCGCCAGGCGACCTGCCGCCCGTCGGGGCTGAGGACGATGTCCCGCGCCCCGGCCAGGAGCAGGTGTGCCGCGCCCTGCGGCTGCACCACCCACAGCGAGCGGCCGGCCGTCGTGGGCGCGCCCACCACCGCCCAGCCGGCCCGGTCGGGGAGCCGCTGGGCGCGCTCGGCTGCCCGGCCCACGTCGGGCAGGGCGAGCCGCGGTCCGTCGGCGGTGACCAGGACGTCGGCGAGGATGAGATCCACCTCGCCGCGCCCCAGGTCGGGCTGCGGGGCGGCCGAGAGCTGCGGGGTCGGCTCCGCCAGCGGCGAGGCGTACGGGTCGCCGAGCACCACGGTGGGGTGGGTCGGCCGCCCGGGCTGCTGCCCCAACTGCGCCATCCCGGCGCTGACCGTCACGGTGGCCACGGCGGCGAGGGCGATCCCGGTCAGCGTCCGCCGGCGCCGGGACCGGTCGGCCCGCCGGATCGCCAGCCCCGCCGGATCGGCGACGAGCGGGCGCGCGACGGCCACCCGGCGGGCGAACGCCTCCCGTACCGCCTGCTCCAGCTCGTCCTGGGTCACGGCGAATGGACGCGTCGGGCCGTCGGTCCGGTTGTCACCATGGCCGGCCGGACGGCTCACCGGTGCTCTCCGGTGCCGGTGCGGGCGGCCTGTCGCCCGTGTCGCCCCTCGCCGGCGGTACGCGGCGCCGGCCCGGCCCCGGCCCGCGCCCCCGAGGCCACGGGCACCGGATCGCCCGCTGACTCTTCGGCCGTTCCGGCGGGCGGCGGGCCGCCCGCGGCGTCCGGGGCGGCGGGCCCTGCGGCCCGGATCGGAAGGCCGGTCGCGGGGCCGTCGGGAACGGAGAGGGTGTTTCCGCTCCTGCCCGGGGTGGCGTCCGGGCCGCCCACGGTGGTCGGTGGGGCGTTCGTCGCCGCGACCACGGCCGCGGCGTCCTCCCCCACCACCATCGTCGGGGCCCCGTAGGCCGTCGACGGACGGATCGGTGCGGGACGGCCGGCACCGCCGTGCGTCGGGGCGCGACCGGTCCCGCCGGTGGCGGGGGCGGCAGGTTCCGGGCCGCCGTGCGCCGGGACAGGACGACCGGCGCCGCCGGGGACGGGGCGACCGGCGCCGCCGGGGGCGGACGCGTGCGTGCCGTCGGTGCGGGCCGGGTCGGTCCCGGCGGGCAGGTCGAGGACGGCCTCGGCGCCCATCCGGCGGCGCAGGGTGCCCAGGGCGCGCGAGGTCTGGCTCTTGACCGTGCCCGGCGAGATGCCGAGCAGGGCGGCGGTCTGCGCCTCGGACATGTCCTCGTAGAAGCGCAGCACGAGCACCGCCCGCTGCCGGCTGGGCAGCGCGCTCAGGTGGCGCCAGAGCAGGTCCCGGTCGAGCTGCTGCTCGATCTCGTCGACCCCGGCCCGCTCGGGCAGCACCTCGGTGGGGCGTTCACCGTGCCAGCGCCGGCGCCACCAGCTCGTCGATGTGTTGATCATGACCCGGCGGGCGTACGGCTCGATCGCCTCGATCCCGCCGAGCCGCTTCCAGGCCAGGTACGTCTTGGTCAACGAGGTCTGCAACAGGTCCTCGGCGGTGGCCCAGTCACCGCTGAGCAGGTAGGCCGTGCGCAGCAGGGCGCTGGAGCGGGCCGCGACGAAGTCGCGGAACTCCTCCTCCAGGGGATCCCTGCTCACCACCGGCCACCTCCGCGCCCCGTTCCCCTGGCAGGTTGCCACGCCGGGGGCGGTCGGGTCGACGGCGAACGGTGCGCAGTTCCTCCGATGTTCGGACGAAAAGTTTCACGCCCCGTCGTCGGCCTTGGCCTCGTCGGCCTCCTTGCCCAGCCGCGCCTCGACCGCCTGCGGCTCGTACATCTCCTCGACGACGCGCAGGTAGAGCTCGTTCGGGTTGGGCAGATTCTTGATCTCGCGCAGCGCCTGCTCCTGACCGGCGGACTCCAGCACGAACGTGCCGTAGTTGAGTGCGCGCCCGGTCGGGCTCTGCTCGTACTTCATGTCGGTGACCCGGGTCAGCGGCATCATCGCGACCTTCCGGGTGATGATGCCGTTGACCACCATCACCCGCTTGTTGGTCAGGATGAAGCGGTCGTACCACCAGTCGGCGACCTTCCACGCCACCCAGCCCATCACGGCGAACCAGAGCAGCACGGCGATGGTGGTGAGCGCGCCCACGTCCTGCCCGGCGAGGAAGCCGGAGAGGTAGCCGAGCACGAAGGTGGCGGCCACGCCGACGAGCAGCGGGGTGGTGAGGTGCACCCAGTGCCGCTTCCATTCGCCCCGGTAGCGCTCGGTCGGGAAGAGGTAGCGCGCCACCAGCGAGCTGGGCTCGTCCTCCAGCGGCAGCACCCGGCGCGGCGCCGCGCCGGCGGCGTCGGCCCGCAGGCCGGCCAGCTCGTCCTCGGAGATCTGGGGCGGCTGGTAGCCGGCCTCCGGGTCCCGGATCCAGGCCCGGCCGGAGCGCTCCGAGCCGCCGTACGGCGACGGGTCGCCGTAGCCGGCATCGTCCGAAAAGGAGGGGCCGCCGGAGCGGCCCGGACCGGTGCCGTAGCCCGGCCCGTCGTCGGGGCCGAGCCGGGGGATCGGCTCCGTGTCTCGCTCCCGGCGCTCCCGATCGGGATCGTCGGGATCGAAGGGTGGACCGGAGGGGTTTCCCATCGGTGGCTAGGCGACGAGGCTGGTGAAGAAGTCGCCGAACCCCTGGGCGATGTCCATGATCCCGCCGCCCAGCGACTTGAACACGTCCGCCGCAGAATTTGGCCGATAGGCGACGAAGAAGATCAAGAATGCGATTCCGGCCCAGGTGAGGACCTTCTTGACCATGGCGGGCCATCCTCTCGCGCGGCGCCGGGTCCCATTACCGCAGCGGCACCCAGAGTATCAGTGTGGTGTCGTACAGTGAATATCTGCGTCCGTTCTCCGACATTCCGGGTTGCCTGTCAAGCCCTGAGGCCCGTCAAGCCTTCCCGTGCAGATACGGAGAGGGTGCGCCGTACACGAGCTCGGGCGGTGTCCACTCGGTCAGGTCGTGCAAGACGACGTCTTCCGCGAGGAGGTGACCCGCACTCGCCGGCCAGGCTATCGCATGGAGCCACAATCCCCGAGCCTCGCCGGCGTACGCGCTTCGATCCGTCGGCGAGTTCACGAGCCACAGTGGAGTGGGATGACCGGCCACCTTGATCCTGGCCTGCCCCACATGCTCCGGATGCCCCGGTCCGGGATCGGTCAGCGCCTGCGCGAGTTCCGGGCCCGGATCCGGGCCGGCCAGCCCCGCGAAGCGGGTGCCCAGGCCGACGCCCGGCTCCTCGGCCACGAAGACCAGATCCGCGGGGCCCTCGCCGAGCGGAGCCGGCCCGGCGCAGGCGACCGCCGTGGCGCGCACCCCGGTGCGGTCGTCGCCGGCGTACGCCACGCCGGTCATGGTCCAGCCGGTCGGCAGCGGCCACGGGCACCACAGCGGCGCCCTCGGCCGGGCCGGCGGCTCGGCGGCGGCGACGATCCGCTCCACCACGCTGGCCACGATCTGGGCCCCGATGTGCTCGGGGACGTGCAGTGGGGGAACCGGCCCGCAGTCCAGGCAGCGCGACTCGGTGTGCATCAGGTCCGGCGCCCGCACCGGCCCACCACATTTAGGGCAACTCACCGCGACACTCACCATCCCACCGTCACCCCGTCGCGCCGCCCCGTCAAGCGGAGCGCCGGTTTCGGTGCCGCCGGAGGCCATCGGGGCGGGCGGCTCAGCCCGGCGGCGGCCCGGCGTGCGTACGGATCCAGGCGTGCATGGCGATGCCGCTGGCCACGCCGGCGTTGATCGACCGGGTGGAGCCGTACTGGGCGATGGAGAAGAGCTGGTCGCAGGCGGCCCGCGCCGGCTCGGAGAGGCCCGGCCCCTCCTGCCCGAACAGCAGGACGCAACGGCGGGGCAGGGTGGTGGTCTCCAACGGCCGGGAGCCGGGAAGGTTGTCGATGCCGACGACGGGCAGCCCGTGCCCGGCCGCCCAGGCGACGAACTCCTCGATGGTCTCGTGGTGCCGGACGTGCTGGTAGCGGTCGGTCACCATGGCACCCCGCCGGTTCCACCGCCGGCGGCCCACGACGTGCACCTCGGCGGCGAGGAAGGCGTTGGCGTTGCGGACGACCGTGCCGATGTTGAAGTCGTGCTGCCAGTTCTCGATCGCCACGTGGAAGTCGTGCCGCCGCCGGTCCAGGTCGGCCACCACGGCCTCCCGCCGCCAGTAGCGGTAGCGGTCGACGACGTTGCGCCGGTCGCCCTCGGCGAGCAGCTCGGGGTCGTAGCGCGGGTCGTCCGGCGGGTCACCGGGCCACGGTCCCACGCCGACGTCGAGCTGGTCTCCGGTCACGATCCCGCAGGGTACGGCCCGCGGACCCCGCCCCGGGCCGCGCCCCCGGCTCCCGCCCGGGCACCGGCCCCGCACCTCCAGCGGCAGCGACAGCCGAAACGGCGACCGCACTGGCGGTGGCAGCCGCGACGGCAGCGGCAGGGGCACCGGTCCGCGCACCGGCAGCCACAACGGGTGGGGCGGAGCGGTTCAGCGCAGCCCCAACGCGACGCCGAGCCGGTCGAGGAAGCGGCGGTCGGCGGGGGCCGGCGGCAGCGCCGGGGCACCGGTCGTCGCGACCCCGCACACCCGGGCCGCCACCGACTGCACCCACTGCCGGTACGCCGCCGAGTCGGCGGGATCCGCCCGCCGCCGCAGCACCCGGGTCGCGGCCCGGCAGGCGGCGAGCAGGTCCACCACGTCGGTGAGGCGGTCGACGGGTTCGCCCGCCCCGTCGTGCCGGGCGTAGATGGCGACGACCACCGCGCGTACGAGATCGCTGTCGAAGGCCCGGCCGGCGGCGACCGCGTCCAGGCCGGCGAGCCCGGCGGCGACGGTACGGCGGGGCCGCCCGGTGCCGGGCGCGGCGGCGGCCACGATCACGCGGCCGGGCAGGCTGGTCAGCAGATCCCACTCGGCGGCGGAGTAGACGGCGGTGGTCAGCGGTGCGGCGCGGCGGCCGGCAGAGGACGGCTCTCCGGCGACGGAGTGGCTCATGGGGACCTCCGGCGCCAGCATATGCCCCGGATCGGAAAAAGGGCCCCTACCACCCGGAACCCGGATGAGAAGGGGCCCGTCGGTCAGCGCGGCTCGGGGAAGCTGGGCCGTTCCGGGTCGACGCCCTCAGGCACCGCCGTCGCGGCGTACTCCTTCTTGGGGACCATCACCCGGCGGCGGAAGACGCAGACCAGGGTGCCGTCCTGGTTGTAGCCCCGGGTCTCCACGGAGACCACGCCCCGGTCGGGCTTGGAGGACGACTCGCGCTTGTCCAGCACGGTGGTCTCGCCGTAGATCGTGTCGCCGTGGAAGGTGGGCGCCACGTGCCGCAGGGACTCGACCTCGAGGTTGGCGATGGCCTTGCCGCTGACGTCGGGCACCGACATGCCCAGCAGCAGCGAGTAGATGTAGTTGCCGACCACCACGTTGCGCTTGAACTGGCTCGCCGTCTCGGCGTAGTGCGCGTCCATGTGCAGCGGGTGGTGGTTCATGGTGAGCAGGCAGAAGAGGTGGTCGTCGTACTCGGTGACCGTCTTGCCGGGCCAGTGGCGGTAGACCGCGCCGACCTCGAACTCCTCGTAGTAGCGGCCGAACTGCATCCTTGTCCCCTTCGACGGGCGGCGATGGAGTTCGGCACAGCATGCCTTATGGAGTGTTAAGGCGATGCGCGGGGCGCGTGGCGTGCGGAAATGTCACACCGCCGCAACCGGGGGGAGACGCAATGAGCGGCGGGGCCCTCCCCGGCACCCGCCGCCCACGCTCTGATGCAGAGGATTCTGCCGTACGACAAGGCACACCGAACAGAGACGGAGGTCACATTTACCTTTTCGTAACACTACTGTGCGTGCCCGACCGGCCGAGCCTCGGCGATCTCCGCACGCCGGATAGCCGCTTGTCAACCGCCTGATTGCTCATTCGCGCCGGCCAATCGTGTCGATCTCCATGGAAACGCTCCCATCACGTCCGGTCACGCAAATGCGTCGTGCACTTGCGTAACGCAACGACTGACGGGAACAACCACCGTCGATGGGAGCGCGGCCCGGGCAGCGCCGCGACGAGCACGTTTCGGCGGAGATGGGCCGGGAATTCCACGCGGTACGCCCTGGTTCCACCTGACGTAGCTATTCCGCGCCGATCGGAGACATTCATGGCAACCGTAGAGCTGACCACGGCAAACTTCGACGAGGTGACCGGCAGCGACGGCATCGTGCTCGTCGACTTCTGGGCCGAGTGGTGCGGCCCGTGCAAGCGGTTCGCCCCGGTCTACGAGCGCTCCTCCGAGAAGCACTCCGAGATCGTGTTCGGCAAGGTCGACACCGAGGCGCAGCAGGAGCTGGCCGCCAAGTTCGACATCCGGTCGATCCCGACCATCATGGCGATCCGCGACGGCGTCATCGTCTTCGCCCAGCCCGGCGCCCTGCCCGAGTCCGCCCTGGAGAACCTGATCGAGCAGGTCCAGGCCCTCGACATGGACGACGTACGCAAGAAGCTGGCCGGGCACAGCCACTGAGCCGCAGCGCCGCACGACGGCCGGGTCCCGAGGGACCCGGCCGTCGTCGTCTTCCCGCCGGCCGGCGGGGACGGGGTCGCACTGGCCCTCCGGCCAGCGGTTCGTGGCCGGCGGAGGGAGCCGGGGCGGGCGGTACATCCCGTATCGTCACGACCCGATGGAAACCTTGACCACCCGCGGTCGCGCCGCCCGGCTCGCCGCCACCGCCCTCGGCCTGGCCGTCCTGCTGGCCGGCACCGTCTGGGGCACCGACGACCACTTCCCGTTCGGCCCGTTCCGGATGTACTCCACGTCCAACCCGCCGAACTCCCCCGCTCCGGACACCCGCGTCGAGGGCGTCGACAGCAGCGGAGCGGTCGTCGACCTGGGCGAGAGCGCCACGGGCATCCGCCGGGCTGAGATCGAGGGCCAGCAGAGCCGCTACGCCGCCGACCCCGCGCGGCTCGCCGAGGTCGCCGACGCCTACGCCGAACGCCACCCGGACGCGGCGGAGTTGGTCGAGGTCCGCATCGTCGTCCGCTGGCACGGCATCCGCGACGGGCGGCCCACCGGCCGCTGGACCGACGAGACCGTGGTCGCCTGGCGGGCGGACCGATGAGCCGCTGGTTGACCGAGGCCGTGCCGCGCGGGCGGGTGGCCGCCTTCCGCACGCTGATCTACCTCTTCGTCGCCGCCGACCTGGTCGTCTTCACCCCCTGGGTACGCACCCGGGTGGCGGTGCCCGGCGAGCTCTACCAGCCGCTGCTGGTCGGCCGCCTGCTGCCGCTGCCCACGCCGACCCCGGCGGTGGTCGCCGCGCTCTTCTGGGCCCTGCTGCTGCTCGCCCTGCTCGCCGCGACCGGCCGGGCGCCCCGGCTGCTCGGCTGGACGGTCTTCGCGCTCTACTTCGAGTGGATGATCGTCGCGATGAGCTACGGCAAGGTCGACCACGACCGGTTCGGCCTGCTCGTCGCGCTGGCCGTGCTGCCCACGGCGGGCCGCGCCCGGCACGGCGACGCCACCCGCACCGAGGCGGGCGGCTGGGCCCTGCGGGTCACCCAGATCGCCGTCATCTGCACGTACTTCCTGGCCGCCTGGGCCAAGCTGCGCTTCGGCGGGCTGGACTGGCTCACCGGCTCCGTGCTGGCCCGGGCCATCATCCGGCGCGGCACCGAGCTGGCCGACCTGATCGCCTCGGTGCCGTACCTGCTGATCGTCGCCCAGTTCGGCATCGTCGCGTTCGAGCTGCTCAGCCCGGTGGTCTTCCTGCTCAGGGAGCGCTGGCGCCTGGCCACGGTGGGCTTCTTCTACTCGTTCCACCTGGTCACCATGGCGACCATCACGATCTCGTTCGCCCCGCACCTCGCCGCGATGACCGCCTTCCTCCCGCTGGAGCGGGTCCGGCCGGTGGTCTGGGCCCGCCGACTGTTCAGCCGCCGGGGGCGCAACGCCGCGAGGCCCGCCGGTGCCGCGCCGGCACTCGCGGGTCAGGCGTCGGCGGCCGGGCGACCGGACGGCCCGTAGAGGCGTTCCCGCGCCTCCTGGGGCAGCGCACACGCGGCCGTGCCGCCGGGCAACCGGTGCCGGTTGCGGGCCACCCAGCGGTACGCGGGCCAGGCGGCGGCGCGTACCGGGGCGAACCGGAGGCCGGCGCCCGCGACCCGCCAGAGCGGACCACTGTCGCCGAGCAGCCGCGCGATCGCGTCCGGCCCGGCCGCGCGGGAGCCGTCCGCGCCCACCCACTGCACCGCCTCCTCGCACTCGGCCTCGCTCAGGCCCAGCGCGTCGAGGTCGGCGAACTGCCACGGCACCACGCGGGCGCCGGTCGGGATGCGCCGGTCGATGAACTCGGCGCACCGGGTGCAGAACGCGCAGTCCCCGTCGTAGACGAACGTCGACCTCTCCATGCCTCCATCCTCCACCCGCCGACCGCGCCCGGTGCGGCGAGGTGGGCGGGAACACGGCGGGTCGCTTGCGCTGCGCTCGTACGCGTGTTCGAATGATGGCCATGCGCTGGGACAACCTCGCCGCTCCCCCGGACGAGGGGGTCCCGGGCCGGGCAGCGCCGGCGACACCACCCCTGCCGCTGGCGCTGCCCGGCGCCGTCGCCCGCACCTTCGACACGCCGGGCTTCGCCGGCATGACGTTCTACGAGGTGCAGGCCAAGTCGATCATCAACAAGGTGCCCGGCGCCTCCCGCGTCCCGTTCGAGTGGACGATCAACCCCTACCGGGGATGCAGTCATGCATGCAAATATTGCTTTGCGCGGAACACGCACACCTACCTCGACCTCGACGCCGGGGCGGACTTCGACCGGAAGGTCATCGTCAAGGTCAACGCCGGTGAGCTGGTCCGGCGGGAGCTGGCCGCGCCGCGCTGGCGGGGCGCGCCCGTCGCGATGGGCACCAACGTCGACTGCTACCAGCGGGCCGAGGGGCGCTACCAGCTCATGCCGCAGATCATCGCGGCGCTGCGCGACTTCGCGAACCCGTTCTCGATCCTCACCAAGGGCACGCTGATCCTGCGGGACCTGCCGCTGCTGCGCCAGGCCGCCGAGGTCACCCGGGTCGGCGTGTCGTACTCGGTGGGCTTCGTCGACGAGCACCTCTGGCGCGCGGTGGAGCCGGGCACCCCCAGCCCGAGGCGGCGGCTGGACGCCGTACGGGCGCTGGCCGACGCCGGCTTCGACGTCGGCGTACTGATGGCGCCGATCCTGCCCGGGCTCAGCGACGACGACGCGTCGATCGACGCGACCGTGGCGGCGATCGCCGCAGCCGGGGCGAGCAGCGTGACGCCGTTGGCGCTGCACCTGCGCCCGGGCGCCCGGGAGTGGTACGCGCGCTGGCTCGGCCGCGAGTTCCCGCACCTGGTCCCCCGCTACCGCGAGCTCTACCGCTCCGGCGCGTACGCTCCGCAGTCCTACCAGCGGGAGCTGACGGCCCGGGTGCGCATCGCGGCCCGCCGGCACGGGCTGCACCGGGGCGAGCGCGGCGACGACCGCCGCCCACCCGACCCGGCATCCGCGCCGCCGCCCGCCGAGCAGCTCACTCTCCTGTAGACGGCCACCGATACGCTGCCGGCGTGCGGGAGACGATCGGTCGGGCACTGCGTCGGCAGCGCGTCGCGGTGGCGGTCGCGGTGGCCGTCGGCCTGCTCTGGGGGCTGGCGGCGGGGTTGGCGCGCACCAGCGGCCAGACCGCCCTGCTCATGCTGGTTCCGTTGGTCGCGCTGCTGTGGAGCCTGATGCGCGCCTTCGGCAAGCCTGGCGCCGCCGACCTACGGGCGGACGAGCGGGAGCGCGCCTTCTTCGTCCCGCCGACGGGACGGATGAGCTACCGCTGGGTCCTGCTCGCCTTCCTCACCTACACGACGACGAACCAGCTCGCCTCGGACCGGGAGGACCTGTGGTGGTTCTACCCCGCCCTCGCCGGCCCGCTCGCCGTGCTCCTGGCCGTCCTCCTCTGGCGCCGGGTGCCGAGCGTCGCGCTGACCCCGGCCGGGATCGAGGCCAGCCATCCGCTGCAGCAGGTCCGGGTGCCGTGGGAGGCCCTGGACCCGGCGGTTCCGAGCCTTTCGTACCGGCGCTCCACCGTCCTGCGGCTGCCGGTACGGAGCCGGGACCAGGTCCGGCTCCGGGGGATCGGCTCGCGCCGCCACACCGTCGTCGAGACCGGGGAGCTGGACGTCGCACCGGACGTGCTGGCCTCGGCCATCCAGCACTACGCCGCGCATCCCGAGCACCGCGCGGCGATCGGCACGCCGCAGGAGTACGCCCGACTGCGCAGCGCGCTCGCGGGCGGGGGCTGAGCGGCGGGGTTAGAGTCGGCGGGTGCGCTCCGCTCAGCAGATCCTCGCCGACTCCGCCGTGATCGCCGTCGTGGGCGCGTCCCGCGACCCGCGCAAGGCCGCGCACAGCGTGCCGTTGCAGATGCAGCGGTACGGCTGGCGGATCATCCCGGTCAACCCGACGGCCGACGAACTCTTCGGTGAGCGGGTCTACCGGTCTCTGGCCGACATCCCGCACCCGGTCGACCTGGTCGACGTGTTCCGGCCCGCCGAGGACGCGGTCGACGTGGTACGCGAGGCGGTGGCGATCGGTGCCCCGGCGGTCTGGTTGCAGCTCGGCATCGTCTCGGCCGAGGCGCGGCGGATCGCCACGGAGGCGGGCGTCGACTACGTCGAGGACCGCTGCCTGATCGTCGAGCGCGCCGCCGCCGGCCTGACCCGACCGGGCTGAGCGGGCGTACGGCGAGCGGCGTCGGTGCCGTCGGACCGGCCCTGTCGAGCTGATGTCGTAAACGACTCACAGCCGCACGGCCGGGTGACGTCGTCGTGGGCGCCCACCTCCGCTGATGCGCGACACCCGCGTCCGCGCGGCCGCTGATGTCGTATCCGACTCAACTCGACAGGGGCCAGCGGGCGGCACCGGCAACGTGCCGGTGCCACCCGGGCGGCGGGGACGGGGCGGCCGTGCCGCCGGGGACGTCAGAGCTTGTACTGCTTGAGCAGGCCCCGGGAGATGATCGTCTTCTGGATCTCCGAGGTGCCCTCGCCGATGAGCAGGAACGGCGCCTCGCGCATCAGGCGCTCGATCTCGTATTCCTTCGAGTAGCCGTAGCCGCCGTGGATGCGGAACGCCTCCTGGACGACCTCGGCGCAGTACTCCGAGGCGAGCAGCTTGGCCATGCCGGCCTCGACGTCGTTGCGCTGGCCGGCGTCCTTGAGCCGGGCGGCGTTGACCATCAGCGCGTGCGCGGCCTCGATCTTCGTGCCCATCTCGGCGAGCTTGAAGGCGACGGCCTGGTGCTTCGCGAGGGGCTGGCCGAAGGTGTGGCGCTGCTGGGCGTACGCGACGGCCAGCTCGAAGGCGCGGATGGAGATGCCGCAGGCGCGGGCGGCCACGTTGACGCGGCCGACCTCGATGCCGTCCATCATCTGGTAGAAGCCGCGGCCGACCATCTCCGCGCCGCCGAGGACGGCGGACTCGTCGACGGTCACGCCGTCGAGCACCATCTCGGTGGTCTCGACGCCCTTGTAGCCCATCTTGTCGATCTTGCCGGGGATGGTCAGGCCGGGGGCGGTCTCGCCGAAGCCGGGCTCCTTCTCCAGCAGGAAGGTGCTCATGTTGCCGTAGACGGAGTCGGCACCGGTGTCGGTCTTGACCAGGGTCGCCACCACCGACGAGTACGCCCCGTTGGTCAGCCACATCTTCTGGCCGTTGATCACGTATCGGTCGCCGTCGCGGACGGCCTTCGACTTGATCGCGGAGACGTCGGAGCCGCACTCCGGCTCGGACATGGAGAAGGCGCCGCGCACCTCGCCGGTGGCCATCCTCGGCAGCAGCCGGGCCTTCTGCTCGGCGGAGCCGTGCTGGGAGATCAGGTAGGCGACGATGAAGTGGGTGTTGACGATGCCGGAGATCGACATCCAGCCCCGCGACAGCTCCTCGACCACCAGCGCGTAGGTCAGCAGGGACTCGCCGAGCCCGCCGTACTCCTCGTCGATGGTGAGGCCGAAGAGGCCCATCTCGCGCATCCCGTCGAGGATGTCGCTCGGGTACTCGTCGGCGTGCTCGAGCCGCTGCGCGTGCGGAATGATCTCCTTGTCGGCGAACTCCCGGACGGTTTCCAGGATCGACCGCTGCACATCGGTCAGGCCGGGCGTCTGGGCGAGTCTGGCCATCTCAGCCTCCGGGGGTCGGCGCCTTACTCATGGGTAACTGAACGCTCCGTCAGTATTGGCCGCACGGCCGTCGAGGCCAAGGTGACCAGTCCACACAACCGCTGTGAAAAGGTTCACCGCTGCCGGTAGCGTCCGGCAAGAGGGGACGCGATCCGCCACCGGCAGGAGGAGACCGTGAGCCAGCCACCGTCGTCGGGCCCGCCCGATCCGGACCGGTCGTCGTCGCCCTGGGAGCCCCCGCCGGGGCACGACCCGTCACGGTACGAGCCGCCGCCCGCCCCCGAACCGCCGTCGTACGGCCCACCCGCTCACGAGCAGCCCGGCTACGAGGAACGCGGTTACGAGCAGCCCGCGTACGGGCAGCCCAGCTACGAGCGGCCCGGCGAGCCGCCGCAGGGGCAGCAGTGGGGGCACCAGCCCCCGTACACCCCGCAGGTGCCCTACGGGCAGTACGGCCCGCCGTCCGGTCCCCGGCCCGGCGGGACGAACGTGCTGGCCATCCTCTCGCTGGTCTTCGCGTTCGTCTTCTCCCCGGCGGGCATCGTCCTCGGCCACCTGGCCAAGCGGCAGATCCGCACGTCGGGCGAGGAGGGCGACCAGCTCGCCACGTGGGGACTCATCCTCAGCTACGTCATCACGGGGCTCGGGCTGCTGGCCTGCTGCGGCTGGATCGTGCTGATCGCCGTCGCCGGCAACAGCGGCCCCAACTACTGAGGCCGCGCAATCAGCGGAACTGGGCCTCCCGGACGCTGTTGCCGCCGTCCACCACCAGCATCTGTCCGGTGATGTACGAGGCGGCCGGCGAGCAGAGGAAGGCGATCGCCGCGGCCACCTCGTCCGGGGTGCCGGGGCGGCCAACCGGGGTGCCGAGGCCCTGCCTGATCTCCGCCACGGTGGAGGCGGCGGTGTGGATGGTGCCCGGCGCGACCGCGTTGACGGTCACCCCGTCGGCGATCATCTCCATTGCCAGCGCCCGGGTCAGCCCGACCACGCCCGCCTTGGCCGCCGCGTAGGCCGCCTCGGTGGGCAGGGCGTTGACCGGCCCGGCGGTCGCGGCCAGGTTGACGATCCGGCCCCAGCCCCGCTCCGCCATGCCGCCGATGAAGGCCCGGCTGCACAGGAACGCGGTGGTGAGGTTGCGGTCGATCTCGCCGTGCCACTCGTCGTAGCTGAGCTGGGCGACCGGGCGCAGCACCTCGGGGCTGGCCCGGCTGGCCAGGCCGGCGTTGTTGACGAGCACCTCGACGTCGCCGAGCTGCTCGGTGACCGCGTCGGCGAGCGCGCCCACCTCCGACTCGTCGGTGAGGTCGGCGACGAAGCCGGTGACGCCCAGCTCGCCGGCCCGCTCGTGGATGCGTCGGGTGGTGGAGACGATGGCCACCCGGGCGCCGAGGTCGGCCAGCCGCCGCGCCGTCGCGTACCCGATGCCGTCCGGGCTGCCCGCCCCGGTGACCAGGGCGACCTTCCCGTCGAGCCGCATGGTCACCGGGTCCGGCAGGGCCGCGGGTTCGTCGGTGCCGGCAGCGCCCGGCGGGGCGGCGGCGCGGGTGCGCCGGGCCAGGCCGGGTCGGCTCGCGTCCCGTCTCGGTCGGCTGCCGGAGCGGTCCGCGGCTCGCGCGTCAATCACCATGCCGAGATCCTGCCCGCTGGAGGGAGCGCGGGCAACGCGGCACACCCGGCGGCGACGCCCCGGCGTCTGGGCAGGGCTGACTACCCTGACGGACGCACCCCGCACCCAACGGAGCAGACGAATGACATATCCCCCGCCCTCCGGCGGCTGGAACGACCCGGCGTGGTCGGGCCAGCAGTCGAGCCCGCCCGCCGACCCCGCCCGCCCGGTGAGCGGCAATCCCGTCCCCACCCAACCCACCGGCAGTGACCCGTACGCGCCGGCCGACCCGTACGCCGCGGACCCGTACGCGGGCGGCGACCCGTACGCCGGGATGATGCACGCCTCCGGGCAGCCCGGACCCGCCGCCTACCCGCCGGCGTACCCGAACTACGGCTACGCCCCCGCGATGAGGACCAACGGCCTCGCCATCGCCGCCCTGGTGCTCGCCCTGGTCGGCATCGGCTCCTGCGTCACCGCGCCGATCGGCGCGATCCTCGGCCATGTCGCGCAGAAGCAGATCCGGGAGACCGGCGAGGGCGGCGAGGGCATGGCGAAGGCCGGCATCATCGTCGGCTGGATCGTCACCGGCCTGTACCTGCTGGTGGTCCTCTTCTACGTGGCGATCATCGTCTTCGCGATCAGCCAGGCCGACACCAGCAGCACCGGCTACTGAACCGACGGTGCCGCCCCGGCGTGGACCGGGGCGGCACGGATCGTCGGAAGGGCGGACCTACTCCGCCGGCGGGGTGAAGGACGAGGTGCGGGTCATGCCCGCGGCCCGGCCCTTCGCCGCCACCACGAGGGCCATCTTGCGGGACGCCTCGTCGATCATCTCGTCGCCGAGCATCACCGCGCCGAGCCGGCCGCCCGCCTCCGAGGTGTAGTGCTCGTACGCGTCGAGGATCAGCTCGGCGTGGTCGTAGTCGGCCTGGGCCGGCGAGTAGACCTCGTTCGCGGCGTCGATCTGACCCGGGTGCAGCACCCACTTGCCGTCGAAGCCGAGCGCCGCCGAGCGCTTGGCCACCTCGCGGAACCCGTCCACGTCGCGGATCTGGAGGAACGGGCCGTCGATGGCCTGCTTGTCGTGCATCCGGGCCGCCATCAGGATGCGCATGAGGATGTAGTGGTAGGGGTCGCCCGGGTAGTCCGGAATGAGCGCGCCGACCACCAGCGACTTCATGTTGATCGAGGCCATGAAGTCGGCCGGGCCGAAGATGATGGTCTCGACCCGCGGCGAGGCGGCCGCGATGGCGTCGATGTTGACCAGGCCGGCCGCGTTCTCGATCTGCGCCTCGATGCCGATCCGGCCGACCTCCAGGCCGAGCGTCCGCTCCAACTGGGTCAGCGTCATGTCGAGCCACTGCACCTGGGCCGCGTTCTGCACCTTCGGCAGCATGATGCAGTCGAGGTTGGCGCCGGCGCCCTCCACCACGTCGATGACGTCGCGGTAGGTCCACGGGGTGGTGAGGTCGTTGACCCGTACGACGCGGGTCTTGCCCGACCAGTCGCCCTCGTTCAGGGCCGCGACGATGTTCTTGCGGGCGTCGGGCTTGGCGAGCGGGGCGACCGCGTCCTCCAGGTCGAGGAAGACCTGGTCGGCGGGGAGCCCCTGGGCCTTGCCGAGCATCTTGACGCTGGAGCCGGGTACCGCGAGGCAGGACCGGCGGGGGCGACCGACTGCGGCCATGGATGCGCTCCTTCCAGCGTGCGGAGGGCACGCCGACGTCACGTGGCGGAAATGCGAGGGCCGGACGATGCCGAGGGCCTTTGTGACGCCACGGTAACCTCGTGCCGTGACCGGGGTGAATGGACCTGTGGAAGATCTCACTGGGCGTCGACTCGTGGTGGTGACCGGGGCCAGTTCCGGTATCGGCCTGGCGGCCGCCGTCGACCTGGCGCGCCGCGGTGACCAGGTGGTACTCGTCGGCCGGGACCCGGCCCGGCTCCAGGCCGCGGCGGAACAGGTGCGGGAGGCGTCCGGCGAACGACCGGAGCTGTTCCGCGCCGATTTCGCGGTCCTCGACGACGTCCGCGGGCTGGCTGCCAGGCTGCGCGGGGCGTACGACCGGATCGACGTGCTCGCCAACAACGCCGGGGCCATCGCCCTCCAGCCCCTCACCACCGTCGACGGCTTCGAGCTGTCGATCCAGGCCAACCACCTGGCCCCCTTCCTGCTCAGCAACCTGCTGCGGGACCGGATCGGCCGGATGGTGGTCACCGCCTCCGGCGCGCACCGCAGCGGCGTGCTCGACCCGGCCGACCTGAACGCCCCGCTGCGCCGCTACCGGCCGATGCAGGCGTACGGCACCAGCAAGCAGGCGAACATCCTCTTCACGGCCGAGGCGGCCCGACGCTGGCCGGAGATCCCCGCGTACTCCTTCCACCCGGGGGTGGTGCGCAGCCGGTTCGGCAACGACAGCCGGCTGGTCGCCCTCGGCATGCGGTTCCTGCCGTTCCGCAGCCCGGAGAAGGGCGCGGAGACGCTGGTCTGGCTGGCCAACCAGGCCCCGGAGCGGCTCATCACGGGCGGCTACTACCTCGACCGGCGGCTGCGCCGGCCGCTGCCCAGGGCGGCCGACCCGCAGCTGGCCGCCCGGCTCTGGGCGGCCAGCGCCGAGGCGGTCGGCCTCGCCGGATGACGGTGTCGCCGGCCGCCGGGACGCTGCCATACTCCGCCGCATGACGACGGGGAACGACATCGGCGGGCCCGGGGGCGGTGGCGACATCCTGCAGGTGCTCGGCGAGGACGGGGAACTCCGGGCACGGCTCGACGCCGAGCTGACCGCCTTCAACAACCGGGCGACCGGCGCGGACGACGAGGCCGGCCTCTGCGTCCGGGTCGACGACGCCGACGGCGGGCTGGTCGCCGGCCTGACCGGGTGGACCTGGGGCGGCTGCGCCGGGATCGACATGGTGTGGGTGCGCGAGGACCGCCGTGGCGAGGGCTGGGGTGGCCGGCTGCTGCGCGCCGCCGAGGAGGAGGCCCGCCGGCGCGGCTGCACGGAGGTCTCGGTGGCCTCGTTCTCGTTCCAGGCGCCGGAGTTCTACCGCCGGCACGGCTACCTGGACACGGGTCGCCGGGAGGGCATCCCCGGGGGCCACGTCGACCACCACTTCTTCAAGTCGCTGGTCACCGACCCGTCCGCCGCCGTGCGCCTGGTGGCGCTGGTGGAGCTGGCCGCCGACGCGGTGGAGGCCGGCCGGCGGTACGAGGACGCGGTGCTGGGCCTGCTCGGGCGGCACGGCGGCCGGCTGGAGCGCCGGCTGCGCACCGGCGACGGGCGTACGGAGGTGCACCTGATCCGGTTCGACACCCGCGACGGGTACGCCGGCTTCCTCGCCGACCCGCAGCGGGTGGCGCTCCGCGGTGAGCTGGGCGGGGCCGCCCCGACCGCCCGGGTGCTGGAGGTCCACGAGGTCTGAACCGGCGCGGGGGCGGCCCGGGCCGCTCCGCTCGACGGGCATGTTCACTGTGGACGGTCTGATACGGTGCATCGCAGTGATCAACGCCGATTAGTGAGGGGAGCTCCCGCATGACCGAGCAGATCGAGGCCTTCGAGCCGGTGGCGTCCGACGACTACGACCAGGAACTGACGTGCCTGGAGCCTCCGGTCGAGGCCTGACCGGCCGAAGCCTGAGCAGCCATGCGTGTCCGTGTGTCGCGGCTGGTCGTCTTCCTGTGGCGTGACGGCCAACTGGTCTGCGACGACCCGCTGCGGCACCGGCAGTTCGCGTTGACTGTCGAGGCGGAGAGGCTGCTGCGCGACTACGCCGACTGGGCCGAGCTCGACGGCCGGCTCGCGCAGCAGCTCCTCGACGCCCACGTCCTCGTCGCCGAGGGTTCGCCGGAACACGCCCGGGAGGAACGCCTCGGCGCCTGGCGCGACCTGGGGCCGGCGGCCACCTACTACCACCTGGCCAGCCGTACGCTCGGCAGCGACGTCTTCCGCTCGGCGGCGCAGGACGCGGCGGTGCTGCGCGCCAAGAGCAACCAGCCGGAGCCGGTCAAGGAGCACGACGGTCCCCGGATCGCCCTGCCCCCCACCGACCCGCCCCCGGTCGACTTCACCACGGTCCTCGCGGCCCGGCGGTCGACCCGATGGTTCGACCCGGACAACCCGGTGCCGCTGCCGGCGTTCGCCGCCCTGCTGCGCTGGACGGCCGGGATCCGCCGCGAGGTGGACGTCTCCGGAGTCGGTACGGCACTGCTCAAGACCGCCCCCTCCGGCGGGGCCCGCCACCCGGTCGAGGTCTACCCGGTGGTCCGCGACGTGGAAGGGCTGGAGCCCGGGATCTACCACTACGCGGTGCGCCGCCACGAGCTGGTGCGGCTCGCGCCCGCGCCCGGCAAGGACCGGCTGCGCGAGTGGTGCGGCGGGCAGCCGCACGCCGCCCAGGCCGGCTTCCTGCTGATGTACGCGGCGGTGCTCGACCGCACCGTGTGGAAGTACCCGGCGGCCCGCGCCTACCGCGCGCTCCTGCTCGACGTCGGTCACCTGAGCCAGACCGTCTACCTCACCGCGACCGCGCTCGGTCTCGGGACGTTCTTCACCGCCGCCACCCGCGACGCCCCCGTCGAGGACGCCCTCGGCCTGTCCTGGCCGGACGAGGTCTTCCTCGGCGTCTCCGGCGTCGGCGTGCCGCACCCCGCCGAGCGGGACCGCCAGGCGGCGATGCTCGCGGGCGGCGACGCGGCGTTCTCCTTCCCCCCGGACGCCTGGCACGGACGCGGCGAATGACCCCGACGGTGACCGTCGACCTGGCCCGGCTGGACGCGAACATCGCGCGCTGCACCGGGCGCGCGGCCGAGGCCGGGGTGGCCCTACGGGCACACGTCAAGGGGCACCGGAGCCCCGAGATCGCCGCCCGGCAGGTGGCCGCCGGCGCGGTGGGCGTCGCCGTCCACTCGGCCGCCGAGGCCGAGGCCTACGTCGCGGTGGGCGTGACGGACGTGACGGTGGCGTGGCCGTGGCGCGACGCGTGGCGGTGGAGCAGGTTCGCCCGGCTCGCGCGGCACTGCGCGGTGACGGTGCACGTGGACCACCCCGACGCGGTGGCCGGGCTCGGCGCGGCGGCCGAGGCCCACGGCGTCGAACTCGGCGTACGGATCGAGGTCGACACGGGCCTGCACCGCGTCGGCGTCGACCCCGACGCGGCCGGGGAGCTGGCCGCCACGATCGCCAGGACCGGCGGGCTGCGCCTGTCGGGCGTGACCGGCTACGTGGGGATCACCGGCCCCGACGACGCCCGCGACCGGGTCGGGCTGGGCCGTAGCCGGGCACGCCTGCTGGTGTCCGTCGCGGAGCGGATCCGCGCGACCGGGACGCCCTGCCCGCAGGTGAGCGTCGGCGGCACCCCGACCCTCGCCGGGGCGCTGGACGTCGCCGGCGTGACCGAGGTGTGCGCCGGCGCGTACGCGCTGCTCGACGGCGGGCTGGCCCGGCTGGGCGAGTGCGACCCGGGGGCGGTCGCGATCGCCGTCACCACGACCGTCACCGGCACCGACGGGCAGGGGCTGCGCACCGACGCCGACGAGCTGCTCGCGGGCGCCGACCAGACCTGGATGAGCGGTGTCGTGCTGACCGCCCCCGACGGCGCGCCGGTCCGCCCGGAGTCGGTGTCGGTGGGCGACGAGCTGCGGGTGCTGCCCGGGCACGTGTGCCCGGTGGTGGCCCGCCGACCGCTGCTGCACGTGCTCGACGCCGGCGAGCCGGTGGCCCGATGGCAGGCACTGGTGCTTCCGGACCGGGCATGACCCGGGCGGTCGCGCCCCTGGACCGTCCGGCCGACCCGCTGCGTGAGCGCCGGTTCGTCCTGTTCGCCACGGCCAGGACGATCTCCGTCTTCGGCAACGCGGTCGGCCCGCTCGCGCTGACCTTCGCCGTGCTGGACCTTCCCGGCTCCTCGCCCCCGGCGCTGTCGCTCGTGCTCGCCGCGATCTCGGTGCCCCGGATCGCGCTGATGCTGCTCGGCGGCGTCATCGGCGACCGGCTGCCCCGGCACCGCGTACTCGTGGCGGCGGAGCTGATGTGCGGCAGCTCGTACGGCGCAATGACGCTCCTCGTGCTGACCGGGCGGGCGGGCGTCGCCGCCCTCGCCGTCTGCGCGGCCGTCGCCGGCACCGCCTCCGCGCTGCTGCTGCCGTCGCTGAACGGGCTGACCGCCGAGCTGGTCGCGCCGCAGGCGCGGCAGCGTGGCAACGCCCTGCTGCGGCTGGGTACGAACACCGCCACGGTGGCGGGCTTCGCCGCGGGCGGCGCGCTGATCACCTGGCTCGGGCCGGGCTGGGCGCTGGCCCTCGACGCCGCCACGTTCGCCGTCGCCGCCGGGCTTCTCGCGCGGCTGCGCCTCGCCGGGACGGCCCGGACGGCCCGGCGGAACCTGCCGGCCGAGCTGCGCGACGGCTGGCGGGAGTTCGTCCGGCGGCGCTGGCTGTGGCAGATCGTGCTCGCCGCAGCCGTGATCAACGCCGCCGTCGGGGTCACCTTCGGGCTCGCGGGGCCGCTGCTCGCCAGGGCGCACCTGGGCGGCGCGGGCGCCTGGTCCGGCGTCCTCGCCGGGTACGCAGTGGGCATGTTCGCCGGCGTGCTCGTGGCGATGCGGATCAGGACGACCCGCCCCCTGCGCACGGCCGTACTCGCCGTGTCGATGCTGGGGCTGCCGGCGCTGCTGCTCGGCTCCGGCGCCGCCCTGCCGTTCGTGATCCTCGCCGCCGTGCTGGCCGGGGTGGCCTTCGACGTCTTCGGGGTGCTGTGGGAGACGACCGTCCAGTCCGAGGTGCCGACGGAGGCGATGTCCCGCGTGAGCGCGTACGAGTGGCTGGGGGCGGTGGGGCTGGGACCGCCCGTCATGATCGCCGCCGGCTTCGTCGTACCCGGGATCGGCGTGCGGACCACCCTGCTCGGCCTGGCCGCGGTGATCGCCGTCGCCGCGCTCGTCCCGTTGGCCAGCTCCTCCGTCCGGCACTACGAAAGGCAACCCGATGGCCGAGTACGTTGACGCCTTCGTCACGGCGTATGACCGCTTCTGGGCGCCGTACCCGCAGCGGATGGGCGACGCGTGGCTGCGGCTGCACGGGCACGTGGCACCCGGAGCCGAGCGGAGCCTGCTCGACGTCGGCTGCGGCACCGGCATCGTGGCCGCCCGGTTCGCCTCCGTGGGCTACCGGGTCGTCGGGGTCGACGTCTCCGAGGCGATGGTCGCCCGCGCCCGCGTACGGCTGGCCGGCACCGACGCGGTGCTGATCGCCGCGGACGCCGCGGACTTCGAGGTGCCGGTCCCCTGCGCGTTCGCGGTCTCCACGTACGACGTCCTCAACCACGTCGGCGGGATCGACCGGGTCCGCGCCTACCTGCGCTGCGTGCACCGGGCGGTCGCGCCGGGCGGCTGGTTCGGCTTCGACATGTCCACGGTCAAGGGCCTCCTCGCCGAGGTGCCGCCCGTCAGCCGACAGGACGGGACCGTCTCGGTCGAGGTCGCGCGGGGCCCGCTCGACGGCGACCGCCGTCCGCTGCACGTCACCGGTGAGCTGCGTGCCGACGACGGCCACGCGACCCCGTTTTCCACGACGATCACCAACACCGCCCATCCGGTCGCCGACGTGCTCTCCGCCCTGGCGGAGGCCGGCTGGGAGACGAGTCACGTCGCGGCCGTCGACGACCTGCTCACCCCCGTACCGGACCCGGAGGCGCTGCCCCGGGTCGCCGTGCTCGCCCGCCGCCCCTGACGGCGGGCCGGTCAGGCTGATCAGCCGGGCGGCGGGCCCGCGTCGGCGGGGACGGCGGTGGCGACCGGGCGGACGCGACGGGCCGCCCGGGCACCGCCGAGCACCACCACCGCGACGCCGGCCAGCAGCAGCGCCAGCCCGGCCAGGGCGGTCACCCCGGGCAGCTGCCCCAGCCAGGCCCAGCCGATCAGGGCCGCGCCCGGGGCCTCCAGCAGGGCCAGCACGCTGACCGTGGTCGCCGAGACCCGCTTCAGCGCGTAGTTGAACATCGAGTGCCCGAGCAGTTGGGCGCCGGCCACCAGGGCCAGCACGACGAGCCAGGTGCCGGTGTCGAAGCCGGTGAGCGGCACCCGGCCGACCAGGCAGACCACGAGCAGCACCAGCGCGCACACCCCGTAGCAGATGGTGGTGTAGGTGGTCGTGCTGATCGTCGTACGGGCCCGCTCGCCGAGCGCGGTGTAGACCGCCGCGAAGAGACCCCCGGCCACCGCGAGCAGGTCGCCGGCGACGGCCCGACCGGAGACGGCGAAGTCGGCGCCGGTCGCCACGGCCGCCCCCGCGACCGCCACCCCGATGCCGAGCCAGACGGCGCCCGGCAGCCGACGCCCCTGGGCCCGGGCGATCAGCCCCTGCCAGACCGGCTGGGTGGCGCACAGCGCGGTCGCCGCGGCGACCGAGGTGAGCTTGGTGCTGGGCATCCAGGTGGCGAAGTGCGCGGCGAGCGCGACCCCCGACAGTACGCAGTAGACGCCCTCGCGCCGGCCGGCGCCGACCGTCAGCGACCGGAACTCGACGCGCCGCCGGGCCGCCGAGAACGGGCCGAGCACGGCCACCGACAGCAGGTTGCGCCAGAACGCGACGGCCAGCGCGGGCGCCGCCGCGAAGGCCACCAGCGGCGCGGACGACGAGACGGCGACGACGGCCAGCACGACCGCCCCGGTGGTCACCGGGTCGAAGGGCGGGCGGTGCGTGGCGGGGGACACGAGGTGCAATCCTCACACGCCACGGGCCACCACGTACCGTCAGCGCTCCGTTACGATCATGCATGTCCGCGCCGGCGATTCCCCTACCGCCCGGAGGCGCTCCCCCATGCCCACGTACCAGGCGGTCCTGTTCGACTTCTTCGGCACGCTGACCTGTTCCGTCCAGCGGGGCGCGGCCCACCGGTCGACCGCCGAGCTGCTCGGCTGCGCGCCGCACACGCTCGTCGACGTGCTCGACCGCACCTACTACGAGCGGGCCTGCGGGCGGCTCGGCGACGCCGCGGCGACCCTGCGCTGGGTCTGCGAGCAGGCCGGCGTGCACCCCTCCGAGGACGCGATCCGCTCGGCGGTCGCCTCCCACCACCGGGCCGTACGCGCCGACACCCGGCTGCGGGACGAGGCGGTGCCGACGCTGACCGCGCTGCGCGGGCTCGGCCTGCGTACGGGGGTGATCAGCGACTGCACGCACGAGCTGCCGGCGTTCCTGCCGCAGTTGCCGATCGCCCCGCTGCTCGACGTGCGGGTCTTCTCCGTGCAGGTGGGGCGCTGCAAGCCCGACCCGGCGCTCTACCAGGCGGCGTGCCGGCGGCTCGACCTGGCGCCGGCGGACTGCCTCTACGTCGGCGACGGCGGCAGTCAGGAGCTGACCGGGGCGGAGCGGGCCGGGATGACCGCCGTACGGCTGGCGGCCCCGGACCTGGCCGGCCACATGGTGTTCAACGCCGACGCCGCCTGGAGCGGGCCGGCGCTGCGCTCCCTCGATGAGGTGGTCCACCTCGTCGAGCGGGTGCCCGAACGGGCGGACGTGCTCCTGCCGGCGGACGTCCCCGTGCCGGCGGGCGCAGGCGTGCCGGCCGGCTGCTCGCCGGTGTGAGCCCGGGGCTTCCCGGTCACCCGCGTCGCCGGCCGGCGCGTCCAGCGGCGGACGGGCGGGTGGGCGGCGCGGCCGTCGGACGGGCGCCTCAGCGGCGGCGGACCCGGTGCAGGCGGAACGGCTTGCGGACCGCCCGCACCGCCGGCGTCTCCCGGGGCACCTCGGCCAGCGAGTCCGTGGGCAACCCGGTGCCGGCGACGGGCTCGCCGGCCGGGGCCAGCCGGTTCACCGCGCAGCCGTCGGCCGCCCAGCGCTCCACGAGCTCGGCGGCGGGGCCGGGCGCGTTCAGCCGCTTCGCGGCCACGAGGGGCGCGACGGTCTCCCAGTGCTCGGTGCCGGGCGTCACGCGGCTCACCCGGGCCGGCCAGGTGACGATGCGCCCGCCATGGTCACCGCGCAGGGTGACCTGCGCCTCGGTCGCGTCGGCCAGCCCCGGGGCGGACTGCTCCCCCGGACCGCTGACCACGAAGAGCGCCCCCTCCAGGGGCAGGCACCACAGCGCCAGCGCCGGCCCGCCGGCCACGCTCACCCAGGCCACGGCGGCCTTCTTCACAGCCTCGTCGACCAGCGGCGTGCTGGCCCGCTCCGCGTCGGTCACCCCGGCATCCTCCCGCATCCACCCCCGTCCCGTCAGCGCCACCCGGGGTCCGTCGACGGCCGGGGATCCGCCGAGGGTCCGGCCGCGCCGACGTCCGTCGACGTCGACCGGGTCCGTCCGCGTGCCCTGAGACGCGGGTGGCCCGGAGGCGCGGTGGCCCGGAGGCGCGGACCCGCCGGTCAGCCGACGAACGGCGGGACCATGATCTCGCCCCGGGCGACCGGCATGACGTGGCCGGCCACGGTGGCGCCCACCGCCTGGCCCTCGGCGGCGGTCACCGTGCAGGCCAGCACGGACGGCCGGTTGATCTCGATGCCCTGGTGGACGGTGTACTCCGCGCGACCGTCGGCCGGCAGCAGGCCGCTGGCGACCAGCCACACCCCGAGGCCGAGGGCGGCCGAGCCGGTGGCCGGATCCTCCGGCACGCCCAGTCCCGGGACGAAGACCCGGGCGTGGGCGGTTTGCGCGGCGGCGTCCCAGGAGAAGACGCTGACGTGCTCCACTCCGTACCGCTGTGCCGCCGCCGCGTTGACCCGGGCGCGGGCCACCGCGTCCGGGCGGACCGGAAGGTAGGGGAACTCCAGCCCGCAGCCGGCCACCCGCGGCGCCGGACCGACGTGGTCGTCGGCGCTCAGGCCGGCCATCTCCAGCAGCGGCTCCGGGTCCAGCTCCGGGCCGAGGGTGGGGACGCCGCCGGTGAGCGTGGCCCCGGTCGCGGTCACCTCGATCGGCAGCACGCCCGCGCCGCACTCCTGAGTGACCTGCCCCACACCGAACATGCCCCGGCGGCTGGCGGTCACCGCCGCGCCGACGCTGGGATGCCCGGCGAAGGGCAGTTCCTCGGCCGGTGTGAAGATACGGGCGCGGTAGGTGGCGCCGACCTGGGTGGGCGGGAGCACGAACACCGTCTCGGAGAGGTTGAACTCACACGCGAGCGCCTGCATCTGCTCGGTGGCCAGCGCTTGGGCGCCGAACACCACGGCCAGCGGGTTGCCGGCGAACGGGCGGTCGGTGAAGACGTCCACGATCTCGTAGGCCAAGGTCGACATGTTGATAAACACTAGGCGCTTAGGCTGGTGCCCGTGAGCACGCCGACCCGGATCTACATCGCCCGGCTCGCCGGGGTCGCCGTCTTCGACCCCAACGGCGACCAGGTGGGCCGGGTCCGCGACGCGGTGGCCCGGCTACGGCCGACGCAGCGCCCGCCGGAGGTGGTCGGGCTGGTCGCCGAGATGCCGATGCGCCGGCGCATCTTCCTCTCCATCAACCGGATCACCTCCATCGACGCCGACGCGGTCGTGCTCGGCAGTGGCACGCTCAACCTGCGGCGCTTCGAGAAGCGCCCGAACGAACTGCTCGTGCTCCAGGAGCTGCTGGACCGTCGGGTGCAGCTCGACCCCGGCGGGCAGGCGGGTTCCGTGGTCGACGTGGCGATGGAGTGCAGCCGGGGCGGCGAGTGGTCGCTGGCCCGGGTCGCCGTACGCGAGCACACCGGCCGGCTGACCCGCCGGGGCCACCTGCACCAGGTCGAGTGGGAGCGGGTACGCGGGCTCAGCGGCATCGCCGACAGCCGGGGCACGGCCAACCTGCTCTCGGTGCTGGAGGACATGCGCCCCGCCGACCTCGCCAACGCCCTCCAGGACCTCCCCGACACCCGGCGCAACGAGATCGCCGCCGCGCTCGACGACGAGCGCCTCGCCGACGTGCTCAGCGAGCTGCCGGAGCACGACCAGGTGGAGATCCTGGCCGCGCTGGACCGGGAGCGGGCGGCCGACGTGCTGGAGGAGATGGACCCGGACGACGCCGCCGACCTGCTCAGCGAGCTGCCCCCGCCCGAGCAGGACGTGCTGCTCGACCTGATGCAGCCCGACGAGGCCGACCCCGTACGTCAGCTGCTCAAGTACACGCCGGGCACCGCGGGCAGCGTGATGACCTCCGAGCCGGTCATCCTGCCGCCGGACGCCACCGTCGCCGAGGCCCTGGCCCGGATCCGGGAACCGCAGCTCTCCCCCGCGATCGCCGCGCAGGTCTTCGTGTCCCGGGCGCCGATGACCACGCCGACCGGCCGCTACCTCGGCATGGTGCACTTCCAGCGGCTGCTGCGCGAGCCGCCGGCCGACCTGCTCGGCGGCATCGTGGTCAACGACATCGACCCGCTGCGGCCGACCACCCCGCTGCCGGAGATCACCCGCCGGATGGCCACGTACGACCTGGTCGCCATGCCCGTGATCGACCGCAACAACCGGCTCGTCGGCGCGGTCACCGTCGACGACGTGCTGGACCACCTCCTGCCCCGGGACTGGCGGGACCGGGACGCCGCCGGGCGCCCGTTCCCCGCCGAGCCGACGCTGGACGGCGCGGATGGCTGAGCAGCGACGGGCGCCGCGGCTCGACCAGCCGCGCGAGCCCCGGGGCGTCAGGCTGCCCCGATTCGACCCGGAGGCCTTCGGCCGGTGGTCCGAGGGGATCGCCCGGGGGATGGGCACCGCGAACTTCATCGTCTACATGACGATCGTGATCACGCTGTGGTTCGGCTGGAACACCCTGGCCCCGGCGCACCTGCGCTTCGACCCGTACACCTTCACGTTCCTGACCCTGGTGCTGTCCCTCCAGGCCAGCTATGCGGCCCCGCTGATCCTGCTGGCGCAGAACCGGCAGGCCGACCGGGACCGGGTCACCCAGGAGGAGGACCGCCGGCGGGCGACCATGCAGAAGGCCGACACGGAGTACCTGACCCGGGAGATCGCCGCGCTGCGCAACGCGATGGGCGAGGTGGCGACCCGGGACTTCCTCCGTTCGGAGCTGGCCCGGCTCGCCGAGGAGCTGGACGAGGCGGGCCGCCGCCGGCAGCGGCTGGAGCGCCGGCAGCAGGAGAAGATCCCGCCGCACGGCGACGGGCTGGAGGAGCCCCGCGACGACCTGGACGACGACCGGTTCCGGGACGGCCATCCGGAGGCCCACAGCCGGGAGCCCGAGGGCTGAGCCCCGGGTGGGGCCGCCCGAGCGGCGCGGCCGACGACGCCGGGCGGGCGTGCCCCGGCGGCGGGCGGGGCCCACTCGATCGTCCCGTTTCGCCCGGTACGCCGCCCGGCCAAGCCGTCGTCATCGATTCGCTCACACCGGCCCCCGCTGGCGGCGGTGGGGCAGGGCCGCCGACGTAGCATTGCGGGCATGTCAGCACCCGTCAGCACCGTCTCCGACGCGATCCAGGCCGCGCTGGCCACCGTCAACGACCCGGAGATCCGCCGGCCCATCACCGAGTTGGGCATGGTCCGCTCCGCCGAGGTCGGCGACGACGGCGTCGTACGGGTCGAGCTGCTGCTCACCGTCGCCGGCTGCCCGCTGAAGGACAAGCTGCGCTCGGACATCACGGCCGCCGTCGGCGCGGTGCCCGGGGTGACCGGCGTGACGATCGAGTTCGGCGTGATGAGCCCCGAGCAGCGCCAGGAACTCCAGGCGAAGCTGCGCGGCGGCGGCGCCCAGGAGCCGGTCGTCCCGTTCGCCCAGCCGGGATCCCGCACCCGCGTGTACGCGGTGGCCAGCGGCAAGGGCGGCGTCGGCAAGTCCAGCGTCACGGTCAACCTGGCCGCCGCGCTGGCCGCCCGTGGGCTCTCCGTCGGCGTGGTCGACGCGGACATCTACGGCCACTCGGTGCCCCGGATGCTCGGCGCCGACGGGCGCCCCACCCGCGTCGAGGACATGATCATGCCGCCGCAGTCGCACGGCGTGAAGGTCATCTCGATCGGCATGTTCACCGCCGGCAACGCCGCCGTGGTGTGGCGCGGCCCGATGCTGCACCGGGCGTTGCAGCAGTTCCTCGCCGACGTCTACTGGGGCGAGCTGGACGTGCTCCTGCTCGACCTGCCCCCGGGCACCGGCGACGTGGCCATCTCCCTGGCCCAGCTGCTGCCCAACTCCGAGATCCTGATCGTCACCACCCCGCAGACCGCCGCCGCCGAGGTGGCGGAGCGGGCCGGCGCGATCGCGTTGCAGACCCACCAGCGCGTGGTCGGCGTCATCGAGAACATGTCCTGGCTGGAGCTGCCGGACGGCTCCCGGATGGAGGTCTTCGGCGCGGGCGGCGGGCAGGCGGTCGCCGAGTCGCTGACCAAGACCATCGGCGCCCAGGTGCCGCTGCTGGGGCAGATCCCGCTCGACACCCGGGTCCGCGAGGCCGGCGACGTGGGCACCCCGATCGTGCTGGCCGAGCCGGAGTCGCCGGCCGCGAAGGCGCTGGGTCAGGTCGCTGACCGGCTCGCCGTACGGCGGGAGTCGCTGCTCGGCAAGCCGCTGGGCCTCAAGCCCGCCGGCCGCTGACCGTACGCCGGCCACGGGCCGGCACCGTCGCCACCCGCGCGGGGGCGGCGTTCCCCCGGGAGCGCCGCCCCCGTCGCCGTCTGCGGCGCGGCACGGCGGGCGGGGTCAGGTCGCGTCGTCGTAGCTGACCCGGGGGGCGGGAGCCGGGGCGGCGCCGGTGGCGGTGGCCGGGCGGCCGCCGCCCGCGCGCAGGTCGGCGGCGGAGGCGACGTCCTTCAGCTCGTTGTGCACGCCGGTCACGTCCGCCCGCAGGTTGTCGTAGACGCCCTGCAACGGCTTCCGGATCGCCTGCTCGTCCTCCTCGCTGAGCAGGTGCTTGCGGATGAACGCCTTCGGGTGCAGGTCCTCCAGCTGGATGTCGGTGCCCAGCTCGCGACTGAGGTCGGTGGTGGCGTTGCTGGCCATGGCGCGCAGGTTGCGCACCATGCGCAGCCCGTCGCTGATCACCGCGGGCAGCCGGTCACCGAAGATCAGCAGCGCCAGTAGCAGCAGCGCACCGATCTCCCACCAGTTCAGGTTCTCGAACACTGCGCGGGCCTCCTTCGGCGTCAGCAGCAAGACTACGCACGTCGGGCACCGCCCGGGGAGGGGTGGTGGGGCCCTACTTGGCGTCTGCGGCCAGCGTCACGGAGGCATTCTGCCGGTTGGCGCCCCGGCGGTACTCCACGGTCACCACCGCGCCGGGCGCGAACTTGCGGACCAGCGCGATGAGGTCGGTCGGCTCGGTCATCGGCCGCCCGGCGAGCTTGAGGATCACGTCACCGGCCTTCAGCCCCGCGCCGGCCGCCGGGCCCGACGGCTCCACCGCCGCCAGGCGTACGCCGGTTCCTCCGGTGCCCGCGCCGGCCCCGCCGACCTGGGCGCCGATCACCGTGCGCCGGGCCTTGCCGGTGCCGATGATGTCCTGCGTGATCCGCTTGGCCTGGTTGATCGGGATGGCGAAGGCGAGGCCGATGTTGCCCGCCTCCTGCCCGTCGGAGACCAACGACTTGATGGTCGAGTTGACCCCGATCACCCGGCCCGCGCCGTCGACCAGCGGGCCGCCCGAGTTGCCGTGGTTGACGGCCGCGTCGGTCTGGATCGCCGCGTAGTAGCGCGTGGGACCGCCCGGCTCGCCGGCCCGCATCGTGCGGTCCAGGGCGCTGACGATGCCGGCCGTGACCGTGTTGGCCAGCGAGAGCGGCGAGCCCATGGCCAGCACCGGGTCGCCCACGGCCAGCGCGTCGGAGTCGCCGAACTCGACCGGCCGCAGGCCCGTCCGGGAGACCTTGATCACCGCGATGTCGGACTCCGGGTCCTGCCCGACGACGGTCGCCGGGGCGGAACTGCCGTCGTTGAAGACCACCGACGCCTTGCCGGTCGCCCCCGCCACCACGTGGTCGTTGGTGATGACGTGCCCGTCGGCGCTCGCGATGAAGCCCGAGCCCTCGCTCGTGCCGCCGAGGCTCGCCACCCGGACGGTCACCACGCTGGGCAGCACCCGCTCGGCGACCCCGGCCAGCGACTCGGGCCTGCGCTGGGCCAGGCCGGGCGCCTGCGGGTCCGCGCCGAGCACCGTGTTGGCCACGGCACCCCCGCGCACCGCGAAGGCGTACCCGAGCGCGCCGCCCAGGCTGCCCGCGAGCAGCGCGGTGATCAAGGGGATGAGCAGCAGTTGCCGCAGCGTCGGCCGGCCCGGGGCGTCCGGGTCGAGGACCCGCTCCGGCTCGGTGCCGGGGCTCGGCGCGGCCGGCAGTACCACGGCGGCCGGCGCCGCCGGGTCGCGCCACGGGTCGGCCAGCGCGTCGGACCACCAGGGCGAAGTCGTGCCGCCCCCGCCGCCCTCAGGCGTCGGCGGCCGGCCCACCGGCGGGTGTCCGGGCAGCGGCGGTCTCGCCGGTGCCGGAGTTCCCCCGGGCTGGCGCCAGTCCCAGCCGTCGGTCACGTCGGTGCCCTCCCAGTCCGTCCCCGGGTCCCGCGCTCGACGGACCCGGCGACAGCGTCGCCCGGTCGCGCTCGCCGGAACACCGCTTCCAGGATTACACGGATGCGGCGGATGGAGTCACCGGTTGCCGACCGTGATCGTCGGGTGGCGGACGCGCGGCTGCGCCCGTTCGACGTCGCCTCTAGGCTCACAGTGCCCACCCGCCCCCGCACCACGCATGCCGCCCGGAGGTGTCCCATCGCCACGGTCGCCGGTTCCGGCACTTCGACGGCCCAGACCCTGCACTTCGCCGAGTCGTACGTGACCGAGGATCTCGTCCTGCGCACCGCCCGCAGCCTGGCCCACGAGGTCGGCCTCGAGGCGGTGACCCCCGGCGCCGGCGCGGCGCTGCGGCTGCTCGCCGCCGCCGGCAGCGCCCGGGCGGTGGTGGAGATCGGCACCGGCACGGGCGTCAGCGGCGTCTGGCTGCTGCGCGGGATGCGCGCCGACGGCGTACTCACCACCATCGACGTCGAGGTCGAGCACCAGCGGATCGCCCGGCGGATCTTCACCGAGGCGGGCTTCGCCGCCGGCCGCACCCGGATCATCACCGGCCGGGCGCTGGACGTGCTCCCCCGGCTCGCCGACGGCGCGTACGACCTGGTCTTCGTGGACGCCGAGGCGACCGGGTTCGCCGCCTGCGTCGACGCCGCGCTGCGGCTGCTGCGCCCGGGCGGCGTGGTCGCGCTCAACGGCACGCTGGCCGGCGGCCGGATCGGTGACCCGGCCGCCCGCGACGTGGAGACGGTGACCGTCCGCGAGGCCATCAAGGCGATCCGCGAGTCCGAGCACTGGATCCCGGCGCTGCTGCCGGTCGGCCACGGGCTGCTCGCCGCCGTGAAGTGCTGACCCGCCGCTGACCGGGGGCCCGCCGGGGGCGGGCGCCGCCCGGCGGTCAAGCCAGCGAGCCCAGCCAGCGCAGCAGCGAGCGTACGCCCCAGCCGGTCGCGCCCCGGGTCAGCTCGGCGTCGTCGCCGTCGGCCCAGGACGGCGCGGACATGTCCACGTGCAGCCACCGGTCGCGCAGCTCACCGGTGAACTCCCGCAGGTAGAGCGCCGCCATCACCGACCCGGCGCCCCGGTCCGGCGAGCTGTGCAGGTCGGCCAGTTCGCTGCCGAGGTGCTCGGCGTAGTCGGCGGGCAGCGGCATCCGCCAGGCGGCCTCGCCGGCGGCGGCGATCGCGGCCAGCACGTCCGCCGCGAGCGCGTCGTTGTCGCTGTAGAGGGCGCCGGTGCGCTTGCCCAGCGCCACCGCGTTCGCCCCGGTGAGCGTGGCGAGGTCGACCAGCAGGTCGGGCCGCAGCTCGGCCGCCGCGTACGCGAGGGCGTCGGCCAGCACGAGCCGGCCCTCGGCGTCGGAGTTGGTGGTCTCGCTGGTGGTGCCGCCGTAGTGGCGGATGATGTCGCCGGGGCGGAACGCCGACCCGCTGAGCATGTTCTCCGCCAGCGGCGCGAGCGTGGTGACCCGGACCGGCAGACGCAGGGCCGCCGCGCCGAGGGTCGCCGCGACCACCGCCGCCGCCCCGGCCATGTCCTTGCGCATCAGCTTCATCGCCGCCACCGGCTTGATCGAGATGCCGCCGGTGTCGAACGTGATCCCCTTGCCGACCAGCACCACGTGGGTACGGGCGTCGGCCGGCCGCCAGTCCAGCTCCAGCAGGCGCGGGGTGCTCGCGGAGCCGCCCCCGACGGCGAGGATCCCGCCGAAGCCCTCGGCCGCCAGCTCGTCCGGGCCGCGTACGCGCAGGTGCAGGTCGGGCACGTCGGCGGCGTGGGCGGCGACCTGCTCGGCGAACCACTGCGGGTTCTTGACCGACGAGGGGGTGTTGGTGAGGTCGCGGGCGAAGCGGGTCATCCGGGCCGTCGTCCGGGCCGCCTCGACGGTCGCGGTGTGCGCGCCCGGGTCGGCCACCAGCACGTCGACCTCCGCCAGGGCGGGGGCGGTGCCGGCGTCGGTCAGCCGGAACCGGTACGAGGCCAGCAGCAGCCCCTCGACGAGTCCGCGTACGGCCGCCTGGGTGGCGTCGGCCGACATCGCCAACGTGACGTGTGTCTCATCCTTCGCGGCACGGGCCAGGGCCGCCCCGGCCGCCCGCCAGCCGGCCTCGTCGCCCTCGCCGACGCCGAGCAGCAGCAGCCGGCCCGGCTCCCGCCCGGGTCGCAGCTGCGCCTGAACCTCGCCGGGGCGCCCGGTCAGCCGGGCCGCCGGCGCCAGGGCGGCAGCCTCCTCGGTCACGCCGTCGGGCAGCGCCGACGCGGTCGGGGCCGGTCGGGCCGGGTCGCCGTCGGCCGGGCCGGGCCGGACGGGCAGAACGAGCGTGTCGAGCCGGTCGGGCTCGGCGAGCAGACGGATGGCGAGCACGCGGAGCCGTACCTCCAGGGAAGCTCGCGGAGCGCGGCTCCGCGGGGAATGAAGACCCTGAGCCACCGGCGGGGCCGGTGGCTCAGGGGTTGACGAAAGGCCCGCGCGGGCGCGCGGACCGTTCCTCGGTCAGCCGGCGGCTGCCTTCAGTGCGTCACCGAGTGCGTTGGCCTCGTCGGGAGTCATCTCGACGACGAGCCGGCCACCACCCTCCAGCGGGACGCGCATGACGATGCCCCGGCCCTCCTTGGTGACTTCCAGCGGACCGTCGCCCGTCCGCGGCTTCATCGCCGCCATGTTGTCTCCCCTCAGACCTACACCAGGGTCGGTGGGTTGCCCCACAGCCACTTCGTCTTGACCACCCGCAACCTACGCGGGGGTGTCGACCAACGATTTTCCCTGATGAACACCGCCGGACCCAAACCGAAGCAGCATTGATGTAACAGCATCTAGCTTATCCTGAGAAGGCCTGTCACAATGTGCGGTCATGCAGGCACGGTCGGCACTCTTCGACCTGTACGGCGACCACCTCCGGGCGAGGGGCGGCCGGGCACCCGTCGCCGCCCTGGTCAGGCTGCTGGCGCCGCTCGGGATCGCCCCGCCCGCCGTGCGCACGGCGGTCTCCCGGATGGTCCGCCAGGGGTGGCTCGACCCGTGCCGGCTGACCTCCGGGCCGGGATATTCGATCACACCGAAAGCCGCCCGCCGGTTGGACGAGGCGGCGGCGCGGATCTACCGGACCGGCCGGATCACCTGGGACGGACGGTTCGACCTGCTGGTGCTGGAGGCCCCCCTGTCCCGCCGGGACCGGCAACGGCTCGCCGCCAACCTGACGTTCCTCGGCTACGGCGCCCTGGACGAGTGCACCTGGGTGGCGACCCGGCCGGGCGAGGACGTGGACGTGCTGCTCGACGAGGCGGGCGTGCGCTACGAGCGGTTCACCGCCGCGCACACCGCCGGCACCCCCGGCGCCATGGGCGTCGTGCGCCGGGCCTGGGACCTCGCGGAGATCGGCCAGGCGTACGAGCAGTTCGTCGCCGAGCAGCGGCCGTTGCTGGCCGGGGTCACGGTGCGCAGCCTCGACGAGGAGGCGTACGCCGCCCGGTTCCGGCTCGTGCACGCGTGGCGTACCTTCCTGTTCCGGGACCCGCAGCTGCCCCCGGCGCTGCTCCCCGAGCGCTGGCCCGGCACCGCCGCGGCCAGTTTCTTCGACCGGCACGCGGCCCGGCTGCGGCCGGCCGCAGACCGGTACGTCGAGCAGTGCCTCGACTCCGGCAACCGCATCGCCCGACAGAAGGGTCGTTAGAAGTGACCGAGCCGCTGCTCGTCGACCGCACCGACGCCGTCGTCACCCTGACGCTGAACCGCCCGACGGCGATGAACGCGCTGGACGTGGCGCTCAAGGAGGCGCTGCGCGACACGCTGGCCGAGCTGGAGACCGACCGGTCCTGCCGCGCGGTGGTGCTCGCGGGCGCGGGCCAATCGTTCAGCGCCGGGCAGGACCTGCGCGAGCACGTGCAGACCCTGGAGTCCACCGACGGCAACCCGCTGGACACCGTGCGCGCGCACTACAACCCGATCGCCGCCCGGCTGGCCAACCTGCCCAAGCCGGTGGTCGCCGCCGTGCGGGGGATGGCCGCCGGGGCGGGCGCCTCGCTGGCGTTCCTCGCCGACATCCGCATCGGCGGGCCGTCGACCAGCTTCCTGATGGCGTTCGCCAAGGTCGGGCTCGCCGCCGACACCGGCGCCTCCTGGACGCTGCCCCGGCTCGTCGGCCACGCCAAGGCCATCGAGCTGCTGATGCTGGCCGAGCCCGTGCGCGCGGCGGACGCCTGCCAGCTCGGGCTGCTCAACCGCCTGGTTGAGGACGACGAGCAGGTGCTGCCGACCGCGCAGGAGTTGGCCGCCCGGCTGGCCGCCGGCCCGACCGTCGCGTACGGGGCGATCAAGCGTCAGCTCTCCATCGCCGACGCGGGCACGCTGGCCGACGCCCTGGCCGCCGAGGCGCAGGCGCAGTCGATCTGCGGGGGCACCGCCGACCACCGCGCGGCCACCCAGGCCTTCGTCAACAAGCAGAAGCCGGTCTTCGAGGGCCGCTGACGCCCTCCCGGGCCGACCGGCCCCCGCCACACCGGCAGGCGGCCGGTCGCGCCTGACAGGGCTCGTGAGCCGGCGCGTACGGCGATCACCGGCGGCAGCCACCAGGGCTCGGCGCGCGGACGCCGCCGGAGCGGATCAGTCGTCCTCCTCCGGGTCCTGGTTGGCCTCCGCGCCGAGCACGAACGCCTGCATGGCCAGCTCGTCGCCCGAGGGCGAGACGAACGCGGGCAACTCGCGGGGCCCCAGCTCCTGCACGTACGCCCAGAACAGGCGGACCGCCTCGGCGGGCGACGCGGCCTCGATCGGCAGGTCGAGGCTGACCAGCCAGGTGCGCCGTCGTGGTGGCGGGCCCAACCGGTCGGCCAACTCCTGGAAGGCCGAGGGGTCCAGCGCGGTCACCGGCCCGTCGAGCACCAGCGCGTCGGCCGGCACCGGCTCGTCGAAGGCCCGCCGGGTGTACGCGACCACCAGCGGCGCCTCGACCCGCTCGGACTGGGGATCGTCCGGGTCCTCCCGCTCCTGGCCGGCCGCCGCGGCGACCCGGCCCAGCGCCACCAGCCGGGGCGGCGCGTCGACCAGCACGGCCACCCGGTCGCCGGGGCGGGGCCCGGAGTCGTCGGTCAGGCCGGTCAACTCGAGCGTGTCGTGGTGGACGAGCCGCTCGGCCTCGTAGCGCCCGGTGGGCAGCAGCACCGCCCAGGCGCCCGTGCCGTCGGCGGGGCGGGCCCCGTCCACCCGGTGCGCGGTGTCGGTCGTCATGGCCTCCATCCCATCACGCCGCCCGCGCCGCCACGACGTGGCAGCCCGCAAGGTGGTCGTCGACCATCCCGGTGGCCTGCATGAGCGCGTAGGCCGTGGTCGGGCCGACGAAGCGGAAGCCCCGCTTCTTGAGCGCCTTGGCCATCGCCGTGGACTCGGCCGTCAGCGCCGGCACCTCCGCGAACGACGCGGGTCGGGCCGGCCGGGGCGGCGGGGCGAAGGACCAGAGCAGCGCGGAGAGCCCTTCCGGAAGCTCCAGCGCCGCCCGGGCGTTGGCGATCGCCGCCTCGATCTTGGCCCGGTTGCGGACGATGCCGGCGTCGGCGAGCAGCCGGGCGACGTCGGCGTCGCCGTAGCCGGCCACGGTCTCAATGCGGAACTCGTCGAAGGCCAGCCGGAAGGCGGGACGTTTGCGGAGGATGGTCAGCCAGGACAGCCCCGACTGGAACGCCTCCAGCGTGAGCCGCTCGTAGAGCGCGTCGTCGCCGCGCAGGGGGCGGCCCCACTCCGTGTCGTGGTAGGCGGCGTAGTCGGGGGTGCTGTGCCCCCAGCCGCATCGCGGCAGCCCGTCGGCGCCGATCACCAGGTCAGTCACGCGTCCACGCTAGGACACCGTACCGACGGGCCCGCGCCCCACGGTGCCGCGTCGTGCCTCGGTCGGCGGGCCCGTACCGCCCGGGGTCGGCGACATCGGGGCGTCCCGGGCGGGCCGACACCCCGATGTCGGCGACGTCGAGCCGATCAGGGGAAGCCGCTCGACGAGGGCACGCGAACCGGCCCGCCCACCGTCAGGGCAGCCGGCCCTGCTCCACCAGCCGGCCGAACTTCTTCAACGCCTGGGTCAGGCTGAACTTCGACCCGGGCCAGAGCACCGGCCAGGCAACCCGGCCCGCCGGGCCGCCCGGCAGGTGGAACCACTCGTGCCAGACGACCTGGGTGCGGTCGCGCTCCAGCGGCGTGCAGCGGAGCACACCGGGCCCGCGCAGCAGCTTCCCGCAGTGCACGACGCCCACCTCGTAGGGCGCGTCCACCCGCACCACGCGCATCTCGTCGCGCAGCACGGCGGGGCCGAACGCCGTGACCGCCTCGATCAGGCTGCCCTCGCCGCCGTCGCCCTCGACCACCCGGACGGTGGTGAACGGGATCCAGTCCGACTGCCGTTCCCAGGCCGTCAGCGCCGCGAAGACCCGGTCCGCCGGCGCGTCGACGATCACCGTGGCGGTGACCTCGCCCGCGCCGGGCTGCGTGACGTCGCGCAGGTCCTCGCCGGGTTCCGGCCCGGTCACTTCGACTCCGACCCGACCACCGGGCCGGGACCGGTCGCGTCGCCCGCCGTCCGCGTCGGGCCGTCGTCGCCCGCCCCGGTCCGGGCCGGGGCACGGTCGGCTTCCCCGGTCCGGCCGACGGCGTCGTCGCCCACGTCGGTCCGGTCCACGGCCTCGTCGCCCGCGTCGGCGGTCGGGCCCGCGAACGCGGGGATCGGCTCGACGACCACGTCGGTGCCCCCCGCCGCGTCCGGCCGGTCGGCCCCGACCGGCACCGTCCCACGGGCCGCCGACGACGGCTCGGCGGCTGCCTGCTCCCGCGCCTTGCGCAGGTCGTCGGCGTCCGCCGTCCGGCCCTCGCGCAGCGCGGCGACCTCCGCCTCCAGCACGCCGATCAGCTCGGACTTGTAGCCGATGTCGTAGGCCGCCCGGCGCATCGCGTGGTCGACCTGGGCCATACGGTAGCCGCGCAGCGCGGTGTCGAACCGGACCTCGCCCACGTCGGACTCGCGCAGCGGTCGGGCCGCCGGCAACGGCACGGCCCGCCCGTCCGGCTCGGCGGGCGCCAGGCCGGGATCCCGGCCGGAGACCAGCACCGTCACCCCGAACACGACCGCCGCGACGGTCAACGCCACGACCAGCAGGAGCAGAACCTGACCCATGCACAGATCGTGGCACGTCGAACCGCCCGGAGCGACCCCACCACCCCCAGCGTCCCGGATCCGCGTCACAGCAGCCGCCCCCGGCGCCCGCTGCGGGCGCGACGCGCCGCCCCGGGGCACGAAGCCGATCGTCCTGCTCAGGGGAGTCGAGGGGGACCGCTGCCGCCGGAACGCTGATACCTGCGCGGCATGAAGATACCTGTGTGGTGTCAGACGAGGGGACTACACCGCCGGCCGTCGAGGTCCGGCGCAGCCAGGCACGGTATGTGAAACCGACCGTGGCCCCGCGCCAGCCGTGGCTGGAGGTGCCGTCGCGGTCGTCGGGGCCGCCGGACCGGCGGGGCCCGGCCCGGGCCGACCGGCTAGCGTCGTGACCGGCCGGCGGCGGGCACGGGTCGGCGGCGGTGGACCTTCAGGAGGCGGCATGGCCGGGGCGCTTCGGCTCGGTGGGCGCACGTTCGGCCCCGACGAGCTGGTGGTGATGGCGATCGTCAACCGCACGCCGGACTCGTTCTTCGACCGGGGCGCGACCTTCGCCCAGGACAGCGCGCTGCGCGCCGTGGAGCGGGCGGTCGGGGAGGGCGCTGAGATCATCGACATCGGCGGGGTCAAGGCCGGTCCGGGCGCCGAGGTCGACGTGACCGAGGAGATCCGCCGCACGGTGGAGACCATCGCCGCCGTCCGGGCCGCCTTCCCCGACGTGGTGATCTCGATCGACACCTGGCGGGCCGAGGTGGCGGTGGAGGCGGTGGCGGCGGGCGCCGACCTGCTCAACGACACCTGGTCCGGCGCGGACCCGGCCCTGGCCGAGGTGGCGGCGCGCACCGGCGCCGGGCTGGTCTGCTCGCACGCCGGCGGGCTGGCGCCCCGCACCCGCCCGCACCGCGCGGCCTTCCCCGACGTGGTCGCCGACGTGCTCACGACCGTGACCGGGCTCGCCGAACGCGCGGTCACGCTGGGCGTACGCGCCGACGGGATCCTGATCGACCCGGCGCACGACTTCGGCAAGAACACCCGCCACTCCCTGGAGATCACCCGCCGGCTCGGCGAGCTCTCCGGCACCGGCTGGCCGCTGCTGGTGGCCCTGTCGAACAAGGACTTCATCGGCGAGACGCTGGACCTGCCCGTGGCCGAGCGGCTGGAGGGGACGCTGGCGGCCACCGCGGTCTCGGCCTGGCTGGGCGCCCGGGTGTTCCGCGCGCACCAGGTGGGCCCCACCCGCCGGGTGCTCGACATGGTCGCCTCGATCCGGGGCGACCGCCCGCCGACGCTGACCCGGCGGGGCCTCGCCTGACCGTCGCCGCACGGGGGCGGCAGACCGACCGTCGACCACCCGGGGGCGGTCAGGACCAGCGCAGGATGTTCTTGCGCCAGGCGTAGAGGATGCCGAGCGCCAGCACCGCGACGAAGACCGCCATCTCCACGACGGTGACCATGCCGAAGCCCGGCCGGTTGAAGACGACCGCCCAGGGGAAGAGGAACACCGACTCGACGGCGAACAGCACGTAGAGGTACGCGTACACGTAGTAACGGATCTGCATCTGCGCCCAGTCGGCGCCGACGGGGTCGAGGCCGCACTCGTAGGTGGCGCGCTTGCCGAAGGGATCCGCCGGTCGGGCAGGACGTAACACCCGGTTGGCCGAGAACGCCGTAACGAAGAAGAGGACGCTGGCGAGCAGGAGCAGCCCGAGCGTCGCGTACGAGCCCAGGTAACCGGTCACGGTCGCCGAGCCTACCGGTCCTCGACGCCGCCCGGGTCGAACCCGTTACGGATTTGTTTCCCGCGGGGACTAGTGCCGCTTGGCAACAATTGTCGAATATTGGGATCTCACTCATCGTCACCGGAGGACAGATGGCGCGCGTGGACGTACGGCCCGGCCGGCGGGCGCGTGACCGACGCGCCGTACCCCTGCTGGTGATCGGCCTCGCGGTCGGGCTGACCGTCACGGCGACGCCAGGCTGGGCGACCGCCGCGCCCGCCGTCGCGCGGGTCGCCTCGCCCACGACCGAGCCGGCCGAGGAGCCGGGCGGGGACCCGCCCACGGCGGATCCGACCGAACCCGGACCGGTGCCCACCGAGGCGCCCTCCACCACGGCGCCGCCGCCCGAGAGCCCGTCCCCGCCCGCCACGACCGAGCCCGCCCCGACCACGGCGGCCCCGGAACCACCCCTGCCGACCACCGCGGCGCCCACCACCACCGGGGCGCCGCCCCCGGCGCCGTCCGTGCCGCCGGTGCGGCCCTCCGCGCCCGCCCCCACCCAGCCGGCGCCGGCGGCGGCGGGGGTCAGCGTCACGACCGACGACATCACCCTCACCGCCGGCTACTGGAACGCGCCGAGCACGGTGACCACGCTGCGGGTGACCATCACGAACACGGGCGCCACCCCGGCCCGGATCCGGCTCGCCTACACGCTCCCGGCGGGGCTGACCGACGCCGGCACGGGGGGCTGCGCCCCGGTCGGCGGCGGGGAGCACCGCTGCGGCGAGTGGGCGAGCGCGCCCGGCGCCCGGTTCAGCACCCTGCTCCGCGTACGGGTCGACGGCGACGCGTGGCAGCGGATGCCGCTCAGCGGCTCCGTACGGGTCACCGCGACCGCGCCCGGCGTGCCCGGCACCGTGGGCGACGACGAGGGCTTCGCGGTGCTCTTCCCGCCCGGCCCGCCGGTGCCGGGGATCAGGCTGGACGCCGAGGCGGTCTCCTTCGACATCAGCGGCGGGTCGAGCGGGCTCGACGTACGCCTGGGCAACACCGGCCGGGTGGACGCCGAGGGCCGCGTCGAGGTGGTCCTGCCGGCCGGGGTGACCGTGCCAACTCCCCCGGCCGGCTGCACCCCGGTCGACCCCACCCGTACGCGCTGCGAGCTGGGCACCCTCGCCGCCGGCCGGACCGCGCAACTGCGGCTGCCGGTCTCGGCGACCCCCGAGGCCCAGCGGCAGGCCCCGCTGGCCGGCGCGGTGCTCGGGCAGCTCGACCCGCGCAGCGGTCGGGCGAAGAAGGTGCAGATGAGCTTCCGGATCACCGCCGCCGCCGCGCTGGCGACCCCGGTGGCCTCGCCGCCCGCGCCGACCGGGTCGCAGGGCGTGCTGGCCGCCGACGTCCCGGCCGTCGGCGACGGCGGAGACGGCTCGGTGCGGCGTACGGCGATCCTGCTGATCGTGATCTCCACGCTGCTGGTGGTGTTCGCCCTCGCGTTGGCGACCACGTCGCTGCGGCGGCGGATGGCCGCCCCGGCCGCCGGACCGTCCACGGCGCCGACGGAGTGACCCGGACGGCCCCGACGACGCCGGCTCGGCGTCCCCACCGCTGCGCCACCGGTGATCTGGATTACGGCGGGCGGATGGAAACACCTCAAATCGGGGTGGAATCTCGCTGGATCGCATCCCACAGGGCGGCCTCCGAGAAGGTTGGGGCGGCGATTCGACGTAGGCTCTCAGGTGAGGTAACTACAGCGGACCGGGCCCGCCTCCGCGGGTTCGGTGCAGCGGTGCGTCAAGGAGGTCACGTGGCCGGGCAAGGCGAGGTCACCATCATGTTCAGCCGCCCGCGCGACCGCGCCCAGCGAAGCGAGGTGCAGGCGTGACCAAGCAGATCCGTCAACTGGACCGGGTGGTCATCCGCTTCGCCGGTGACTCCGGCGACGGCATGCAGCTCACCGGCGACCGGTTCACCTCGGAGACCGCGCAGCTGGGCAACGACATCTCCACGTTGCCGAACTTCCCGGCCGAGATCCGGGCCCCCGCCGGCACCCTGCCGGGCGTGTCGAGCTTCCAGGTGCACTTCGCCGACTACGACATCCTGACCCCCGGCGACTCGCCCAACGTGCTGGTGGCGATGAACCCGGCGGCGCTCAAGGCGAACCTGGCCGACCTGCCGCGGGGCGCGGACATCATCGTCAACACCGACGAGTTCACCAAGCGCAACCTGGCCAAGGTCGGCTACCAGTCGAGCCCGCTCGAGGACGACTCCCTCGCGGGTTACGTGGTGCACCCGGTGGCGCTGACCTCGATGACGGTCGGCGCGCTCGCCGACCAGGCGGTGTCGAAGAAGGACGCCGAGCGGGCCAAGAACATGTTCGCCCTCGGCCTGCTCTCCTGGATGTACAACCGGCCCTACGAGTCGACGCTGCGCTTCCTGGAGCGCAAGTTCGCCGCCCGCCCCGAACTGGTCGCGGCGAACGTCGCGGCGTTCCGGGCCGGCTGGAACTTCGGCGAGACCACCGAGGACTTCGCGGTCCGCTACGAGGTCAAGCCGGCGAAGATGCGGCCGGGCACCTACCGCAACATCACCGGCAACGCGGCCCTGTCGCTCGGCCTGGTGGCCGCCGGCGTCCGCTCGGGGCTGCCGGTCTTCCTGGGCGCCTACCCGATCACCCCGGCGTCGGACATCCTGCACGAGCTGAGCAAGCACAAGCGCTTCGGCGTGCTCACCATGCAGGCCGAGGACGAGATCGCCGCCGTCGGCGCGGCGCTGGGCGCGTCGTACGGCGGTTCCCTGGGCGTCACCACCACCAGCGGCCCGGGCGTGGCGCTCAAGAGCGAGACGATCTCCCTCGCGGTGGCGCTGGAACTGCCGCTGGTCATCGTCGACGTGCAGCGGGCCGGCCCCTCGACCGGCATGCCCACCAAGACCGAGCAGGCCGACCTCAACATGGCGCTCTACGGCCGCCACGGCGAGGCCCCGGTCGCGGTGATCGCGCCGAAGTCGCCGGCGGACTGCTTCCACGCGGCCCTCGAGGCGGCCCGGATCGCGCTGACCTACCGCACGCCGGTCATCCTGCTGTCCGACAACTACGTCGCCAACGGCTCCGAGCCGTGGCTGCTGCCCGACGTCGAGTCGCTGCCCGACCTGCGGGTCGAGTTCGCCACGAAGCCCAACGGCGACGACGGCACCACGTTCCTGCCCTACCTGCGCGATCCGCAGACCCTGGCCCGGCCGTGGGCCGTGCCGGGCACCGCCGGGCTCGAGCACCGCATCGGTGGGCTGGAGAAGGCCGACAAGACCGGCGACATCTCGTACGACCCGGCGAACCACGACTTCATGGTGCGTACCCGGGCGGCCCGGATCGAGACGATCCCGGTGCCGGACATCGAGGTCGAGGACCCGGACGGCGACGCCCGGGTGCTGGTGCTCGGCTGGGGCTCCACGTACGGGCCGATCGGCGCGGCGTGCCGGGGCCTGCGCCAGCGCGGCCACGCCATCGCGCAGGCGCACCTGCGGCACCTCGCCCCGATGCCGGCCAACCTCGGCGAGGTGCTGCGCTCCTACGACCGCGTGGTCATCCCCGAGATGAACCTCGGCCAGCTCGCCCACGTGATCCGGGCGAAGTACCTGGTCGACGCGATCGGCTACAACCAGGTCCGCGGCCTGCCGTTCACGGCCGCCGAGCTGGAGACGATGCTGGAAGAGGTCCTGAAGAATGTCTGAGCCCGTCACCCTCAAGCTCACCGCCAAGGACTTCAAGTCCGACCAGGAGGTGCGCTGGTGCCCCGGCTGCGGCGACTACGCGATCCTCGCCGCGATCCAGCAGTTCATGCCGGAGCTGAACATCCCGCGCGAGCGGATCGTCTTCGTCTCCGGCATCGGCTGTTCGTCGCGCTTCCCGTACTACATGAACACCTACGGGATGCACTCGATCCACGGCCGCGCCCCGGCGATCGCCACCGGCCTGTCGGCCAGCCGGCCCGACCTGTCGGTCTGGGTGGTCACCGGTGACGGTGACGCGCTCTCCATCGGCGGCAACCACCTGATCCACGCGCTGCGCCGCAACGTCAACCTGAAGATCCTGCTGTTCAACAACCGGATCTACGGCCTGACCAAGGGGCAGTACTCGCCGACCTCCGAGGTCGGCAAGGTCACGAAGTCGACGCCGGCCGGCTCGGCCGACGCGCCGTTCAACCCGCTGTCGCTCGCCCTCGGGGCCGAGGCCACCTTCGTGGGGCGCACCATCGACTCCGACCGCAAGCACCTCCAGTCGGTGCTGCGGGCCGCCGCGGAGCACCAGGGCTCGGCGTTCGTGGAGATCTACCAGAACTGCAACATCTTCAACGACGGCGCGTTCGACCAGCTCAAGGAGCCGGCCACCCGCGACGACTTCCTGATCCGGCTGGAGCACGGGCAGCCCATCACGTTCGGCAAGGACGGGCAGTTCTGCGTCGTACACCCGCCCGGCGGGTTCGGCCTGGAGGTCCGGGAGACCGCGTCGGTCAGCCCGGGCGAGATCGTCGTGCACGACGCGACGGTCACCGACCCGGCGTACGCCTTCGCGCTGTCCCGACTGCCCGGCCTGGACCTGCGGAACACCCCGATCGGCGTGTTCCGCTCGGTGGACCGTCCGTCGTACGACAGCGTGGTGCAGGAGCAGCTCGCCGAGGCGAAGGCGAAGGTCACCGAGACGCCCGAGCAGCAGCTCGCCGGCCTCCTCGCCAGCGGGGACACCTGGACCATCCTCTGACCGACGCGGCCGACCGCCCCTGAGCGCGAGCCGGGCAGGCGCACCGCCGGTTTGCCGGAACGACAGGAGGGCCCGCAACCCGAACCCGGGTTGCGGGCCCTCCTCGCTCACGTGTGGGCCTCTTCCACCGGGGCCGGTCTCCTCGGGACGTGAGCCGGTCGATCTGCAAACCGCCGACGACCCCCGGCGCGCTCCTCCGACGCCCCGGCCTGGTCACGGTAAGCAACGGGACCCACCTTTCCGCCACTTGCTACGGTGAGTGACGATTCCCCTCGGCGCGGCGAGGGCGGGCACCCGTCATCTTCGAGGTAGAAAGCCCGTGACCAGCACCTTCAGCGAAGGTCGCTCTCAGGCACGACCAAACCCCGCGCGCCCTTTGCTCTGCATCCTCATACGCAACAGGCACTCAGGGTTACTGGTGCGCATGAGGATGCAGAGCAAAGCGTCCGGAGGGCGATGGGCGTCGACCACAGACCGAACACTGAGCGTAACGGCGCGCCAGCCCGACGAGCATGCTGCGCATGTTGCTCCGCGCCCCGTTGTGCCGCACCGGGCGGGCGCCGGGCCCGACGCGCGAGGTACCCGCAGCCGACACCTGCGCCGGGGAGGCATCGCAACGACACCAACCCGGTCGGGCGGCAGCCAGGACGGCCCCGCCCGGACCGTCCGGGTCAGGGCGGGCCGCCGGTCAGGGGGCTGCCGCCGCCTGGGGGCGGTCGTCGCGTACGTGCACCAGCATGTCGCCGGTCTCGATGACCGCGCCGGCCTTGTCCGCCAGGGTGACCACCTTGCCCCGCCGGACCAGCGCGATGACCAGCGAGTCCAGCTCGCGGGGGGAGCGGCCGACCTCGGAGCGCTCGGCGGAGCGCATCGCCAGCGCCATGCCCTGGCCGGGGGTGAGCAGGTCCTCCACCACGTCGATCAGCGGCGGCGCCGAGGTGGACAGGCCCAGCAGCCGGCCGGCGGTGGCCGAGGAGACGATCACGTGGTGGGCGCCGCTCTGCTTGAGCAGCGGGGCGTTCTCCGCCTCGCGGGCGGCGGCGATGATCCGTACCTGCCCGGCGGTGAGCTGCCGTACGGTCAGGGCCACCAGGACCGAGGCGTCGTCGCTGTCCGTCGCGATGATCACCGCCTTGGCGTTGCGTACGTGCGCCTCGTTGAGCACCGACGAGCGGGTCGCCGAGCCCTCGATCGCCACCAGGCCGGCCGAGGTGGCCTGCCGCAGCGCGGGACCGCTGCGCTCCACCACGACGATCCGGGACTTGTCGAGCCCGTTCTCCAGCAGGGCGGAGACCGCGCTGCGGCCCTTCGTGCCGTAGCCGCAGATGATGACGTGGTCCTTCACGGCTCTCCTCCACCGCGACAGGCGACGCCCGGTGCGGTACTGCTCGGTCAGCACTTCGAGGGTGGTGCCGACCAGGATGATCAGGAAGATCACCCGGGCCGGCGTGATGTAGACGACGTTGATCAGCCGGGCGCTCTGGCTGACCGGGGCGATGTCCCCGTAGCCCGTGGTCGAGAGGGTGACCACCGTGTAGTAGAAGCAGTCGAGGAGGGTCATCCCGTCCTCGTTGACGTCGCGGTAGCCGTCGCGGTCGAGGTAGACCACGGCGACGGTGGCGAAGACCAGACCGATGGCGGCGGCAAGCCGGAGACTCAGCGCGCTCAGGGGGCCACGTCGCTGCGCGGGAAAGTGGATCACGTGGGGGCCCGCCCCGGCCCTGTCATCGCCTGCACGACCACAACATAGCCGCCCGCGCGGATCTCGCACGGCGAGGTCGCCCACCGGGGGGTGACGCCCCTCGGGTCGACCCGACGAAGGGCAGGTCCGGGCCCGCGACACCCGGCTGCGGGCACGACGCGCGGCAGGACGGGACGACCCGCGCACCCGACAGGGGGCATGATGAAATCGTCCCTGGACGACGAGCCCGAGAGCGAGGCCCGCATGTCGTTGCTGCGACGAGTGATCGGCGGGGTGCTGCGTCGGCTGCGGCTGAGGCAGGGCCGCACGCTGCGCGAGGTGGCCGAGGCGGCCGGGGTCTCCGTGCCCTACCTGTCGGAGGTCGAACGCGGCCGCAAGGAGGCCTCCTCGGAGGTGCTGGCGGCGATCTGCCGGGCGCTCGGCATCCACCTGTCCGACCTGCTGGAGGAGGCGCGCGACGACCTGCGCCGCGTCGAGCCGCGCATTCCGGCCGCGCCCCGGGCGGGCCTGTCCCGGCTGGAGCGGGCGGAGGGCGGCCGGCCCGACGCCGCCACCCCCGTCGCGTGGGTCGGCCCCCGTACCGGCGGCCCGCTGCTGCACCTGGCCCCACGCACGGGCGGTCCGACCCTCCGGGTCGGGCGGCCCGCCTCCACCGTCGGCGGTCGCCGTGGTCCGCGTACCCGTGTCGCGCTCGGCTGCGCGCGGACGCGGGCGGGCGCGTGGGCATCGACCCTCGCCTAGGCCGGCCGGTTCTGCCGCAGGCTGATCTGCCGCCGGCAGAATCGTTGGCTCCGCGCGGGCGGCTCCGCGCAGGCTGGAGGGGCCGGTCCCCCGGGCGTCCTCCGGTCGCCCGCCGGCGCTGTCGGAAGGACGGACGCGATGATCGGTCTCGACGTGCGGATGCTGGACGGTGGACAGCCGTCCTTCGGTGACCAGGTGTTCGATCGGCTGCTGAAGGAGCGGATCATCTTCCTCGGCACCGAGGTGACCGACGCCTCGGCGAACCAGATCTGCGCGCAGATGCTGCTGCTCGCCGCCGAGGACCCGGAGCGGGACATCGTGCTCTACGTCAACTCGCCGGGCGGCTCGGTGAGCGCGGGGATGGCCGTCTACGACACGATGCGGTTCGTCCGCAACGACGTGGCCACGGTCGCGCTGGGCTTCGCCGGCTCGATGGGGCAGTTCCTGCTCTGCGCGGGCACGGCCGGCAAGCGTTACGCACTGCCCCACTCGCGGATCATGATGCACCAGCCCTCCGGCGGGATGGGCGGCACCGCCGCCGACATCACCATCCAGGCGGAGAACATGCTGCACGTGAAGCGCACCATGCAGGAGCTGATCGCCCGGCACAGCGGGCGCAGCCTGGAGGAGATCCAGCGGGACTGGGACCGCGACCGGTGGTTCACCGCCGAGGAGGCCCGCGAGTACGGCCTGATCGACCGGGTGGTCACGAAGGCCGAGCAGCTCCCGGCGAACTGACGGGCCCGGGCCGCGACGGGAGAGGCCCCGGCAGCGTCAGGTCACACCGGCGCCGGACGCGCCCCCTCGATCCGCGTCCGACCCCCCGGTACGCGAGGGCCGCCGCTGTGCCGGCCGTCGATACGGGAAGCCTATTGCGGCCGCTGGGATTCCGCGCGGATCGCGGGGCACAGCGTCTTGCCGACGAATCTCGTTACATCAGGCGACGGCCCGCAACCGCCCCCACCCGGTGGCGTCGGCCGGTCACGTCGTCACCGGCTCACCCCGATGCCGTACGCGCGCATCCAGGTGTCGATCTCCAGCAGCGGCAGCACCAGGTGGGCCGCGTTGACGTGCGTCATCGTCCGGTTCCCCGACTCGATCAGCGCGCGGACGCGGTCGGGGTCGAACAGGCCGTGCAGCGGCGAGGTCTCGTCGACGACGAGCTTGTTGACCGCGCCCAGCACCGCGGCGTCGTACCCGGGGTCGTGCATCGCCGGGTAGGCGCTCTTCCGGCGCCGCAGCACCTCCTCCGGCACCAGGTCGGCGACGGCCATCCGCAACAGGCTCTTCTCCCTGCCGTCGGCCTTCTTCATCGACCAGGGCGTGTTCCACACGTACTGCAACAGCCGGTGGTCGCAGAACGGGACCCGGACCTCCAGGCCCGAGGCCATGCTCAGCCGGTCCTTGCGCTCCAGCAGCACGGACAGCGGCCCCTGGAGGCTGAGGTAGAGCGCCTCCCGTACACGCGCCTCCGCCGGGTCCTCGCCCGGCAACCGCGGTACGGCGGCGCAGAGCCGCCTGTAGTGGTCGCGCTCCAGCTCGTCGGGCCGGATCCGCCTGAGCACGTCGGGTGCCAGGCACTCCCACAGCCGTGGTGCGTCGCCCAGCCACGGGAACGTGTCCGCGCTGAGGGTGGCGGGATCGTGGAACCACGGGTACCCGCCGAAGACCTCGTCGGCCGCCTCGCCGGAGAGCAGGACGCGGGCGTCGGTGCGCTCCCGCACCCCCGCGAAGAGCAGGTACATCGAGGCGTCGAACTGGCCGCTGATCGGCCGGTCCATGGCGCGCATGGCCAACGGGCGCGCGTCCGCGACCGCCGCGGACGACAGCGCGACCACCGTGTGGTCCGTACCGATCCGCTCGCTCGCGATGCCCACGTAGGGCGCGTCGCGTTCGGGCCGCAGGACGGTCGGGCGGAACGACGCCTCGTCCTCGGGGAAGTCCACCGAGAAGGTGGCCAGCCTGCCCTCACCGCGCGCAGCGAAGGCGCGCGCGGCGATCGCGGTGGTGGCCGTGGAGTCCAGCCCGCCGGAGAGCAGCGTGGCGATCGGCACGTCGGCGACCAACTGCTGGTGCACCACCTCGTGGAGCAGGTCCCGCACGTTCCCCACCGTCGTGGGCAGGTCGTCGGTGTGCGGATCGGTGGTGAGCCGCCAGTAGCACTCCTGCCGTACGCCCGCGCGGTCCACCGTCACCACGTGTCCCGGCTCGACCTCATGCAGTCCCCGCAACGGGGTCTGGCCCGGCAGCGCGAGCCGCCGGTTCAACAGGACCGGCAGCATCGCCTCGTCCACCGACGGGCGGAACACCGGGTTGGCGAAGATGGCCTTCGGCTCGGACGCGAAGAGCACGCCGTGCGGCAGCGGCGCGTAGAAGAGGGGCTTGATGCCGAGCCGGTCGCGGATCAGCACGAGTTGCTGCCTCGGTGCGTCCCACACCGCGAAGGCGAACATGCCGACGAGGCGTTCGGCGCAGGCCGGCCCCCACTCCCGGTATGCGTGCAGCACGACCTCGGTGTCGGAGCGCTCGACGAAGACGTGCCCGCGTCGTTGCAGTTCGGCGCGTAGCTCCCTGAAGTTGTAGACCTCACCGCTGTAGGTGAGGACGGTCGCGGCGTCGGGCGCGACCATCGGCTGGCGGCCACCGACGAGGTCGATGATGGCCAACCGGCGGTGCCCCAGCGCGACGTGCCGGTCGACCCACACGCCGTGGTCGTCGGGGCCGCGCTGCCGCATCGTCCCGGTCATCTCCCGGATCAGCTCGACGTCCTCCCCGAGGTCACGGGTGAAGTCGAGCCAGCCGACGATTCCGCACATTTTCCCTCTCCCCAGAAGTCACGCGGCCGCGGTCCGAGTCAGACTCTTCGCTCGGCGCATCGGTTTGCTCAGCGATGGAACGAGACACGTCGCGACGACGGCCACCGACGTCACCATCGCGACCCGCAGCCCGAACCGGTCGCCGACGATGCCGGCGACGACCGCCCCCACCGGCATGACGCCCCAGGTGACGAACCGGTGCACCGCGGTGGCGCGGGTCGACATGTGGTCGGGGGTCACGAGGTGGCGGATGGTCAACGCGTTGGTCTTGAAGGCCCCCGAGCCCGCCCCGTAGACGAACGTGCCGACGCTGATCATCACGGCGGCGTACTCGCCGAACGCGCAGACCGTGGTGACCAGTCCCGCCACGATCGGCACGCTCACGATCCCGAGGGTCGGCCCGATGCCGAAGCGCCGGGTCAGCCACCGGGCCAGCAGCGTGCCCACCGGGAAGCCGGCTCCGCCGAGGCCGACCGCGAGGCCGAAGACGGCCGGGGACAGGTGCAGGTGGTTGACCGCGAAGATCGCCACCATGGCCATGTACATCGCGATGCCGAGGTTGTAGACCAGGCCGGACGCCATGATCAGGCGCAGCAGCGGCTGCTGGAGCACGAACCGGATCCCGGCGCCGACCTCCTGCCAGACCGGTTTGCGGTCCACGACGGGCACCGGCGCCGCACGGTGGCGGATCAGCAGCAACGTGACCATGCTGACGAGGAACGTCACGGAGTCGGCGAGCATCGCCCGCACCGCTCCGGTCAGGCCCACCACGAGGCCCGCCAGACCCGGCCCCAGCAGCAACGCCATCGACTCGGAGAGGGTCAGCCGCGTGTTGGCCGCGTGCAGCCGGTCGCTGTCGGCGATCAGCAACGGCGCGTACGACTGGTAGGCGATCTGGAAGAAGACGCTGCACACGCCGGTCACCAGCGCGGCCACCACCAGGTGCGCGAAGCTCAGCACCCCGGCGAAGCCGGCGAGCGGCACCGACAGCACGGCCAGCGCGCGGATCCCGTCCGCACCGATCATCGACCGGCGCAGACCCACCCGCGCCACCCAGACGCCGGCGGGCAGCCCGATCAACAGGTACGGCAGCTTCACCGCCGCCGCCAGCAGGCCGACGTCGAACGCGCTGGCACCCAGCGCCTGCGTCGCCGCCAACGGCAGCGCGAGCATCAGGATCTGGTCGCCGACCAGGCTGACGCTCTGGCCGCCCCACAGCCACCGGAAGTCGCGCCAGCCCTGCTTCGCGTCCTCGCGTCCCCGTACGCCGACACTCATGACCGGGCACCTCCCGGTCGACACCGCGCCACGGTCATCGGTCGGCCGCTCCCAGCAGACAGCCGAGCATCGCGCCGCTCTTCACGGTGACCGCGCCCGGCCCGGTGGCCGTGTCGAACCGCATGAGACAGCCGGTGGGCACGCCCCCGACGCAGAACGGGCTGATCACCGGGTTGGCGAGCACCTCGTCGGTGCGACCGGACTCGTCCAGCATCACCCGCACCGGACGCCGGACCGGCGTGACGAGCTCCTGCGCCACGTAGTACTCGGATTCCGTGCCGGTACGCACCAGCTCGGCCCAACGCTCCGGCCCGGTGTTCGCGCCGAAGAACACCTCCAGCGACGACAGTCCGGCCGCACCCTTGAGCACGAAGTGCTCCTGCCGCTCGACGAGCAGCCGGGGCAGCTCGTACGCGCGCCCCCGCCAGTGCACCCGGCGCTCCCCCAGCACCCTGCTCCACGGCACGAAGCGCCGTACCAGCTCCCGGTCCTGCTCGGACATCCACGGCAGGCCCTCGGACAGCCAGGCCAGGACCTTCTTCGAGTCGACGAGCCGGGAGGTCTGCGACGGCACCGCGTGCATCCCGCCCTTGATGGCGGTCAGCAGCGGCGTCATGTCCCAGCCGAGCTGCCCCGCCTCGTCCTCGCAGAACTGGACGACGCCGAGCAGGTCGGTCGGCCGGATCTCGTCGAGCAGGTGCGGCAGCCGCGCGAAGCGGGCGGGCAGGCCGTGTTCGCCCAGCAGCTGGACCTGCATGTCGTTGACCCGGCCACGTTTGCCGGGGTCCTCCAGCGTCCCGATCAACAGGGCGCCGGCCGGGAGGCTCAGCTCGGCGCAGGTTCTCCTGAGCAGCTCGGCGAAGAGCGCGAAGATGTCCTCGCCCGCGAGCGGCGGCAGCCCCGCCGCCGAGCGGACGCGGTGCCAGGCGCGACGCTGCTGCTCGAACTGCACCATGCCGCCGATGCCGGCGCCCACGTTGATCTCGACGAACCGGGGGCCGTCCTCGCCGATGACGACGTCGGCGCGGACCACGTCACCGGTGTGCCGCAGCTCGAACGCCTCGTCCGGGTTCGCCCGCTGGTATTCGGCCGGGTCGACCCGCAGCGCGGCCATCCGGCCCGCCAGGTCCGGCGCCAGGCGCAGCACCGTCTGGTGCGACAGCTCGACCAGGCGCCGGGTGGCCGCCAGCAGCTCCCGGTACGCGTCGAGCGGCATGACGACGGGCTCGGCCGCGATCGGAAAGCCACCCATGGGAATGTCCCGCATGTGATCGGCGAGGATCTCGGCCACCCGCGCCGACGGCAGTCCGCTGAATGTCATGCGATGAGGCTCCTCGTCGACGATCCTTCGGGTACGGGTGCGAGAAACTCGTCGAGGTCGACGTGGCGGGCGCGCCGTACGCCGGGAGAGTTCGCGGGGTAGTCGAGCCGTGGGGGCCGTTGGGCGTCGTGGAAGTAGACGGCCTCGAGGAAGCCCTGCGCCGTCTCCGCCACGAACGGGTTCGCCACCAGGAAGTCGCGCACCGCCGGGGTGTCCCGGCGGACCCGCAGCCACAACCGCTTGCCGCCGAAGTGGTTGGGCGGCAGGATCACGCGCGTACCGATGAGGCGCTTCGACTGGTACGTGCCCTTGCTGAGGAAGGGCTCCGTCCCCTGGAAGTCGAGCTGACGCACCCCGTTGGCCGCCGCCCACTCGATGAGCAGGACGTTCATCGCCTTGATCGCGCCGTTCGAGTAGTGCACGTCGGCGCCGTCGCGCACTCCCACCAGCCGCGACGTCAGCACGCCGGTGGCCGGGTTCCAGTGGCACATCCGCCCGGCGATGCGCTCGCCGTCCTCGGTCAGCACGAACAGCCGGCCGGTGCGGAACAGGCATTCGTACGCCGACTCCCTGGATTCCGTGCGCTGCCGGGCGCCGTGCCGGTTGCGCATGGTGGCGCTGTAGTAGTGGTCGTAGAAGTGGTCGAACCACTCGGCATCCCGCACGATCTCGCCACTCCACCGGTGCCTACGCGAGTTCTTGCGGAAGTTGCGTCGCTGGTTCTTCGAGATCCGGCCGAGCACCGCCTCCGCGTCGTCGTCGAAGTCCACCACGAAGTGCACGCGCATCGGCAGGACCAGCGACGCGTCGGCGGGCATGCGCCGGGCCTGCGCCGCACTCGTGCCGAGGATCGTGATGTCGGCGTCCGGCAGCCGGTCGGCCGACCTGAGGTCGCGACCCCGCAGGGCGGTGGTCCGGCGCACCGCCGTCCGCTCCCCGTCCGCGCCGCGGCGCTGTTCGGTGAAGTCGAGCGTGTAGGCCAGGCCCTCCGGCAGCCCGGAGTACGAGATCGACAGGCCGCCGAGATCCGAGCGCACGGCGGGGAACCGGGCCCAGTCCCTGGTGTCCCAGGCGACCCGGGCCCTGGTCAGCAGCGGATGCCCGCTGTTGCGCCAGTGGTAGCCGGCGTGCAGGCGCAGCCGTCGAAGAAGGGGGACGCGGGCCGGCGCGATCGTTTCAGACACTGGATCGGTTCCTCGTCACTGCGCCGTGATCGCCTGGACAGGGCAACGGCTCGCCGCCTCGCGCACCGCGTCGTGCAACTCGGCGGGCGGCCGGTCGTTCAGCAGCACGACCGTGCCGTCGGCGTCGTCCTGGTCGAAGAGTTCCGGCAGCGCGAGCGCGCACTGCCCGGAGCCGACGCAGAAGTCGCTGTCGACCTGGATTCGCACGTGTTCTCTCCTTCGTTCACCAGGTGACCGGCAGCTCGTGCACGCCGTAGACGCTGACGTTCGTCTTCAGCGGCACCTCGTGCGGTGCGACGGCCAGCGCCAGCCGGGGGAAGCGCCGGAAGATCGCCGGCAGCGCGACGCGCATCTCCATGCGCACCAGGTTCTGGCCGAGGCACTGGTGGATGCCGTAGCCGAACGCCATGTGCCCGGCCGTCCGGCGGCCGAACTCCAGCCGGTCCGGCTCGGGGAACCAGCTCGGGTCCCGGTTCACGGCGGGCAGCGAGATCGTGATCGACTCGCCGGCGCGCAGCAGGTGCCCCTCGAACTCCACGTCCTCCAGCGGCGTGCGGGGCACCCCGAAGTGGAAGATCGTCAGGTATCTGAGCAGCTCCTCCACCGCGTTGTCGATCAGCGCGGGCTCCGCCTGAAGCCGGGCCAGGTGCTCCGGGTGCGACAGCAGGGTGAAGGTGCTCAGGCCCAGCGAGCCCGCCGTGGACTCGTGCCCCGCGGTCAGCAGCAGCACCCCGATCCCGACGATCTCCTCGGTGGCGAGCGTGCCCTCCGCCGCCAGCATGCTCAGCAGCCCGCCGGTGTCGGTGTCGCGGTCCACGACCAGTTGCCGCAGCAACCCGTACAGCTCGTCCATCGCCCGCGAGGCGTCCTCCGCGCTGGCCTCCAGGCTGAACAGCGTCGCGCTGTTGCGCTGGAACTCCGCCCGGTCGCGGTACGGCACCCCCAGCAGCTCGCAGATCGCCAGCGACGGCACCGGCAGCGCGAACAGCGACACCAGGTCGGCCGGCGGCCCGTGCTTCTCCATGGCGGTGAGCTGGTCGTCGACGATCCGCTCCAGCAGCGGCCGCATGTCCTTCATCCGCCTGGCGGTGAACTTCCCGGCCAGTTGCAGCCGCAGCCGGGTGTGCTCCGGCGCGTCCATGTCCACCAGCCAGCCGGGCAACGCGGGCGCGCCGAAGAACGGGTCCGCGCTCGGCCGCGCCACCGGCGCCCGCTTGAACTCCGACCGCGCGCTGAACCGCTGATCGGACAGCAGCCTCCTGGCCAGGCCGTGGCTGGTCACCAACCAGCCGACGTGCCCGTCCGGATAGACCATCCGCCGGATGGGCGCCTCCTCCCGGTACTCCGCCAGCTCGGCTGGCGGGTCGAAAGGGGCGACCCGCGCTGTCGGCAACGGAACCGGCTTCATATCCTCACCTCTTCCTTCAGGAACTCGGCCAGCCGCCGCACCCCGGTGTCGATCTGGTCGACGTCGAGGTAGCTGCACGACAGCCGCAGCTGCCGCTCGCCGCCACCGCCGAGATAGAACTGGGCCATCGGGGTCCAGAGCACGCCGTACTTGCCCGCCGACCGCTCCAGCAGGTCGACGTCCGCCTCGACCGGCAGGCGCATGCGCACGAAGAACCCCCCGTCGGGCCGGTTCCACTCCAGCCGGCCGGAGCGCGCGTCGCCGAGGTGCGCGTCGAGGGCCCCGATCAGGTGCTGGAGGTTGCGCCGGTAGAGCTCGGACTTGCGCCTGGACAGCTCCATCAGGGAACGGCCGTGCTCCAGCAACATGCCCGCGATCACCGCCTGGCACAGCGGCGACGTGTTCACCGTGACCATGGTCTTGAGCGTGGCGAGTTCGTCGGCGAGCAGCCTCCCGCCGTGACCCACGCGCTGGTCGGCGACCACGTAGCCGACCCTGGCGCCGGGGAAGCACACCTTGGCGAACGTGCCGATGTGGATGACGCGTCCGGCCTCGTCGAGCGCCTTGAGCGGTGGCAGTTGCTCGCCGGGCGGCGCGGTGAAGGCGTACGCGTCGTCCTCCAGCACGAAGAAGTCCTCGCGCTCGGCGAGCGCCAGCAGTTCCCGCCGCGCGGCCAGGGTCATCCGGCTGCCGCCGGGGTTGGAGAAGTCCGGCGCGACGTAGCACGCGCGGACCCGCCCGCCCGCCTGCCGGGCCTGCCGGCAGGCGGTCGCGAGTGCGTCAAGGTCGATTCCCGCCGGGGTCTCGCCGATCGCGCGGCGCTCGACGTCCAGCAGCCGGGCCGCCCCGGTCATCCCGACGAAGCAGGGATCGGCCACGGCGAGCACGTCGCTGCCGGAGCGGAACAGCGCGCGCAGCACCAGCAGCATCGCCTCCTGCGCGCCCACGGTGATCACGATGGCGTCCGGGTCGACGTCGATGCCGTGGTCGCGGGCCAGGGCGTCGCGGACGATGCCGTTGATCAGCCCCCGGCCGGGCCCGTACTCGTAGAGCAGCCGTTGCGCCTGGCCGGGCGTGCGGCCCTCGTCGCGCAGGTGTGCCAGGAAGCGGCCGGTGTACCGCTGGACGTCGATCTCGGTGAGGAAGTCCGGGTGCGGCGCGCCGGGCGCGAAGGAGATCGCGTCCGGGTACCTGCCCATCACCTCGTTGAGGAAGCCGATCGACCCGAGCAGCGGGTCCCGCAGCGACGGGTGCAGGGACTCCTGGTCGAGCCAGCCGCCGCTCACCGGCGCGCTCCCGAGCGCTGCCAACGCCGTTCGACCTTGGCCAGGACGTCGTCGCTGTAGGCCCGGAGCGCCTGGGCGTACGCGAACTCGGCCAGGTACTCCCGGAACACGTCCAGCGGCTCCTCCGCGATCGTCAGCATCCGCCGGTTGGCGGCCACGGCCGGTGCGCCGAGTTCCCGTACGGCGCGCTCGATCGCGTCCGGCATGTCCTGCGGCGCGACGACCTCGTCGCAGATCAGCCGGCCCTCCGCGCTCGCCGCGGAGATGCTCCGCCCGCCCAGGATCACCTGGCGGGCGAGCCGCGCCCCGGCGAGCCTGGTGAGCCGGAGGTTGCCGAGCCCCGGCACGATGCCCTCCTCGGCCGCCGGCAGGCTGAAGTAGGCGTCGGGTTCGGCGATCACGCGATCGAGTACGAGCAGCAGCTGCATGCCACCACCGATGGCGAACGAGTCGACGGCGCCGATCCACGGCTTCGCGACCGTACGCTCCGACCAGGGGCCGGCCGCCGCGTCGACGAGCAGGCCGCGGCACATCTTGTTGATGTAGCCGAGTTCCCGGCCCAGCAGGAACTCCAGCAACGGGATCGCGCCGTTGCGCAGGTCCTTGAGGTTGATGCCCGCGCTGAACACCCGCCGACCCTGGTAGCGGGGGTGGTGCACCTCCCCGCCGCGCAGCACACCGACGCGCACCTGCTCGTCCAGCAGCACCAGGTCGACGGCCGTCTCCAGGTCGGCGATCAGGCCGGCGTCCTCTGCGTTGAGGCAGTGGGCGTTGCGGAAGGTGACCTCGGCGGCGTGCCCCCGGCGTTCGACCAGCACGGCGTCCAGCTCCACCACGCCCGTACGCCGGAAGTCGGCGAGCAGCCCGAGGGCCCGCGGGGTGGGCATCAGCATCGCGTCGATCAGGTGCCGCCCGGCCGTGGCCGAACGCAGCACCGCCGCGCAGAAGATGCCCTGGTCGATCTCCCGGCCCTCCTTGTCCGCCTGCGTGTGCCGCAGTTCGGCGCCCATCTGGGCGGCCGACGGCACGAGCCCGGGAAACCGCTCGGCGGCGGCCGAGACGAGGGCGGGCAGTCGCGGATGGCTGGTGCGGCCGTCGGTGAGCAGGTCGTAGACGGCGTCCACGTGCCGGGCGAGGAACGCGCGGCGCGCCGCCCGGCAGGCGGCGTGGATCCGGTCGGCGGCCTGCCGCTGCGAGTCGTCGCGCGCGGCCTTCGTGGGCAGGGCGGCCAGCATCCCCTCGCCCACGGCGACGTACGCGGCCAGTTCCCGCGCGTCGTCGTCGAGCACGCCGACGAGGCTCGGGGCCGTCGCCTCCCACGCCGGCGCACCGGTGGCGGTCACGTGGCGGCTCCCACGGCCAGCCGACGCAGTTCGCGGTCGCACGCGGCCAGGTGCACGCCGAGCGCGTCGTCGTACTCGGCGGCGGACGCTTCGAGCAGCAGTTGCCGGCGCACCGCGAGTTCCTGGTCGGACACGCGGCCCATCAGTACGGTCGCCGTGTGCACCGCGTCGTCGAGGTCCTCGCTGACCTGGTCGACCAGGCCGAGTTCGGAGGCCTTCGCCACGGAGATGTCCATCCCCCAGATCACGATCTGGCGGGCCCTGGCGACCCCGAGGTTCTGCACCAGCCGGTAGACCGACATGCCCGGCCAGAAGTGCCCGTCGTTGACCGGCAGCACGAGCACCAGGTCCGGCGCGCCGATGCGGAAGTCGACGGCCAGCAGCAGGTCGAGCGCGGGGCCGCCACAGGGGCCGCTGGCCACCGCGACGTTCGCGGCCGGCAGCCGCTCGAGCCTGCGGACCGCCCGTTCCCACCGGTTGACGTCGCGGATGCCGACCTCGCCCGGCCACACCCGGCTCTCCGCCGCCGTGCCGTCGAGCCGCAGCACGACCACCGTCCGCCCGGCGCGTCTCTCCACCTCGTCACACATCGCGTTCACGGAGGCGGTCAGCTCCGCGAGCGGTCGCGTGACGTCGACCGTCAGCGCGAGTCCGAGCCCGTCGGACACGCCTGTCAATTCGAGGTGCCTGCTCATCGTGGCGGCCTCCCCTTCCGTCACCAGGCCACCAGGGCCATTTCGATAGTTGATCCGGGTCCCATCGTCATGAGGACGCCGAATTCGCCGGGCGCCGCGTTCCGCTCGGCGAGCAAACGCTCGTAGGAGAAGAGAAAGGACCCGCTCGACAGATTTCCGTGCTCCCGGAGGACACCTGTCGTGTGTCGCACGTCGTGTCGGGACAGCCCGAGATTCGCGCGCACGGAGTCGATCACCTTCTTGCCACCGGAGTGGATGATCCAGTGCGAAATGTCGGAGCGGCGCAGATCCAGCCCGTCGAGCAGCTTTCCGAGCGCGAGCTCGGCGTGCGCGCCGACCACGTACGGCACGTCCTGGTCGAGATGGAAGCTGAACTTGCCGTGGTCGTCGTCCCAGTCGTAACGCATCGCGTCGACGGCGTCGGGAATGATGCAGCTGGAGAAGCGCAGGAGCGCCGGGCCGGTGGGAGCGTCGCCGTCCGGCCTGCACACCGCCACCGCCGCGGCGCCGTCGCCGAACAGGCTGTTGACGACCGACGAGCGCATCGTGCCGTCGAAGACGTACGCCGCGGAGCACGCCTCGATGCAGACCATGAGCGCCAGTTCGCCGGGGCGTGCCCCGGCCCAGCCCGCGACCGCGGTCAGGCCGTTCAGCCCCGCGTTGCACCCCATGCCCACCACGTCGAGGCGCGAGCAGTGCACGCTGATGCCCAGTTCTTTGATCAACAGCGCGGAGAACCCGGGCGTGATGAACCCGGTCGACGAGACGCAGCACAGGTAACGCACGTCGGACAGCGTCGCGCCGGCGGCCTTGAGGCAGGCCTCGACGGCCTCCCTGCCCATGGCCAGACCGTTGGTGACGTGTTTGCGCAGCAGTTCGCCCTGGCTCTCCGTACACCTCGAACCGTCGGGCCCGAGTGGCGGCAGCGTGAGGCCCCGGCGATCGATCGCGCTGTTGAGGAAGACCGACCTGATCCGCGGGTCGGTGATATGGAATTCGTCGAGCAGTTCACGCTGGCTGTACGACGTCGTCGGCACCGCGGTGCCGACCCCCACAATGCGCGGGGAATCGACCCGCTCCTTCACCCCGAGCCTCATCGACCTATTCCTCCCCATGAAGTCGAGCCGGCTAGACTCGCCGTCGTGTCCAATGGAGTGCGTTACGAGAAGAGCGGCCATGTCGCCGTCGTGACCCTCGACCGGCCCGAGGTGCTCAATGCGATGGACCTGCGCATGCACCAGGAACTCGCCCGGGTCTGGGACGATTTCGAGGCCGACGACGACATGTGGGTGGCCGTGCTCACCGGCGCGGGAACCAGAGCCTTCTCCGTCGGCCAGGACCTGAAGGAGCTGGCCGAACGGGTGCGGGCGGGCAGCGCGGGCACGGCGACCTTCGGCAGTCGCGGCAAGCCCGGCTGGCCCCGGCTGACCGAGCGGTTCGACCTGACCAAGCCGGTCGTCGCCAAGGTGCGCGGGTACGCCATGGGCGGCGGCTTCGAGCTCGCGCTGGCCTGCGACATCGTGATCGCGTCGGCCGACGCGACGTTCGCGCTGCCCGAGGCGCGGCTCGGCCTCATGGCGGGCGCGGGTGGCGTGTTCCGCTTGACCAGGCAGGTGCCGTGGCGCAGCGCGATGGGGCACCTGCTGACCGGCCGGCCGATGACCGCCCGACGCGCCTTCGAGCTGGGCCTCGTCAACGAGGTGGTGCCCGCCGACGAGCTCGACGCGTGCGTCGACGGTTGGGTGGCCGACATCCTGCGGTGCGCACCGCTGTCCGTGCGGGCGATCAAGGAGGCGGCGACGAAGTCGGTCACCATGCCGCTGGAGACCGCGTTCTCGACCCGGTTCGTCTGGGAGGAACGGCGGATGCACAGCTCGGATGCCGTCGAGGGGCCGCTCGCGTTCGTCGAGAAGCGCGAACCGCGCTGGCGGGGCCGCTGACCCGCCCATCAGCCGAGATAATCTTCCGCGCCGCCCTCGCGGACGGTGTCCAGGGTGAAGCAGTGGAAGCCCCCGCCGAAGAGCCGGCGATGCCGGTGCCGGACCGGTACGACGGTGAAGCCGTTGCGTTCCAGCGTGCGCACCAGCTCCGGACACGCCTCGTTGACCAGGACCGTCCCCGGGTCGACCGAGAGCACGTTGAGGTCGATGAACGGGCTGGTGAGGATCAGGTCGTCGTCGTCGTAGCGGGGGAAGTTGTCGCCCTCCGGCTCGGGCGCGACGATGTGGTCCCACCTGCGCAGCGGCTCGGGGAGCTTCTCCACCACCTGGGCGGAGCGCACCAGCAGGGTGCCCGGCCGCAACGCCAGCACCATGCTGTCGATGTGGCTGTCGCTGAGCTGGTGCACCCGGTGGATGCGGAAGCGCCCTTCCAGGTGGCGTTCGAGCCAGTCGCACGCCAGTGCGTGGTTGGCCGTCGAGACGTTGGCGACGACGTCCCGGCCCAGTCGCAGGCACTGGGCGCCGTCGAACATCATCTCGAACCCCACGTCGTACGGTGAGGGACGCGGATCCTCGATCGCCTCGGTGGGCCCGCCCGCCGTGCCGGTCCGGACGTAGGACAGGTCGAACGACGCGTCGGTCATCAACGGCCGCGGCATGACCGTCCATCGCGCACCCCGTCGGAAGTACTCGGCGAAGATCGGCTTGAGCAACTGCGTCTCGAAGTACCGCGAGCGGATCATCGGTGGCGTCTCGATGATCTCGTCGCCGAGGATCAGGGTGTTGTCCCGCACGTTGAGCGGCGGGACGACGGCGGCCGACCACGCCGGCGTGGCCACCTCCACGGTGGACGCGTCCACGTCGAGCGGCCGGTGGACGGTGACCGACAGGGACTCGAGGGTCTTCGCGATCCCGTCGAGGTCCTCGCACAGTTCAGCGACGTACCGCTGCTTGATCGGCACCCGGCCGGGCTCCGGCGTCGACCCGCCGGCGCCCCGCGCCGCCAGCCGCGGGTAGTACCACTCGGTGCGGAACGACCGGTTCTCCCTGATGTTGTCGTGGAAGAAAAGATCGAATGACAGCTCGCGCTCGTGCGACACGTAGTTCTCGGCCGACCCGACAATTACTTCCTTGAGCGGCGACCACTCATCAAAGCTGTTGAGCTGCATGCACTCCCCCGGGGCTGCATCCGATTAGTCTGCGCCGGACACCCCGCGGTGCCAGTGGTTCGGCTCCGCCGGGAGGTGTCAAGGGGTGCGCAAGACTCTGACCGACAAGCGCTTTCATTCGCTGATCCGGGCGCCTGAGGCGTTCGTAATCACCTAATCACAGAGAATCACCTCGGTACATGTGATCCACGTCACACTATTTGGGTCGTCCCGCCTTTGAGCCTTCCGGTAGTCTCGCCAACGCGGTCCACCCATTCAGTCTGCTCGATCGAGTCGTGGGTGATCAAAAGAGACGGACGGGGGTCTCTGCGACACAAATTCCGAGTTCAAACGCGGCGGCCATCCGCGCTGGCGATTAATCGCGAGATGGCGCCGAAACAATTCCTGCCCGGAATTCTCGCCAATCCACACAGGAGCGATGGGATTTATGCGCGCCGTACACGAAGGCGATCCGGTCTACGACCGTTTCCAGTTCTTGATGAACGCTCCCGCGTTGTTCAACGCGGTGGCCACCTCGGTCGAGCTGAGGATCTTCCACTTCCTCGCCGACCGGCCGGAGTCGACGTTCGACCAGATCCGCGAGTTCACGGACCTGCCGCAGCACCAGCTCCGCGTCCTCCTTCAGGCGGTCTGTTCGACCGGGCTGCTGACCCGTCGCGACGGTCGGTACGCGAACTCGGCGGTCGCCCAGGACCTCCTCGCCTCCGACGACGAGGACAGTTGGGCGCACATCATCGTCGGCTGGAAGGAGGTCTACTACCCCGCCTTCGCGCAGATGACGAAGGCGCTGCGAGCGGGCACCAACACCGCGCTCGACGCCTATCCCGGCGACGAACCCACGCTCTACCAGCGGCTTTCCCGCAATCCCGAACTCGAGGCGGTGTTCCACCGCGCGATGAGCGCCTTCACGCTGCGCTCCGTCGACGCGCTGGTCGAACGGCCGGAGTTCGCCGAGGTGCGGCACCTGCTCGACGTCGGCGGCGGTGACGGCACGACGTCCATCCGCCTCGCCGCCCGCCACGGTCAGCTCAAGTCGACGATCTTCGACATCCCCAGCGTGTCCAGACTCGCCGACGGCAAGACGACCTCGCTGGCCGACCGGGTCGACCTGCTGCCCGGCAACATGTTCACCGACGACTTCCCCCTCGGCCCGGACGCCGTCCTCTTCAGCCACGTGCTGGAGATCTTCTCCGGCGAGCAGATCCTGGCGATGCTGAAGAAGGCGTACGACGTGCTGCCGGCCGGCGGACGGGTATTCCTCTACGGTTACAACGTCTCCGACGACGAGACCAGCGGCATCTTCTCGGCGCGACTCGGCCTCTACTTCAACGTGCTCGCGAGCGGGCAGGGAATGGCCTACCCGGCGGCGGACTATGAGCGCTGGTTGCGTCAGGTGGGTTTCCAGGATGTGACGACGGTCCGCGGCCTTCCTTTCGAACACGGCCTCAGCATGGGCACCAAATAGCATCGACGACCGAAACAAGCGCGGAACCGGAAGGCTGTCCACATGCTTCTCGAGAACGCCCTCGCACACTATTACCCGCAGGTTCAAGAGGCACTGCGAACGCTGCTGGGCAATTCAGGGTCGAGCGAGTTCACGCCCGGTGTCGACCTGCCCGAACTGACGCCCGCGGTGCGTGAGTACCTTTCGGCCTCCGAACTGAGGCACACCCGGATGGGGCAGTACCGCGGCAAGGACCTCTCGCTGCTGGACCTGACCCGCAATCCCGGGACGATGACGACCAAGACGTTCGCCTCGCTGGTCATCGTCGCCCGCGCGGTCCGGCACATCCAGAGCACCGGCGAGCGCGTCACGATCGTCACGCCGTCCTCCGCCAACAAGGCCGTCGCCATGCGCGACGCGGTGCTGCGGGCGATCACCGCCGGGTTGGTCACGCCCGACCAGCTCAACGTCGCGGTCGTCGTGCCGGCCGGCTCCGTGCACAAGATCCGCGCGTCGGAACTGCTCACCGACCCGTACCTACGCGCCCGCAATCCCATCGCGGTGTACCGCGGCGAGGTGGCGGGAACCGTGAAGACGATCGCGCGGAACATGATCGACAAGCACGGGGAGGCGCTGGAGAAGAGCGCCAAGACCAACCTCTGGTACACCCTCCAGTTGGAGAACTACCTGGCCGCCGACGTGGTTCGGGCGCTGGCCGAGGCCGAGTTCTTCCCGCCGGCCACGGATGAGCCGCGGCTGCACGTGCACGCCGTGTCCAGCGCGTACGGCCTGCTCGGGCACGCGTACGGCCGGGAACGGTTCGGCGGGCCCGGCCTGCCCTCGCGGTACTTCCTCGTGCAGCACCTCGGCGCGCCGGACATGGTGATCAGCCTCTACCACGACGGCGAATTCGACACCGCACACCTGCCCGCCTACTCCTACGAGGCGGAGTCCGGCCACTACGTCCAGCGGGAGAGCCCGCACTTCCCGGCGGTCACCTTCGACCCGCGGGAGACGCTGGACCCGACCTTCTACACCAGGACCCCGGTGACCTCACCCCGGATGAACTCGCTGATCCACAACCAGGGCGGCGGCGGAGTGGTCGTCTCGCTCGCCGAGTGCCTCGAGCGGTTCGGCCAGGTGCGCTCCCTGCTGGGCGCGGCCGGTGTGCCGATCGCCGCGAACCCGACCGCCCTGCGCGAGTGGTCGCTGGTCATGGCCGTGACCGGGATCCTGAACGCCATCGACCGGGACCTGGTGCCGGAGGACGACATCGTCGTGCACGGTTCCGGCTGCTACTCCGTCGGCGACTTCGACGAGGTGACCCTCCGCGACATGCACGAGGTCGGCACCGACGACGACTCGCTCAGGAACGTGGTGCTCGAAGCCACCGCGCTGTGACCGCCCCCCGCCGCTCCACGAGGAAGGGAACCTCTCGATGCGCCTGAACAGCTACGACGACTTCTCACCGCTCAAGGAGGTCGTCCTCGGCTCCGCGGCGAACTACCTCGAACGCATCCACGACCTGTCGTTCGACATGTTCGTCAGCGACAACCTCACCGGCGCCAAGGGGTACTACCCGAGCATCACGGACTGGTACGACGCCGCGTCCCGCGCCAGCCGCAACGAACCGCACCGGCTCGCGACGAAGAAGCGCTTCCTCGGCGAACTCATCGAGGACGTCGAGGGCATCTCGACCATCCTCGAATCCCTGGGGGTGCGGGTCCTGCGGCCGATGCCGCTCGACCCGCAGCCGAAGGACGTGGCGACCCCCGCCTGGTCGGCGCCGGTCACTCCCCCGCTGAACGTACGGGACAACACGCTGATCCTCGGCGACGAGATCATCGAGACGCCGCCGACCCTGCGGGCGAGGTACTTCGAGACGCAGTTCCTCAAGCCGATCTTCATGCGGTACTTCGCGCAGGGCGCGCGCTGGACGACGATGCCCCGGCCGATGATGACCGACGCCTCGTTCGACCCGGAGAACGTCGCGAACGCGGCGCCCAACATCGAGGTGCCGGTGCACCCGCAGCCGTCGCCGTACGACGTCGGCCCGGAGATCATGATCGACGGCGCGAACTGCCTGCGGCTCGGGCGCGACCTGATCGTCAACATCTCCAACGCCAACCACGCGCTGGCGTGCGACTGGCTGGAACGGCACCTGGCGGGGCGCTTCCGCGTCCACCGCATGCACAAGCTGACCCAGAGCCACATCGACAGCGTGGTGATCCCGCTGCGGCCGGGCACCCTGCTCATCAGGTCCGAGCGGGTGCTCGACTTCCTGCCGGAACGGCTGCGCAGGTGGGACACGATCGTCTCGCCGGTTCCGGACGTCGGCGACTACCCGCAGTACGACAACGACGATCCGATCCCCGCCAGCCCGTACATCGACCTCAACCTGCTGTCGATCGACGAGAACACCGTGCTGGTCAACGACGCCTGCAAGACGCTGATCCGCACGCTGGAGGACCACCGGTTCACGGTGGTACCGGCACGGCACCGGCACCGCCGGCTGTTCGGCGGCGGCTTCCACTGCTTCACCCTCGACACCGTCCGTACCGGCGGCGCCGAGGACTACCTCAGCTAGGAGGGGCTCATGGCGGTTCTCGACTGCGCATCGGCCCTGTCCGACGCACTGCTGGAGCGGAAGTTCGCACCGTTCTTCGGCACCCCCTGCGGCATCCTGGCGCCTCTCTACAGCCGGCTCGAGGCCGCCGCGAACCTGTGCACCGTCTCGCGCGAGGACAACGCGGTCGGTGTCGCCGCCGGGGCCGCGATGGCGGGGAGGAGCCCCGTCGTCCTGATGCAGAACTCCGGCCTCGGCCAGTCGGTGAACGCCATCGCGTCACTCGTCGTGCCGTACCGGATCCCGATGCTCCTCATCGTCAGCCTGCGCGGCGTCCCCCCGGACTTCACCACGGAGAACATCGTCATGGGTCGTCTGACCGAACCAATGCTCCGCGAGGCGGGGATACCGACCGCCCAGCTCGACGAGGAGAACCTGTCGGCACGCACCGACTGGGCCAGCACCCTCGTCGTCGAGCGCCGCCAACCGGCGGCGCTGCTCGTTCCCCCGTCCCTGTTCGGGTGGCGGGCATGAACAAGACGGCCGCCATCCGCGCGCTCATCGAGGCGACGTCCGCCGACCCGATCATCTTCACCACCGGGTACTCCTGCCGCATCGCCAGGAACGTGGCCGACCGGCCGAACCACTTCTACATGACCGGCAGCATGGGCCTGGCGGCCTCCATCGGAACCGGCATCGCCATGTCGACGGGCAAGCTCGTGGTCGTCGTCGACGGTGACGGCGCACTGACCATGAACCCCGGCTGCCTCATCACCGCCGGCGCGCTCGCCCACCTTCCGCTCTTCCACCTCGTCCTCGACGACGGCCGGTACGAGTCCACCGGAGGCCAGAGCGTCCCGTCGCGACGCATCAACTTCACCGCACTCGCCGAAGCCGCCGGATACACCGGCGTCTGGCACGTCGACGACCTGAGCAAGTTCAAGGAGTTGCTGCACAGCGAGCTGAGCACGTGCGCGACCCCCACGTTCGTGCACTGCGAACTCACCGAACAGGACGAAGCCGGTGCGCCGCCGAGGATCGAGGCCGAACTCGCGCAGCACCAGCTCCGGTTCAGCGGACACCTCGCCGCACGCCGGTGACCACCGGCCGACGCCAAGGCCGCTGAGGCCAGTTCCAAGGCCACTCGTCGGCAATCGTTCCGTGGATGGTCCGTGGCGGTCCGGGCCATCCACGGACCGGGCTGCGACCGACGGTGCAGGCATTGATGCGGTACGGCCAGCTGGCCGTGCCCCTGCCCGAGCGAATCCGGGAGTACCCCGGGTCGGCCGCTGGAGGATGACGGGACGGCGTAGTGCGGCCCACTTCACTAGGGTGGACGGTCGGATCGCCGACCCACCGGAGGACGCTTGTTGTCCGAAACACCGGACGCCGGACCCTATCTCCGCAGCTACGACCCGATGATCAGGCCCGATCACCTGACCTGGACAGAGGTGGATCCGGCCCGGAATCCGTTCGACCCGGGCACCGCCCTGGCCATCATCCGGTCGCTGCCGATCGCCGCAACTGTCCCCGCCCGGCCACCTGGCCGCTCCGGCAGACCGGAGGTGTACGACTGGGGACAGCAGCAGGGCACCCGGTGGGCCGATCAGATGAGCTTCGCGATCGTCGGTCGTTACGGACGCTGGGCGTCGGGCTGGCGGTGGGGCGTCGGCGAGGCGGACTTCAACGGCGGCCCCGTCCACGCCTGGTGCTGCCCGACCGACAGCATGGGTAGCCCGGAGCAGACGCTCGGCGTGGTCACCGAGTCTCTGGTGGAGTGGCGGGGGTGGCTGGAGGAACTGTCCGAACGCTTCGACCGGTTCCTGCCGCCACTCGCCGCCGACCCGGCCGACCCCGATGCCTGGGAACGTGCGGTGCTGCATTTCGTCACCGTGGTGGTCGACCGGACCTGCGCGGACGGCCACTGGGAAGGGCACTGCCGGCAGGTGCTCGGCTGGTTTCTCGGCCTGACGGGCGTACCGCCAGAACGGCACAAGCCGCTGCTCAACCATTCGATCGACGGCCGATTCGACGACTTCCGCGCCCCGTCGAGCCTCCTGATCCTGGACGTCGCCGAGCGATTCGGCCGGGCGGCAACCGGTCGGTGATCATGTCGATCGCCGGCGGGTGCGTGACGTCCGACGGCGTGCACAGGTGTTGATCCTTCCGAGTTCACCGTCGCTCAGCCGATCCCACGATCGCCTCGGCCGCCGTCGTGCGGCTGGTCTTCGCCAGCTCCAACGAGGTCACCGGACGACTCGACCAGATCGATGAAGCGTCGAAATATCGGCCACGGAATCCGCCCGTCACCGGCCTGCACCAGCACACGATGTGCCGGCTGCGGCGTGAACGGGCCGTCATCCGGAGTCGCGTCAGGGATGACGACCGCGACATGCCCGTCCGCCTCCGACATGCCGGTCAGCTCGTACTGCCAGGCGTCGTCGGGCAGGCTGTAGTACGAGTTCACCTCGTACAGCTCGGTGCCGGCGGCTTGCCCTGTCGCCGGCTCGCCGCGCGCCTGGACCCAGGCATCCGATGGCAAGCCGCGTAGCGGCGCGGCAGCCGATCGCCCCATCCTCGACGGCGGCCGATCACCCCGCGATCGTCAAGGCCCTGTCGCTCCGCCACTTGGAAGATCGGCGGATCAGCCTGGCCCTCGGCTATCCCTGCCAAGCGGGCATCACCTGTCGTGGGAGGCGCCTGCCTTGGTAGCGTGCCGGCCGTGCTGGACGAGCGTGTGCGGATCTACCGGTTCGAGCCCTACGCCGACCACCTGGCCGTCGTGCTCTCCGACGCAGAGGCGACCGAGGGTGTGTTTGATGGGGACACCTGGGACAGGGCCGATGAGGCGTGGCGGATTGCCGCAGAGCGTCACTGCGTCGTGATCGGCACAGCTCGCTATGACTACGTGCCGGTGAGGCTGGACATCTGGTGCGCTCCTCCTGTTTCCGATCCACTCGACGCCTATGACCATGTCGCGGAAGCCGACGTCGAGTTCCCGTCCGGGAAGCTGGCAGTCACGGGTGCTACGCAGCTTCCGGAGGAGGTGGAACCGGTCCCTGTCCCGGCAGGGCGATACCGGGTGCGCGTGGGGTATCTCCCGACTGGGCATCGGCCGTCGAAGTTCTCTGAGACAGACCCGGGCGATCATCTGGAGTACCGGGTCACCATGTGGCCAACGGTTGAGGAGCGCGGGGTCCGGATTCTCAAACAGGGCCAGTCGCCATGGGCCTACTGAGCGCGACCGGGGCAACGTGGTGTCCTCGTCGACGTACTCCCGGGTCTGGGAAGAGGCGCGGACGCTGAGCCTGGCCCCGGACCGAGTGGCCTCCCCCTGGCCGGGCGTCCTTACGACCTGCGGCACGCCGGGGTATCGCTCTGGCTGAACGCCGGGTGCCGGCGCCCGAGGTCGCGCAGCGGGCCGGGCACTCGGTTGACGTGCTGCTCAAGGTGTACGTGAAGTGCCTCGACGGGGACCGCAGCCGGGTGAACGAGCGGATCGAGGCGGCACTGAAGCGGTGAGCGGTGGTCGAACCGATTTGCTCGATGATGGCTTGCTGACCCTTCGCCTAGCCTGCTACCTCTTCCAGCTATCGAGGAGCTTGAGCCGCGCCAACTTGGCTGGACTGGTTGAACGCTCACGGCCGGGGTAGCGGTACCGCCGGGGCGGGCGGGGTGGCAGCAGCGGTGCGATCTCGGCCCAGAGTTCGTCCGAGACGCTCCACGGCGGCTGCTCACCCTTCCTCACGTCCAGACAGAATGATCCTCACGTCCCGAGGACACGCCCACCATCATCCCGTTAGGAGTTGTCAGACGCCGACCGGGCTGCCGGCGTCAGCCGGTGGGTCGGTGCGACCCCGGGCCTGCCGGGCCCGCCAGGAGCGCTCGACCAGCGCCACGACGAGTAGCCAGATTCCCATCCCCAGGCCGACCCAGATGCGTCGCATCGGAGCGAACGCTTCGGCGTCCCTGGCCCAGTCACGCTCTTCGAGGTAGACGACGGTCATTCTCTCCCCGACCCCGGGAGTCCCCTTCCAGGCCCACAGCTCCGTCTCGTGCCCCGAGGCGAGCCGGACCCGGACGAGGTCGGAGCGACCGACGTGCCGTGCCCTGACGACCTCGGCCGGCGCGCTGACGCCGTTCGCGCTGAGATAGAGACCCTGGCCGATACTAAACAGCGCCCAAGTGACCAGCAGCGCACCGCTGAGCACGAGCGCCAGCATCCGCCGTCTCGGGTTGGCGGTGAACGGGCCTGACGTCGACGCAGGCTGAGGCTGCGGGGTAACCATCGCCCCAGCGTGTCACCCACCGGCAACGGGGTGCGGTGGACCCGGCGGGGGCCCGTCGCGGCCACCCCGTTCGAGTAGGACGAGGAGCGGACCCATCGTCACCATCACGGCTGACCCCTGCCTACAGGGTGTGGAAGCGGGCCGGCACGAGGATCTTCAGCTCAACCGCCCAAGATCATTGCGCGCAGGGCTGCAAACAGCGGCTTCGGGTGGCATCTGGCTGCGCAGGATGACCGATCGACGCGGAGGCGTATCCGCTGCTCAGATGGCATTTTGGCTGATCTTCGAGGTGCCCCCGGCAGGATTCGAACCTGCGACACACGGTTTAGGAAACCGATGCTCTATCCCCTGAGCTACGAGGGCGCGAGGGCCTAGTCTAGCGACCTGGGGGTTCACCTGGGGTGGCAGGGAGTGGCCCACGTTCACCCGCGTCACCCGGACCCGCGTTCGCCCAGCCCAGGACCACACCTGGAGCACACGACCCCGGGTTGCGACCGGCGGTCGCCGCGGTGACCCGCGTTGGCACCGGTTGACCCCGGTTGGCATCCGCTGGAGAGCACACACCGCGCACATCATCGAAGATCAACGACGTTCCGTCCGCATGCCCACAGTCGGCGCCGCCACCAGAGACCAAAGAGCGCTCAGCCGCATCGGCACTCGAACGTCGAGGCGGGAGTCACAGACGTCTCCCTCACCGAGAGATCCACACATCGAGGAATCGGCTGCGCTCGCCACCCCTCACGCAACGTCACTGCCTTGATCATGACGCTAAGTCCAGGGGCCGCCCTCGTGCGTAGGTCGAGATCAACTCGGCGGACACTTGCAGCCGTACCTATTTTTGCACTCAAACCTGTACGCCGCAGGTGAAGCCTCGGTCAGCGGCGGTGCCGACTGGTGTCTCGCTGGCGGCGACGCCGCTGCGGTGCAGAAGCTGCTGGTGGGCGTGCAGGAGCCGTTCGGCGGCGGCCGAGTCGCCGAGCGCGGTGAGTTCGTCTGCGGCGCACTGGTGCAGGTCCTGGTTGTAAGGGTCGACGAGGATCGCCGCCTGCAGGGTCCGCAGCCGGTCGTGCGGGTTGTTGTGCACTGCCGCGAGGCTGGCGTAGGCGTCGAGGACCAGACGGCGGATGGCCTCGCGGGGCTGATCGATCCACGGCCAGGTGTGACCTGCGGCGAGGTCACCGGTGTAGGCGTCGATCGCCGTTTGCCAGGCGGGCACCGGATCGGTCAGGTTGGCGGCGGCATGGTGGGCGGCTGTGCGCAGCCGCCACAGGTCCACATCGACACCGTCGGGATCCAGGGGGTAGCGGTCGTCGGTGCTGGCGAGCACCGTCACGGAGGTCGCCGCGCGGACGGCGGCGCGTAGGGCGCTGATAGTGGTGTACAGGCGGCCGGTGACGGTGTGGACGGGCACGCCGGGCCAGATGGCTTGAACCAGTTGCGTGGTTGTGGCGCCGTCGGGCTGCACGGCGACGAGGACCAGCACCTGCAGGGCGGCGCTGCGTCGGATGGTGACCGGCTGCCCGTCGATGATCAGGGCGGGACGGCCGAGCACCCGCAACTGAACCGCTGGCGACGCGGCGGGTGGCGGAATGACCGGGGGTGGGATGTCACCGCCAGGCTGGCGGGGAATCCGAACGCTTACGTCAACTGGCGGCTTCTGTGGTGCGGGCGTCGATGAGGTGCCGTCGGACACCGAGGGCGTGGGGTGGGCGAGGACGGTGAGCAGGTCCGTCGCGGCGTTGCGATCGAGGACGCACAGCCGCGGCCCCGCCTGCCCGGTCCGAGCGTCGATGGTGTGACCGTGGCGGTCGATGTGCCAGGTGCACACGAGTGGTGCCGCGCCGAGCGCGACGACTTGTGCTCTCCTCGTCAGGCCGGCCAGCCGGTCAGCCGTTGCTGCGGAGGGCGAGGCGGTGATCAGCACCAGGGGGCCGATGTTGTTCTCGAACAGTGCGGGCGCGCCGGCTGGAGACGGCAGCAGCGAAATGGCCTTCTCGACGGTGTCGGCGACTCTCAGCCCGGGGATCGTGATGGCTGCGGCTGCGAGATCGGGCAGCAGGGTGGTCAGCGCGGTGCGGGTGACAAGCACCCGGGCGGTGTCGGGTGGGTCGCGCAGGGCGGCGAGTAGGCGCGTGACCAGGACACTGCGGGTGGCGTCGGCAGCACCGTCGCCGACGTACGCCACCCCGGTAGCGGGCACGTCCGGCACTGCGGCCTTGGTGGTGGACGGTGGCGGCTGGCGGTCGACGACGGCTGCCCGCACGGCGTCCACCGTGTCCGGCATCGGCGTCAGCGGTGCGGCATCGCCGGAATCGCGGCCGGGTTGGTAGGCGCGACGGCGGCGCAGCCACACCAGGGCTGCTGCGGCAGTGACCTGTCGGGCGGTCTCGTCGGGAAGCCAGCCCCCGGCAACCGTCACTCCTTCGCCGGCCCGAACTGTCACGTCGGAGGGGAGCTGGTGGGGTCCCTCCGTGGCCGCCGGGAGAGGCACGTCCGGCAGCCCGGAGGCGGGAACGTGGGCGTGGGCGGTCGTAAGGGCGGCGGCGCCGGCCATACTTGTCGCAGCGGCCTGCCACGGCGTGGGCAGCGGCAGGCGGCGCAGCCAGCGTGCCCCGGCCCGTAGCCGACGGGCAGCCGTCACCGCGATCGTGTAGGCCACCGCCAGCCAGAGCAGCCATGCCAGGGCGGTGAGTCCGACGGTGAGTGCCTGCGGGGTCAGCGGGTCCGCGATCCAGTCCCGGAACTGCGCCCCGGTCGGCCATCCTGGCAGCGGCGGCCCGACGACGGTGGCCAGCACCCATGGCGGAGCCGCCAGCACCAACAGTACGAGCGCGATGCCCGTCGCCCGGCGGGGTCAGCTCACCCCCGCCACCCCTTCGCGTGGACGCGGCAGCGTGCCGTGGCCGACAGGCTCATCGCAGCGGTCGACCAACTCTGCCGGGCAAGATGCATGTCCGCAGCTGACGCAGCCACCATGCGGCCACCGCGATGGCGTAGATGACCCCGAGGATCCCCGAGGCCGGCCTGCTGACCAGCGCGGCGGTGATGACCCCCAGTGGTGCGCCCAGGATCAGCCGCAGAATCGGCTGGGGTACCACCGCCATGATGGTTCCAACGCCGAGGAGCAGGCCACCAACACGACCGGCGAGGTCGATCCACACCACCATGTCGGGCCAGCGGTCGGCGGTCAGCGAGTACTGGATCATCGCCATGCCCAGTCCGGCGGTGATCACCGACCCGGTCGGAAAGGCGAGCATCTGCGACCAACCGCCCACCGGCGTGCGCCACTGCCGGGCCGCGACGAGGGCCATCACCGCGGCAGCGGCGACGATCGGGGCGACCGGCAGCAGCGACCACCGCAGGAATCCCGCGACGGGATCACCGATATAGAGACTGCCGACCACGGCGTACATGCCGACGATGGCGACGCCGAGGGACGCTGACGCCAGGATCCCGGTGCCGGTCTGCGAGCCAGGGTTCAGCAATGGTCCCGCCGCCAGGCTGGTCCGGGCGGCGACCCCGAGCCGAGGACGGTGCCGGCGCCAAGGCTGGCGATCACCGCGAACACCGCCGCCACCGCGAGCTCACCCCAGTTGAGCACCGCTGACCGGTACATCATGGTGCCGTTCCACTCCGGCGTGAGCAGGAACTGCGAGACCAGGCCCAGCGATGCGAAGCCGGGCACCGCGATCGCCACGGCGCGCCGCACCGGCGGCACCGGCGGTACCGCCGCCGCGCCGGGGCTGGTGGCGCCGACGTCGGCAGCGCCAAGTACCGCCGCCATCGCCGGCTCCGGGACAACGGTCAGGGCCACCGGCACCGCGTCGGCGAGGACCTGCCGCAGCAGCGGCAACCGGGCGACACCGCCCACGCAGTACACGCCGGCGAGGTCGTGCACACTGATTTCCGCTGCGGCAATCGCCTCGGCCGCCAGGTGCGCGACGCGCTGTAGGACAGGATGAGCGGCCTGTTCCAGCAGCCCGACGGTGAGCACCGTGGCCGAGGCGTCGGGCAGGGGCAGAGTCACCGCGGCGTGGTCGGTCAGGGCGTGCTTCGCGGCCCGGACGCTGGCAGCGAGAGCCCACTGGCCGCCGTTCCCGTCGTGGGGACCGTCGTGGGCGGTGAGGGCCATGATGATGGCGTCGTCGATTGCCGTGCCTCCGGCGGCCGGGTCGGCCAGGGTGGCGAGGACCTCGAATCCGGCCGGGCCCCGGCGCAGGACGGTGACCTCCGCCCCCGCTCCGACGTCGCAGATCACGATGAAGGATCCGACCGGCAGTTGTACGCCGGTGGCGAGCAGATGCTCGGCGACAGCGACCGGCGCCTCGACCAGTCGCGGTTGCGCCAGACCCGCGCGATGAGCGGCCTGCCGCAACCAGGTGCGCCGTCGAGGCCCCCACCCGGCGGGCACCACCAGCCGCACATCCTCCACCCGCGCCCCGACCGCGTTGTACGCCTCATGGGCGACGCGGCGCAGCGTCGCGGCCACTAGGTCGACGCCGTCCACCTCGGTGTCGGCGATGGTCAGGCGGTGCTCGTCAGGTGAGTGACGCGGGGCCGGAACGAACCGGTCCGGGACGCTCGCGGCCGCCTGCCACGCCTGATGACCGGTCAGCATGGCACCGTCAGGGGCGAGCAGCACAGCGCTCGGCAGGTCCGGCTCGCCGTCGAACAGCAGTGGCGTCCAACTGCCGTCCGACCATGCCACCGCCGCAGTCGTACCCAGGCTTCCACAGTCGATTGCCAGCCGCGCTTCCCCCGCCCGCATAGATCCAGTCAAACATGAGGATCATATTCACGTCACCCACGAACCACTCTCAGCAAGCGACGATCGGCGTCGGGACCGGCAGCACGCTTTCGATGCCCGCCGATGGGTAACCGGGCCGCCATCTGTTCAACGAACTGCACCAGCGGCGGGAGGCGGCGTGGCCCAGCGGGTTGCACCCCCTCTAGGTGGGCAGTCATGACCAAGCAGCCGCTCGCGGGAGAGGGGAGGATTTGATGTTCGACGTCACATTTGCCGCTGGCCGTCGTGCAGTGCGAAGCACGGAGTAGCCGCTCGTGGAGTCCTGTCCGGTGACGGTACGAAAGTGAGCTGCGATTAGGCTGTCGCCTTCGACGGGTCCCGGCAGCGGTCGTGGGGCACAGGCACCGCGCCTGTGACAGGCACGCCGAGCCCGACGAGAGCGACGGCGGGGATGCGTACAGGACGCATGCGAGGTGCGAGATCATCGATGGCTGTTGGCGGCACGAGACTCTTCACCACCGTCGGGCGACGGGACACGATCTCTGACCAAGGTTCAGGTGGTGACGCGGCGAGGTGAAGAGCCGCCGGTGCTCGTGCGGATATGGTCGGGCTGGGGTGTGATGACGAACCACGGCGATGGTGGCTTCCCGCCGCCGGGTAGCGCTTCGGGAAGACCCTGGGTGGCTACGACCGAGGGGAGCCACCTGCGGGGCCGCCGCACACGGGACACCGCACCCGAGGTCGCGTTGCGCCGCGCCGTGCACGCTCTCGGCCTTCGATATCGCTTGGGCCGAACCCTGTTCAACCGGTGCCGGCCGGACCTCGTATTTCCGGGCCCGCGCGTCGCGGTGTTCGTCGACGGGTGCTTCTGGCACGGATGTCCTCAGCACGGGCCATCCCGGTTCCGAGGTCCCAACGCAGACAGGTGGGCGGCGAAGATCGAGACGAACAGGCAGCGTGACCAACGGGTCGACAACGAGTTGGTCGGGGACGGCTGGCGAGTGGTCAGGGTGTGGGAGTGCGAGGTGCGCCGAGAGGCAGGTGAGGCGGCACGCCGGGTTGCTGATGTGGTGCGTGACCCGTCATGTCCGGACACCCTTCCTGCGGGTTCGGTCGCCCGCCGTTCACCCGGCCGGCGTTCCGCCCCTAACTAACCTCCCTGCCGCCGCCCGTGAGCCGGAGTGTGCTCCTTTACCTGCAGCGCGGCGAGCCGGTTAGGGCCGCCGCGAGGCACATCAGAGCCTTGGTCGTTCGATCCATCGCGCCGGTCGTACCCCCGTCTTAGGGTCGGCGGCGTGCGCCCCGGTCCCCCTGCGGCCCGCTTCTGTCATTGGTCCGCCGCCCGGGTTGGACCCACCGTTGCATGTCGGATGGGCCGTGGCCGCTCCATGCTTCCGGAGGCTGGTCCGAGCCCGGCTGACCGGCGGCCGCACGTGTGACTGCCGGTCACGGGTTGGTTGCCGTCGAACTGGTGTGCGTCCGACGGTGTGACTGGCGGGAGAGTATGACATCCTGGTCCCCGTCATCGTTTTCGACCGGAGGAGGCGTCGTGAGCGCTCGGAACCTGTACAGCGTGGCGCCGTCTGCTGCGCGGTTGACCGACTCGCTGCGCGACATCGGTTACGACTTTCCGACCGCCGTGGCCGACGTGGTGGACAACAGTGTTGCCGCGGGCGCGAGTCGCGTCGAGATCGACATCGTGTTCGACGGATCCGAGTCGTGGGTGATGATCGCCGACGACGGCGAGGGTATGAGCGCCAACGGCCTGTTGGAGGCGTTGCGCTACGGAAGCCGGCGCGACTACGGTCGCGGCGACCTCGGCCGGTACGGGCTGGGATTGAAGACCGCCTCTCTGTCGCAGTGTCGGTCCCTGACGGTGGTCAGTCGCAGGAGGGCGGCCACGGCCCGCACCGTGTCGCGGATGATCGACCTCGATCTCATCGCCGAGGTGGATGACTGGGTCGTCGCCGAACCGGCGAACGACGAGCAGGTCGCCAAGGCCCGCGAGACGGTGGCGGACACGGGGGGCACCGTGGTGCTCTGGCGCGGACTCGACCGCGTTCTGCCCGAACGTAAGCCAGAGGGCGGCTGGGCGCGTCGCCGGTTGGAGGCACTGGCGGGCAGGACGGCTGACCACCTGGGTACGGTTTTCCACCGCTTTCTTGAGGGCGAGGTCGGCGGCGGCCTCGTGATCACGGTCAACGGCGAGAAGGTTCGGCCGTGGAACCCCTTCGCCCCGAACGAGCCATCACGGGAGATGCTTCCTCCGCTCCGTTTCGAGGTGACCGTCGGTGAGGCCACCGGCACGGTGTCATTGCAGCGGTACGTCCTGCCGTCCCGCGACCAGTTCTCGTCGCAGGCGGAGTTCGAGCGGCTCTCGGGCCCACTGAACTGGAACCGTCAGCAGGGCCTGTACGTCTACCGTGCCCAGCGGCTGGTCCAGTGGGGCGGCTGGAACGGCATGCGAGGCATCGACGAACACACGAAGCTCGCGCGGGCGGCGCTGGATTTCGACACGGATCTTGACGTGGTGTTCAACATCAACGTGGCGAAGATCAGGGTGGCGATGCCGCCGCAGTTGCGTCAGCTGCTCGAACGTCCGGTGCATGAGCTGTGTATGCGGGCAGACGACGCCTACCGAAAGAACTCGCGCAGTGCCTCCGAGGGCGGCTTGAGGGTGGCCTCCGAGCAATTGGCCGCCCTGTCTCGCAGCGAGGCGTCTGGGGCTACGCCGCCGATGCCGGTTGTCGGCTTGGCGCTGCGAGCAGCTGCTATGCGTGCGGGTGAGTACGCGGCCCTGCAACGCATCGGGGAGAGGTTGCGGGCTGAAGCCCCTGACGTCGCCGCCGCGCTCGGCTTCAGGGACTGACCACCGGCTGCCGGTCGGTCCGACTACCCCGTTTGGCTGCCTCGCTGCATGCCTTGTTGACGGGGCAGCGTGAGCAGGCAGGGTCGGTGGGGCGGCAGACGGTAGTGGCTAGCTCGATCAGGCCAAGGTGTGCCCGCCGCGCGTTGGTGTCATCGCCGATCATTCGGGCGATGGCCAGACGCCCTGCGGTCATCCTGTGGCTGCGTTCGACGTGCTCGCCGGTGAAGCGGGCGGCGACGCGGTGGGTGCCCTTGGTGATGAGCACGGGTTCCTCCGCGTTGTCCTCGTCGCGCGTTGGAATCGCGAGGACGGCGAGGTCGACTACCGAGGCGTCGACCCCGCGAAGGTTGTGGATCTTGTCGTCGTCGAGCAGGTCCGGTTGCGAGGTGAGCGTGCGCGCCAGTTCGAGTAGCCGCTCGGCGCGGTGCTCCCGGTTGATCCACCGCCCGATCTCGACGAGTTCGTCGCCGGCGTCGACGGTGTCCTGCGGCTGCTCCCATCGTTCGAGCAGTGACCAGAGGACTCGGACCTGCTCGGGTGCTGCCCGGTCGAGAAGCATCTCCGCGGAGATGACCTGCCACCGCGTCCGGGCGCACAGCCACGGGAGGGCTAGCTCGCCGAGGTCGTCGAACCAGGTCGCGAGGGCTTGGGCGATGTCGCGGCTGCGGTAGGCAACTGGCTCTGAGGCGTCCAGCGCTGTCATGACGGCGCGCCCAAGCTGGGTGCCGAGCGCCGGCGGTACGGCGTTACCGATCTGGCGGAACGCGGCCGTGGGTGGGCCGGCGAAGCGGAACCAGTCGGGGAAGGTCTGTAGCCGCGCGGCCTCACGCACGGTCAGTGTGCGGTCCTGTCGGGGATGGATGTACCAGTAGCCATCCTTGGCGATGTGCGCGGTGATGGTGCGGGAGTAGGTGTCCTCGCTCAGGCGCTTGTACTTGTCGTCGAAGATGTCGTCGCGGTAGCGCTTGACGTCCTCCGGTAGGTCTGAGTACCGGGTGCAGGCGTCCATCATGTCGAAGGCTCGCTGGTCGTCCTCGCGTACGGGTCGGGTGATGTGATCGAAGACCTTGCCCGTGTCCGCTCGTGCAACACCGCGACGCATCTGCCTCTGAAAGGCAGAAGCGGGACCGGCGTAGTCTGACCAGCCGTCGGCGCCGCCCTCGGGCCTCCAGCCGCCCTCGACCTCGGGTAGGTCGCCGATCGCGTTCCACACCGACACCCGGTCCGGTACCTCTGTCGGCCAGTCGAAGGCGACTCCATCTCGCAGCGCAACCAGGATCAACCGCTGGCGGAACTGGGGTACGCCGTAGCGCAGGGTGTCAACGACCCGTTCCTCGACCGCGTAACCGATCGACTCCAACTCGTGCACCATGGTGCGGAGAATGAACATCTCCCGATCGAGCGCCATGTCGGGGACGTTCTCCATGATCACGGCGGCGGGTCTGGCCAGCTGGATGACCTCCAGGAACGAGCGCCAGAGGTCCCGGCGTTCGTCGTGCGCCGGGCGGAGACCGTGACGGACCTGGTGACGGATCAGTGAGCGGCCCGCCCGGGAGAAGGGTTGGCACGGTGGGCCGCCGGCCAGCAGCTCGATCCCCGCCTCCTTCACCAGATCGGCGATCCGCCGGACGTTGGCGGACTCTCCCAGGTCGCAGTCGAGGGTGAGGCCCGGGTAGTGGTGACGATGCGTCTCGACGGACTCTGGGTCGCGGTCGGCCGACAGGACCACACGAAACCCGGCCTCCGTGAGGCCCAGACTCAGGCCACCTGCACCACTGAACAGGTCCGCCGCCAGCCGCTCACCCCGCTCACGGCAAGCTGCGGCGAAACGGAGGAACTCGGCGTCGTCCCCGCACGCCTCGGCGTGTGGCGCAAGACGGACGAACGGGCCGCGCACGAGCTTGACGCCATAGCCTGCCCGACGTCGGTCGACGGTATCGTCCGTCACCCGTGTCACCTCCCCGATCGTCAGAACGCACTGCGCAGGTTACCTCTGCGGTCCGACGCCCGGCGTTGGCCGTCCCGCGTCGTCACGCCTGGCTGCCCGCCTAACGGGTTGCCGCGCGAAACTCTTTTAAGCTCCGCTCGCGCCCCAGGTGACTGTGTGGGCCCGGAACAGGACCGATGAGGTGATCACGACTCACCCGCCGGGTCTTGTCGGTCCTGTCCTTATCGTGGAGAGTTGGTGCCATCACGCAACCGAGTCGGCGCGAACAGTCACGTCACTTACCAAGTAATCCTCCGGAGAACTACATGCCCCTCACAAGTCCGCCCGGGATGTGCGGCCCGTCGTGCCGAGCCCGCGTCCTGCGGCACAGGGGTACACATGGCTGAGCCGGATGTCAGCGCCTATGCACACGGCCTCATCGAGGACGTCAGGGCCCAGGCTGAGATCGAGGGTTGCGACCTTCAAGAAGCATTCACCCAGCTGATGCTCGACCAGTTGGCCGCCGACGGACACACCGAGGATGCCGTGGCGGTGCGCTTCAAGGACCACGGTGTGGAGATCAGCGGGTACGGTGCCGCGTCCGACGACCGGTCGTTGGACCTGTTCCTCACCCACTACAGCCCCAGAGCTGACGACGACCACAAGATCGGCCGTGCCGAGGTTGAGGCGGCGTTCAAACGCCTGGAAAACTTCCTGTCCCGCTGTGTCGCCGGCAGCCTGACCAGGCGTGACCGCTCCTCGGACGTGGCCGGCATGTGTGCCGCCGTCAGCGAGAGATTCGGTCGAGTCGAGTCGGTGCGTCTGGTTTTGGTCACCAACGCTCGCAGCGTGGTCCGCGACAGCATCGCGCCGATGCTGTTCGAGGGCCGACACGTGAGCCGCGAGTTGTGGGACCTGCGACGTCTGGCCAACTGGTCGACCTCCGGAAGTAAGGCCGAACCGATCGTTGCGGAGTTCCCGGAAGGGCTGCCCTGCCTGGCGACCCCGCGGACCGACGAGGACTACTCGGTTCTGTTGGCCATCGTGCCCGCCAGCGGATTGGCCGAGCTGTACTCGGCCCACGGGGCTCGGTTACTGGAGCTGAACGTCCGCTCCTTTCTGCAGGTACGCGGGGCGGTCAACCGAGGGATCCTGGACACCCTGAAGAGCAACCCCGAGCGGTTCCTCGCATACAACAACGGGATCGCAGCCACCGCCTCCAAGGTCGAGTTCGACGACACGACGTCCGATCAGCGGATGATCCGCCGCATCCACAACCTTCAGATTGTCAACGGAGGGCAAACCACCGCGACCATCCACCACGCCCACCGCAACAAGGTCGACGTCGGTGCCGCGCACGTGCAGATGAAGCTGACGGTTGTCTCGCCGGACCGGCTCGACGACATTGTTCCGCAGATCTCCGCCTACTCCAACACCCAGAACCGCGTCACCGCCTCCGACCTGAAGGCGAACAGCGCCTTCCACGTCGACGTCGAGCGAATCATGCGGACCCTGTGGGCACCACCCAGCCCCGCTCACCCCCACGACACCCACTGGTTCTACGAACGGGCTCGGGGTCAGTACGCCAACGCTCTCACTCGTGAAGGGACACCAGCCCGACAGAAGGTGTTCAAGGCCGCCAACCCATCAGCCCAGAAATTTACCAAGTCCGACCTCGCCAAATTCGAACACTCCTGGGGTATGGAACCGCACCTGGTCAGCCTCGGGGCGGAGAAGAACTTCACCCTGTTCTCGCAGCGTCTCGACGAGCAGCCACCGGTCGTGGACAAGCAGTACTGCCGGCACCTAGTGGCCAAGGCGATCCTGTTCAGGAAGGTCGACAAGCTCGTCGCCAAACAGAACTTCGGTGGCTACAAGGCCAACATCGTCACCTACACCGTCGCAAAGCTCGCCCACGCGACCAGCCAGAGAATCGACCTCGACCGTATCTGGCGCAACCAGGACCTCACTTCCACGCTGCAAGACGCAATAACCGACCTGTGCCCGCTCGTACAGAAGATCATCACGTCGCCGCCCGAGGGCCGTACAAACGTGGGCGAGTGGACCAAGCGACCGGAGTGCTGGACAGCGGTACGCGAACTCGACTGGGTCATCCCGCCACCACTGGAGACAGAACTCGCCGACATCGACACCTACGGCGACGACCTGAAATTGGTCCGGCGCACCACCGGTGCTGACTGGAGCGATCTGACCGCCTGGGGCGCCGCCACGGGGATCCTCAGCCAGGAACAACGGCGGTCGGCGACCGAGGTCGCCCAAGCCCTACACCAGGGTTGGGACCCTGCCGGCAAGCACCTGCGCGGCGCGCTAGAGGCCATGCGCCACGCCCGACGCCGCGGATTCCGTCCCGTCAACGGATTCTGACAGTTCCGCCTTCACCACCGGCTACCACCCACTGGAGCGTCGATGTCCCTCTGGTCTCAGGAGGTCCCCACCGAGGGAGCGGTGCAGCTACCGCCGGACCCGCGGGCTATGGACGCCTTGGGCCGCAACCACTCCCTGGAGACCGCCCTCGCCGACTTGGTGGACAACTCCATCGACGCCGGTGCCACAAAGGTCCTGGTCCGCTTCGTCCAACGCGGCACCCAGCTGGTCGGGCTCTATGTTGTTGACAACGGCCGCGGCATCGAGCCGGACCGTATCGACGCCGCGATGACCATCGGTGGTCAGCGCACCTACACCGGTGACGACCTCGGACACTTCGGCGTCGGTCTCAAAGCCGCCTCGTTCAGCCAGGCTGCCAGCCTCACCGTGCTATCCCGTGCCGCCGGACGCCCGGCCGTGGGGAGACGCTGGCAACTCGCGTCCGGCAGGCGCGACTTCACCTGCGAGATCGTCCCCGGTGCGTTCGCTGCCGCCGAACTCGACCGCAACTGGATGCTCTCCACAAGCGCGTCGGGCACCGTCATCCGTTGGGACCAGGTAAACGGCCTGCCGTCGTCCGACGACCCTGAGCAGATCGACGAGTTCCTCAGCCGAACCATCTCGCACCTGCAGGGCCACCTAGGCCTGACCTTTCACCGCATCCTCGCCCACCGCAACATCCAGATCGTGATCGACGTCGAGGAGGTGGCGGCTGGCGTCGGCGTCCGTCACCGGGTCGCGCCCCTCGACCCGTTTGCCTACCCGGACACGCTGCTCGGCTGGCCGAAGGACCTGAAGGTCCAGACGGGGGAGACGGACTTGCTCCTGCGCTGCCACATCTGGCCACGCCGCTCCAACTCGCCTGAGTACCGACTGCCCGGTGGGGCGGAGATGCGACAGGGGCTCTACTTCTACCGCCGGGGACGGCTCCTGCACGCTGGCGGTTGGGAGGGCATCCACGCACCCGATCCCCGGCTCCAGCTTGCCCGGGTCTGCGTCGACATCGACGGAGACAAAGCAGGCCTGTTCGCCATGAACCCCGAGAAGTCCCGTGTATCGGCCGGCCCCCGCTTCGCCCAAGCCGTCGCCAGGGCACGCGCCGAGGACGGCACCACGATCACCGACTACCTCCAGGCTGCTGAGACGGCATGGGTCAGCGCCAATCGACGCACCACCGCGCGACGCAAGGCTGTGCTCCCTCCGGGCAAGGGCTTCCACCCCAAGGTGTCCCGAGAGATCCGAAACGAGCTGCCCCTCCTCCCCGTTGAACCCTTCAACATCCAGTGGAGGCGGTTCAACACCGACACGTTCCTCCAATTCGACCGCGGAACCAGCACGCTGTGGCTTAACCAGGCATACCGGCGGGCCCTGCTGGGCGGACGACGCGGCGGCGCCAACGACGCACCAGTCCTCAAGGCCCTACTGTTTCTGCTCGCCAGCAATGTCTTCGAGGGCGCACACTTCGGTGCACGCGACAAGGACAACATCGACCTCTGGCAGGAAGTCCTCACCGCCGCAGCGAAGGCGGAGAGGTCTACCTTCGAGGCTCGCTCATGACGGCGCCAGCCGACCGCCACCTCAGCGCTGACAGCTTCGCCGGCTACCTCCGAAGCAGCGTCCCGATCGACCATCCGATCCCCGGATCACCACGGCTGCTGCTCTTCGTCGACCCCCACGCCAGCCGCGTCGGACTCCGTGGACCCGCAACCTCCCACGAGGTTGCACCAGCCGGACTGGAACACCTCACCGTCCGCGCCGTGCATCATGACGGGCAGCGGATGATCGAGGTCGCCGTCACCGATCCCCGGCTGTTCGTCGATGCCTACCCGCTGCTGTGCGCCGTCGCCGACCGCGTCCAACTCGACCGACAGACACTGACCGCCGCACTGACCGAGACCCTGCGCCGCCTCGGACACCTCCTACAGACTGAGGACGTCCTTTCGCAGGAGAAGGAGACAGGGCTCGTCGGGGAACTGATCCTGTTTGCCGGCCTCACACAGGCAGTCGGGCCAGGCACCGCCCTCGCATCCTGGCGCGGCGGACAGGCCGAAGAGCACGACTTCGGGCTCCCCGACCATGACGTCGAGGTCAAGACCACCATCTCCGAACGCCGCGCCCACTGGATCTCCTCGCTGACCCAGCTGGTCGAGACCGGCGAACGGCAACTCTGGCTGGTGTCCCTGCAGATCACCGCCGCCGGCAGTACGGGCCGCACGTTACCGGACCTCGTCACGAGTGTCCGCGGCCAGCTGCCGTCCACCGCCCACCGCGTCGCGTTCGACGACCTGCTCCGCGGCTCCGGCTGGCGAGACCGCTACTCGGCCACCTGCCAGCGCCGGTGGCGTCTACGAACCCCACCCGAGGCGTTCCGCGTGAACCGGGCGTTCCCCCGCCTCACCCCCCGCCTCCTCGCCGACGCCGGCGTCGATGCCACCCAGGTGACCGACGTCCGCTACCGCCTTGACCTGACGGGACGAAGCGGTGACCCGACGCCGCAAATCCTCACCGACGCACTCACGAGGGGACAGCGGGAACTGCCATGAGCGACACCGTCACCACCGCCTACAGCGCCGCCCTCGACGCCATGCAGCGTCCCGGACCAAAGCCGCTGCACACCCTGGCATCCATGCTGGGCGGCGACGCCCCCGGCCTCGCCGACGGGTCCGCCCTCCTGAACCACCTCCGAGACGCCGGCCCCGAGGACGCCCTGCGCCAGCAATTCGCCCACGCCCTCGCCGCCTGGGACCACGAGCAGAGCGGCGCCCCGTGGACCGGCGGCACCAGCCACAACACCGTCGAACGCCGAGCGGCGCTTGTCGCCGCCCTCGGCGTTGACGAGGCGACTGCGGCCCTGTTCGCCGAGTTGTTTCCCTTCGCCGCCGCCGACGGTCCCATCGTCATCGCCGACGACTGGGAGGAGTGGCGCACCCCCCAACGTCGCACCGAACGCAGCTTCTACTGGGCCCACTACCAACGCTACCTGCTCAACAAGTGGCGCAACCCCAACGCCGTTGCCGACCTCGACAAGGCCACCGAGGAGGTCGTCCGCCGCCTCTCGGACCCGACCCGACCTGTGGCGTACCAGGCCAAGGGCCTCGTGGTCGGTTACGTCCAGAGCGGCAAGACCGCCAACTTCACCGGCGTCGTAGCCAAGGCCATCGACGCTGGCTACCGACTCGTCATCGTGCTCACCGGCACCACCAACATGCTCCGCGCCCAGACCCAGCGACGTCTCGACATCGAACTCTGCGGCCGGGAGAACATCGAGCGGGAGATCTCCCCCCACGACCAGAAGGCCCACGAGTACCAGGACGACCCGGACTGGAAACGCGACCGCTTCGTCCGCCACGGCGGACGGCCGTCCGACGCCGGGTACCCGGACATCCATCGCCTGAGCAACCACGCCGGCGACTACCGGCGGCTCAAGATGGGCTTCTCCGCGCTCGAGTTCAGGGGACGAGAGCGCAACCGGAAGTTCTTCGACCCGGCGAACCTACACACCAGCGACGCTCGTCTCGTTGTCGCCAAGAAGAACGCCTCCGTTCTCGAGTCGCTGGTAGCAGACCTGGGCCGCATCAGCGAACGCCTCGGTGAGGTACCGGTCCTCATCATCGACGACGAGTCGGACCAGGCGTCGGTGAACACCGTCAGCCCGAAGAAGTGGAAGGAGGACAGCAAGAAGCGCACCGCGATCAACCGCCTCATCGGGCAGCTGCTGCGGATGATGCCCCGCGCCCAGTACGTCGGCTACACCGCCACCCCCTACGCCAACGTGTTCATCGACCCGTCCGACGTCGAGGACATCTTCCCCCGCGACTTCCTCATCTCCCTGCCGCGGCCCGACGGCTACATGGGCGCGGAGGACTTCCACGACTTCGACGCCGAACTACCCCTGGAGCAGCGTCCTCTCCTGACGTCGAAGGAACGGGCACACGTGCGGTACCTCGGCGACGAACCCGACGACGGCGAACTGCGCCGCGCAATGGACATGTTCGTCCTCACCGGCGCCGTCAAGCTGTACCGCCAGCGACACGGAACCACCTACCGGCACCACACGATGCTCGTCCACGAGGCCATGGGCAAGGACTCCCACCGGCAGACAGCCGAGCTGATCGGCCACCTGTGGAACACCGCCGGCTACTACCGGCCCAGCGGCTTGACCCGGCTACGCGACCTGTACCTCACCGACATCCTGCCCGTGTCCCGCGCACAGGCACCTGAACTGCTCACTCCGGCCGACTTCAACGACCTGCGCGACGACATCGGCGAGGCACTCCGACTCATCAGCCCTGCCGACCGCAACGGCAGCCCGGTCATCGTCGTGAACAGCGACACCGACCTTGAGAGGCAGCAGGAAAGCCTCGACTTCGACAAGCGCGAGATCTGGCGCATCCTGGTCGGTGGAAACAAGCTCGCCCGCGGCTTCACCGTGGAAGGGCTTACCGTGACCTACTACCGACGCGCCACGACACAGGTCGACACGCTCATGCAGATGGGCCGGTGGTTCGGCTTCCGACCCGGCTATCGAGACCTGGTTCGCCTCTACACCACGTCGGACCTGCACGATATGTTCGAAGCTGCCTGCCGCGACGAGGACTTCCTCCGACGCGAACTGCGCCAGTATGCGGCCCCGGCCGACGGGACGAAGCAGCTCACCCCGCGGCAGATCCCGCCTCTCATCGCCCAGCACCGACCGGACCTGCGCCCGACCGGCCGCAACAAGATGTGGAACGCCAAGCTCGTACTAAAGAGCTCACCCGGCCAGCCCATGGAACCCGTGGCCTTCCCCTCTGTCGCGAGCAAGATGAAGCACAACCTCGATCAGTGGAAACCCCTGCTCGCTGCCGCGGCCCACCGGTCCGTCGAATTCGCGGTGCCGGGCGCCAAAACCACCTACGAGGCGGGGGTGGCAGTCGTCAGTCACACAGCACTTCTAGACGTGCTCGGTAACCTCAAGTGGCTGGCTGACGACACCTTCCAACCCGAACTCGCCTGGCTACGTCGCCTGAGCGACGACCAACTCGCACGGTGGGTCGTGCTCCTGCCCCAGCAGACTAGATCCACCACACGACGCCTCGTCGCCGGGCAGGGACCGTTCAGCATCTTCGAACGCCAACGCACCTCGTCCAGTGCCTCATTCCGAGTGTTCAGCGAGGAACGGCACCGGAACGCAGCAATGAGGATTGCTGGTTTGGACACGCCGGCCCCAGATCCCGTAGCCGACGCGCTCAGGGGCGACTCCACCGGAGCGATCATCCTCTACCCAACCGCCGAAAAGGGCAGCCTCTCCGGTAGTGAGGGCGAAGCCATCGAAGACGAGAAAGTAACGATCGGGTTCCACTTGGTCACCCCAACTACCACAGTGCCGGCCGGTGGCAAGTTGATGCACTGGGTCACGGTGGACAAGACCAATCCGTACGCGCTGGTCGTCGATGCCAAGTAATCCTGCCCACACCTCGTCGCGGGCGACCTCGAGCAGCAAGCCACGGCATTGCCTCGTCAGGCAGCGGTCAGGATCATCCGGGAAACATATGATCTCGAGTATGCCAGGCTGCGGCAGGCCTGCAGCGGCACCACGTGAGGAGATTTCGTGGCTATCAACGGCTTCCTAAGACCCCGCGCCCGTCTCATGCAGCACCTCGGTGAAGATTTGATTCCCAGCGACCGGGTCGCGTTAACCGAGCTGGTTAAGAACGCTTACGATGCCGATGCTTCCATTGTCGTAATCCGATTCGTGGGCCCATTGTCACGGGGCCTAGGTTCCGTCGAGGTCTGGGATGACGGACACGGCATGTCCGAGGCCACCGTCGGCGGGTCCTGGCTTGAGATCGCAACCGCACACCGGCTGAAGAATACCTTCAGTGAAAGCGGCAATCGCCGGGTACTAGGCGCCAAGGGCCTGGGTAGATTTGCCGCTGCGAGGATCGCGAACACCACAACACTGGTGACCCGCCGCGCAGATGATAACGAGATACGCGTCATAATCGATTGGGGCCGCTTCACTGAGAATGACGCCTACCTTGACCAAGTTCCTCTTACATGGGAAGTCGGTCCCCCTAGCTATTTTGGGCCGGACGGCGAGGCCGAGCTAATTTTCAGCCGTGTCGAGGCGGAGGCGGACCAATTAGAGAGATCACTCAGAACCGACCATGCTGTAACCTCCAGCATTGTTTCGACCCTTGGAAGCGGCCGGAGGCACCATGGCACCCTCCTCCGACTGCAGCAGCTCCGCCATGACTGGACCGATGAAGAACTAGACGGTCTACGAGCCGCCCTGAGCCGGCTCCTCCCGCCGCCGCTACCCTCAGATCTCGAAGTACCGGCCGTTCCCGAATTCGCCATCTACCTCGACATCGACGGACAGCCCGACAGGTCAGGCTTCGTCGGAGCCGCTCCTGTCCTGTCGACACCAACTTATCGACTCTTCGGGGTCGTGGAGGAAGATGGCGCGGCTCACTTGAGCTTCGAGACGACTCTCCGCGACGGCGATCCTGAGCAAATCGAGACCATTGTACGGCCAGCCAAAACCGCAGCCAATTCGTGTGGTCTGCTGCAGATCGACATTCGAGCATGGGACCTGGAAGCTAGCTCGCTGCGCGAGCTGATCAACCTCCAGGTCGGCACAGGCAACGTCAGCCAGGTGCGGCAAGTAATTCGCAGTAACTCGGGCATCGCCCTCTACCGGGACGGCTTTCGTGTGCAGCCCTACGGTGATCAGGGGGCAGACTGGCTTAACCTTGACCTGCGTCGCGTCAACAACCCCACACTGCGTCTATCACAGAACCAGGTGTCAGGCTTCGTGTTCACTACCGCGGAGCAAAATCCTGAACTACGGGACCAAGCCAACCGGGTCGGCCTGATAGAGAACCCGCAGTACGAGGATCTACGGCAGGTCCTCCTTGCACTGATCGCGCTCATCGAGCAGCGGCGATACAGCTTGCGTAGGACTGGCGAGACCGAGGAAGACGAACGAAGGCGATCGCGAGGCATCTTCGACGCGTTCAGCCTCGACGGCGTTCGTCAAGCGGTATCACGCAGCCCCTTGGCGAATGATCCGGATGTCAACCTGGCGCTCGACGAAGCGGAGGAAGAGCTCGGAGCAGGCGTCCGCCGGGTGCAGGAGGTCCTGTCTCGGTTCTCTAGGCTGGCAAGCCTTGGGGCTCTCGTCGACGTGATTCTGCACGAGGGCAACACGGCTCTCGCTCGAATTTCCTACCTCCTTCGGCGCCTTGATCGACTGTCGAAGGCTGGTGACGACGATCTGCAGAAGGCGCTGGAGCCCGTCACATCTGGCCTGCAGACGCAGCGAGAGGCGCTGTCGCGTCTGTTCCGAAGCATTGAACCGCTCAGCGGCCGCAAACGCGGACGACCCAAGAAAGTGCAGATTCAGTCCGTAATTCGCAAGGCGCTTGAACTCATCGAAGGAGAGCTGAACCAGCAGGGAGTGACTGCGACCATCGACGGGACGGATCAATTGGTTACCGTTGATGAGGCCGACATCATCCAGGTTGTTGTCAACCTGGTGCGAAACGCCGCCTACTGGGCGGCCACCATTCGGGATCCCGGCGAACGGATGATCCAGATCATCACTGACCGGCAGGGCGACGGATCGCTGACCATTGTAGTCGCCGACAATGGGCCCGGCGTCGACGCGGCCAACCGCGACATAATCTTCGACCCCTACTTCACGACAAGGCCGGAGGGCATGGGACTCGGCTTGAGCATTGCTGGATCAATCACACAAGATTTTTACGGTGGCGAGTTGGAGCTTTTGTCCGATCGGCCTTTGGGCGGCGCCACCTTCCGTGCCACACTTCGGCGGAGGGTTGGTTGACGTGCCAAGGGAACGCATATTGATCGTCGATGACGAGAAGGACCTCGCCGAAGAGTTCGCCTTGATCCTCGTCGAGGACCTCGATGATACTCTGCAAATCGAAGTTCTGGATAGCTTCGACGAAGCCGAGCAGCGTCTCGAAACAGAGTCCTACGACTTGGTCGTGTTGGACGTGCGACTGAAGAATCTGCACGGGCAAGACGACGAGGAGCGAGGCAGACGCTTGTACGAGCGCGTGGCCCGCGTTCGCTGGGTGCCCGTTGTTTTTCGTACCGCTGTGCCAGCAATTGTCAGCGATCTTGGGCAGCCTCCCGCTATCAGTGTGGTGCTCAAGGGAGAGACTCAAGATGAGATACGCGTAGTACGCGAGGCCCTTGCATCCGCGATCCCCACCGTGACGCGGCTCCTAGGCCAGATAGTGGATCGAGAAGTCCGAAGCTTTCTGCGAGACGTTGTCGCGCAGCACTGGAATGAGATGGGGGTACGCGACCACGAGGAGCTTGTCTTGGTGCTCGTGAACCGGCTGGCCGCTTGGATGAAGGAGCACGCAGTCGCTGAGCTTTCCACAAAGTTGCAGGGTAAGCTCGGTACGAGCGTCGACCAAGCTTCGGCCGCGCATGTCTATTTATACCCGCCGGTGGTCGACCATTTGACCTGCTGCGACCTTCTGCTGGAGAACGGGGACACGTATTGGCTCGTCCTTACGCCGACGTGCGATCTAATCCCAGTGGAAGGCGGCGGAGGCCGGTTGCGATCCGACCTGTCTACTGTGCGCCTCGCTAGAGCGCACACTGTTGCAGATTCACCGGTCGTTGCCGATTTTCGAACCGGCAAAATAAGAAAGGAAAAGCTGGCGGGCGCACTGAGGGGTACAAAGCGTTACAGGTATCTACCACGCTACCTCGACATTCCTGATCTCCTGGTTGATTTTGAGCAGGTTCATTCGCTCCCTTTTGACGCGGTGCAAGAGTGGAGGCGAATCGCGACGCTCGATAGCCCGTTTGCCGAAGCAATGCTAACAGCCTTCAGTCATTCCGTCGGCCGCGTCGGCACTCCCGACCTGGAAACGGCAGACGTACTCCGAGCGATTACCACGGACCTCGCAGTTATCCCTGCTCAACCCAACCCTAAATGATGTCTCGTAACCCGGTGACGGTCCGCTCGGACGACAAGTCCATCCAGCAGCTTCGGACGTCCGTGCACGCTCCACCGGTTACCTGCGCCGGTCCCGCCCCCGCAACAGCATCAGGACGACCGATAACACGAGCATCGCACCGGACCCCCACAGCACGGCGAAGTACAACACCGGACCACCCAACGCGTGGTTCGGGCCCCTCATCAACATCGACGCAAGGGTGCAACCCGTCGATACCAGCATTACCCAGAGGAACCACCGAGGCTGCCGTCGTAGCTCCTGCCACACCCGTTTTGGGATCACACCGCCCCGCTCATCAAACGCCGCTTCTGCGCATCCGCCCTCATTGGCGGCGGCGTCACCGCCAGCTTAAGGGGCGTCTCAGGACCCGGCGACAGTCCAGCTCGGACGGCGGGCGATCATCGATGTATGCAGGTGTTTTCGGCCTCTCGCCCGGAGTTGATCCACCCGTTCGCCGGACTGCGCCCGGCGCAGTTCCGCCGCTTGGTGCGCTTGGTCGCCGCACGTGGCGGCGATGCCGTCGCCGACGGGCGTCCGGGTCGGCCCTGGGCTCTTGACCTGTCAGATCGGGTGTTACTGGTGGCCGTGTACTGGCGCACGAACCTGACCATGCGCCAGCTCGGGCCGCTGTTCGGCGTCTCGCACTCGGCGGTGCACCGGGTCATCGACACGATCGGACCTTTGCTGGCATTGGCGCCGGTACACCGCCGCCCGAAGGACCAGGTCGCGATCGTCGACGGCACCCTGATTCCGACCCGGGATCACCGGCTCGCAGCTCAGAGTAAGAACTACCGGTACTCGACGAACCTGCAAGTGGCGATCGATGCGAACACCCGCCTGGTCATCGCCCTGGGCGACCCGCAACCCGGCAACCGCAACGACACGATCGTGTACCGCAGCAGCGGCATCATCGACCAACTCGCCGGCAGGACGGTGATGGCCGACGGCGGCTACCGCGGCAACCCCGAGGTGATCATGCCGTACCGCAAACCCCGTGACGGCAGGGAACTGCCAGCCTGGAAGCAGGACTACAACGCCGGGCACCGCAAGATCCGGGCACGAGTCGAGCACTGCCTGGCCAGACTCAAGACCTACAAAATTTTTCGCGACTACCGTCGCGCTGCCCGGACCTTGACCACCACCGCATCCGGCATCGCCTACCTGCACAACATCGCCCTCGCCGGCTGACCCGCAAGCCGATCACGGGCAACGCCTGCACCCGGTTACGAGACATCACTTAGCTGAACCCCGCCCGTGCTACTCATCGTCTGGTTGACAAAGCCGCATGGGTCGATCCGGTCGGCGGCGGCCCTGCCCCACGCGATCCAACTGGCGAGATACCCGCCGGCGCCGGTCCGCCCCTCGGCCGCTTGTTCAGGGGCGGTACAGAACGCGCGGATGTCAGCTGCGGTGGTCCAGGCGTTGCGGAAGGTTTCCGCGCGGATGTTGTCCGTGGCCCGGACGCGGGCGTCGGCCATCGCGGCGTGCCATTGGGCGAGGGTGGCCTCCTCCTGCCGTCTGCGCTCGGCCGCTGCTTCCTCCTGCCGCCGCCGGTGCTCGGCCTCGGCCTTCTCCCGCGCGGCTTCGGCTGCCCGCCGTTGCTGTTCGTCGGCGGTGACGCCAGCCTCGAACTCTTGGATGATCTGCGCGACGCGTTGTTCCAGACGTACGCGTGGGGTGTCGGTCCAGGTGTCCCGCAAGTCCCTGCTGCTTGAACGCGTGAATGATCCGGCGGTACCGGGCCCGTGTCCCACTGTCGGGACTCCCGATACGGACCATGCCGCCCTCGCGCTGCAGGCGGTCGAGCAGGTCGCGAGCCGATCGCAGCAGGTCCGCCAACGAAGCGCCGCCGGCGATGCCGCCGGGTGCCCGCGCCTCGTCGGACCGCGGGAGGGAAGCACGGTGGTCGGGATGATCGGGATGGTGACCATGCTCAAGGTAGAAGCGACCGGCATCGGTCGAGCACGCCCTCCACACCCCTGCCTTGCGTGTCACCGCCACCAGGTTCCGGTCCTGCAGCGCACGCGCCGACCGGCGGTACCCCACGCCGTCCGGGCCGCTGAGGTCATCGCCGCCGTGGATCCGGCGAAGCAGGTCAAGCTGCCGCTCATTGAGCGAATCCCATCGCTGCACCACCCGACAGTAAGGGGCACGGTGTACTCGATGGAGCTGGACCGGCCGTATATGGCAGCCCGCTCGGAAGAACGAACCGAACTGTCGGCTCCGCCTGAAACTGACTCGTGGTTTCGGAACCCGCCCGAACAGAGGGTCAAGGTTGAACACCCGTGGGCTGCAAGATCAGCTTGGAAAGGCTCCAATGGTTGATCATTCCGGTCTGGTGCGAGTCGGTGGGCGTGCGGTAGCCGCCGATCGGTAGTCGGCTCGCTCCCGTAGCGGCGACGGCGACGCTACAGATCAGATGGTTAGGGGTTCCAGCCCCTTTGGGCCGCCCCCCAAAATCAAAGCCGTGACGAGCGGAGACCCGGGTAGGTCAGTGTCTGCACGTGGGCGATGCCACCCTGGTTCAAGCAGTCAAGCGCCAGGTCGTAGACCTGCTGGCAAAAGTCTGTCGACTCCGCGTCTGCTCGTACCGTCACCTCGATGGGCGTGTACTGGGCGAGGGGAACGGTGCTGCCCGAGTACGAGAAGTTCATCCCGTCGGTGGTCCAGATCTGGAGCCGCTCGGTCTTGTTCCACTCGAACCGGACCCTGACCTCGTACTCACCGAGTCCCAGACGGTCGCTGGCCTCACGGATCAGGCCCATAAAGTCTGCGATCGCCACCTCGACGTCTCGCGACTCGACGACATGGTCATCGTTGTACTCGGTGCTCGAACGCCGGTGACCGCCGACCGCTGCCGCGAGGCTCACTGAGCCGTTGTCGTGGATGCTGATCCAGGCTTCCTTCCAGCGTTGGCTCTCGCCGTCGATCATGGGTCTAGCCGTCCATCGGCGGAGCCCGGGGCGGGGGTTGTTCCGGTCGACGTTCTCGATCGGGTGCAGGCTGCCTCGTCCGACGTAGACGAGTGCGTTCTTGCTCGCCTCCTCGAACGCCATCCTGGCTGCCGTCTGATCTGGCCGGTTCGTGAGCGCCGACGGCAGCCGCGGGTGCGCTACTGCCACGATCCAGGCGGGGCTGTCGGGTGAGCGCATGGCGGCCGACTCGGCGTAGAGCTTGTCGAGCACCTCGGTGGATCGCCGGCGCTCGTCGAAGCGCGCTCGGTACATCGTCTCGATCTGACGCTCCTTCATCCAAACGGTGTCTGCGTCGTTGCGGATGGGCGCACCGAAGTACTCTTTCTTGTAGATCAGGTGCGGGCCGTCGACACTGGGTGGGATCACGACGACTACGCACTGGTTGCCCGGTTCGCCGAGTTGGAGTACCCCGAGCCCGAAGACCGGCGGGCTGATCGCTGTCACGGCGGCGCTGCGCAGGCCGCGCTCGTAGACCTCAGTCAGCTCGCCCGTGTCCTTGCGTCCGGTGGCTGTCTTCTGTGCTTCGGTTACGCCGAAGACCAGTGTGCCGCCACCGCTGTTGGCCATGGCAGGGGTCTGCTGCACCGATAGGTGACAGTTCCAGTCACGCGGCCTGACTGGCCGGTGGGGTCATGATTGTCTCGAACT